>DATLRB010000001.1:0-11101 GCA_035534875.1 Saccharimonadales bacterium (SeqCode)
ACGACCTCCGATGACGTAGGACCGTCCCGTGCCAAGGCGGTTCCCGTATGACCGTCTGGGCGCTGTTCGCCTCGGTTTTCCTGGCGTGTGTGGTCGAGGCGGTTGAGGCCACAACGATCGTGCTCGCGGCAGGTACCGCCCGGGACTGGCGCTCCGCGATCATCGGACTTGCATCCGCAGTCGCCGTGCTCGCGGTTGCCGTCGTCGCCCTGGGTCCGGCCATCGGCGCCCTGCCGATCCAGTCACTCCGCCTCTTCGTCGGCGGGTTCCTCCTTGTCTTCGGGTTGCAGTGGCTGCGCAAGGCCGTTCTTCGCGCCGGTGGCTACAAGGCGCTGCACAACGAGGACGAGATCTTCCGCAAGCAGCTTGCGGAAGCGCGTGCTGCTAGAACGCAGAGGGTTGGCCTGGTTGCCGACTGGTATGCGTTCACCCTCTCTTTCAAAGGCGTGCTGCTCGAGGGCCTCGAAGTGGTGTTCATCGTGCTCACGTTCGGAGGGAACGCAGGCAATATCCCCATCGCGGGGATCGCGGCCGGAGCAGCCATCGTTCTGGTGGCGTCGGCGGGAGCACTCCTCCGCGCCCCGCTTGCGCGGGTCCCGGAAAACGCGTTGAAGTTCGCGGTTGGCACTCTGCTGACATCGTTTGGGGTCTTCTGGGGCGGCGAGGGCGCGGGCGCGCAGTGGCCCGGGTCCGACGCAGCGTTGCTCGTCATCATCCCGCTCACCGCGTTGCTTGCGGTCGGGCTGGTCGCTGTCCTCCGTCTCGAGCGTCGCCGGTCCTACACGCTGGCTGCAGTGAGCACTGCCGAGCGAACAGAGGCGCTGCGGTGATGGCGGGCCAGCTGAAGGCGTTCGCCTCGTTCTGGTATGACTTCCTCATCGGCGACGACTGGCGGGTGGCCGTTGGGGTGGTGCTTGCGCTGGCAGTCACCGCCGCCGTGAGCCGCACGAATGTGTCGTGCTGGTGGATCGTGCCGGCTGCAGTTGTACTGCTTCTCCCCGGCACCGTGTGGCGAGCGACACGTTCCCGGGGTACCAGTGACACAAGCGCGCCGTCGTGATCGCCGGTTCTGACATTCGCCGCTACCAGCTGCGCTCAGCCGGCCGAGGCAAACGATCGAGGTCACAACGGACCAGCGTCGCCGCCGACGCGCATCACGGTGTCGCGAGTCAGCGCCTCTTGCCTGAGGAGACGCCGATTTCCGACTCGATCGCCTACGCATCCTCAGCTCGGAGGCTCCTCCTCCGAGTCGGGGGAGGAAACCGTCAACGGCTTGTACAAGACCGGGCTTATCCGTCAGCGCGGGCCGTGGCGTACCGTCGAGGAAATGAGGACACGCCTAACGACGAATGAGCATCGCTGCCCGGAGCAATCTCGGACGGCCTCGTGTGGAGTTGGTGTTTTTAACACCGCCCCTGCTCCCGGTCCGCAACACTTGGGTCGCATTAATGGCGCCGCTCTCGAACGAGAGGAGAAGGAGCAGAAATGTCACTACACGTGATCGTCGGCGCCGGCGCGGTCGGCACCGCCACCGCGACTCTGCTCGCCGAGCGCGGCGAGCGGGTCCGGGTGCTGTCCCGGCGCGGTGGCGGCCCGCAGCATCCGGACATCGAGCGGATAGCCGCCGACGCCACCGACGCCGATCGGCTCGCCACCCTGGCCAGCGGCGCGACCGCGCTCTACAACTGCGCGAACCCGCCCTACGACCAATGGCTCACCGACTGGCCGCCGCTGGCAACCGCGCTCCTGACCGCAGCGGAACGTAGCTCGGCAGTCCTCGCCACCGCCAGCAACCTGTACGGCTACGGGCCGGTCGACGCGCCCATCACCGCTTCCACACCACTCGCAGCGACCCATCTCAAGCTGAAGATGCGCGCCGAGATGTGGCTCGACGCCCATGCCGCGCACCAGGCCGGCAGGGTCCGGGCCACCGAGGTGCGCGCCAGCGACTACATTGAGGCCAACTCCATCTTCAGTATCGTCCTGGTCAAGCCGCTGCTAGCCGGGAAGCGCGCCTACGTGCCAGCCGCATTGGATGTGCCGCACAGCTGGACCTCGATCACCGACGTGGCTACGACCTTGATCGCGGCCGCCACCACCGAGCAAGCTTGGGGACGCGCATGGCTGGTGCCGACCAATCCGCCACTGACCGTCCGCGAGATCAGCACCCGCTTCACCACACTCGCCCACGCCCCGGCACCGAAGCTGACCTCCCTGCCTTACCCGGTGCTATGGACCGGTGGCCTGTTCTCCCCGACCCTGCGCGAGCTGCGCATCACCAACTATCAGTGGAGCCGCCCTTTCGTAGTGGACTCCACAGACACCGAGCAGACGTTCAGGCTCACCCCCACACCCATAGACCAAGCCCTAGCTTCCATCCAGCCCACTACCTGACCCCCGGTACGGCCGCGCCGGAGCTCACTCTCACCCCTCGTTCACCGTGACCTCCCAAGGCGCTTGGGTAGCTTCCCAACGGCGTGGGCTCCGCCGATGGGGCGATCCCGGCGTCATCAGAGCTCCAATAACGCCACCTGCTGGCCTCCGCGCGGCAGTTGGGTACATGCCGCGCAGCGAGGTTTAGGCTGGAGTTGATGTCTAACTTGCCATAAACATTCCACAGATGGTACATATTGGTCAGTCGATTTGGTCGCCAGTGGCTCGCCTCGCCGGCGCTGCGACGCGGGGCTCTCGGTGGTGCTTGCGGACCCCAGCGTCCCGGTCGGCGAATACGCCGCAAAGGCGCTTTCGATGGCAGGGATCAAGCTGACGCCCAAGTCGCTGCAACTCGACGACGCGGAAGTGGTTGAACAGGTGGAGGCCGGCAACGCGCCACCGCATTGAGGATGACCTGTCCACGGCGCGAAGTGTCGGCTCTCAGCCCTTTACCCCGAATTAACAGTCCACTCATCAGAGTAGAGGAGTTGCCGAAAACGGGGTGCAGAGAGGACGGGCTGAGAGATGACGCAGAAGGTGTATCGTCGCTGGATCACCGCGGTAGCGGCGGCGGCCGTCGGGCTCCCCGCCGCCATTTCCGTCGCACCGGTGGCGGCCGCGGCCACAGCGCAGGCGCACGCGAAGCTATCGGTCCGGGTCTTCGCCATCGGTAGCGCGACCATGACACAGCCGGATGACATCACCTGGCTGGACGGGGCCGTCTACGTGGTCTGGCAGAACGGCATCGGGCCGAGCGGACAGCCAAGCCCCACAGGCGCCACCGTCAGCGACGTTGTCGGCTACAACGCGTCCGGGCATCGCGTCGCCACGTGGAAGGTCGCCGGCCATGCCGACGGCATGACCGCCAACGCCGCCACCCACCAGCTCATCGTCACGGTCAATGAGGACGGGAACTCGAGCCTCTTCGTGATCTCGCCAGAGGCACCGGTCGGCCACCAGGTCCAGCACTACCACTACAACCTCAACCCCCTGCCTCACGGCGGAGGTACGGATGCCGTCTCGGTCTACCGCGGCGTGATCCTCATCAGTGCCTCGGCACCGACGGTCGCGAATGGCCCTGCGGTGTACCGCGCCGACCTCGAAGGATCGGTCGCTGTCCTGCAACCGATGTTCTTCGACAACAGCACCGCAACGATTGCCAACGTCAACGGCACCTCCCATGGAAAGCAGATCGCGCTGGCTCTCACCGACTTGGATTCCAATGAGGTCGTCCCGGCGAGCAGTCCTCGATTCGGTGGCGATTTCGTGCTCGACAGCCAGGGCGATGAGGAGCAGATCTACGTCGATGGTGCGGACGGCCCCACGCCGCATCTCTCGGTGCTCGATCTCTCTCAGTCCGTGGATGACGCTGCGTGGATCACCAACCCGAATGGCAGGTTGTTCGTCACCGACAGCGTGGACAACGAGATCTTCGCCGTGTGGGGCGCGTTCGACACCGGAACCGCCTACGTGGCTGTCACCCCCGGCGACGCCAACATCCCGGTCGACCACCCCAACTACCTGGGTGAGCTCAACCTGCGTACCGGTGAGATCGCCCCGGCGGTGACCACCATCCAGGCCAAGGGTCTGCTGTTCGTCCCCTGACGGAGTCGCGCAATCGCCACCTGCGCGCGTGTGACGTTGCGGCGGGACGCAACGCCCATGCACTCGCGCGCATGGGCGGCGCCACGCCGCTTGCGCCAGGTGGACGTACGGCACACCATCAAGCATCTCGTGGACCTGCGGTAGTGATGATTCCTGGTTGGAGGACTACGCCCCTGGGCCCAGGCGCATAACGCACCGGACAACCTCTCGCCCTGAACTCAAAATTGCGCGTCCGTCGGGGAGACAGGACTCAAACCTGCGACCCTGGTCCCCCAGATTAGTCCTCGTTTCCCGACGAGTGCCGAGTTCGACTTGGAGTGGTTTCGTCAGGAAGTGGTTGGAATGACGACTAGAGCAGGTGCGATGGACTCCAATGGATTTCCGCCACCACACCCGGCCCACTGCGGAGCCGCGCATCGGGTCATCGTCCGCCGAGCTCGCTCAAAACCTCCATCGCGTAAAAAGCCTCCCACCCACCTTCGCGGCGTTGTGCCGTGAATTCCTTGTCAAGCCTGACGAGCAGATAGACGAGTTCGCTGCGCACCGGCGTTCGACCAAGCAATGTGGGCAACTCCGACAGATTGATGAGCCAGTCCGCATACCAGGATGCCCAATCCGGATCATTTCCGTCGACGATGCGGTACACACGGTGGTGCGTCTCCGCAGCCTCAGTCAGAAGCTCCCGAATCCGGGCCTCGGCGTCGTCCATATGCTGAGAGCCAACCATAACCTCAAACCTCCTGCTCGTCCAACCGGGACAAGCCCCCTACGCGCTCGAGGCAACGTCCCATTCGGGGGAGCGGGTGGCACATCGCCACCCGCTCTTGGGAGGGAGGACAGTTCATTATAAAAACCAACGCGTCGGTTTTATGCATGGTAACATATCCTCATGCCCCGCATCTCGGAAGGCGCGCGCCTTGAACGCCGCCGGCAGCTCGTCGACGCTGCCTGGCGATGCGCCGGTCGTATGGGGTACAGCGAACTGACCGTCGATGACATCTGCGCCGAGGCAGAGGTGAGCAAAGGGGCCTTCTACGGATATTTCTCTTCCAAGCAGGAGTTGCTGATCACGCTTCTCGAGGAGGATGCGGCTGAAGTCGACGAACGCCTTGAGAGGCTCGCTCAGCGCACCATCTCCAATGTCGACCGGCTGCGGAGTTTTGCTCGCGAGATGTGTGAGCGCGGCACCGACCAAGCCCGAGTCCAAGTGCGTTCGGATCTGTGGGCTCTCATTCTCACCGAGCCGGCTATCCGTGAGCGGATGGTGTCAGCGGTCGGACGCCGCAGAGCGATGTTGAGGGGCTGGATCGAGGGGGCCGTTGCCGACGGCGAGATCGCCGACATTCCTGCCAACGCCTTCGCCTCGGTCCTGCTCGCACTCGGCGACGGACTCACCCTGCACGGTTCTCTCGACCCCTCTGGCTTCCGCTGGAACAACATCGCTCGTGTCCTAGCGGCCATCTTTGCCGGACTCAGCGACGACGAAGAGTGACCTCAACCGCTCGCCGGATCCACCTGCCGTCAGACCTTCACCGACGAGCCCTCGACTGGGTACGAGGCACGCAGGGCGGGATTATCGCGATCGCGCTCGTGGTCGGCGCCGGCGGCGGACTCGGGGCGATCCTCTTTCGTGACCTCATCCACTGGTTCACCCTGCTCTTCACCGGTCACAGCGATTACAGCGCCGCTGGACACGCTATCAATCCCAATATGCCGTGGCTCGGCATCTACTTCGTCGTGCTCGCGCCCGTGGTCGGGGGCCTCATCTACGGCCCCCTGATCCAGCTCTTTGCTCCTGAAGCTCGAGGCCACGGCGTCCCTGAAGTCATGCTCGCCGTGGCTGATCGGGGCGGGAAGATTCGACCTCGAGTGGCTGTCGTCAAGTCGCTCGCCTCAGCGATCTGCATCGGCGCGGGCGGGTCGGTGGGTCGCGAGGGCCCCATCGTGCAGATTGGCTCGGCGCTGGGCTCCTCGATCGGGCAGGTGCTGCACGTCTCCGAGAACCGATTGCGTTTGCTCGTCGCCTGCGGAACGGCCGCCGGTATCTCGGCCACGTTCAACGCGCCGATCGCCGGTGTCTTCTTCGCCCTCGAGCTCATCCTCCAGGACTTCGCCGTGGACTCTTTCGGTGCAGTCGTGCTCGCCTCGGTGACCGCCGACGTCATCGGACGGGCGGCGTTCGGCAACCAGGCGTTCCTCATGCTGCCCGCGTTCCACATCGTGTCCAACTGGGAGTTCGGCCTCTACGCGATGCTCGGGGTGCTGGGTGGCCTTGCCGGGCTTGCATTCATCCGCATCCTGTACGGGACCGAGGATCTCCTGGATCGCATCTGGCATGGCCCCGAATGGCTGCGTCCGGTGGCTGGTGGCGTGCTCCTCGGGCTCCTGCTGCTGGCGCTCCCCGAGCTCTATGGCGTCGGCTATCCGGTGCTCCAAAACGCGGTCGCCGGACAGATCGTTCTCGGGCTGCTGCTGGTGTTGATCGTTGGCAAGATGCTCGCCACCAGCCTGACGATCGGCATCGGTGGATCCGGCGGTGTCTTTGCTCCATCACTGTTCATGGGCGCGATGCTGGGTACCGCGTTTGGTCTGGTCGCCAACGTGCTGTTCCACGGTTCGGTTGCGCCCGCCGGGGCGTACGGACTCGTTGGTATGGGGGCGGTCTTCGCGGGGGCAGCACGAGCGCCGATCACAGCCGTGATCATCATCTTTGAACTCACCGGCGACTACACCATCATCCTACCTTTGATGGTCGCGATCGTCGCGGCCACCGGGCTCAGCAATCTGCTCTCCAAAGACACCATCTACACACTCAAGCTGCGTCGGCGCGGGATCGACATTCTTCGTTCACGCAGCGCCAACCTCATGCAAAAGATTCGAGTACGCGATGCCATGCAGCCAGTGCCCGAGCCAGTCCTGGTTACGACGCCCATGGACGACCTGGTCGGCCGGTTTGCGCAGCGCGACGTAGCCGCGCTTCCCGTGGTGGATGTTGATGGCGAGTACCGCGGCGTGGTGACCGCCGGAGAGCTCGAAACCGCCTTGGGTAACGACACGTTCGGCATCACCGCGGGCGACCTCGCCAACCTGGCAGGCGCCGTTGCACCAGACGCGCCCCTCGACACCGCTCTCTCGCAGTTCGTCCAGCAGGGCATCTCGGCACTGCCGGTCATGGACCCAGGTGGTTCGACCATCCTTGGATGGCTGACCCATCGCGACATCCTGGTCGCATACCAGACCCGCGTCGAATCCGACCGAGTCGATACCCGCAGCTCGCCGTCTTCGGCGGTGGTACCGGAATCGGCGAAAGAAGCACCCACGTGATGCTCGGTGGCGCCTCGCCATCCTCGCCTGAGGTGGTCGCGATCCACTTGGGCTTCGCAGCGCTGCACAGATGTTCTATAATCTGCACATGCGTGCAGTCCCGGGCGACCTGACCGCTGCAGCCACGATCCGTGAGACAGCCATGCGGCTCTTCGCCCAGCGGGGTGCCGCAGCGGTAACGCTCCGCGAGATAGCGGCCGAGGCAGGCGTCTCACCCTCGCTGGTGATTCACCACTACGGATCGAAGGAGGGACTGAGGGAAGCGGTCGACAATCGGGCAATCGCTCTCGTCGACGCCTTGGTCAACGAGCTCACGCGCGCTTCCGGGGAGGGGCCGAGCGCGTCGCTGGCGGCAGCGCTCTCCAGCGAACTCGACCGAGATCCGCTCCTTCCTTCGTACTTGCGGCGCCTCCTCATCGACGGCGGCAAGCCCGCCGAGACGCTCTTTCGGACCCTTTTCGAGGCGGTGCTCTCAGGCTTCGCAACCCTTGAAGCGGCAGGGCTGGTGCGGCCTTCGTCCGACGCCGAAGTGAGAGCCGCCTTCCTGTTGGTCAATGACCTTGCAGTGGTGCTGCTTCGCGACCAGGTGCACGAGGTCCTCGGCATGGATCCTCTCGCGCGCTCGGGGATGGAGCGATGGACCGCTCAGGTGCTTGACGTCTATTCGCGCGGGGTCCTGACGATCGGTGAGGTGTCCTCCACTGAAACGGATACGCCTCGGGGGGCCGTGTGATGACGGTGGTGGTGAGCGCGGAGAAGCTGACCAAGACCTTTGGGTCACACCGCGGCATCGTCGGCGTCGACTTCAAAGTTGCGGAGGGAGAGATCTTCGGGTTCCTTGGCCCGAACGGGGCCGGCAAGTCAACGACAATCCGTCTGCTCACCGGGCTCTCTCACGCGACATCGGGCGCCGCGAAGGTCCTCGGACTCGACCCCATCGCGGACGCTGTCGAGATTCATCGACGCGTCGGATATCTTCCAGGGGAACTCGCGCTGTACCCTCGCTTGACCGGTCGACAGCACGTCGAGTTCGCTGCCAAGGTGCGGCGACTGCAGGACCGAATCTTTCTCGCTGAGCTTGTGGAGCGGTTCCGGGTCGACCTCGAGCGGCCCACCCGCACCCTCTCCAAGGGCAATCGGCAGAAGATCGGCATCCTACTCGCCGTCATGCATCGACCTGAGCTGGTCATCCTCGACGAGCCCACATCGGGACTTGACCCACTGATGCAGGATGAGTTCGAGCGTCTGATGCGTGAACTGGTGAGCACCGGGCGACCGTCTTCCTGTCGTCCCACGAACTCGACGAAGTGCAGCGGGTCGCGACCCGCGTCGCGATCATCAAGGACGGGCACGTGGTCGTCACCGATACGGTAGAGGCGCTGCGCCGGCAGGCGCCACGGACAATCGAGTTCGCCTTCCCAAGGACGGTCGATCCGAAGCCCTTCGCATCGATCGAGGGCGTTCAGGTCGTCGCCGCGAATGGGAAACACATCACATTGGCGCTCCGCGGGGCTGTTGCCCCGGTGCTTCGAGTCGCTGCCGAACTCGATCCGCTCGAGGTGGTCGCGCGTCCAGCCGACCTCGACGAACTCTTCCTCACCTACTATCGAGACCAATCCGTGGATGAGTCGGTCGATGCGCGCTGACATCGCCGTCATCGACCTCCGCCTGCGCCGGCGCGCCCTCCTCAGCTACGTGATAGGGATGGTGCTCTACGCGTTGGTCATCGTGGTGCTATACCCGCAGTTCAAAGACGACACGAGCCTCGATCAACTCACCAAGAACGCGTCGGGGGTCGCGGCCCTCTTCGGGGCGACCGGTTCGCTGACGTCACCGAGCGGATGGCTCGACGCGAACATCTATGAGAACTTCCTCCCACTCATCATGCTGCTGATCACCGTGGGCTACGGCGCGTCATGCATTGCCGGGCAGGATGAAGACGGCACGCTGTCGCTTGCCACGATCCTCCCGGTATCTCGACGAACCGTGGTACTGCAAAAGGTTGGAGCGTTGAGCCTGCAGGCGCTCCTGCTCGCGATCGCAACCATGCTGTGCGTCCTCATCGGCAGACAGTTCGATCTCTCCTTCCCTGTCACGCATCTCGCCGGATTGAGCCTTGGGGTCGCGCTCCTCGGTATCGACTTCGGACTGTGCGCTGTCGCCGTCGGGTCGATCACCGGCAGCCGCGGGACCGCACTCGGCGTCACAGCGGCGCTGGCCGCCACATCGTATCTGGTGAGCTCACTTGCGCCGGTGATCGGATGGATTCGCCCAGCTCGGTACGCGTCGCTCTTCTACTGGTCAGTCGGAAACCAGCAGCTTGCCAACGGTCTCAGCCTCGCGTCCGTTGGGGTACTGATCTTCGTTGGGGTCCTCTTGACGCTGACCGCGGTTGCCGGATTCCGCCGGCTCGACCTGCGCTGATTCGCTCAAGACAGGCTGCATCGCGGACAAGCGGCGCGGCGCCCATGCTCGCATTCAGAGAGAGCGAGCCTGTGGCGCCGCCGCGTCGGGCAAAAGAGCTGATGATTCCTAGGTGCTCAGTCCGTGGCTGATGTTGGAGAACACGTTGTTCACACGGTGGCCCACGGTCGTAAGGATGACAATCACCACGACCGCGATGAGGACGAGGATAAGGGCATACTCCACCATCCCCTGTCCACTTTCGTCCGAACCAGCGAATACCTCTTCCAGTCGCGTCAACGCGAACTCGCGGCAGCGAATGACCTGAGCTTGCATGGCATCTCCTGAGCACCGTGCGGAGCCGGCGCACCACCCCACGGACAGTGGGCTCGTCAAAGAGAAGGTCAGGTAGTCGGCTGCGGCCTCGAAGTCGTGCGGTGCCGGGTTCACACTCCAGTGTTCCTTCGTCGCCATCTGCGCGCAGTCCTCCGGTCGCCGTGATCGTGGTACGGTCGCTCCGATCACTGACTCGCACCCTCGGCGGCCCGCTCTGCAGCATAGTCGCTTCCCTTGCCTCGCAACGCGAACGCAAAGCCGACCGCGACCAGGGCGCCGAGAGCCGGTCCGACGACATACACCCCTCGCGGACCGGCGAGCGCCGATACGAGTCGTCACTGTGGGCTGCGGGTTCACTGATTCCGGTGCCTCTTGCTTGACCCTGGCAGGCTACCCACACTCGTGCGGTGATGGGGAGCAGCGCCCAGCGGATTACGCACAAAATCGACTGCTGCACCCGCGGCTTTCCATCCACCCCGGTTGAGATGCATCGCTGTTTCTCCTTTCGTGTCGCTGGGAGCCTCAGCTACGCGTTTGGTAATTGACGCTCGAGGGCGTGAGGGGCCTCAATAGGCCACCCGAATCGGTCCCTGACGTGGACTAGGTGGTGCTGCTGAAGACGTCGCCCGAGTCACCAGCGCCGGAGTCCGATCACTCCGCCGACGCTGGCAGATGGTCCGGCGAACGTGGTCGGCACCGTTGGCGTCGTTGCGACGCCAAGGCTTAGAAACGCATCAAATGCGCCGGCCGATCCCGTCCGCCTCAGCCCGTCGAGAGCGAACCCTCGGCGGCGGTTGCTGCGGTGGGATCCTCTCCGCCGGGACCACGCAGGACAAAGGCTATGCCCACCGCCAGCACCGCGCCAGCAATGGGGCCAATCACGTATATCCAGAAGTTGGCGAAGTTGAGGCCGACAAGTTCTGGCCCGAAGGAACGGGCCGGGTTCATCGACGCCCCGCTGATGGGGCTGGCCCAGAGTCCGGCCAGGACGATGTAAGCG
>DATLRB010000002.1:0-17699 GCA_035534875.1 Saccharimonadales bacterium (SeqCode)
GGCAAGCTCGCGGTCGCCGATCATGCCTGCCTCGTCGACCACGAGCACGCCGCTGGGTGGCAGATGGTCGACCTGCAGTTCGTGGAGCATCCCCGTGACCGTCCAGGTGGGGATGTCGGCGCCGGTCTCGAGCACGTCGGCGGCGCGTCCGGCGAGCGCGCAGCCGATGACCTGGATGCCGGTGGCCTCGAACGCCTCCCGGCACACGTCGAAGGCGAAGGTCTTGCCCACCCCGGCGGCACCCTCGACGACCACCACGCCGGCCGGGCTCTGGCAGACGGTCCTGACCATCGACCGCTGGTCAGTGGTCAGCGTGGGTCGCGCGGCGATGGCTGCCTCAGTCTCCCGGGCGTCGGCGACACCGACGCACGCTGCCGATCGCCGCTGGGCGGTGGCGATCATGCCCCGCTCGATGGCGAGCATCTCCGGGGTGGTGTAGCGCAGCTCGTGGCCGGTGTCGATCCACCGGGTGATCGCGTCGCCATCGCGTTCTCCTTCGAGACGGTGCGGCACGAGCGGCTGCACCGCCTCGCGGTCGGCGAGGATCCAGTCGGCGGTGGCCTCGAGCTGCGCCCGGCTCATCCCCAATGGCGCGTGTGCCGCCACGCTGCGGATGACATCGCGACGGGTGAAGGTCGCGTACTGGGCGGTGAGCCCGCGCTCGCCGAGCAGCTCGGTGCTGCGCTCCACATCGAGCCGGCGCGGCTGCAATGCCGCGGGCTCGCGTGTCAGGAGTGTCCGGATGCTGGTGGTATCGAGCCCGACGCCTGCGGCGCGCTCCCGCCACTGGGCGAAGAGGTTCTCGGTGGGAGCGACCTCATCCTTGCTCTCGCGCGTCGACACCACCGCGAGTTTGTGTCCGTACGGGGAGTCGATGCCCAGCTGGCGCTCGAGCGCCTCGATCTGCTGAGTGCGCCGGGAGAATTCACGGCGCTGCGCATCGGTGACGCCGATGATGGAGAAGCAGCCCTTGCCGTCGACCACAGTGGAGATGCCAAGCTCGCGCACCAGACGGTCGCGCCATTCCGCCTGAGCGATGGCTCCGGCAGCGGCGGCGTGCTGATACAGGGGCTCGCTGTACAGCTGGCTCCAACTGCCGTCAGGTCGCTGCACCCAGGTCGGTACGGTGACATGCGTGTGCAGCTGCGGATCGACCGTGACCCTGCCGGTGCTCGGATCGGTCACCGGGCGCGCGGTGCGATGCACGAACTCGGGCATGACCAGCTTGGCGCGCACCGCCTCGGTCGTCCTGGTCTTCGGGTTGAACTGGCGAGCCCAGCCGGCGTTGGCCTGGAGATAGTCGGCGGCTGCCTGGACTCCCTCGCCATGGATGC
This sequence comes from Saccharimonadales bacterium (SeqCode), assembly GCA_035534875.1. Lineage (GTDB taxonomy): Bacteria > Chloroflexota > Dormibacteria > Aeolococcales > Aeolococcaceae > Palsa-851. Next base: position 1,335 of record DATLRB010000002.1, read on the forward strand.
GCACGATCGGTGCGCGCGTGCGTTCGTCGCCGAGCGCGTAGAGGATGCTCACGTCCTTCGGTGCCGACACTGCTATATCGAACGCGACAACCGTCTGGGTGCGCCAGTGTTTACCGAGATCCTCGCCCGCGCGTGGATGTATGCCGCTGAGCACCGCGGCGAAGTCAGTGTCGATCACCTCACCGCGCAGTCCGAGGGCCTGAGCGCCGGCGCCGCTCCAGCGTCCCGGCGACTCACCGCGGCCGGTGTAGTACTCGAGTTGCTGGTGAGTGATGGCCTCGCGCAGATACCGCACCGCCTGCTCGACGCTGGTGAGCTTGCCGATCGAGATCATCGCGAGAACCCGTGTTGCACGAGTTCCAGCGTAGGGGCGAAATGCCTACAGGGCGCTTACATTTTCGCCGTTCAACAGGGGTGTTCACCGCAGGTGTAATTGTCTGCGCGTGATGGTGGGCGTCGGCGATGGCTGAGGGACTTTGCTGCGGCGGTAGTGGCTGTGTGCGGCAGTGGTGTGGCTGAGGCTGGCGGCTGGTGATCGTCGGGGTCTCTGGCCGCAAGGGTGATGAGTTGGCCATCGCGTCTGCCCTTGCACTCGACGCAGCGCACGAGTGTTGGCGCGCTACTGCAGATCAGGAACCTGTTGCGGCTGCCCGTGACTCCCAGCCTGCGTTGCCGCCCCACAGTAAAGCTAGCCCTTGCGTCGATAGAGCAGCACGTCATGGCTTCCACCGCCGGCCTCGCGGTACCCTGCCACCGGGCCAACCAGCTCGAATCCCGAACGCTCGGCAACCCGAATGGAGCCGGTATTCTCGGGCTCTGCGGCGATCTCCAGAACGCTGATCCCCAATTCATCCTGTGCCCACCTGGCAACCAATTCGACGGCGTCCGTGGCCAAGCCGCGCCCTCTGGCGTGCGGCAGGACCCAGTATCCAAACGCCGCGCTTCCATCCGGGCGCAACCACAAACCGACGAACCCCTGAACCAGGGCGGTTTCGCGTGAGGCGATCGCGAACGGATACCCCACGCGCTCGATGAGGCGTGTGCCTTGGCGAGCGATCCACCTTCTGGCTTCCTCCATTGACTTCCAGTGCGGCATGGCTTCGGTTTCCGCGATCCCGACCGCAGCGACCAACTCAGCAGCGTCGGCCGCATCCCACGCCCGTAGCACGATCGACCCATGGGTCAAGTCGGGACGAGGAAGTTCAAGCGCATTCCGCTCGCTCATGGGATGAGTCTAGAAATCGGCAGGGCAGCTGGTTTTCACGGAAGTCGACCTAGGGGTGACGATACTCGCGCAGGCATCCGCGAATGTACCTTGGCTGACGGTGGCCGATTGCGTGACGCTAATGCTTCTGTCTGAACCGACGTCTAATGTTCCCAAGGGCCGCGCCGATTACGATCGCAACCTCTGCCAAAGTGGTAGGCGTCGGGCCAAGTACGATGACGAAGCTTACAACCATCCCAGTCACGAACAAGGCGGAAGCTACCCATTCGATTCGCTCTGCCCTGCCTGGCGTGTATGAAGCTTCAGCCTCGAAATAAAGACGCCCCTCCCGGGCCCAGGCCGGTTCGTGTAGGGCGACCGCGGCCGCGGCCGCGGCGCATACTCCGGCGGTTGCCCAGAGTAGGACACGAGCAACCTCTAACGACGTACTAAAGCCAGCCGCCGCGAAGAGGACTGCGGCCGCGGCCGGAAGCGGGACAAATGGATGCGCTGCCAGCCATGGTGTGAGAGCGCCGAGTTTCGTACGTGCGAACTTCCCCTTGTCCTTGGGCCGATACCAGTGGAGGAGTACGAGGAAGTAGAGGGCCAGGATGTACCCGGCAGTCAGTGCGACGAGCACAGCGCACTCGGCTAAGTATCGACCGAGCAATGGCGTCTGGACCTTGGGATGGGTGCTCGCATACCTCTCGCGGGCGCAGGGTTTGGTGGCATCTAGGAACGATACCCCCCGCCCAGGCTGGCACCCGGTATCGACGGGAGAGCCGGCAGGTGAGCGCGAGGCGTAGCCTCTGCGCGGAGGTACGCGTGTTTCCTATAGACATAAGCGGATTCCCAGAGCAGGAGTGTGGGCTAACCGCCGAACGCTTCCTGCAGCGACTCCCACCCCTTGGATGGCGTGGTGCTGAATGCACGAGTGGCCAGATGATCGGCCGGGCCGACCGTGTAACCGTCTTTCTCGACCGCGTCCTCGCGTTCCCTGCAGGGATCGAGTTCTGGCTCTGCTTCTACACAGGCGAACCGAAACTTCGCACGGCGCTGAACCGGCATCCGATGTTTGATCACGCACAGCGAGTCTTCGAGCAAGGAGGTCTGCGAGATGCCCGCCGGCCGGAGGCGAGGCGTCTGATGGAGATGATGATGGGGTCAGACGAGCCTCGACCGGCGGTTGAGGTGATCCTGCCCGACGAACATGTTCTCGAACCTGAGCCGGTTGTCCCAACACCCGGTACCCCGCTGACCGGAGGTCCGTCGCTGACGTTGGTGCGGTGCGTTGAAACCGGTGGAGGTGCGATGACCTGGATGCTCTACCTCCAGCCGATGCCGACGACCGGGGATACTTTGACCATTGGACTCACTTGGCCGAATGCAGACTTCGCCGAAGCAAAGCTGGCTCTCGACCTTGGAGAGATCCGTTCGAAGGGAGACGCTGCGACCCAGATCATCGAGGTCGCCTTGCGTCGTGGGCCGCAGGAGCCTCCGACGGCGCTGTGATCCGCGTGGATCACCGCACACGCGCAGGCCAGGGTTCGCCAATGTCCCCACAGAGCCGAAGGTCAGTTCTCGGCCCTTAGGCCAATCATGGACCGGGATGGCAGATGCCCCGATGACTTCCGATGGTCACGCGGTTACGCTGTTAGCGATGGATGCGGAGACTCACCCTGGGCTCGTCGCGCCGCCGGGGGCGAGATGGCGCCGGGTACCTTGGAAAGTGCCGATTGGGCGGAGGCCACGGTTCTGGCCGAGCGTTCCTCACGCACTGGTCTTGGGAGCGCTGATCGGGTCGGTTGAGGCTGCGCCAACGGTGCGGGTCACGGCCGCCGTCCTGGGCACCCCTTATGTCGCCGTTGACGTCACGATGGCGGTTCTCGCCACGGCATACGGCCTCGCATGTATCGTGACGGCTCGAAGCCCGCACCCCGGGAAGTCAGGTGGGTACTGGCAGGGAATCACGGCAAACCCAGCAGCCAAGCTTTGGTTTGGATTGGCCTTTGTGATTCCGGAATCGGTCGCATGGGGCATCTCCTCCTGGCTCTTCCCCGGTGTCGGGCCCACCGTGTACGGTGCGATCCTGTGGGGACTGCCAGTCGGTATTTTCGTTGTGTGCGCGTTTGTTGCCTTCAGCTATTCCAATCGCGATGTCAAGCGCACGATTCTCGCCGGTCTCGCTCCAAACTACGTCATGTCCCCCGACGGCACTTGGTGGCGGAATGCCGATACCTGGTTGAGCGTGACCGACCGCGTGTGGTGGAACGGGAACGCGTGGGTGAGCGCCATCGCCGCGGTGCCCGATGATGCCCTCCGCTCGCCCGACGGCAACTACTGGTGGACGGGAAACGCCTGGTGCGCGATGCCACCTCGGGAGCGACGCTCTTCAAGCTGAGCGAGTACATCATTGTCGGACCACAAGTAGGAAGGGATCCTCGCGCAGGCCAGACATCCGCGATTGCACCTAGACAATACGGAATAGGCCGTCAGCTGGCTTTGTGCAGGATAGCCTCGACCTCGGCGGCCTCATCAGCGCCCGCCCGGCGGTATAGTCGCCCAGAGGAAGCTATCCATTGGGCATGTCGCGAGAATCACATCGGCCCAAGGCCGTGATCTGGCTGGCGGGTTTCGTGGTCGTCTTCGCCGGTGTGTCCTTGTTCATCACGAGGGTGATGGGTCTCCAGGAGGCGTCACCGACCCGCAACCATCCGGCCATCGTCACACCGGCACCGACACCAACGCCGTTCGCTTGCCCGTCTGACGAGATCGGACTGACGGGAGTAATCAATACATGCGTCACGGCGGCCCCAGACAAGACTTCAACGTGCTCGGTCAGTGTCAGTAGCGGCGTCCTTGCCGCTGTGCTGCGCTTTGTTGACAGCCAGCACGTGTTCCTGCTCTACATCGAACTCAACGCTGGCTTCTACACTGGTCCGGGCACGTACGGTCTGGCACCGTGGCAGTTTCAGCTCGGTAGGAATGATGTGCCAAAGGTTGCCCTCCTCCAGTCCACGACCGGCACATTCTGGGAGTCGGTCGGCGGGGGCGTGGACGTTACCGGCAGCGACGGGCGGTCGGGAAACGTGAACGCCGTCCTCCAAGCCTCCTCCGTGGGCGTCCAAGCGTCCAATGGCCAAACCGTACCCCCAGGTCCCACGCTCAGCGTTATTGGGCCGTGGAGTTGTCCCTGACGCTCGCACCATAGGTCCCCGTCAGGTGGAGTGAGTTGAACGTGACCCTAGGAAATCGCGAGGGTCTGGTCCGGCGCCAGGTGAATGCACTCGCCGGCCACCGCCTACTTGCATTCGAGCAATTCGCGGAATCTCTCAGCCTGCGCGCGAGCACGCTGCGCGTCTTGGGATGGCCCTAACCCTCACGGGGAATGAAGACTCGCCCATTAGCATCCGCGAAAGTACCCAGAAGCCGATGACAAGTCTTAAGTAAGCTCAGCGGTGGTCGGTTGTGCCGACCCCGCCCACTGAACGCGACGCTGACCCGCGAAGCCGCGTACGATCCGAACGATGGGATGGCTTAGACGTGTGCGTCCGGCGCGCTCCAGCAATAAAGTGGCGCTCGACCAAGCGACGCTAGCGCAACTTGCAAAGGCGGGCGGCGACCTTACCAAGTCCACGGACGTGCGCAACTTCTTGTTGCTGCGCTCTGATGACGACGCACGCAAAGCGACGACTCAACTCGAGTCCATGGGGTACAGCGTTCATATGCAGCCCGTTCAGAACCGGAAGTTCAAAGCGCTTCTCGTAGCCAACTCTGACATGGTGCCCAGTGCGGAGAACGTAGCGGCACTGCGGGCTCGGTTTGAAACGTTGGCGAGCGAGTACGACGGCACCTACGACGGATGGGAGGCGGCGGTCACACGGTAGCTGCCGTCGTGAAGTGCGACACGCCAACCACAACGTGTCGCACTCCCACCAGCGGAGCAGCGAAGGTTAGGTGAGGTTGTTGACGACGACGACACCACCCCGATTCCTAGTTGCTGGGAGACGGGGGCCCGGAGCGGCTCAAGCACACACAGGAGTGGTCGACCGCCGCGCTGAGGCAGAATCGCAGCGACCATGGCGATGGAGATCCCCCTTCCCCCATCTGGAAACGACCGCATCCTCGCTGTCCCACTCACGGAGAGGTTGGTCATCTTCCGGCTCACGCAGGCGCAACAGCCGAACAGCGGTGATTTCAACGTTCTCGGATCTGGCAAGGCCGAGGAGCGCGAAGTGCCCGAGATCCACCGGCTCGGTCTGAGCTTCTACACGACTGCCGAAGCTGCAGCGCTCCGGTCGAATCACCCCCGAGCGTGGGTCTCTAGGATCGAGCTTGCGGCGTCTCCCCGCATCCACGTCGCTCGAGATCGGGTGGAGCCGGAGCATATCGAGGTCTGGGCTCCGCGCAGCCTCGACTGGCTCAGCGTTGCCGAGCCGTCGGTCTTGCTCCCGTCTCGACGGCCGTGATGTAGTCGCCGACCGGACGACCGTGGCGCAGCTGCCGCACGCCGTACAGCGCCGCATTATCCGGGTCGCGCTTCTGCACGCGCTCCAGTGCTGCCAACGCCTCAATCCGGTCGCCGAATTGAGCCAAGCGCTGTCCGTGCTCCATCTCGTACAGGATGAACACAGGACGAGTCTCACCGACGGTCTCCCCGCGGACGGTGATCGTCACAGGTCTGTGTTGCGCTCGTGCGGCCTTGACTAATCGGCGCGCCGCGGACAGCCACGCGCCCAAGAATCCAATCTCTGCCCCTGCCGATCGCTCGGGCGCCCTCTTGGTTCCGGTGCCCATGCCCCAAGCGTACTCGGCCGGCGGGCCATCCGGCGACGGCCCTCGACTTGACGGTGGTCTCCTGCCGCGCCTGTCTTGCCGGTCTTCTTGTTGACGCCCGACGGGTGCCGCACCCTATGAGCGGCACCAACGCCCAGGCGAGGGTGCTCTCACTCGATGACCGGACAGGTCGTGGTGGCTTGATGTCAACCCCCGTTAACTCCGCGACGAACAGCATCAATCCTGCGGGGAAGTAGGCGCCGCGAGGCCGTTTTCTCGTCCTCGCGTATTCAGATTGGACGCCGGACCTTGCCAAGGTAGGGGTCGCGAGTTCGAGCCTCGTCTCCCGCTGATCGGCCCGTTTCGGCCGTTGTCGGATTCAGCGCACGCGAGATCGGTGCGAACGCCCCGACGGCGACCTCCTGGCGCGTCGCATCGTCGTACGCCATGGTGAACCAGGCCATGTCACCCGGGGCGTCGAGCTCGGGGTGCAGCTCCGTCCATGCCGTCCCATTCCACGAACAGGTGTCGCAGCGATCGCGGGGCATGGTTCCGGGGGCGTTGTGGCGTCACGGACACCGCGACTATCATCGTTGCCATTCTGTCGCGCCGCCAGAGCACGCTCGGAGGTCCTTCCCATGAGCATCCGCAGTCGATTCCGCAGCTGGCCAGTGGTTCGCCAGATGACCGGCGGTGACCGGCTCGGGCGCGGGACCGCGGTGCGCTCGGCCCTCACCGAGGCGATCGCGCCCAGGACCAGGACCGCCGACCGGGTGGTCAGGAGCATCTGCCCGTACTGCGCGGTCGGCTGCGGCCAGCGTGTCTACGTCAAAGGCGAGCGAGTGGTGCACATCGAGGGCGACCCCGACTCGCCGATCTCGCGCGGCCGCCTGTGCCCGAAGGGATCGGCGAGCGAGCAACTGGTGAACAGCCCGGGCCGGGTGACGACCGTGAAGTACCGGCGCCCATACGGCACCGATTGGGAAGACCTGCCCCTCGAGCGAGCCATGGAGATGATTGCCGACCGTATCCTCGAAACTCGCGCGCGGACCTGGGAGGACGCTGACGAGCGGGGTGACGCTCTGCGCCGCACCCTCGGCATCGCGAGCCTTGGTGGCGCAACCCTCGACAACGAAGAGAACTATCTGATCAAGAAGCTCTTCACGTCACTCGGGGTCGTGCAGGTCGAGAATCAGGCCCGAATTTGACACAGCTCCACCGTCCCCAGTCTGGGGACCTCGTTCGGACGCGGCGGAGCCACGACCTTCCAGCAGGACCTCCAGAACGCTGACTGCATCGTCATTCAGGGTTCGAACATGGCCGAGTGTCACCCGGTCGGCTTCCAGTGGGTGATGGAGGCGAAGGCGCGCGGCGCGACGATCATCCACATCGACCCGCGATTCACGAGAACGTCGGCGATGGCCGACATGTACCTGCCGGTGCGCGCCGGCAGCGATATCGCCTTCCTTGGCGGCATCATCAATTACATCCTCTCCAACGAGAAATACTTCCGCGAGTACGTCGTGAGCTACACGAACGCGGCAACCATCGTGAGCGAGGACTTCCAGGATGCAGACCAGCTCGACGGTCTCTTCTCCGGCTTCGACCCGAAGACGGGCACGTACGACACGACGAGCTGGGCCTATGAAGGCATGGAGACCGCCGCTGCCGCCGGCTCCCGTGTCGTCGCGGGGCGGCAGCCACCGGCGCAGGCGGGCGGCGGCGGCGATGAGCTCGGGGGACGCGGTCCGGCTCTGCCGAGCAGTCACGTCCGCCGCGACGAGAGCCTGCAGGATCCCTTCTGCGTGTTTCAGATCCTCAAACGCCACTACGCGCGCTACACCCCGGAGATGGTCGAACGGATCTGCGGCGTTCCGGCCGAGCAGCTCGCGAGGGTGTGCGAGGCGGTCACGGCCAACAGCGGCCGCGAGCGCACGACGGCGTGGGTCTACTCGGTGGGGTGGACGCAGCATTCCGTGGGCGTCCAGTACATCCGGGGCGCGGCGATCATCCAGCTGCTGCTGGGAAACATGGGCCGTCCCGGCGGCGGCATTCTCGCCCTGCGTGGCCACGCGAGCATCCAGGGATCGACGGATATTCCGACGCTGTTCGATCTGCTCCCCGGGTATCTGCCGATGCCGAAGGCCGGCGTGCATGGCGACCTCGTCGCGTATCTCGCGTCCATGAAGAGTGCGGGGCAGAAGGGCTTCTGGACGGCCGCCGACACCTACGTCGTGAGCCTTCTGAAGGCATGGTGGGGCGACGCCGCCACGCCGGACAACGAGTTCGGGTTCGGCTGGCTGCCGCGCATCAGCGGCGATCACAGCAACTACCAGACGATCGTCGAGATGCTCGACGACAAGGTCGAGGGCTACTTCCTGCTCGGGCAGAATCCCGCAGTCGGATCCGCGAACGGCAAGCTGCAGCGGCTCGCCATGTCCCACCTGAAATGGCTCGTTGTGCGCGACCTCAACCTCATCGAGTCAGCCACCTTCTGGAAAGACGGCCCGGAGATCGCCACTGGTGAGATGCGCAGCGAGGACGTCGCCACCGAGGTGTTCTTCCTTCCGGCCGCGGCGCACACCGAGAAGGACGGCACGTTCACGCAGACCCAGCGCCTGCTCCAGTGGCATCACAAGGCAGTCGAGCCGTCCGGCGACTGCCGCAGCGAGCTGCACTTCTTCTATCACCTCGGCCGGATGCTGCGCGAACGGCTCGCGTCGTCGCCGCTCGAGCGCGACACACCGCTGCGCAGGCTCGCGTGGGACTATCCGCTGCTCGACGGCGAGGAACCGGACGCGGAGGCTGTGTTGCGCGAGATCAACGGTCGCCACCTCGGTGGCGAGAAGGCCGGGCAGCCGCTCAACAGCTTCGTCGAGATGAAGGCGGACGGCTCCACCTCGGGTGGGTGCTGGATCTACACGGGCGTGTACAGCGACGGCGTCAATCAGTCGGCGCGGCGGAAGCCGGGCTCGGAGCAGTCGTGGGTTGCCCCCGAGTGGGGCTGGGCCTGGCCGATGAACCGGCGCATCCTCTACAACCGCGCGTCGGCTGACCCGGAGGGGAGACCGTGGAGCGCGCGCAAGGCGTATGTCTGGTGGGACGAGACCGCCGGCAGGTGGACGGGTCACGACGTCCCCGACTTCCAGGCAACCAAGGCGCCGTCGTTCCGGCCGGCGCCCGGTGTGGGCGGGCCTGAGGGACTCGCGGGCGACGATCCATTCATCATGCAGGCCGACGGCAAGGGGTGGCTCTACGCCCCGAGCGGACTCCTGGACGGACCGCTGCCCGTGCATTACGAGCCGGTCGAGTCGCCACTGCGCAACCCGATGCACTCGCAGCAGTCGAACCCCACCCGCGAGATGTTTCCCCGCGCCGAGAACCTCTCGAGCCCGTCGCCACCGGAACCGGGCTCCGAGGTGTTTCCGTACATCGTGACGACCTACCGGTTGACCGAGCATCACACTGCCGGCGGCATGAGCCGCTGGTCGCCGTACCTTGCCGAGCTGCAGCCGGAGTTCTTCTGCGAGGTGTCGCCCGAGCTTGCGGCAGAGCGTGGTCTCGAACATCTCGGCTGGGCGACCATCGTCACCGCGCGGACCGCGATCGAGGCGAGGGTGCTGGTCACCGACCGGCTCACCCCGCTCCTCGTCGGCGGCAGGGTCGTCCACCAGATCGGGCTGCCGTATCACTGGGGGGTCGGTGGCGGCGGAGCGATCGTGAGCGGTGACTCGGCGAATGACGTGATGGGGGTGGCGCTGGACGCGAATGTGCATATCCAGGAATCGAAGGCGGCGTCGTGCGACATCCAGCCGGGGCGCCGGCCGACCGGTCCGGCCCTGCCTCGCTACGTCGAGGAGTACCGGCGACGGGCAGGGCTCAACGTGGACACCGGTACCAGGCGCGTGACCCCATCGGAAGGCGCAACGTGAGATCTCGCTGGTCGTCGTCCTCGGACCCCGCCGCGGACACGGGCTGGACCGACGCGCCCGCCCGGAAGGGGTTCTTCACCGACAGCTCGATCTGCATCGGCTGCAAGGCGTGCGAGGTCGCGTGCAAGGAGTGGAACGGCATCCCCGAGGACGGACTGCAGATGCTCGGCATGTCCTACGACAACACCGGTGGCCTCGGTGCCAGCACCTGGCGACATGTGGCGTTCATCGAGCAGCCGAGACGGGCAACCGGGGCGCCGGGCCTCACGCCGCTGCCAATGTTTGCGGCCACATCTGGCCAGAACAGTCCGGCGGCCGCGGCTGAGACCGGCATTCGGTGGTTGATGTCGTCGGATGTCTGCAAGCACTGCACCCAGGCGGCCTGTCTCGACGTGTGTCCGACCGGATCGCTGACGCGCACGGAGTTCGGGACGGTCGTGGTCCAGGACGATATCTGCAACGGCTGCGGGTACTGCATCCCGGCATGCCCGTTCGGCGTCATCGACCGCCGGCAGGGCCCGCCAGGAGCGCGGAACGTCGGCATCGCGCAGAAGTGCACGCTCTGCTACGACCGCCTCAGTGACGGCTTGACCCCCGCGTGTGCCCAGGCGTGCCCGACGCAGTCGATCCAGTTCGGAGACCTTGACGAGCTGCGAGTCCGGGCGCAGCGGCGCGTCGAGGATCTGCACGCGGTGGGTGTCGCGGACGCGCGCCTGTACGGTGCCGACCCCAATGACGGCATCGGGGGCGCCGGCGCGTTCTTTCTGCTTCTGGATGAGCCGGAGGTCTACGGGCTGCCGCCGGATCCGGTGGTCACCACGAGTGACCTCCCGGCGATGTGGCGAACCGCCGCGATCGCCGGCGCGACGTTGCTCGCGGGCGCTGCCGCGGCATTCGTGCGGGCCCGGCCGTGACCGCGGAGCCGCTCCCCGGGGCGGCGGCCGGCATGCCTCAGCGGCGCCGGCGCGGCGGTGGAGGCCGCAGCGGCGAGCGGCTGATGGTGCCTCCTGCAACCTTCGCGTCGTATTACGGGCGACCGATCGTCAAGGCGGCCCCATGGGAGCTGGACATCCCCGCGTACCTGTTTCTCGGCGGACTCGCGGCCGGTTCGTCGCTGCTCGCGGCGGGAGCGGATCTCACCAATCGCCCCGAGCTACGCCGGGTGGCCCGCCTCGGCGCACTCGCCGGCGGCGCCGCCGGGACCGCGGCGCTCATTCACGATCTCGGGAAGCCGATGCGGTTCCTGAACATGATGCGGACCGTCAAACCGACGTCGCCGATGTCAATGGGCACGTGGGTCCTCGCCGCCTACGGTCCGCTCGCGAGCCTGGCGGCCGCTGCCGAGGTCGCCGCGATGCTGCCGCGCCCGGTTCCGATCGCCGGCCGCCTTCTCGCGCTGGGCGCCCGGCCGGCGGGCGTGCTGGCCGCGGCGCTCGCGCCGGCGCTCGCCTCGTACACGGGCGTGTTGCTGGCCGACACCGCCACACCGGCCTGGCACGCCGCGTGGCGCGAGCTCCCGCTGATCTTCGCCGGCTCGGCCGCAGCATCCGCCGGAGGTCTGGCGATGCTCGGCACCGGCGTTGCGCAGGCGGCGCCGGCGCGACGCCTGGCGGTGGGTGGAGCCGTGCTTGCGCTGACCATGGAGGCGCGGATGGGGCGGAGCATGGGGCTCAGCGCCGAGACGCTTCGCACCGGGAAGGCGAAGCGGCTCATGGACGCAAGCCGCGCCTTGACGATTGGCGGCGCCCTGGGCACGATCCTCTTTGGCAGCCGTATTCGGGGCGCTGCGCGGGTCTCCGGGGCGGCGCTGCTCGCCGGTTCCGTCTGCACCAGGTTCGCCATCTTCGAAGCCGGGCAGCAGTCGGCACTCGACCCTCGATATACCGTCGTTCCGCAACGTCAGCGCCTCGAGGAACGGGCGGCCGCTGTCGCCGATCGTCCCTAGCGCACGCCGGTCGGAGCCCGCAGCCTGCGCAGATCCCCGTCGACGCGCTCGGTGACTCCGATCCGATCGAGGTGCTCCAGGAGTGGGACGGCGACGCGACGCGTGGTGCCGAGCGCCTGACGCGCGGAGGACAGCGTGAACGGCTGCGGCAGACTACCGAGCCGCTCGGCGGCAAGGCGCGGCGCGGTCGGGAGGAGCGCGATGTCTCCGGGGAGCAGCAGGATGGCGCGCGCGGCTGCCGCCGCACCGAGCTCGCGCCGCCCGAGCCCGAGGGCAACCAGACGCTGCTGCTCGGGCGCGGCGAACGGCTCGGCCTCGAGCGACCCGACGAGCCGTGACACCGCCTGTTCGAGGTCGGGTCGCAGCGCAGGTGCGCTCCCACGCCGGCGCACGCGGCCGCCGATCTCCTCGAGGTCGGAGCACGAGCGAACCAGGTGAGCCACGAGCTGGGCCTCCTCGAGCTGCAGTGCTCGCGCGAGATCCGAATGGCTCATGCCGGTATCGAGGAGCCCGGGTGGGCGGCGGGCGATGACAGCCTGCAGCGCCCGCCGCCACTCCTCCCAGCGTGTTTCGGTGATGAGCCACGACCCGGCCGAGACCAAGCCTGGCGGGAGCGGATCCTCAACCGGGACACCGATCGCGCGGAGCAGCTCGCGGCTTGCCGCTCCCCGTCGTGCGAGTTCCGCTCCGGCATCGGGAGTGCCCTGATCAGCGGCGAGTGACGCCGCGCGCGCCCGGGCGGCCCCTCGGCGCCTGAGTGGCGGCGGGGCAGGGTCGAGGACGGTCGCTCCCCCGAGGATCTGGTGGCGACCTGGGTCACGCAGCAGCACCCGGTCGCCGACCTGGAGGGGCGTCGGCGCGCCGAGCGTGAGCCGCACCACGCTCGAATGCGCCTGGCTCGCCGAGTCCAGCCTTCGGACCGTCGCCGGGACCGCAACCGATCCGATGTGGAGCACCACGTGGCCCGGCAGGCAGCCGCCATCGGCGCGGGCGTCGACCACGCTGGTGGGCCGCCATGCTCCCGGCGTCAGCAGCGCGTCGCCGCGCCGGATGTCCTCATGCCGGATGGCTCGCAGGTTCACCGCCACGCGAGCCGGCGCGGTCACGATCTCGGCCGGTTGACCGAGCCGCTGGAGTGCTCGCACCGACACCGTGGCATCGCCGAGCTCGAGGAGGTCTCCGCGGCGGAGGGTCCCCGCCGCGAGTGTCCCGGTGACCACCGTGCCGCTCCCCCGCACGGTGAATGACCGGTCCACCCAGAGGCGGATGCGCGCCTCTGAATCGGCGGGAGGCAGCTCACTCACCAGCGCATCGAGGGCGGCTCGGAGCACCTGCAGGCCCGCGCCCGTGGATCCGGACACGCTCACCGCGGGAATGCCCGCCAGCGTGGTTGCCGCCAGGCGGTCGCGCGCCTGCTCGGCTGCCGCCGACGGATCGGCCAGGTCGCTCCTGGTCACCGCCACCAGGCCGTGACGGACGCCGAGGGCGTCCAGGGCCCGGACGTGTTCGTCGGTCTGCGCAGCCCAACCCTCGTCGGCCGCGATCACCAGGAGCACGGCCGGCACCGGCCCGACGCCGGCGAGCATGTTGGTCGTGAAGCGCTCGTGGCCCGGCACGTCGACGAACGCGATCTGCTCACCCGATGGGAGCGTGGTCCATGCGTATCCAAGGTCGATGGTCATGCCCCGGCGGCGCTCCTCGGCCCAGCGGTCCGGCTCCATACCGGTGAGCGCCCGCACGAGCGTCGACTTCCCGTGGTCCACATGACCCGCGGTTGCGATCACCTGCACGAGAGCACCGCAGCGACGAGTGCGTCGTCGTGGGAGGGCGGAATGCAGCGCAGATCGAGGAGGCAGCGGCCGCCGTCGAGCCGCGCGACAACCGCCGGGTCGCCAGCTCGCAAGCGCTTCGCGTAGCGCTCGGGGAGGCTCACCGCCCAACCGGGGAGGGCCACACCCGGTCCGCTTCCGCCGCCGACCGCTCCGTCACTCGGGACGACACCGGCATCGCCCCCGAGCCTGACCGCGATCGCCTCGGCGCGCGAGCGCAGCGAGCCGGGATCGGCATGGAGCGCCATCGCGATCGGTGGTTGGGGGCCGCCGAGAGTCGCCTCGAGGGCCGCCAGCGTGAGCTTGTCGACCCTGAGCGCCCGGGCGAGCGGGTGCCGCCGGAACCGGGCTATCAGATCCGCCCGGCCCGCGATGAGGCCCGCCTGCGGTCCGCCGAGCAGCTTGTCGCCGCTCGCGGTCACGACATCGGCGCCGGAGCGCAGGGCTCGGGCGATGTCCGGTTCATCGGGGAGGATTTGGTCGGGGGCGAGCAGGCCGGACCCGACGTCGACCACCAGCGGGGCCCCGAGCCCCGCGAGCTCCTCGATCGCGACGGACGACGTGAACCCGGTCATCCGGAAGTTCGACGTGTGCACCTTCAGCACGCAGCCGGTGCGCTCCCCGAGTGCCGCCACGTAGTCGGCCCTGGTGGTGCGGTTGGTCGTCCCCACCTCACGGACGGTCGCCCCGGTGCACGCGACCAGATCGGGCAGGCGGAAGCCGTCACCGATCTCGACGAGCTCACCTCGGCTCCAGACCACCTCCCGGCCTGCCGCAAGCACGGTCACCGCGAGCAGAAGCGCGGCGGCACCGTTGTTCACCACCATGACGTCGCCGGCGTCGGGGAGCGCCCTGCGCAGGGCATCAACCGTGCCGCGGCCGCGGGGCGCGCGGCGTCCATCGATGAGGTCGTACTCCACGTCCACGTACCCGGCGGCGACGAGCAGCGCGTCGCGAGCCGCGGCAGACAGCGGCGCCCGGCCGAGATTTGTGTGCAGCACCGTCCCGGTCGCATTGATGACCGGCGTCAGGGTGGTTGCGCGGGCCGGCAGGTCACGGAGGACGTCGTCGATCAGTTGCTCGGGCGGGAGCGAGCCGGCGCGAACACGCTCCTGCGACACGCGCACGGCGTCACGCACGCGACGGCGCCCCAGGCGTTGTTGCGGTTCGGCGAGGCGCGCGTCGGCGAGCAGGGTGTCGGTCTGCGGGACGGCTCGGCGCGGATCCGCGTGCATGCGCCTTGACCTTACGTGCAACGGACGGGCCCGCACCACCCGAGCTGGCGGAGGCGGACGGGAATCGAACCCGCTTGACCGGGATACTCGGTCACACTGATTTTGAAGATCAGGAAGCCCACCAGGTGCCCAGACGCCTCCGCGAACAAGCGTAGGCGACGGGTCACGGAGTCCGTGCGGCCGCCTCCAACCTGCGAACATCGGCGCCATGCGTCTGACCGGCTACGCGCACGGCGGTGGGTGCGCCTGCAAGATCCCACCCGGCGAGTTGGAGGAGATGGTCGCCGGGTTGATCGGCGTCCCCAGTGAGATGCTGCTCGTCGGCCTCGACCACGGGGATGACGCCGCCGCGGTCCGCCTGGGCACGAACGGGACGGCGGTGCTCAGCACCGTGGACTTCTTCACGCCGGTCGTCGACGATGCATACGACTGGGGTCGCATCGCCGCGGCCAACGCGTTCTCGGACATCTACGCGATGGGCGGCAGACCGATTCTCGCTGTGAACCTCGTGTGCTGGCCGCGCGGCGTGCTGCCGATCTCCCTTGCGGCCGAGGTGTTGCGCGGCGGGCTCGCCGTGGCCACCGAGGCGGGGTGCCCGGTGGCCGGCGGCCACAGCGTGGACGACCCGGAGCCGAAGTACGGCATGGCCGTCACCGGGGTGGCCGCAGCGGATCGCCTGCTCCGCACCGACGCCGGCGTGGCGGGACAGCCGCTCTCACTCAGCAAACCACTCGGCATCGGGGTGCTGAACAGCCGGCACAAGCAGACGGGCGAGGTCTTTCCGCAGGCGGTTGCCACCATGGTCCAGCTCAACCGCGCTGCGTCGGAAGCGGCGCTTGACCGAGGCGCGCGCTGCGCGACCGACGTCACCGGTTTCGGCTTGCTGGGGCATCTGTACAAGCTGGCGCGAGCCAGCAACCTCACCGCGGTGATCAGCGCCGGCGCGGTGCCCTATCTCGAGGGTGCGCGCGAGGCACTCGACGCCGGGTATGTGAGTGGTGGAACCCGTCGCAACCTCGAATGGGTGGATCCGCACGTCGCGTGGGGTGGGCGGGCGGCAAACGACGAGCGCGAGCGTCTCCTGCTCGCCGATGCGCAGACGAGCGGTGGCCTGCTGGTGGCCGGTGAGATTCCGGGATCACCGGTCATCGGCGAGCTGGTGCCGCGTGGCTCCCACGTGATCGAGGTGCGCTGACGTTCGAGTCAGCGGAAGATCTCCGGCACCACCACCATGCCGGCCGGCTCACGCCTATTCGCCGGTCACGCCGTCCAGCAATTCGCGGGTTGAGTCGGCGTGCCCCGCATGCCGGGCGGTCTCGTTGATGAGATGCAGCAGCACCCAGCGCAGGTCAGTCCCATCGTGATCTCTGGTGGGTTGGCTGAGCGGCGTGCCGCGTGCGTACGCGTCGGTCGTTGCCGCCCGGGCTCGATATGCGGAGACGGC
>DATLRB010000003.1:0-2342 GCA_035534875.1 Saccharimonadales bacterium (SeqCode)
AGGCCTAGTCGCGCGGGGCAGAATTGATGCTGCCCCCGTAGCCCAATGGCAGAGGCAGCCGGCTTAAACCCGGTCCAGCGCGGGTTCGACCCCCGCCGGGGGTATTGCCACGGCAGTCCGCCTACAATCGTCCAGAGATGATTCTGCGTTTGGAAGAAGATCCGGACGAAGAACCTGACGAGCCGTCGCGACCCGACCAACCGGGCGACGGCGCACGGGCGATGGGCCCCCTGCCCTCGGTGGGCATGCCCGCGCGCGAGCTTGAGTTCTCGACCCAGGTTCTCACGGTGGCCCAGGTAGCTGACGGCGTCACCCTGGTCAAGCTCCTGCAGGAGGCCGGCGCCGACGGCTGGGACCTGGCCGAGGTGATCGACGGTGGGGACAAGCGCGTGCTCCTGATGCGGAGACCGAAGCGCTCACCTCGTGAGTCGCGACGGGTGGGTTTCGCGCCTCCGATACGGAACTGACCAACCCTCCCACCCGCCGCAAACGCCGCATCCTGGTGGTCGAAGATGACGCGCCGATCAGGGTGCTCGTGGCGGAGGTCTGCAGGCTCCAGGGCCACGACGTGCTCGAGGCGGCCACGGGAAGCCAGGCCCTGGAGCTTGCGACGAGCGCTCAGCCCGACCTCGTGCTGGTGGACTGGGTGCTGCCAGACATCAGCGGCACCGAGGTGATCCGCGAGCTGCGCCGGCAGGGGCTGACCAGCCCGATGGTGATGCTGACTGGCCGCTCGACCAAGATGGACGAGGTGGTCGGGCTCGAGGTCGGCGCCGACGACTACATCACCAAGCCGTTCGACTCTCGCATCCTTGCGGCTCGCATCAATGCCCACCTGAGGCGCTCCGCTCTCGCGGAGTCCGGAGGCGGCCGGGAAGGTGTCCTTACCATCGGCGCGCTGCAGATCGACAACGCGGCAAGGCGGGTGAAGATCGCCGACGAAGAGATCATTTTGACCATGACGGAATTCAACCTTCTCGCCGTCCTGGCAGCCAACCCCGAGCGCGTCCTGACCCGCGCGCAGCTGCGAGACAAGGTCTGGGGCTACCCGCACGACCTCGACGACCATTCCGTGGATCCGCACGTGCAGAGGCTGAGGCGCAAGCTGGCGGAGCACTCGAACACCGGCGTCGTCCTCGAAGCGGTGCCGGGCCTCGGTTATCGCCTGTCGGTCAAGTCTGGTTGACGGACGTGCCGGAAGAGCCTCAAACGCTCTTCGGCCCGGTGACCGCCGATCTCGCGACGGTCGAGGCAAGCTTGCGCGCGGAGATCAGCGGGGATCCCAGTGTCGTCTCCGCTCCCATGACGGATCTCTTCGAGGCCGGAGGCAAGCGCATCCGGCCCGCGCTCGTCCTGCTCGCGGCTCGCTGCGGGCATTACGACCTGGATGAACTGATACCCGCCGCCACGGCGGTGGAGCTCACTCACGCTGCGACGCTAGTGCACGACGACGTGATCGACCGCTCGGCCGTCAGGCGCGGGCGGCCCACCGTCGCAGCTTCGCGCGGCGACGAATCGGCAATTGTGATCGGCGATTTCTACTTCGCCAAGGCCTACGAGGTGGCCGCGCGGACTCGCTCCGCAGAAGTGGTCGGCATCCTGGCGCGCTCGGTGATGGAGATATGCGCGGGAGAGGTCAGGCAGCAAGCGATCCGGTACCAGTACACGACGGGAATCGACGAGTACATGACGAGAATCGAAGCCAAGACCGCCACCCTGCTGTCGGCGTGCTGCGACATCGGCGGGTTGCTCGGCGGCTTGAGCGGTGGCGAGCGCGCCGCGCTGCGTGCCTATGGCCGCCAACTCGGCCTCGCCTTCCAGATCGCCGACGACGTGCTCGACTATATCGGCACCGAGGGAGAGCTCGGCAAGCCGACCGGTCAGGACGTCGAAGAAGGATTCGCGACACTTCCGTTGATGCTCGCGATGCAGGATGAATCGGTGGCGGAGGAGCTGATTGCGGTGCTCGACATCGATCAGAAGCTGGATGTGAAAGACGCCAGGCGCGTCGTCGACGCCGTCTCGCGCAGCGCCGGTCCAGCCGAGGCATTGAAGAGGGCGCGCGAACATGCCGCCGCGGCGCGCGAACAGTTGAAAGCGCTCGCTCCCGGTGATGCGACCATCGCGCTCGACACTCTCGCGGACTACGTGGTTTCCCGAAAGCTCTAATCTGTCGGCGTGTCCCGGGTGGGGATGGTGGTATGAGCAGGGTCAGGCTCGTCGGCGTAGGTCCTGGACATCCTGGACTGGCCACCTTGCAAGCAGCCGAAGCGATCAGGTACGCAGACGTCATCCGCCACTGCGATGGTTGTGGTGCCGGACTGCTGCACCTTGCACCCGTC
>DATLRB010000004.1:0-8344 GCA_035534875.1 Saccharimonadales bacterium (SeqCode)
GGAGCCACCGCGTGCCGGCGCGGTATCCGTCCGATGCCATGGCGTTGCCCGACGGTTCGGTACTGCTCACCGACTACTCATCATTCGGCGCCGTCCTGCGCGTCGCCGCCAACGGCACGGTGCTCTGGCGCTATGCCCCGATCGGGGCCGGGCAACTGAACCACCCCTCCATCGCCATACCACTGGCAGGCAACCGGATCGCCATCTGCGACGACTTCGGCAATCGCATCATCATCGTCGACCCGACAACGTCGCGCGTGGTCTGGGAGTGGAGCGGCAACGCCGCGTATCACCTGCTCCGTCCCGATGGTCTCGACTACCGACCATCGTGAAGGCGCGACTTCAGGCGCCGCGCAGCCGTTGACCAGCCGGATTCACCTGCTGGTCGTCGCTCGAGTGAGCGCCGAGTTCTTCACGAGGATCACGGCGAGCCCGTCGTCGTAGACCTTGGTCCACGACGGGTCGACTGACAACGCGTCAACCTCCGGAGCATTGGGAACGTCGATCACATAGTCGACACCATATTGGGCGAGAATCCGCTGCCAGTCGGGCTGCCCAGTCTCAACGTCGCTCACCTGCTGCATCAGCGCGTTGCCGAGGAGCGTCGCTTCACCGAAAGAGAAGACCCGCCGGTTGGGCTCCGGGTAGAAGCGGTTGATCAGATAGCCGCCCCATGCGTACTGGTTGAACATGCGCGTTCCGACCGTCGGATGTGCCGCCAGCCAGTCCGAGGCCCCGAGGGGAAAGTTGGCTGCCGTCGCCGCTGCTTGATCGGCCAGTGTTGACCGGACAAAGACGCCTGTCCCCAGGACGACCACGATAAGCAAGGCCGCGGAACCGCCGAGCAGCGCCTTCGACCTGGGCACCATCCACGCCGCGACGCGACGCGCAGGCGAGGTCCGCTCCCAACCCGATGAGAGTGACCAGATGATCAAGGGCGTCTCGGCCGCGACAAACAAGGCCGCATGCCTCACCGCCGCAAGGGCAGCCACCGTGACGACGACGGTCAGGCACACGTCCCAGAGCGAAGGGCGGCGCAGAACAAAGGCAATCGGAACCAACAGGAGCATCAATTCCAACCCGCGCTCTTCAAGCATGTGAAAGTTGGGTGATTGCCACTCAGCGATGAAGCTCTGCTGGACGGGCGAGAATTGAGGCTGGATGACGTACGCGTACAGATTGATCCCATGTGGATTCACTGCCGCTGCGAGGCAGCATCCAACGAATGTCACCGCGAGGTTCCGCGTTCTGCGTCTGTGTATGGTGCCGTCGACACGCCGTATCCAATGAATCGCCTCCACAAAGGCAGCAACTGCGACCGGAAGCAACCCGAACAGGAATCCGCCGTGGAGGTTTGCCCACGCCACCATCACCAATGGCAACCAGTAGACGGCTCGCGATCTGCCGCGGAGGTATCGATCGAGCCAGAAGACTTCCAGACACGTGAACGTGAAGGTGATCATTTGGGGACGCGGCCCCCAGACCGCCGCTCCGGCCAGGCCCGCGATCCCGAGCACGACGGCGGTGATCATCGGGGTGGCTCTCTCGAGTCGAACGCGCCGCCAGATGAGAATGAACCCGGCAAACGTGACTGCGCCGAATGCCAATGAGACCAGCGTCAGCCCGCCCACCTTGAAAGCCGCATACGCAACGATCTCGGTGGCGTACTCAGCGTCGATCCATTGCTTGCCGGCGACGGTGTACGTGAAGAGATCGTGGGTGACCAACTGGTGGTGATCGAACATCCATTGCCCGGTCGCCAGATGCCAGAAAATGTCCGGATCACCGCCTCGGCGGACGATCACGCAGAGCAGTGCGACCAACGCCCCGGCAACCAGGAGTTGACCCGGAGTGACGCTGCGTATTCGACTGGTACGCGTGGAGGGCATTCGGCGGAACCTTACTCTTGGGGTGCAATACCAGCGTCGCTGGTTACCGGGTCGCGGGAGAGCTACGCAACGAATCCTCCCGCCATCGTCGATCCGACTCCCAGGCCGCGTCCTGCCGCGCCGACAAACAGCCCGGGCGAAACATCGGAGTGTGCGTCAAGCTCCTGAAGGGTCAGGAAACCTGGAGACGTCCGTCCTTCGGCTGTCGCGCTGGTCGCCCTACCCGCCGGGTGGGGTTGGCTTGGGCGACGGCGATGCGGACGGGGACGGGGACGGGGACGGGGACGGCGGTGGCGGCGCTGGTTGGGAGGGTCCGGCGTACGTGCAGGTCTGAGTCGGAAGCGGTACGGGGCCGTAGTACGTGCAGTTGGTCGAGGCGCCCGGCTGGGTGCCGGGGAGGTAGAAGTCGGCGTTGTCGCCGGGGCCGGTCGCGATGATATCGGACGGTCGCGTGTACCACGTGTCGGGCACACCCTGGAGCGCCGCAGACATGTAGATGTGCCAGATCGGCGACGCACCGCTGTACCCGGAGACGACGCCGTCGAGGTGGCCGCAGTCACCGTTGATCGGGGTCAGGCCGTAGTGGCGGAGGTCGGACGGGCTGAACGGATACGTGTAGTCGATCTCACCGGCCTCAATGACGTTGCCGCTGGTGATCTGCCGCTCCATGTACGCGTAGTCCTTGGGCTGAAGGCAACTGCGCGTCCCACTCCCCACCCATACCGCGGTCAGCAGGCTGGGCGTCCAGCCCACGGTGAGGTTGTCCATGTAGTAGTCGGAGGTCCCGGTCTTGGCGCTCACCCGGCGCGGGTTGAGGGTCAGGTATCCGTTACGTCCGAACATCAGGCCTCGGTTGTTGTCGTTGCTGGTGATCTCATCCATGATGTATGCGACATTCGCCGGGATCACCTGATGCCCTGCGGCCGCCGCGTTGTATTTCCACACCGTTTGCCCGGTCGTCTGGGCGACGATGCTGGTCACGGGCATGGGGTTGTGCTGCACGCCGAGATCGGCGAGGGTGGCCGCCCCGTCGGCGAGATCGATGAGGTCGACGCCGCAGGTGAGCGATCCCAGCGTGGCCGCCCATTGATACGGCGTGGGCCAGTTCACGTACTGGCCGTGTGGTCCGCAGTTCTGATCGATGGACTTCGCGCCCATCGCCAGCTCCGTGTTGGCGATGTACTGGGTGCCGGTCGCGTACTCCGTTTTCACCGCGGGGATGTTGAGGGAGTTGCCGAGGCACATCTTGAGCTCACAGACGCCGTGGGTGCGCCGGTCGTCGTCGTACGGCGAATACGGAGCCTGGCCCGGTATCGGAAATTTGTAGTAATTGTCCAGGATCGGCGTCGTCATGGTGAACTTGGTCGACGCGATCGCGGCCGTGTAGGTGAAGAGTTTGGTCGTCGAGCCAAGGTTGAGCGGCACGTCGGTCATGTTGACCTGGCCGATGTACGGGTCGGCATAGTTCCAGGTCCCGACCATTGCGAGGATGTCCCCGTTCCGGGGATCCAGACTGACCAGGGCGCCGTCGCGCATGTTTTCGGCAACGCGCTCCTTGGCAACCTGAGCGTGCACAGTGTTGTACGCGAGATTCTGCTTGCTGGGGTCCAATGTGGTGTGAATCTGGTACCCGCCCGGGTTGAACGCCTGAGGGAAGTTCGCGGACAGCCATCCGTCCAAGTAGCTGACGAAGTCGGGGTCAAGGTTGGGGTCGGATTCCGTCGATGAGTGGTAGCTGAGCTTCTCGGCATATGCGGCGGCGGCCTGGGTCTGACTGACGTCGCCATTGGCGACCATGGCCTGGAGGACTTGCAGTTGACGGCTCTTTGCCTGTGGGTTCACCGCCTGATTCGCGGCGTGGTTGAGTGGGTTGTCGGCGCTCGGCGACTGAGGGAGGCCGGCCAGCATGGCCGCCTGGGCGAGGTCGAGTTGGCTGGCCGGCTTGAGGAAGTACAGCTCCGCAGCGCTCCCGACGCCAAGCGCGTCGTTCCCGTAGAAGATCCGGTTGACGTACATCTCGAGGATCTGGGCCTTCGTAAAGTTCAATGCGATCTCGTTGCCCAGCACGATCTCTTTGATCTTGTAGTCGATGCTCTGCGGCGGGATGGCGCCGCCGTAGAGGCTGATCTTGGCCAGCTGCTCGGTGATCGTCGACGCGCCCTGCAGGGTGCTGCCTCTATGGGTGATGTCGGCGATGCCCGATTCGACCACGCGTGCCAAGTCGAATGAGCCCTCGGTGTAGAAGTGACGATCCTCGACGGCGACGATCGCCTCTTTGAACCACGGCGAGATGTCGGCGAGGGACACGTGCACGTGGCGAGTCCCCGAGGAGTTGAAGACGTAGATCAGGGTTCCTGCCGCGTCGTACGCGTCGGTATCCAGCTGCGGCTCCATGTTTGCGATCGTGGACGCCGCCGGGAGCTGGCCCTTGTACGCGTTATAGCCAGCGAAGACGGCGCCGATCGTGCCCGCTCCGATCGCGGCGAACAGGGAGATCACGATGAGCACGATGCGGAGGGCGCGCCTCCGGCGGCGCGGCTGACGCAGGTGCCGGTAAGCGCTGGCTCGCCGGCGGCGCAGCGCAGCACGGGCGGCGGCCTCTGTGGCGCCGAGGCCGGGATTGTACGAACCCGGAGATCGAACCGGCAGACGCCTACTGCTCGACCAGCCCGCTCTGCGACGTCGAGGTTCGGAGCTGTGATCGAGGCTCAAGCCTGAGCCGCCGAGTGCATCGAGTGAATGGTTTCTGACTCCTCACTGCCGGGCGCGCAAGCGGTGCCGCCAAGTTCCTCGATGAAACGCCCCTGCGTTGCCCGGGTTACGCCGGCTGCATCCGCGTGTGCCACGCGATCGCAGGGCGTCATCAGTCCCCCAGAATGCGGACGATCCCGGTGGGCTGTCATCGGCCATCGAGCACTCCCAAAGGTGCATTCGCTGCCGCCGGCCCCGCGCAGCGACGCTGTCCAGGCCCGCTCGGGCGAGACGAGAGCCATCTGCACGATCAAGATCAGGTCGACCTCATCGCCATCGGCTCACCCGCTCAGACCCTGCGCAGATATATGTTCGTCGCGTGGGTCGTGATCGGCTAGGCTCCCCACGTATCCACCATCTAGCGACCCCCCGCGGCAGGCGAGCCGGCACCGCCACCCTGGCTGTCCTGTACGCCGGTGCATGGGTCGTGACCTCTCTGGTGTTGAAGTCCACGCCGACGGACCTCGATCTCTACTTCTGGCCGTCCGCCGAGACCGTCGCGGGCGGCCATCCGCTACTCATCTACAGCGCGTACGGACACGACGTCTATCCGAACGCAAACGGCCCGCTCGGTCTCGCACCCCTGATCCCGGTGGTGGTCCTCGCCAACGCTTTGGGATGGGCGGGCAACCTCGGCGCCCGGTCAGCGCTCGCGGGAGCGGTGGTGTCCGTCTTCGTCATGCTCCTCGCTTGCCAGGTCGTTCGCCTGGTCGGTCAGGGGCGCGGTGGGGTCGAGCGGCGGCTGCCCACCGCATGCACCGTCCTGCTCGCTCCAGCCCTCTGGATCGGCGTTATCGATTACGGGCACATCGAGCAGCCCATCGAACTCTGCTTCGTGCTGCTCGGCGCCGGCTGGGCGCTCCGCGGCCGATCGGCATCCGCCGGCGTCAGCGTCGGCGCCGCGGTGCTCACGCGCACGATCGCTGCGTTCTCCGTGATCCCCTTGGCCCTGGTGCCCCTTGCCCGGCGCTCGGCACGCGGTTCCGCGTCAACCATCGCCGCCTGCGGTGTCACCGTGGCGGCCGGTCTGGCGCCCTTTCTGATCGCCGACGGACCCGCGGTCACGCACTCGTTGCTCACCTACCGGGGCACCCTGCCCATCGGAGGTGGGTCATTCTGGATCGTCGCGCGCCAGACGGGATGGGCCGGAGTGGCGCAATACGGTGACGTCGCCATCGCCGCGCTGGCGGGGACCGCGCTGGTCGCGATCACGCTCCGGCGGCACATCACCATGGCGTTCACTCCGGCCGGACTTTTCGGGCTCCTCACCGTGGCCTCTGCCTGCTTCCCGCTGTTCGCCAAGACGGTCTTCGACTATTACCTGGTGGAGCCGTACATCTTCGGGGTGGTCTGGTGGCTGGCCAGGCCGGGCAGCGCGGTCAGCTGGCGAATCCTCGTGCCGGTGCTGCTCACAGCCGACGTGCTCCTCTCGAAGTTGGGTGAGGTGGTACCGACCGATTGGCTCATCGCCGAGGGCATCACGTCCTCGGTGATCATCGCCGTCGTGGTCACGATGGTGACAGCCGATCTGTGGCGATCACCGCGACGCTAGTCGTCACTGCCCGTGCTTCAACCGCACGCCCACGTGACGGTGCCGGGTTCGGTTGTTCCCGATGCGCCGCCCGGAAGATTTGTTCTGCTAGCTACTCGGGTTCACCGTGAAGGCGTAGGGGCCGGTGGCGGTGGTGTCCGAGTAGATCCGCACCGTCCAGGTGCCCGCTACAGGAAGCACCTGGCGCCCCATGTCCCCGCACGAGTTGGCGAAGTCCTGGCGGATGCCGTCCGGACGGAAGAGCTCCCAGTAGAGCAGTGCGACGCAGGTGCCCTGGGCCTTGAGGTCGACGACCTCGCCTGCGCTCGCGGAAAAGGTGTAGTCGTGCCAGGCGCCGATCTGATCGACCGAGCCGGTCACGGCCTGCCCGAGGCCGATCGCCTGCGTCGTCAACGCCGGGGCCGCGAGCACGGTAAACGTGTAGGCACCGGCGCCGGTGCCGTCGGAGAAGACCTGCACCGTCCAGGTGCCCGAAGCCGCGAGCATCTGCCGCCCGACGTCTCGGCAGGTGAGGTTGAAGTCCTGGCGGGTGCCGTCAGGACGGAACAGCGCCCAGTAGAGGCCGTCCGTGCACGTGCCCTGGGCCTTGAGGAAGACGACGTCGCCCGCGCTCGCACTGAACGTGTAGCCGTTGCGCTCGCTTGTCGACCGGAGCGTCCCGGAGACGGACTGGCCGAGGACGAGCGCGCCGGCATTCGTGGTTGGCGCGCCGACGGTACCCGACGCGGCGACCGCGGCCGACGCCGCTGCCAGCGCGGGGTCACCGGTCGCGCCCACGTCAAGGATGCAGTCGTCGAGCAGGGGTTCGTTCTCGACGCCCAACGCACGGCAGACGGCCGTCGCGCTCGCCTCGACCGATGCCGGCAGGGACGACGACGTGGCGTTGGCGGTCGGAATGCTGAGGTCGGTGAACGTGGCGGTGCTCTCGCCCGGTTGGTAGTCGAAAAGCGACTCCCCGTGCGTGATCCGCCAGCTGTCCCCGAACTGCGTGTAGAGCTTGGTTTTGTAGGCGGGATCCGAGAGTTGCAGGACGCTGCCGTCGCGACCCTTGACGGCGTTCGATACGCCCGCGCTGCCGAGCAGGCCGGTGAGACCGGATCGCGCGGCCGCGGCGGGATTGAAGTTGTAGCTCAGCGTGCCGGCGACTTCGCTGATGCTGAGCCGGCTGTTGTCGAGCCAGGTCAGGATGACGACGCCGCCGTGGCGTTGGAGGCTGCCCCCGTGCGGGAGCTTCTCGGAGATGTCCGCCGCGTTGACCGGCGAGCCGTTGACGAGCAGGAACGACGGCTCCCTCGTGTAGACCCCCACGCGATCGCCGTCGACGTTGGCCGCGACGGCGGTCGCGACCGTGACGGTCGTTTCCCCCGGCCACAGCTGCTGGCGCACCTGGACGTGGAGGTTCCCGCCGGGTGACCCGATGGCATCGAACTCTCCGGCCGCCTGAAAGTCCACGTGAACACGGTCGGCGGTCATGAGGTGGACGTCGCCGTAGGAGCAGAAGACCAGGGTGAAGCAACCACTGCCGGGTGGTCCCGTGCATGCTAGGGCCAGGCACCAGAAGTCGCTGCTGTCGGGTGAACCCGAGCAATACCCAATGAGACATCCGCCGCCCGTTGATGCGTGGCAGAACAGGCCGAGGCAGGCACGTCCTCCGGGCCCGCTGCCGCAGAAGGCGACGAGACAGGCTGTGTTTCCGTTGCGCACGTCCCCACACCACCAGGCGAGGCACGCTGATCCAGCGGGTCCGCTCGTACAGCTTCCATAAAAGCATCCCAGAACGATGTGCGAGCAAAGGCCCAGCCCCGTGCACGTCCACAGCCCGGCGGGATCGGAGTTGTCAACCGGGTCGCCATCGGCGTACCGATAAAGGTTCGCATCGCCGCCGGCGAAGGCGACCGGATCGGGACCGGTCCAGCGGCCGGTCGCGGGGTCGTAGTCGCGCACGCCGAGGTGAACGAGCCCGGTGTCGGTATCGAGCAGCCCACCCGCAAATCCGAACGGGATGGTGCCCGGTGCCGTCTCGGCGATGATCCGGCCCCGCGCGTCGTAGGTGATCGAGTCGGCGATCGCGCCTGACTGCGCGTCGACGACGAGACGCGGGCTCCCGACCGGGTCGGTGATGACCCGGTACGTCGAACCACCGCGCTCGACG
>DATLRB010000005.1:0-10104 GCA_035534875.1 Saccharimonadales bacterium (SeqCode)
CTTTCAAGGTGGTAACCGGGGTTCGACTCCCCGTGCGGGTATTTCCGGCGCGCGCAGCGCCCGGTCTGCGCCAGACCGACGTGGGCGCGCATCACCGGCGGAACGGGAGTCCCCGCTCGGTTGTCCATCGCGGTGCGACCGGCCGCTGGCCGTTGCGGATGGTGGCGAATGCCACCACGCCGCCCGCGGCGCAGATCACCGCTGCGATGAGCGCCGCATGCTGAAAACCCGTCTCGAACACGGCTGGGTGCAGGTAGCTGTCGCCGGTGATTCCCGCAACGGCCGGGAGCAGTGCGATGGCCAGCAGGCTTCCGGTCCGTGCGACGGTGTTGTTGACCGCCGACGCGAGTCCGCTGCGCTCCGGCGGCGCCGATGACATGGCCGTGGCGGTCAGGGGTGCCACCGTGATCGCGAGACCGAAGCCGAACACGAGGACGGCCGGCAGAACCTCGAGGAGGTAGTTACCCCCGGCGTTGATCCGTGCGAAGAGCGCCAGCCCGGCGGCGACCACGAGCGGACCGGCGGACATCTGCGCGCGCGGACCGATGCGCACCGAGAGCGCGCCTGACCGCGACGAGAGCGCGAACAGCATGAACGTGATCGGCAGCAGCGAGGCGCCGGCCGTTGTCGGGCTGTAATGCGAGACCTGCTGAAGTTCGATGGGAAGCAGGAAGAACATCCCGCCGAGCATTCCGTAGATCAGCAGCGTGACCGCGTTGGTTGCACTGAATTGGCGGGACTTGAAGATATCGAGCGGAACGACCGGCGCTCGCACGTGCAGCTCGAGGATGACAAAGCCGGCGATCGACACCATCCCGGTCAGCAGCGCGCCGAGAACGATCGGAGACGTCCAGTTTCCGCTCGACCCTTGAATGAGCCCGTAGGAGATGCCGACCAGCGCGGTCACGGTGAGAACACTTCCGGCGATGTCGATGGACCCGGTCGCGTTGGGGTCTTTCGTTTCGGGGACGTGGCGCAGCGAGATGAGGATGACGGCGGCGGCGATCGGAACGTTGATCAGGAAGATCAACCGCCACGACACGGCCGTGATGAGGAACCCGCCCACGAAAGGTCCCAGCGCGGTGGCGACACCTCCGAGCCCGGACCAGGCGCCGATGGCACGTCCGCGCTCCAGCGGGGCGAACGATGCCTCGAGGATCGCGAGGCTTCCCGGCGTCAGCAGTGCGCCCCCGACACCCTGCAGACCTCGTGCCGCGATGAGCAGGCCGATGTTGGGTGCGGTCGCGCAGATGAGCGATGCGACGGCGAACCACGCAACACCGATGACGAAGATCTTCCGGCGCCCGAAGCGGTCACAGAGTGCGCCCGCCAGAAGGATGAGCCCGGCAACGGTGAGGAGGTAGCCGGCAGATACCCACTGCAGGCCGGCGATCTGGGCGTGGAACTCCTTGCCGATCGTCGGCTGTGCAATGCCGACAACGGTGGCGTCGAGCTGCGCCATCGCACTGCCGAGTACCGTCGCTGTCAGCACCCACCTTCCGCGGGCCGTGGCCAGGTGCAGCCCGACGGGGTCGTTGGACATGCTCGCTCTGCCTGAGGGACTCGCGTCAGTTACCCCATTCGACGTCGCCGTAGAAGCCCGCCGGCTTCGGGTGGCGCTCGTAGGCGGCCACCCCGCGGCGGCTGGCAGCGATCGTCGTGGTCGTGCCGTGACCCGGGAGCACGATCGTTTCCTCCGACAATGGCAGCAACTTCGTGGTGATGCTCGCGATGATCGTCGCCAGGTCGCCGCGCGCGAACGTCTTGCCGGGGCCACCGTTGAAGAGCGTGTCGCCGGTGATCAGGGCCCGGCCGACGCGCAGGGAGATGCTCCCGGGCGTGTGGCCAGGCGTATGGATCACCCCGATCCGAGCGCTGCCGACCCGAACCTCGGCGCCATCGTCCAAGCGGCCGTCGATACGCTCCTCGGGGATCCGGATCTCGCTGCTCCCGACCAGCACCGGCGCACCGGTGGCGGCCCGCACCGCGTCGTACGTCATCCAGTGGTCGGGGTGCCAGTGGGTCGCGATGATTGTCTGGACACCGCCTTCGGCAGCGATCGCCGCGAGCAGGGGTTGCTCGTCGGCGGGCATGTCGACGAGCACCGCCGCCCCGGCCGCGACGTCGCGCACCACGTACGCGTTGTTTCCGTACGGTCCCATCGGGCCAACCTTGACGACACGGACGCCGCCGTCTTCGAAGACGGTGACCTCAGCGCCGGCCACGCGCCACCGTCTTGGGCGGCCGCTTCCTCGTCGCCGACGGCTTCCCGGCGTTGCCGTTCGCCGCCGCCTCGGCCCGGAGCGCTGCCTTGAAGGCACGCTTCTGCGCCTGGTACTGCTCGCGTTCCGCGACGGTCCGGACGTCCGCGAGCGTCGGCCAGTCGGGCGCGATGCTCTCCCATCCAGCCGGCTGAACGCCAAGGTGCTTGGCGACGACGCCGACCATGACCCGTGCCTTGGCGGCGCCGAAACCGGGGAGCGCAGCGAAGCGGCGCTGCAACTCCTTGGCATCCCCGGCTTCCATCCAGATCCTGGTGCTGTCGCCCCCGTATTGGCTGGCGATGACCTGGCAGAGCCCGTAGACGCGCTGCGCCATGCTCACCGGGAAGCGGTGCAGCGCCGGCGGTGTCTGGAAAGCCCTCTCGACCGTGGCGGGATCCAGTCGAGCCACCTCGACGGGGTCGATGGTGCCCAGACGCTCCCGCATGCGCAGCGGTCCCTGGAAGGCCCACTCGATCGGCACCTGCTGGTCGAGGCAGAAGCCGATCAGGAGTGCGGTGGGATCTTCGCTGACGAGTCGATCCGCATCAGGGTCGCCCGTCCACTGGAGGTGCAGGGTCGCCGCCGCGCGCTTGGCCACGGGTGTACGGTACTGCGCGGCGCGCCGGAACTGAGGCACGCGCTCGCGACTGCGTACACTCGGCGCATGTCGTGGCTCGGGCGTCTTTTCGGGTCGAAGCCACCGGCCGCGCCGCTCAACAGCGTGGTGGTCGCGAACGATCTCGTCCAGCCGCTCACGGCCGGCGGCGCCGACCTCTCGACAGCCGTGGACGCCGCGCTCCGCGCCTACCTCGATGCTCAGGCGAAGGCGCTCGCGGCGGGTGAACCCGAGCGGATTCCGTTCTGGCTCCGGCGTGACGCCGATCAACCCGGCGACCTCGAGGACGAGTTGCGCGATCGTGTCATCCAGCGTCACGCCGCCGAGGAGGAGGCGCACTGATCGGCGCTCGGATGGAAGGCTGACGATGCGGGCACTGGTCTTCAAGGATTTCGATGCTGTCGAGCTCGTCGACGTGCCCAAACCCGGCATCGAGGCGCCAGGTGACGCGCTCGTCCGTGTCACCAGAACCGCGATCTGCGGAAGCGATCTGCACGTGCTGCACGGGCGCATCCCCGGGATGACCCCCGGCGGTGTTCTCGGGCACGAGTTCGTCGGCGTGGTCGAGGCCGTGGACGGCGGCGTGCTTCGCTTCGGCGAAGGGGACCGCGTGGTCGGCTCGTTCACGATCCCCTGCGGAGCGTGCTGGTACTGCGAGCGGCGATTGTTCAGCAGGTGTCCTGATCAGCGTGTCTTCGGATATGGCTCGTTCTTCGGCGACGTCGCCGGAGCTCAGGCGGAGTTCGTGCGTGTCCCGAACGCCGACCTGGTGCTCCACGCCATCGATGACTCGATGACCGATGAGCAGGCCCTCTTCGTGGGCGACATCTTCACGACCGGTTACGACTGCGCGACCGAGGCACGCATCGAGCAGGGAGACGTGGTCACCGTCGTCGGGTGCGGACCCGTCGGCCTCATGGCGATCCTCGGGTCGCGGGGATTCAAGCCATCGATGATCTATGCAGTCGACACGGTCTCGCAGCGCCTCGAGATGGCCCAGAGCCTCGGCGCCGTTCCGGTGGACGCCAAGGCCGTGCACGTCCCGAGCTTCGTTCAGGATCGGACCGGCGGGCGTGGCGCCGACGCCGTGCTGGAGTGCGTCGGGCTCGTGCCGGCGCTCCTGGAGAGCATCGACATCGCCCGGGCAGGGGGGCGGATCAGCGTGATCGGCGTCCACAGCGACCAGGAGCTCGAGCTCCCGCTCAACACGACGTTCGTTAAGGCGATCGACCTCAAGTTCTGCGGCACCGCCAACATCATCGGGCGCTGGGACGACGCGATGGACATGGTCTCGAGCGGCGTGGCCCACCCGGACGCGATCATCTCGCATCGAATGAGGCTGGATGACGCTGTCCGCGGTTACGAGCTCTTCGAGCGGCGCGAGGCCCTGAAGGTCGTCCTGACGCCGTAGAGGATCATCGTGATGCCATGTATGGTGCCACCTTGGCGCAACATGGCTTGACATGGTGCCATCAGTGATGCCACAGTGATGTCATGGACCTACGCCCGTACATCGAGACCATTCACCAGCAGCTCGCCGACGCGGCTGAAACCGGGGGTGACGAGGCCCGCGCCCTTGCCGAACGCCTCGCCACACCGCTCGACGCGGCGATCCGTCTCGCCCTCCAGGACGCACTCGGGGCCGCGGTGGAAGCGATCACGTGTGAGCTCGCGCCGGGTTCGGTCGAGTTGCGCATCCGCGACCGCAATCCCGAGTTCGTTGTCACTCCGCCTCCCGTCGATCGGCCTCCGGACGACCCCGCTGACACGGGTTTTGACCGGGCGTCGGGCCAAGCTCCGACGAGCCTCGGGGACATCGATGAGGGTGGAACCTCGCGGATCAACCTGCGTCTGCCTGATCACCTCAAGACAAGGGTCGAGCAGGCGGCGCGCAGCGAGGGTCTTTCGGTCAATACCTGGCTCGTCCGAGCGGCGAGCGCCGTGCTGGATCGAGCCGACCAGGGCGGTCGCCGCGAGGGGCGGCCCTCGCGCGGCGCCGGACGCTACACCGGCTGGGTCCGGTAGCCAATCAGTCCACTGGAGAGAGCCATGCCCACTTTCGATACCCCAGAACCCATTCTCGTCACGCTGGAGCTCGGCGTGGGTGACGTCCGGATCGCTGCCGGCGATCGGACGGACACCAACGTCGTCGTGCGTCCAACGGATCCAAGCAGGAAGTCCGACGTGGCGGCTGCGGACCAAACCCGTGTCGAGTTCTCGGCGGGCAGGCTGCTGATCAAGGCGCCCAAGGGCTGGCGTCGCTACACACCGCGGGGTGGCGGCGAATCGGTCGACGTGCAGATCAAGCTTCCAGCAGGCTCGCAAGTCCGTGGGGATGCCGGCGTCGCTGCGCTGCGCACCACCGGCGCGCTCGGGGAATGCCACTACAACACGGGCGTCGGCGATCTCCAGGTCGATCAGGCGGGCCCGTTGCATCTGAGCACCGGTGTCGGTGATATCGCCGTGGACCGGGTGTCGGGCCACGCGCAGATCAGCACCGGCTCCGGGGCTGTGCGAATCGGTGCCGTGGAGGGCACCGCGGTGATCAAGGGGGCCAACGGCGACACCTGGATCGGGAATGTCACGCGAGACCTGAGGGTGATCGCCGCCAACGGCTCGATCGAGGTCGACCACGCGCACGCCGCCGTCGTTGCCAAGACCGCGAATGGAGATATCCGCATCGGAGAGGTCGAGGCCGAAACCGTCGTCGCCCAAACGGCGCTCGGCACGGTGGAGATCGGGATCCGGGAGGGAGTGGCGGCCTGGCTGGACCTCGACACGCACTTCGGCAAGGTGTCCAACGAACTTGACGTCGCGATTCGGCCCGAGCCGGGAGATCAGAAGGTCGAGGTGCGCGCCCGCACCTCCTTCGGCGATATCACCGTCCGCCGCGCGGTGGGAAGGGCAACCACGGCGGAGGCGCGGTGAGCGCCCGTCCAGCGGTGCGAGTCACCGGGCTGCGCAAGGCTTTCGGCGACAAGGTCGTCCTCGACGGCATCGACCTCGAGATCGCCGAGGGGGCGTGTTCGCCATGCTCGGACCCCACGGAGCCGGCAGGACGACCTCGGATGCGTGGCCATGTTGACACCTGAGCATCGTAAGCATTAGCTTACGGTGCGTGACGACTGACCAACTTGCCGGATGGTCCGCCCTCGGCGATCGCACCAGGCACACGATCTTTGAGCGCCTTGCCATACGGCCGTGCGCGGTCGGCGAGCTCGCCAAGGGCCTGCCGGTCAGCCGGCCGGCCGTCTCGCAGCACCTCAAGGTGCTCAAGGACGCTGGGCTGGTAATTGACCATCCCGTCGGCAATCGCCGCGTCTACGCGATCAACCCAGACGGTCTCAGCGCGCTGCGTGCAGACCTCGACCGCTTCTGGACCAGCGCCCTGACCGCTTACAAGGCGGCCGTCGAACAACCCGAAGAGGAGGAGGTCACATGACCACACCAGCACCAGCAACGTCCGTCCGCCACGAGGTCGTCGTCGAGGCGCCGATCGAGCGCGCGTTCTCCGTCTTCACCAAGGGCTTCGGCAGTTTCAAGCCGCCCGAGCACAACATGCTTGGCGTGGATATCGCAGAGACGGTGTTCGAGCTGAGCGAGGGCGGCAACGTCTACGACAGGGGCGTCGACGGCAGCGAGTGCCGCTGGGCGCGGGTCCTTGCGTACGATCCGCCGAACCGAGTCGTGATCAGCTGGGACATCAGCCCGCAATGGCAAATCGAGGACGATCTTGAGAAAACCAGCGAGGTCGATGTGCGATTCATCGCCGAGGCGCCAGACCGTACCCGGGTCGAGCTCGAGCACCGGAACCTGGAGCGCCACGGCGACGGC
Organism: Saccharimonadales bacterium (SeqCode); assembly: GCA_035534875.1. Classification (GTDB taxonomy): domain Bacteria; phylum Chloroflexota; class Dormibacteria; order Aeolococcales; family Aeolococcaceae; genus Palsa-851. The sequence goes on from DATLRB010000005.1 coordinate 6,715, forward strand.
TGGGAGGCAGTTCGAGAGGGTGTCGACGGAGACGACGGCTGGCCGCTCTACCTACACCGATTCGCCGATGTTCTGGCCTGATCTCGTGCGATGTCCCAGGGGATGGAGTCGAACCATCGGTACACGGTTTTACAGACCGCTGCCTTGACCACTTGGCTACCCTGGGATTGGCTTGCAGTATATGAGGTTTCGGGTTCTGAAGGTGTCTCGCACTCGGCTCCTGACACCTTGCCTGACACCTTCGTGTTAGGCTCTGGAATTGTAAGACCCCGCCCGCTCGGCGAGTACGGACGCGGGCGTGGCCGATCCTGTCGAGGAGAACCGGCGGATGCAGGGTACTACCCAGTCAACGGCTGGCCCGGGAGCCGCGCGCCGTCGGAGAGGTCGCCGCGACCCCGGCGAGGGCGCGATCTTTCAGCGCGGCGACGGCCGGTGGGTCGCCCGCCTCAAGCTTCCAGACGCGTCTTCCCGGTACTTCTACGGGCGGACCAAGGAGGACGTCCGGCTGCGCCTGCGGGAGGCGCAGCGCTCGATCGAGGACGGCAGGGTTCCAGCCGACCAGAAGCTGACCCTGGGCGCGTACCTCCAGCGCTGGCTTGAGGGGCTGCCGGCGACCGACCTCAAGCCGCGGACGATCGGCTACTACCGTCAGTACGTGCGCACCCATGTTGCGGGGAGCGAGCTGGCGCGCAAGCCGCTGGCGCGACTCGCGCCGCAGGACTTGCGTGAGCTGTACGCGAGGAAGCTGGCCTCCGGTCTGAGCCGGTCGACGGTGCACCACATCCACGCCGTGCTGCATCGCGCGCTGGCGGTGGCCGACCGCGAAGGTGTCATCCCTCGGAATGTCGCCGACCTGGTTGACGGCCCCGGTTATGCCAAAACCGAGTTGCATGTGCTGACGGGCGACGAGCCCGACCGGTTCCTCGCCGCAGTCGCAGGCGAGCCGCTCGAGGCGTTGTTCGTGCTCGCGGTCACCTCTGGACTCCGCCAGGGTGAGCTGCTCGCGTTGCGCTGGGCCAACGTGGACCTTGATGACGGGGCCCTGGAGGTGATCGGTTCACTGAGCGGCCTGCGCCGCGCTGATCGCCAGGTGGTCACGCCAAAGTCCGGCAAGGGCCGCCGAGTGTCACTGGCCGCGCCAGCGTTGACCGCCCTCCGCGAGCATCGCCGACGGCAAACCGAATTGCGTCTCGCCCTCGGCACAGAGTGGCTGGACCGAGGTCTGGTGTTCTGCGACGAGAGCGGCCACTTTGGAGACTATCTGCGACCCGCGAATCTGAACCGCGCGCTCAATCGAATCCTCGAAGCGGCGGGGCTGCCACGCATCCGCTTTCACGATCTCCGCCACACTGCGGCGACACGCATGCTCGGCCGGGGGATCCACCCGAAGATCGCCAGCGAGATGCTCGGGCACAGCAGCATCCACGTCACGCTCGACCGCTACAGCCACGTCACCACCACCATGCAGCGCGACGCCGTGCGCATCGCCTGGGGTGACGATCCGGCGCCGTAGCAGCTCGGGAGCTCCGCGGGTACCCTAGGTTCCATATGGAAGCAGGCGAAGGTTCAAAGAGAGTTGCGGCAGTGAACGCGTACGCGGTGGTCATCGAGGGCGATGGGGATTCGTTCTCCGGTTACTGCCCCGGCTTGCCCGGATGCGCCGCGGCCGGGGGCAGCCCGGACGCGGTGCTGCGCCTGATGGGTCAGACCATCCCTCTCCACGTGGAGAGCCTGCGGGCGCACGGCGAGCCGGTCCCCCCACCGCAGAGCCCGGTGGAGTACATTCAGGCCTTCTGACTCTTGGGCGGGATAATACCGGCGATTCGCCGTTATAATATCGGCATGCCGATCATCGAAGATGCGCTGAGCGCGCTTTCTGAGACCCTCGAAGCCCGCAATCTCGAATATGAGCTCGTCGCGGTCGGCGGGAGCAGCCTGGTCTTGCTGGGTCTCATCACACGCGCCACCCGCGACCTCGACATCGTCGCCGTGGTCGAGGCCGGCCGCTACCTTGGGGCCGGCACCCTGCCGCAACCTCTCGTCGAGGCTGTGCGCGACGTCGGCGAAGTCCTCGGCATCGGCATCGACTGGCTCAACGCCGGTCCGTCGGCCATATTGGAATTCGGGCTCCCTGAGGGGTTCGCCGAGCGTGCCGAGGTTCGCAGCTTCGGCGCGCTGACCCTCCATCTGGCCAGCCGCTTCGATCAGATCCACCTCAAGCTCTATGCGGCTGTCGATCAGGGCCCTCGGAGCAAACACGTCGCCGACCTCAGGGCGCTGGAGCCGTCGCACGAGGAGCTTCGAAGTGCTGCCGTTTGGGCGCGTACGCACGACCCGTCCCCTGCGTTCCGCGAGGAACTCCTTGCGGCGCTTCGTCTTTTCGGCGTCGACGATGCTGACGTATAGCGAGGAGGTCAGCGACCTCGTCCTCGGCACGCTCTGGAGCCAGTGGGCCGAACTGGGCCTCAGCGGATGGGAACGGCACCACAAGGACGTCGCCCTTGACTTGGAGGCACTCATCATCACCACCGCTCGGGTCGGCCACCGTGATACACGATTGCGCTCAGAGGCACTGGACTGGAGCGTTGCCAACGGACGTATTGCTTCCGCCGTCCGGCTCAAACATTTCACCGGCCAGGCGGACGTGGTCACCAAGGATGCGGTCCGGGAATTCGTGGCGACCGTCAACGCCAATTCGGGGCTGCGGTGGCCGGGTTCTGGGTCGCCCGTGACCTTCAGACCAACTGGAAGATCGGCTGCTCCCTCGTTGGAACGTCCCGCACTCATCCAGCTACGGCTGAGAGCGATATGGGGAGTCTCCGCGCGAGCCGAGGTGCTGCGAGTGATGCTTGCCGACGGGGATCGGTTCATGGGAATCAGCGAAGTCGCTGCAGCGGTGGCGTTCGGCAAGGATGCAGTCGCAGAGGCGCTCGACAGCCTGCATCGAGGTGGAGTGCTGGAGGAGGCGGGCGCGCGCAACCAGCGCCTGTTCAGACTGGGGCGACGGCGCGACCTAGTCAGACTTGTGGGCAGCGAGCCCGACTGGAAGCGGTCATGGGCGTGGCCGATCGTCCTCCCCATCATGGCCGGCATCCTCGAAGCGACCGACCTAGCGGAGGCGACCCCCATGGCGCGCGCCGCCAACCTCCAGGGGCGCTGGCGCGAGTGGCAGCCGCAGCTGGCCCGGCTTGGGCTCGTGGCCGGTGCGGTCGGCACGGGCGTCGACTTCCTTCCGGATTACGAAAAGTTCACGCGCGGGGCGCTTCGCCGGTGGAGCGGGGTGGAGCAGCCACCTGCCCGTGGGTAGCAATCGTTTCAACCACAAGGCATTTCGGCGGAGCGCGAGGGAACCCAAACGGCGGGAGGCCCGGAGGTCGCTTGCGGTTTTCA
>DATLRB010000006.1:0-2377 GCA_035534875.1 Saccharimonadales bacterium (SeqCode)
CCGTACGATGGGTCTGCTCATCGGCGAGCGCACCGCCGAGGACATCAAGGTCGCGATGGGCTCCGCGTTTCCGATGCCGGAAGAGCGCTCTTTCCTGGTCCGCGGTCGCGACCTGGTCACCGGGTTGCCGAAGACCGTCGAGATGACCACGGCGCACGTTCGCGAGGCGGTGTCCGACGTCCTCATCGACATCGTGCGAGCGGTCAAGTCAACCCTGGACGCGACCCCGCCCGAGCTTGTCGACGACATCATGGAGCGGGGCATGGTCATCTGCGGCGGCGGAGCGCTGCTGGCCGGGCTCGACCAGCTCTTCGCCCACGAGACCCTGATGCCGGTACGCATCGCGGAGGACCCGCTGACCTGCGTGGTCCGCGGCACGGGGATCGTGCTCGAGGAGATCGACACATTGAACCGGGTCCTGTTGCGGACGCGCCGCGTCAGGGCTCTCCGCTACTAGGGCCACCCGTGTACGGGAGGACCCAGTCTCGATCGACGGGGCTCTTCCTTTCCATGTGCGCCGCCATGCTCCTGGTCGCGATGGTCAGCCAGCAGTCGTGGGCGGCGGGCGTTCGCGGCGCCGCCAAGAGTGCGCTGGCGCCGTTCGAATCCGGGCTCACGGCAGCCGCTGCTCAACTCGGCCGCGTCACCTCGGTGCTGGGGGACACGTCGACCCTTCGCGCCCAAAACCAGCAGTTGCTCGCCGACGATGCGGCGCTACGGCGCCAGGTCGTCGAGCTCAACGCGGCGGCCAAGGAGAATGCCACCCTGCGCCAGGCGCTCGACTTCGAGAGGTCGTTTGGACATCGCATGGTTGCCGCCCAGGTCGTCGGGCTGGGCCCCGACGGCTTCAGCCGGACTCTCGAGATCGATCGCGGTACGTCCGACGGCGTGCAGCCCGGAATGATCGTCACCACGGGCGCGGGACTGCTCGGCCGGGTGAGCGAGGCGGGCCCGCACGCCGCGATCGTGCAGACGCTGGCCGACCCGCAGAGTCGCGTCAACGTGTATCTCTCCCGGTCGGGCCTGCAGGGCACGGTGCTCGGCGGTCCGACCGCGCTGCAGCTGCAGGTAGAGCACAGCATCGGCGTGGTCGCCTCGGACGGCGAATGGGCGCTCACCAGCGGGGTCGGTGGCGGCTACCCGCGTGGCCTCGTGGTCGGCGAGATCGCCAGCATCACTCACCATGACGCCGCGACCTTCGACGATGCCGCGCTGGCCTGGGTCAACGATCCCACGAACATCAGCCTGGTCCTCGTGATCACCGACTTCACCCCGTCGTGAAACGCGCGATCGGCGCTGCGTTGATGCTGGGCGCAGCGCTGGTCCAGGTGACCTGGGCGCCAAGAATCGAGGTCCTCGGCGCGTTTCCCAACCTCGTGCTGATCGCGGTCGTCGCGCTCACCTGGACTCGCGGCGTCAGGGCCGGCATGGCGTGGGCGTGCGTAGGAGGCCTGTTCCTGGATCTCACCGCGGCCGGCCCGCTCGGCCCGCACGCCCTGGGACTCCTGACAGGCGCTTACCTCACCGGGTTCTGGACTCGCAACCTCGACCGCCAGAGCGCGGTCCAGATCGCCCTCGCCGCTGCGGTGAGCACGGCGGCGTATTCCCTTGTCCTGGTTGGCTCCGATGACACGCTCGGCCTCCCGGTTCCCCCTCTCGCTATCGCGGCCGAGCTCACGCTCGCCGCGTGCGCGTACAACGCCGTCCTGATGCCACCCGCGCTCGCGCTCCTCCGAAAGGCGCGCTTGACGGCGGCCGAGGCCGTTTGATCGAGCTCACACCACGCGTCGAGCTCGGCGGCGCCACGCCGCGGGCTCGATGGTCGATGCGACTCGTGGCGGCCGCGAGCGTCGGGGTGCTGGCGATCGGCGTTTTGGCGATCAAGCTCGCCGAGCTCCAGGTGCGCGACGGCGTGCAGCTGGCCGGGCTGGCCCGAGCCAACTCCGTGCACCGCGTCGTGCTCGAAGCGGACCGGGGGATCATCTATGACCGCCACGGGACGCCCCTGGTGGAGAACAGCCCGGCGTGGAGCCTGGTCATGGTGCCGGCGGCGTTGCCGGTGGATGCGACCGCCCGCGCCATGGAGCTCGCCGAGCTGGCGCGCATCACCGGGGTCGACGAGCCGAAGCTGGCGAACCAGCTACTCACGGCCGATGCCTATGCCGGGCTGACGGTCGCGTCAGGCCTCACCCAGGCCCAGGAGCTCGCGCTCCAGGAAAGGCTGCCGCAGCTCGCCGGGGCGACGATCCAGCAGCGCTCGATCAGGACCTATGTCGACCCGCTGGTGTTCGGCCACGTCGTCGGCTACGTGGGCCCGATCGACGGCGCGGACGCCAAAAAGCTGCTCGGGCTCGGCTACCAGCCCAACGAATCCATC
>DATLRB010000007.1:0-25401 GCA_035534875.1 Saccharimonadales bacterium (SeqCode)
TTGAACTGCGTCTCCTCCTCCGCGTACCAGCGGTCGGAGTGCAGCGGGTGGTGGTTCATCGTCATGTCGCAGAAGAGGTGGTCTTCCGCTTCCGTGATGGTCTTGCTGGGCCAATGCTTGTAGATATCGCCGATTTCGAACTCTTCGTAGTAGCGCCCGAACTTGTCCCGGCCGTCGTAAACAGTCATTCTGGTTCTCCTTGGATCCTGGGTTCGGAGCGCGGCCCCGGAATCGCCAATCGTGAATCGTGAATCGTGAATCGCGAATCCTAAACCGGGTAGTCCTTCACGATCTGGCGCGCGATAACGGTCTTCTGGATGTCGCTCGTGCCTTCGGCGATGATCATCAGCGGCGCGTCGCGGTAGTAGCGTTCGAGCGGGAGGTCCTTGCTGTAACCAACGCCGCCGTGGATGCGGAGGGCGTCGAGGACCACCTCCTGGCACATCTCCGTCGAGTAGAGCTTGGCGATCCCGGCGTCGAGGTCGCTGCGCGCGCCGCTGTCCTTCTTGCGCGCAGCATCGAGCGTGAGGAGGCGCCCGGCGCGGATCTTCATCGCCATCTCCGCGAGCCGCAGCTGCTGGGCCTGGTGCTCGAAGATCGGCTTGCCGAACGCCCACCGCTTCTGGGCATAGCGGATGGCGTCGTCAAAGGCGGCCTGGGCGAGGCCGACGCCCCGCGCCGAAACGTTGATCCGCCCAACCTCCAGCGCCGACATAATCTGCTGGAAGCCCGAGCCTTCCTTGCCTCCGAGTACGGCGGTGGCGGGCACGCGCGCGTCGTCGAATGATAGCTCGGTGGTTTCGACGCCCTTGTAACCCAGCTTGTCGAACTTCTTCCCGGAAGTGAAGCCGGGCGTGCCGGCTTCCACGAGGAACGCGGTGATGCCGCGATGGCGCGGTTCGGCGGTTGGGTCTGTCTTCGTCATGACGAGGTAGACGCCCGCGCGTTGGCCGTTCGTCACCCACATCTTCTGGCCGTTGATGACGTACTCATCGCCGTCGCGCCGGGCGACCGTCTTGATCGCCTGCGCATCGCTGCCGGCGTCCGGCTCGGTAATGCTCAGCGCGCAGCGGATCTCTGGCTCCACGAGCCGTGGAAGGAAGTACTGCTTCTGCGCTTCCGTGCCGTATTCGCTAATGGCGTAGCCAACGAGGACGTGGGTGTTGATGATGCCCGCGAGGCTCATCCAGCCCCGCGCCAACTCCATGCAGACGCCGGCGTAGGTTTCGAACGAGAGGTCGAGCCCGCCGTACTGCTCGGGGATCTTGATCCCGAACAGGCCCATCTGAGACATGCCCTTTACGAGTGGCGTCGGGTATTCGTCGGCGTGCTCGTATTCGCTCGCCACGGGCTTCACTTCGCGGTCGACCCAGGTGCCGACGTTGGCGACGATCTCCCTGCCGATGGGGTCGATGATGTCTGCTGCGTAGTCACGAGCCATATGCGGGCGTGGCGCCTTTCGCTGGGAGGTGGGTGCCGGGCCATTATGGAGCCCGCGTGGGAATCGGGACACCGCCGCGAGCCGCGTCCGCGGCCCACTACACGAATGCATTTGGCGGGTGTAGACTTTGTCCCTGGATCGATAGGAGAGCAGGGCGTGACCAGAGCATCACGATCCTACTTGCTGGCAACGGTCGTGGTCGTGCTCGCGGGGCTAGCGGTCGTGGGAGCTAGCCTTGGCACGCATGCCCTCTCCGGCGGGGCGAGCCCGGGCGTAAAGGGCAACCCCGGCCCCAACCCGGAAGCCGGCATGACCGATGCCCAACGCATCCAATACGAAACTACGGCATTCGCCCAGTTCGAAGCGCGTCGCGCGGCATGGTTCGACACAACCGACCTGTCCTCGCTGAACTATCCGAAACTTGACCGCAGCGAACTGCAGGTGCAAATCGTCCCGCCGCTCCAGACCTTCGAGGCATCCGTGGCGGCGGCCAGGGCGATCGTGATCGGCTCCGTCAAGAGCATCGCGCCCGACGAGCAGGGAGCAGTCCTAACCTTCGATGTGGAGCAGTCGCTCAAAGGCGGCCTGAACCCTGGTCCCATTCGCATCGGCACGGGTTCTGGCGTCGGGCCGCTACCGGACTGGAAGACAGTCGCCATCGGGGACATGCCCGGCGACCCGCTGCTGCTGCCGGGCCAACAGGTCATCCTGTTCCTCACCGGCCCAGTCCGGCCGGGCGCAGAGTATGGCGTGGAGAGTGTGACCGGCCACTACGACATCACCCCGGCGGGCATCCAGCCTCTCGAATTGAATGCGTTTGCCTCGGAGGTCAGCGGCCAATCGGAACCGGCGTTCCTGGCCCGAATCGCAAGCGCGGTCAGCGGCGCGCCCTAGTTTCTGAGCCGGGATATTGCGAGGCGGGAGCCGTCCACTGTGGCGGCCTTCCCCTCGCGATGTCTTCTGGCCCGGTGGGGGGCCTACGCGGTGGTGGTCATCCCCTCGCGCGGAGCCCCGACGAGGATCGCCATGTTGCCGTCCGGGTGGCGATTTTCGTACATGAGCTGGTGGGCGTCGGCGGTTTGGCCGAAGGCGAAGGTGCGGGAGAGGCACGGGTCGACCTTGCCCGCGACCACGAGGTCGTTGAATGCGTTGGACTGGACATCGTTGGCGAAGTGCGAGCCCTGCAGGCGCTTCTGACGCATCCAGAGGTAGCGCAGGTCCACCGCCGCGTGATACCCGGTCGTGCCCGCGCAGATGACCACCATCCCGCCGTTGTCGCAGACGAAGATCGAAGTCGGAATTGTGTCCTCGCCCGGATGCTCGAAGACGATTCTCGGGTTCCGGCGCTCACCAACCACATTCCACAGGGCCTTGCCGAACGCGCGAGCGCCGACGGTCCACGTGGCGAACGCCGCGTCGTCACGCCAGTCGGGGATCACCCCCCAATGGGAGAAGTCGCGTCTGTCGATATACCCACGTGCTCCGAGGTCGATGCAAAACTGCCCGCGCTCCGGGCCCGACGTCACCGCGATCGGTATCGCCCCCTTGGCTCGAGCGATCTGGATCGCCTGTGATCCGAGGCCGCCCGAACCACCCCAGATCAGGACGACGTCATTCTCACGAACGGTGTGCGGGTGCCACGAGCAGAGCATGCGATACGCGGTCGCACCCACCAGCGTGCACGCGGCGGCTGCGGCCCAGCTGAGATGCGGCGATTTGGGGAGCAGCTGGTGCGCCTGAACGAGCGTGTACTGGGCAAAGCTTCCCCAGTTGGTCTCGTACCCCCAGATCCGGGCGCTCGGGGCCATGATCGGATCACCGCCGTCCGTGATCCATGGGTCGTCGGCATCCCAGACCCCGCAATGCGCCACGACATGGTCGCCGACGCGAACACTGTCGACTCCCTCGCCCACCGCCCAGACGATGCCTGAGGCGTCGCTCCCGCCGATGTGGAAATCCTCGGCCTCTCCCGCCTTGCGGCGGGATGCGACCACATCGACCGGCCGTCCCAGCGCCGCCCAGACGTTGTTGTAGTTGACGCCCGCCGCCATGACGTAGACAAGGACCTCTCCGGGCCCCGGTCGCGGGGTCGACACAGTCTCCACGACGAACGCGGTCTGCGGGTCCCCGTAGCGCTCGGGACGGATCAGCTGGGCGTGCATCCGTGCCGGGACGTCACCGAGCCGGGGCATCGAGCCGACGTCGGTCAAGTCCTGGATGGGCATCCGGCGGACGATACACGGCCGGGGGTGGACGGCTTCGCCGCCATCTAGGAATCGGTGCGGTAGCGCCACACCGACGGGAACGCGACCGCTGCCGCGCCGAGCCCGACGAGACAGAGCGCGCCGCCGGTGACGATCGCAACCTCGGCGCCGAAAGCATTGGCGACGAAGCCGGTTTCGACGTCGCCGAGATTGGGGCCTCCGACGACAACCATGTAGTACAGCGATGTCAGCCGGCCGCGAAGTTCGTCGGGAGCGATCCGCTGCATGATCGTCGTCCGGCAGACGGCGCTGAAGCTGTCCGCGCCTCCGGCGACGGCAAGCAGCAGCAGCGCGACCCACAGTGACTGTGCGAATCCGAAGGCGATGATGACCAGGCCCCAGACGACGATCGCGACGACGATGATGCGCCCGAGCCGCTTCGACCGAGCGACCCCTCCGCTCGTCAGCGCGGCCACGACCGCTCCGAGCCCGGGGGCCGCGTAGAGCAGGCCGAGACCCTGCGCGCCCGCATGGAAGGTCGTGGCGGCGAGGACCGGGAACACGGCGCGCGGCATCCCGAAGATCATGGCCGCAAGATCCATCGCGAATCCGCCGAGGATGACCGGCTGGCGGCGCGCGAAGCTCAAGCCGCGCCGGATGGCCGCGATCGGGCGTTCATGGTCGGGCGACGGGCGGCCCTGGGGTGGGAGCAGCGCCACCGCGGTGAGGGCCGCGCTGAAGGTGATCACGTCAACGGAAAACGCCGCTGGGAGGCCGAGGTGGGCGATCACGAGGCCGCCGATGGCGGGGCCGGCGACAAGGGTCGTCTGAAACAGCACGATGTTGAGCGAGAGCGCACCTGCCAGCCGGTCGACTCCGACGAGGTTCGGAATGATCGCCGTGCGTGTCGGCGCGTCGACGGCGCCGACGAGGGCCGCGAGCGCAACCACCGCATAGATCTCGAGCAGCGGTGGGTGACCGATGAAGGCTCCAAGGGCAAGCAGACCCGAGCAGGCGGCCAGGCAGAGTTGGGTCACGATCAGCACCCGACGGCGGTCAAACCTGTCGGCGATCGCGCCGCCGCCGATCGAGCCGCAGACGAGCGGTACCGCCTGGACGACACCGAGCAAGCCGACGTCCAGGGCTGAACGTGTCAGCGAGTACACCTCGAACGGCACGGCGACCGTGGTGATCTGCCGGCCGACAAGGGAGATGAGCTGACCCACCCAGAGCCGGCGAAACGGCTGGGACTCACGCAGCGGCCGTGCGTCAACCGCGAGCGAACGGAAACCGAGGCGTGGAACCGGCCGCCGCTCCGTCGCGGCCGGTTCGCCGTCTGGGACCGTTCCGGGTTGGGGGCGTCGCGGCTCGGGTGTCAGTCCGTCGGACATACGGTGCCCGACGGCGGGAGTACGAGGCGGGTGAGATACGCGGTCTCGTCGGCTTCGACGCATCGACTCTTGCCGAAGGAGACGTGTCCGTCACCCGCGCGGCTGAGGAGCACCGATCCGGGGAAATACCGCAGCGCGCCGACCGCCCACGGGTAGGGTGTCGCGGGGTCTCCGGTGGCGCCCACAAACATCAGCGGCACGGTATCGACGGTGGTGAACTCGGGAGCCGGCGGCTGAAATGGCCAGTCCGCGCAGACGAGGAGGCCCCAGACGACATCTGCCCCGAAGTGCGGATCGATGGCGTTCATGCGACGCGCCTCGTTGAGGTAGGTCGACAGCGTGGTTGGAACCGGCTTGTCGCCGCAGGCGATGGCGACGTTCGCCTCCGCGAGCGGAGCGTAGGCGCCGTTGCCGCCTCTGCCGACGTAGTCGTCCGCCGAACCGAGGAGCAGGTCACCGTTACCTACCGCCGCGGACGTCAGCGCGTTCGCGAGAGCGCGCTCGAGGTTGCGATCCTCGGCAGGCTCGTACAGGTACGTGAGCATGCCGGTCAGCGCCTCGCCGCGGGTGAGCGAGCGCCCCTTGACTCGAAGCGGATCCTGAGCAGCCTTCGCGAGCACCTCCGCAATCGTCAATTCGGGCGTACTCGAAAAGCCGCAGCCGCGTGCGCAGCCGGACTCGAAGTCGGTGAGGTCGTGCTCGAACGCGGTGGCCTGCTGCTCGCTCTCACTGAGGAGCGAGAGCGTCGGGCTGATCACGCCGTCGAGCACCATCGCGCGCACGTTCTGCGGATAGAGCGACGCGTAGATCTCGCCCAGGTACGTTCCATAGCTCAACCCCAGGTACGTCAACCCGGGCTCGCCAAGAGCGCGACGCAACTCCTCGAGGTCACGTGCAACGTACTGAGTCCCGAGGAAGAGCAGGCGACGACCATTCCTGGCGAGACAGCCCGTGGCGAATCGTTGCGAGAGCGTCTCGATGCTGATCCGGTTCGCCGCCGACATGTCGATCGGGTCGAGCGCGAAGTAGGCATCGAGATCTGCCGGCGCCAGGCATCGCGCCGGCTCGCTTCGACCCGTCCCACGCGGGTCGAACGAGACGATGTCGTAGGAAGCGCGAAGTGTCTCGAAGCGGCTTGCCGCCGCCTCGAGATAATCGATTCCCGATTCGCCGGGGCCGCCCGGATTCACGACGATCGCGCCGGTCGCGCGCCTCGCGAACGCCGGCAGCCGCGCGACTGCGATCGCGATGCTCGAACCGTGCGGATCGGCATAGTCAAGCGGCACGGTCATCGTCGAGCACTGCATGCCGGAAACGCCTGCGCAGGGTTTGAACAGGAGCGGTGCAACCGACGGAAGGACGAGCGGCGGCGGCGCAGGCGGCGCGAGCGTGGTCGACGTCGGAAGGAGCGTGGCCGGCGTGGTCGTCGGCGTGGGGCCCGCCGGCGCCCCGCTGCAGGCGGTGGCGGTGCCGAGGGCGAAGCCGACGGCAAGCCCAGACCAGACTCTGGATCGCACCGGGGCAACGCTATCCTGTCCGCCGATGTCCACGACGGCTCCGCCTGTCTCGGCGCGCGCTCGATGACGGTGCGCGACACGTGGGATCCCACCCGGTACGAGCGCTTTCGCGCCGAGCGCGAGCAACCGTTTCATGATCTGGCCGGGCTCATCACGAGAAGCCCCGCCCGCCGGGTCGTCGACCTCGGTTGCGGCACCGGTCTGCTGACGGCGAGCCTGCATCACCAGCTCGCCGCGACGCAGACGCTCGGTGTCGATTCCTCGGATTCGATGCTCGCACGCGCTCGAGCGCTCGAGGTTGCCGGGCTGGAGTTCGCGCGTGGCGACATCGCTGAGTGGCTGCCGGCGGGGCCTTTCGACGTTGTGTTCTCCAATGCGGCGCTGCAGTGGGTGGGCGACCACCGCGGGCTGCTTCCGCGCCTGAAGGCGATGCTCGGTCGCGGCGGCGAGCTTGCGGTGCAGGTTCCCGCAAACTTCGATCACGTGTCCCACACGCTCGCGGCCGAGATCGCTCGCGAAGAGCCGTTCATCAGCACGATGGCGGGATGGACGCGGACGTTCCCGGTGCTGCCGCCCGAGGAGTACGCGACCGTGCTCCACGAGCTCGGGTTCATTGCACAGTCGGTACGGCTGCAGGTGTACGGGCATGTGCTCGAGTCGCCGGACGCCGTCGTCGAATGGGTTCGCGGCACGCTCCTGACCGACTATGAGTCGCGCATGCCGGCGGCGATGTACAGCGATTTCGTCGCCAGCTACCGCGAGCGTCTCCACGCCGCGCTCGGCGATCAGCGCCCGTACTTCTACCCATTCAAACGGATTCTGCTGTGGGGTCGCCTCGCGGCCTGAGCGAGCGCATCGACAAGGAGCATCGAGTGGAGATCAGACGCCTCGACCTCGGCGAGCTGTACGTGACGGCTCATGCGTGGCCGGTGCACGGCTACGTCATCCTCCATGAGAAGCTCGGCGTTGTCCTCGTCGACACCGGCTGCGGCGGACCCGACGAGGTGCTCCGCCACTACAGGGTCGTCAATCGCACGGTCGCCGACGCGCTCGCCGATCACGGCCTCGCCCCGATCGACGTGAAGATGGTCATCAACACGCATCTGCACTTCGACCACTGCGGGCAGAACCCGGCATTTGCGCACGCACCGCTGATGGTCCAGCGCGCGGAGCATGAGCGCATCCTTCGCGAGCGCGATGAGGTCACCGAGTGGATCGAGGCGTCAGGGATGCGCTTCGAGCTTCTCGACGGCGGCACCGACCTTGCCGGGGACCTTCGCATCGTCGCCACGCCCGGGCACACGTCCGGGCACCAGTCGGTGGTCGCCACCACACGGGTGGGGACCGAGCTGTTCATCGGTGACGCCGCATACACGCGGGCGGTCTGGAACCATCCGGATCCTTCGAATCTGCCCGAGGGACAGGCCGCCGATATCGAAGCCTGGCAAGGATCGCTGGCCGGCCTCCGAGCGCTCGCGCCGGCGAGCGTGCGCTTCTGTCACGACGGGTGACGCCGTCAGGCGTCGGGATCGGTCCCGTCCCACTCCTCGGCGGGTTGCGACCACCATCCCCAGTCCGGACCGAGTCGCGGCCGGTCGGGCAGGCCGATCCGCCCGTTGCACCAGAGCAACGCGTCCTCAGGTGCGGCATCGATGGGGAGCCACATCGGGAAGAGACGCGACACCACACGTCCGCTCAGGTCGCTCGGCAACTCGAAGGGCACGCCGAGGCCGCGACCGATGTCCCAGGTGTGGATGAGCAGTTCGCTGCATGCCATGGCGCTGTATCCAGAGGGGTCGGTCATTCCGGAGTTGTGCCAGGAGCGCGCTTCCGGCGGCGCGTCCCGAATCACCGCGGCGAGGACCGACGCGTGCGCCTCGAGGTTATCGAGCAGCCCGTCGATGTCGAGTCCGGGGTCGACATCGCGCCAGACGGCGAGCCGCCGCGTCGACCTGCTTGCGAGGTGCGCCGCGTACCAGAGCTGTGTGTTGATCGCGTGGCGGAGGGTCTCTTCGCAGTTCCATTCGAGGTCCGGTACCTGCGCGTTCCAGTCGCGGCCGCGGAGCGGGCGGAGGACGCCGAGCACCCGGTCACGCGTGGCCACCACATCGGCGGCAGTGACCGAGTCGGTGACCAGCGGATCACGCGACGGCGTTGACGATCTCCTGGCGCAGGCCCGGGAAGGTTGCGAGGTACGCGCGCCGCTCCGCCTTGAGCCGCTCGACCAGCGCGCGATACTCCTCCATCCTTCCCTGGCGCTCGTACAGCCTTCGGGGCTGGAGGATCTCCAGATCGTCGATGCCTGGCAGCACGGATGCAACCTGGTAGCCGAAGTCGGGATCCGCCTCCCACTCGATGGTGCCCTCCGAGATCGCCTTGACGATGGCGCTCGAATACGGGATCGACACCTTCTTGCCGCGCTCATCCTCGTCGGTGCCGCCGACGCGGCCGGTGTTGAGCAGGTAGACCTGGAAGTTGCTGCTGTCCATGAGCTCCAGGAACCGGTTCCCCTGCTGTTCGTGGCGAAGCGGGAAGAAGGGGTTGGTGCCGGGGACCCGGAGGAATTTGCCGGCCTCCTCCTTGCCGCCGGCGGATGTGCCGCGGGTCTCGCCGAGCATGAAGTAGAGAGCGGCCTGCTCGCGGTCGAGGCGGGCCACCCCCGGGATGAGGTTGTCGTTGCGATTGAGGATCAGGAAGTGGTCGACCGACTTCACCTCGCGCGCGTCCTTGTGCCACCCGAGCGCGTCCATGCGGAAGACAGCGCGCCCGTTGGGTGTGTAGCCGGTGTCGAAGAAGTCGACCTCGCCGCTGTCGTTCTGGGAGACGTTCTCGAGGTACGCCTCGGGTTTGCAGACGGCACCGTAGATGCTGGGCTCGAAGCGAGGATCCAGCGCGAACGTCTTGGCGAAACACCCGTTCTCGGTGGCCACGATCCGGCCGCCCGGGTAGAGCGCGACGAAGTCATCCTGCACCGGTTTGCTGTCGTTCTGGCGAGTGAAAGTCGTGGTCGTCTTACCCGTTCCCGACAAGCCGATGATGAGCAACGCCTGATCGCCTCGAGGTGTCGGCACCACCTTGCACCCGGCGTGCAAGGAGAGCCCTCCCTGGTCATAGGTGAGCTTGTTCCACATGCGCAAGCCGCCCTTCTTCGACTCGCCGAAGTAGTCGCTGTTCAGGACGCGCGTGATCCCGGCGTCGAGATCGACGGCGATCACCCGGTCGCTGGGGTATCCGGGAGCGTCCAGGTTGGGCGTGTAGATGACCGTGAGCACGGGCTCGAAATCCGGGCCGGCCTGCTCGGGATCGAAGTACAGCCAGTGCTGCATGCCGGCGATATTGGCGTTGGCAGCCTCGATGTACAGGCGCGCCGCGACGCGGTGCTCCGGGTCGTTGCCGATGTACCCGTCGACGACCAGCATCGCCTGGTCGCGGATGTACGCGTCCTGACGCTGGGCGATCCTCGCGCCGTCGGCACGGCTCATCGTCTGGTCGGAGTGCTCCTCGGGCCGGTCCGTGACCACATACGTGCTGCCCTTGCTTCGCGAAACGACCCTGGTCTGAACGTTGTAGTTGTCGAACCCCGTGTGACGGGCGTTCGGCATTCTCGACGTCAGGTCACGCAACTCCGCGGGGGAAGGGTTCCAGTGGACGGTGCGAGCCGCCGGGAGGCCGTTCGCCTGGGTCTTGATGGCGTCGGTCATGACTCCTCCAATATCCCTGGCCACGATCCCCCGCGCGACCTCGATCGTCATTCCAGGTGGACTTTCCGGACCTCGCGAGCATAGCAAAGGGCCCTTCGAGATGGACCGAGGCAACGGTTTCCCGTGGCCGTGGTTGTAGGCTGTGACCGATGACTCAGACGGCCCCTGTTCCCATTGCCGAGGCCACGTCGCTGCGCGAGAAGTCCTGGGTGTTCTTCAACGGCGAGATCGTGCACTACGCGGACGCCAAGGTCGGCCTCCTCACCCACGGCCTCAACTATGGAACCGGCGTCTTCGAGGGCATCCGCGCGTACTGGAATGCGGAGCGCGAGCAGCTCTTCGCGCTGAGCCTTGCCGGCCACTTCGAGCGGATGCACCAGAACACGCGCGCCCTCCAGATGACGATTCCATGGAGCGTCGAGGAGCTGGTGTCGATCACGGTCGACCTGCTGCGCCGCAACGAGTACCGCGAGGACACCTACGTCCGGCCGCTCTCATTCAAGTCGGCCGAGATCATCGGCGTGAAGCTGCACGACGTCGCTGACAGCTTCGCGATCGTGACCGCGCCGATGGGCCTGTATGTCGGCAACAGCGGCATCCGTTGCATGGTGTCGTCATGGCGCCGCATCGACGACGCCATGGCGCCGGTGCGGACCAAGTGCACAGGGTTGTATGTGAACTCGGCGCTGGCGAAGAGTGAGGCGCTGCAAAATGGATTCGACGAGGCGATCATGCTCTCGGGTGACGGCCACGTCTGCGAAGGCAGCGCCGAGAACATCTTCATCGTGCGCAAGGGCGAGATCATCACGCCGCCCCCCTCGGACAACATCCTCGAAGGCATCACCCGCGCGGCGGTGATGCACCTGGTTCGCGAGGAGCTCGGACTCGATGTCCACGAACGGTCAATTGATCGCTCCGAGCTCTACGTCGCCGACGAGGTGTTCCTGGTGGGCACGGGGGCGCAGGTCGCACCGGTCATCGAGATCGACCGGCGGCGGATCGGCGACGGCGAGCCCGGCCCGCTCACGAACCGTGTCCAGGCCTTCTACCACGAGGTCGTGACCGGGCAGAATCCCAAGTACGCGGCCTGGCTGACGCCGATCTACTGACCTCGGCCTGCGACCGGGAGCCCCGTCAGCGCCCAGGACCGGTCATCGAGGCCGCGCATGCGGCGCACGTCCCGTAGAAGTCCAGGGCGTCGTGGTCGAGGGCGAAACCGTATCCGCCGCGCACCGCGTCGATGAGCTGGTTGACCGCCGTGTCGTCGATCTCGGTGGTCGACCCGCAGAGCCGGCAGACCAGGTGATGGTGGTGGTTGTCCGCGCACGAGGTGTAGACATGCACGTGGCCCTCGGCCTCGAAGCGCTGTGCCAGCCCGTTCTCGACCAGGAAGTCCAGGGTCCGGAACACGGTGGCCCGCCCGAGGAGCGGGTGCTCGACCCGGAGCGATTCGTACAGCTCCTGGGCGCTGACGGTGCGGCGGGCTCGAGCCAGCGCACTGGCGACGATCATCCGCTGGAGGGTCAGGCGATGTCCCTGAGCGGCGAGACGATCCTTGACCGTGGGCGCTGCTGTCGGCATCGCTCAGGCCGCCCGGCGCAGCCAGCGCTCGGGATGGTGCAGCTCATCGAGCGTCGGCATCATCGTGGCGGATTCCCAGACTCGGTTCAGCGCGGTGAGCCCGGCTCGATCAACGACGCCGACCGCAAACTGCTCGCCGACCTCGTACTGGCGCATCTTCAACTCGAGGCCGGTGATGGTGAGCACCAGCCGTTCAATCGGGCCACGCTGACGCCGGCGCTGTTGCATCGCGGCCTCGAGACGCTCAGATCCGCGAATGGCGGAGCGCCCGGCGCGGTGCATGACGAAGTTGCTGTACCCCTCGAGGACGCTCATCACCGCCTGAACGTGGCGGATCGTCTGCACCTGACCGCGCACGGTCTCCGGGAGCCTGCCGATCATCTGACGCGAGGGGAGCAGCGTCTTGCCGTCCGCGGACAGGGCGTCGAGCATCAAGCCGCGCATCAGGCTCTCGAGATGCGTGCCCAGCCAGGGATGAACCTCGAACTGCCAGGCGTGGGTCAGCTCGTGAAGGATCAGCCAGGCGCGAAGGTCGGTGTCGGCGAGATGGAGGTCGCGCTCGATCCCGGCGATGTTCGGCTCGACCAGGTACAGAGCGCTCGCCTGGCGCACCGTGTCAGGGACGTCCTCCAGGGCGAGGACCGGGTCGTACTGGCCGAGCACGCGCCGCGACATCAGCCCGAACAATTCGCCGACGTACCGGTCGAGCACGCGCCGGCTCATGCCCGTCGCCCGCGACTCCGGGATGGTCGCCCGGATCCGTTCGACCGGTACGAGGAGCCGCTGCACCATCCCGAGGTTGGCGTCGATGAAGCCCCGGCGGTCGAGGGCGATGAACCGCGGGTACGCGGTCAGGGGCACCTGGCAGACCTCGATCATCAGCGGAGCCACCCGCGCCGCCATCTCCATGTAGGCCGACTCGAGTGCCTCCACGTCGATCCCGACAGCACCCCCGGCATCGCCGGTGCGAGACACGGCGATCCGGCGGACTTCGTCCCAGTCGACCAGGCGGCGTGGGGCCCGAAGCTGCGGGCGGAGCAGAACCCGCGCCGACAGGACAGCTCCCGCGCCGACCGCACCCACGGCGAGCGACCGCCGGACCACGGCTCCTCGGGTGGCGCGACTCATGCTTCGATCATACGGGTGGATCGCCGCCCGCTCGGAGACTACATCGGGGAACCGGACCGCCCGTCGATGTACACCGGGTGGTCGGGAGGCCTGCCCTCCAGCCAGTAGGCATCGAGCCGCTCGTCGGTCCAACCCCGTTCGCGGAGGAACGGCTCGTCGAGGATCTGCTGCCCAGTCAGCGTCGGCGGCTCGGTGCGGACGATCTCCATCATGGCGTCGCACAGGATCTCGGGGGATCGCCACTGGCTGCGATCCCCGAGGCCCCAGTTGATGCTGGCCAGGCTCTCGATGATCGTCACGGGCCAGAGGGAATTGCTGGCGATGCCGTCGGCGGCATGCTCCGCGGCGATGCCGATGGCGAGCCGGGTCATGCCCATCTTGGTGGTCATGTAGGCGACATGACCGGGACTCGGGCGGGTGCTGATCGGCGGTGAGCAGTTGATGACGTGCCCCCAGCGCTGCTCAACCATGTGCGGGAGCGCGTAGTAGGCGCAGAGGTACGCGGCCCGAACGTTGATCTCCCACATGAGGTCGTAGCGCTTGGGCGGCGTCTGCAGGATCGGCTGCCACCAGAGCGCGCCAGCGTTGTTGATGAGGATGTCGAGGTGGCCGAATCGCGCCACGGTGGCGTCGACCATCGTCTTGACCTCGTCCTCACGGCGCACGTCGACGCGGACTGCGAGCGCGGACCCGCCGGCCGCCTCGACCTCAGCCGCCACGGTGTGGATGCTGCCCGGCAGCTTGTCGGTGCCCGCCTCGGACTTGCCGGTGATCACGACCGACGCCCCCTCGCGGGCCAGCCGGAGTGCCATGGCTCGACCGATGCCGCGGCTCGATCCGGTGACCACCGCGACGCGGCCGTCGAGTGGACGTTGGGCGCTCATCGGCGCGCATCATATGCGCCGCCGCGGTGGCAGCAACGCAGCCCGGGCGTTTTCGGCGCGATCTGACCCGCGCGGCAGCCGAGACGTTCAGCCGACGTGCGCGGCAATCGCCGTGACGATGTCGCCGAGTTCGCTGGTGAGGGGTCCGGGCAGGCGGCGCCTCAGGATGTCGAGGACGCTTGTGTAATACCAGAGCTGGGCTCTGGGGTCCGAGACGGTGAACCGCTGCCAGACGGCGTCGCCGTCGGTGCGCAGGTCGGCAAGGATCGACCGCGCGTTGTGCACCTTGTCGCACGCTGACACGAGCAGCGCGTCAGCGTCGGCGTCGGTCGCGAGATGGTGGAGGTACGTCTCCTTACGCTCGCGCCAGTCAGGCTTCGGCCTGCCGGAAACCGCGACCGCGTCGCTGCAGGCCATGACGATCCCGGCCACCCGCCCACCGAACTGGTCCTCGATGACCTCGCGGGTGGACTCGCCATCCTCCGAGTCCTCGACCGTGTCGTGCAGGAGCGCGGCCATGGCGACGTCCTCATCCGCGCCGTGCTCCAGCGCCAGCGCAGCAACCGACATCACGTGCGCCATGTAGGGGATCCCGGTCTTCTTGCGCCGCTGAGTGCCATGCACCGCCCACGCGAGCGCGAACGCGGCGGCGAAGCGACCCGTCAATGCGGGCGCGGTCCGAGTCTGTTCTGGCACGGTCCCATTGTGGGTCCGGCCGGGCGCAGAGAGAAGAGCCGGCGGCGCGAGCGCCAGAATGGCGCGTGCGCTTCTACCTTGGTCATCGACTTCCGGGAGGATTCTGGGGAGGCGTCTCGACGTATGCGCGACGCCCACACCGCGCCGTCCGTCAGGCCGCGCATGCGACCGGTGGCGTCGGCTGCGTCGGCTTCGTCGTTCTCGTGGTCGTGCTCGCCCTCGGGATCGCGTACTGGTACATCAGCGTCCCGGTGCTCGTGCTCACCGCGATCGCGGTCGGCGTCACCGTGCACCGCCAGCACACCCATCGCGCGCAGGTGGCGGCGGTTGCCACGCCGGTCCCGGTGCCGGCTGCGAGCACGATTCCGGCGGCCGGCGCCGCCCCGGCACCGCGCGCGCCGCGGTCGGTGAACACGCCGCCACTGACCATGCCGGCCGACACCTTCAAGGTCGGCTCGCTGGTCCACCTCGAGAAGAACGGGCGGCGAGCGACCTACTACGTCGACCACGGACGGACGCCCGACGAGATCGTCCTGAAGCGGGTCACCAGCACGCCCTCGGTTCCCGATGCCTGACCGAGCGCTGCTCGGCCTCGTCGCCGAACGGATCGAGGGACATGCCCCTGCCGACGGTGCCGCGGATCTGATTCTCACGGCATTCCAGGGCGCCGACGCCGTGGAAGCGACGCTCCGTGACGCACTCGGCGCCGCGCCGCACGGTGTGCAAACGCCGGCAAAGGCGGCACCGTCCGCGGTGTATCTCACCGCGATCGAGGTCGAGGGTTTCCGCGGCATCGGTCCGTCGACCACCCTGTGGATCGACCCGGGTCCGGGTCTGACCCTCGTGGTGGGACGCAACGGATCGGGGAAGTCATCCTTCTCCGAGGCGCTCGAAATGGTCCTGCTCGGTACCAACCAGCGCTGGGAACAACGCGTGAAGGTGTGGCGCGACGGCTGGCAGAACCTGCATCACCGCCACACGCGGGTCGCCGCGCGCTTCACCGTCGACGGACGCAGGGAGCCCCTCGAGGTCGCGCGCGTCTGGAATGAGGGCGCCGGTGTCGACGCCTCGACGTTCACCGTCGACGGCAGGCCCGTCTCGCCGGATGCGCTCGGATGGGCGCAGCAGCTCGCCGGATACCCGCCGCTGCTCTCCCACAACGAGCTCGAGCACGCGCTGGATCGCGAGCAGTCGAAGCTCTACGACGCGCTCGCCGGCATCCTCGGCCTCGGTGATCTCGCGGCGGCCCAGCAGGTCCTGCAGAAGGCGCGCCTGAGCCGTGAACACGATGCCAAGGAAGCGCGTGATGCGCTGCCGGCCCTGCGCGAGCTCCTCGACCGCACCACGGACGAACGCGCCGTATTGGTTCGCGCCGCGTTGTCGGCGAAGACGTGGGACCTCGACGCGGTCTCCAGCACCGTCGGCGGCGACGCTCAGAGCGACGAGCGCAATGTGCTGCGCAAGCTGCGCGACCTCGCTGGTCTGCCTGTGCTGGACCGCGAGCGGCTCAACGCCGCGACGACCGAGCTGCGTGAGGCGCACGCTGCCGCAGAGCGTCTGCGCGGAACCGATGCCGGGAGGGCGCACGAAGTCGCGGCGCTGCTGCAGCAGGCGCTCGATCTGCATGCACACGTCGAAGCGGAACGCTGCCCGGTGTGCGGGACCGAGGGCGTGCTCACCTACCAGTGGCGCGTGCAGGCTCGCGATCAGCTGGTGGCGCTCCGCGCCGACGCGGAGGCGGTGCGCACGTCGCGCGACATGCTGGCCAACGCGATGCGGCAGGCCCGGCAGCTCGTGACCGCGCCACCGGTGGCCCTCCGCGACAGTGCGGGCGCGGCAATCGACATCGCTCCGGTCGTCGAGCTCTGGGAGCGGTGGGCTGAAGTTGCTGCCGATGATGACGCAATCACGCTGGCCAGTCACCTCGAGACGCACGGGCCGCCGCTCATCGCGGCGGTCGCCGACCTCCGCCGGGCGGCGGCGTCCGAGCTCGAACGCCTGGAGCGGGCCTGGCGGCCGGCGGCTGATGCGATTGCGCTGTGGCTGCCGCTCGGGCGCCGCACGCAGGAGGCCGAGCGCGAAGCCGTGCGTCTGAAGGAGGCGGAGCGATGGCTCCGTGACGCACACGACGAGTTGCGCGACGAGCGCTTCCGTCCCATCGCCGGTGCGGTTCAGGAGAACTGGACGGAACTGCGGCAGGACAGCAACGTCTCGCTCGGCGATCTCCGCCTGATCGGTGCTCAGACTCAGCGCCGGCTGGCACTCGAGGTGAAGGTTGACGGCGAGGATGGATCCGCGCTCGGCGTGATGAGCCAGGGCGAGCTCAACTGCCTGGCGCTGTCGCTGTTCCTGCCCCGCGCTTCGATGCCCGAGTCGCCGTTCCGATTCGTTGTCATCGACGACCCGGTGCAGGCGATGGACCCGGCCAAGGTCGCCGGGCTCGCCGCCGTACTCGCGCGCGCCGCGAAGGAGCGCCAAGTCGTGGTGCTCACCCACGACACGCGTCTCGCCGACGCCATGGGGGCGCTCGACATCTCGGCGACCGTCATCGAAGTGGTGCGGCGGGAGCAATCGGTCGTCGAGCTGCGCCGCATCCAGGACCCGGTGCAGCGATACATCGACGACGCCTTCGCGGTTGCGATGAGCAGGGACGTCCCCACCGAGGCGCTGCGCGTCATCCCGGGATTCTGCAGGCTCGCGCTCGAGGCCGCGTCGTCGCTGGCTGTGACGCGGCGACTGCTCCGCGAGGGCAGAACCCATGCGGAGGTGCACGCGATCCTCGCCAGGCCGACGACGTTGAACATGTGGCTGGCGCTCGCGTTGCTGCACGATCCCGAACGCAGCGGCGACGTCGCCGCGTTCCTGACGAAGCACCATCCCTGGGCGGTCGATGCGGTCAGGGAGTGCAACCGTGGAACGCACAGCGGGAAGCTGTATGGCGACGCGAAGGACTTCATTCGCAGCGTCGAGCAGTTGACCAGGAAGGTGCTCGAACGTTGAAGGCCGCATGAGCACGACGGTGGACGCTCACGCACTGGTCTCGGCCGCGCGCGACCTCATCCGGGACGACGAAACCGCGACCGCCGGCCTCTGGCCCCGGGCTGCGGCGCTGTTGGCGCGACAGGGATTGGAGCTCGCCATGGCGCGACTGTGGGAGGTCACGGCGCCGGGGCTCGAGCGAACGTCGACGCGCTGTCAACTCCTCTGTGTCGGCGACATCCTCAACGACAGGGAGCTTGGCGGCCGCGCCGCCTTGACCTGGCAATCGCTGTCCAACGCCTGCCATCACCGCGTGTACGAGCTCCCGCCGACGGCGAGCGAGCTCAACCTGGCGCTCGAGATGGTGTGGGACCTGGCCGAGGCGGTGGAGCGGTTGCGCGCGAAGATCCTGGCCTGATTGCGCGGTCGCGTTAGAGAGAACGAAGAGTGCGACCCTGCGGGGGACGGCGCGTCATCAGTGCGGGTTGCGAGAAGGTGTTCAAGGGCACTTCGGCCGGGTGAGATGACTTGTCAAGGACTTAGTCAAGGACTTAGTCAAGTACCTGGTTCCCATGCTAGGCTTGTCCCATGACTCAGGTCGGCGTGCATGAGGCCAAGACCCACCTTTCAGAACTGCTCCGCAGGGTGGCAGCGGGCGAGGAGATCCTCATAGTCCGCGGCGGACAGCCGGCCGCCAAACTCGTTCCGGTCCGTGAGGTTGGCAAACGTCAACTCGGGACGTGTCCCGAAATCCGAATCGCGGGCGATTTCGACGCCCCGTTGCCCGACGCCTTGGTCGATCCTTTCTACCGGTGAGGGTTCTCCTCGACACCCATGCCTGGCTGTGGATGATCACCGGCCAACCCCGGCTCAGCACCACCGCCCGAGCGCTCGTTGAGGATCGCCGCAACGAGCTGTTCCTCTCCGCCGTGAGCTCTTGGGAGATCGCAGTCAAGCATGCGATGGGACGGCTGGACCTGCCTGCGCAGCCCGAGGCCCTGATCCCCGAGCAATTGCGAAGGAGCGGAGTTTTGGGCCTCGCGATTGAGCATGCCCACGCTCTTCGCGTCAGCGCGCTTCCAGGACATCATCGAGATCCATTCGACCGCCTCCTTGTGGCGCAGGCCCAGGTCGAGTCACTCGCAATCCTCACGGCCGATCCCATCTTCCGGCAGTACGAGGTCGAGGTCGTCGAGGCGGGCTGACCCCGCACCGCTGAGCAGCGACAGGCACCTGTCGCCGGGCTGCGAGACGCTCACCGCTGGAGATCCGTGGCGGGGTAGCGAGGTGAGGAAAAGCGATGCTCAGGAAGGTAGAACCCGTCAACCTCGGCTGCGCCGTGCGTGTCGAGGGAGACCACGTCGCCGTCACGGGTCTTTCTCTGTACGGCGCCGAGCTGGCTGACTACGTCGAGGCGCACCCGAGGTCGACCGGCCCGCCGTAGTCGAGCGCGGTCTCGAGGTCGGCCTCATCGCCTTTGCGTAATGGAGGCATCACCCTCAACGTCGACTTCGTCGCGCGTGAGTTCGATCGGCTCATGCATCGCACCGACGAGTCGCACGACAAGCGGCTGCGGCCCTGGACGTCGCCCTTTGTGAAGCCTTCGCTGCCCAACGACGGCACGCTGCCTCGGACGCTGGAGCGGTTCCTCGCCACGAGAGGATCCTGCGCCGCCTGGTTGACGACTTCTTCGACGAGGCGTCGGGACAGAGCCATCGGACGCATGCGCACGCTGATCGCGGGGCTTTTCGACGGCGCCGGGGTGATCCTCAGCCGGATGCTGGACCCGCGCCGAACGGACAGTCTGCGTCAAGGGGTGTTGGACACGGTCCTCGCAATCGAGGCCAACGCTGCCGGCGGGGCGACGGGGCGCGCCGAGGTAGCGTGATGCTCCGTCGACAACTTGTGGCGCTACGTGACGCGGATCATGCAAGGCTTCCTCGGAACGACCACCCTGGGCGGAGTAGCGGCGGTGAGCCTGCGTCCGCGAGCAGATCGCTACCGCGCCCCCTGGAGGGGGCTCGTTGCGAACATCTGTTCTATAATACTAATATGTGTCTTGGCCATGGCCATACTACCGGACTGGAGCACCTACTCGCAGGCATCTCCGGGTTCGTCGACTGTCCGGCAGAGGCGTGCACACCGTTCGACCTTGGCGAAAGGCTGATCCGGCTCCGCCACGGCATCGACCTCCTCGAGCTTCGCTTTGCCCGCGAGGCCGCGGCTTTTGCGACCACGGAGGAGGCCATCGCCCAGGGCTCGACCTCGCCGATCGACTGGGTCCGCCATCAATGCGGGATGTCTGCCAACGCCGCTGGCCGTTCCATCGCGACCGGGGAGATGGCCGGCCAGCTGCCGGCAAGCGTCGCCGCGCTCGAGGCCGGACGGATCGGCTTTGGTCACCTCTCGCTTCTGGCCGGGGTCGCACGCTCCGTCCAGGGTGGCGCCGACGCTGCTGGGTTTGACGAGCGGCCCCTGCTCGAAATGGCTCTGGAGCACTCGGTCAGCCGCTTTACCTTCGACTGCACCCACGCCCGCCATGCCGCCGATGCTGCCGCTGCCCTCCACGAGCATGTCACCGCCGTCGACGGCCGGCGTCTCGACCTGCGACAGTGCGATGACGGGCGGCTGGTGGTGCGCGGGCTGCTCGACGCGGTGGGCGGGGCTGCGCTCCGGGTGGCCTTGGGACCGCTCTGCAGCCGCTCCGGTGCCGGTGACGAGCGGTCTCGTGAGCGGCGCCTCGCCGACGGGCTGGTCGAGCTCGCCATGCACGCCCTCGACCACGGCTTTGCCACCGACCGGGGTGGACCGCGCACCCACCTCCAGCTCACTGCGTCGGTGGAGACGGTGATGGGGATGGCCGGGGCGCCTGGTGGTGATCTCGAGTTCGCGGGGGCCGTCCCGGCGGCGACGGTCCAGCGCCTTGCCTGCGATGCGAGCGTCCGCCGCGTCCTCCTCGGACCCGATTCTGCGGTGATCGATGTGGGTCGGGCCCTTCGGGTGCCCTCGGGCGCGGGTCGTTCCGCGCTTCGGGTTCGCGATGAGGGGTGCGTTTGGCCCGGCTGCGAGCGGCCGGCATCGTGGACCAATGCCCATCCAGCAGTGCGCTAATGTATACATACCAATGCCGCATGCCGCCGCCATCTATGCCCGCATCTCGCAGGACCGCGACGGCAGCCTGCTCGGCGTGACCCGGCAGATCGACGACTGCAGCGCCGACGCGGCGCGACGCGGGTGGCCGATTGCGGAGGTGTACGTCGACGACGACGTGAGCGCATACGGCGGCAAACACCGGCCAGCGTATCGGCGGATGCTCGAAGACATCCGGGACCGACGCGTCGACGCGGTCGTGGTCTGGCACCTCGATCGTCTCCATCGTCATCCCAGGGAGCTCGAGGAGTTCTTCGAGGTGTGCGAGAGGGCCGGGGTGAGCCAGCTCGCCAGCGTGTCCGGCGACGTCGACTTGAGCACGGGCGAGGGTCAGTTCTACGCCCGCATCCAAGGGGCGGTCGCCCGCAAGGAGAGCGACGACAAGAGCCGGCGGGCGAAGCGCAAGCACTTGGAGATTGCCCAGGCGGGCCGATGGTCAGGGAGCGCGCGGGCGTTCGGGTACGACGCCGCCGGCGCCATCGTCCCCGAGGAGGCGGCCGTGATCCGCGAGATGGTTGCGCGTCTCCTGGCGGGCGAGTCCTTGCGCACCCTCGTCAGGGACCTGGACGCGCGCCAGATCCCGACGTTGCGCGGAGGACGATGGACTATGCAGACGCTGCGCAACATTCTCAAGCGCCCGGCGCTCGCCGGTTTCCGCACCCTGCGCGGCGAGGTGGTCACCCGTGGCGTCTGGGCTCCGATCCTGAGCGAGGAGGAGAGTGCTCGGGTCCGCGCCCTCCTCGCTGATCCGCGTCGCCGGCTCACCCGACCGGCGCGCACCTACCTCCTCAAGGGGTTTGCGTACTGCGCCCTCTGCGGGGTGAAACTGATTTCCCGACCCAACCACAGCCGGCGCACGTACCTCTGCGGATCGGGCCCCAGCTTGACCGGCTGTGGCCGTGTGTACATCGTTGCCGAGCCGCTCGAGGCGTTCATCACCGAGGCGGTGCTGTATCGGCTCGACACGCCCGCGCTCCGGGCCGTGCTCGACCAGCCGGTCAGTGGCCAGGAGGATGCCACGGATGTGTTGGATGCCCTCCGTGCGGATGAGGCGCAGCTCGGGGATCTGGCGCTCGCCTATGCGCGCAAGCAGATCTCCCTGCCCGAATGGCTCGTCGCGCGCACGGAGATCGAGGCGCGCCTCGGGCAGCAGCGGGCTCGCCTGCAGCGCACTGACGATCACCGTGCCCTCCGCGAGCTGGCGGGAGGGGGCGACCCGCTGCGGCGACGCTGGCCCGACCTCAACCTCGACCAGCGTCGGGCGATCATCGCGACCGTGCTCGACCGGGTCGCTGTGAGTCGTTCGCGTCTCCGCGGACGCGTGCAGTTCGACCCAGGACGGCTCGATCCGGTGTGGAAAGTGTGAGCAAGCGATCAGCCCCAGCCGGCACCCCCGAAGACCTTGACGCCGACCCCGAGTTCTCGGAGACGGCGCCAGGGTGGTTCGTTGCGCACCACTGGATTCCAGCACCGGTCGTCCAGCAGCAAGCCGTGGAGCTTGGCCTCAGTGTGCGCATGCTCCGTCGCCTGAGCTCCGCGGGGCTGCTCGCCGCCTGCCGGGAGCGGGGCTTGGGGTACGGTCGCGGGAGTCGCTGGTACTACCCAGAGCGCTCGCTGGCGGAGCTCGAGGCGGTCGCGAGCGCCCGCGTCCACCGCATCAGCTCGGGCCTGCTCCGCCACCGGGTGTGGTGGCGGCCGGGAGGGCAGCTCGAAAATTGGCTACGCTGGCGCGATGACCGCGTTGATGACCTGCGCCCATCGGCTCCCGCCTGGGACCTCGAGCCCGCCCTTGGGGACGACCTCCCCGACGACCGCGATGCGGCGATCGTCGAGCTCGCGGCCTCGATGGGTGGTCGCCACCCGCCGTTGCCGGGCGGGGTCAAGACGCTCCGCGACCAGAACGACCGCGAGGCCCTCGCCCGAATCTATATAAGCCTGGTACTCAAGGACGACCTCCTGGCCGACCTCGCTGACACCGAGGATGCCGCGGCAGCCCGGGCTGCGCTACAGGCGATGCTCGGCCAGCCGGTGGACGGCGAGCCCGGTGATGAGCGGGGGCCAACCCTCGGCGAGCTGCTCGAACGCGGGTTCGGGAAGCCGGTCACCCGAACCCTCCCCGGGGTTCCGGGGGAGCTGTTTGCGGCGATGTTTGCCTATCTTCCCGACCCGCAATCGGCGGCGGCAGAGATGGCGGCGCTGAGCGAAGAACGCGCCGCCACACTTCGCGACGGGCTGATTGCTTGGGCGGAGCGCGCCGGCAAGGATTTTGCGGCGCAACTCGAGGCGTCGCCACCGCTCGCCGGCTTGATGTCTCTCTGGTGGGACCGCCTGAGCACCCTGGTTCCGGCGGTGCTGCTCGGTTCCGACCCCTAGGGTGCTGTTGCCGCTCGCTGTCACCTACACCTGACCGTATCTCTCGTCTAGCGGGTGGAGCCGGCCTGCTTCGATGGCCGGGATGGCTTCCTCCCGGCGACCGACAGCCACTGCTGCCGCCGCCGGCGCGCTTCGGGCGCTCGGCGACAGTGCCGCTGGCCGGCCAAGCACGGCGTGTCCGCCTGACGCCGTCCGCGAATGGGTCGAGCGATCCTGCGCCGCCCAGGAGATCACCGTGCTCGTGAGCAACGTCGGCGTGCTCGCTCAGGTCGTGGCCATCGCGCGGCTGGACGCGGCGGACGTCGGGGCCGCACTGAAGCCAAGGGCCCGAGAAGTTCGACACGCTCCCGGGGCCGCGCCGACCGACCGTGCCAGCGCCCGAGTCACGTCAGCTGGGAACGGAACCCCGAGCGCCGAGGCGGCCCGATGACCGATGCCACGACTCAGGCGCTCGCCTTCGGTCGGTCAGGGCGTTGCGGGCCGGCAGCCGCTGATTTCGGCGTGCGCTGCGGGGTGGCGATGCTGTGCTCCGCCGCCGCCAACCACAGCGTCACGGTCAACCGCGAAACACGAGCCTGGGGTCGTGTGCGCATTCGTGCACTGCAGCCAACGCGCACCTCGTCGCTGACCCCCGTCATCGGCTCGCGAAACGATCAGATTTCGTATTCGTCACGCGCCCGCGCGCGTGCGCGCGGAGGGGTCGCGAAGGCATCTCCGCGGGTGTGGTGAACCACTGTGGTGAACCACAGGGTGAGCGATGGGGTGAACAACACCGTGAACCACCTGGTGAACGTCAGCAACCGCGCAAGCAGCAAGGAGTGAGCGATGCGCAAACGCACGCGGCACGAGCCCCCCAGCCGGATCCGCTACAACGAGGCCAACCCAGTGATCGGCGTGCGTGTCGATCTACCAACTTACACCCGCTTGCTTGCCCTGCGCACCACGACCGGGCTCTCGTTTGGCGCGCTCTTCAAGGATGCCCTCGGGGCCGTGGAGAAGGACGTCGACCAAATCCGCAGCCGTGCGCGAGAGGAAGGGAAGGTAGTCGGCCGGAAGATCGGCTACAACGAGGGCTACAAGGCGGCGCTCGCCAAGCACGCCATCACCTATGCCTGCTCCGAGTGTGAGGAGGCGATCATGCTCGTCGCCGGCTCGCCGTCGGCGGCGGTAGCGAGCGCTGCGCTCGAGGATCGCCGCTGGGGCCACGCTTCATGTCACCGTGGCGCGAGAACAGGGCAACCGGAGGACTGAACTGAGGATCACATCGGGGAACCTCGGCGTCTGCCATCGGCACGACGGCACTCTCGACTACCGAGTGATCGCCGACCACGATTCATCGATCATGGGGTTCATCTACGGCCAGTACGGCTCTGCAGAAGTCCGGACGATCCCAGGCGCGTACGACGGCGGGTCGCGATCGTCAGGCGGTCACGTCGAGTTCAACGTGCATGGCCATCGCGTAATGCCACGGGAAGTTGCAGATTAGCTCATACCTGCCGACGGGAAGCTGGAGGGTTACCCAGCCCGCGGCACCCGACGCGATGCCACTGCCGGATCCCGCGGCACACGTCGCCGATGCTTCACCCAGGCTGCCGGTCTCGTCGACGCGACCCTCCGGGCCCACGCTCCGATCGCCGACAAAACCGCTGGTCAGGGGCAGCACCACCAGCTCGTGCTGCAGCGTGCCGACGTTGGTAACGCGTAACGAGACGGTCCCAGGGTGCACCTGTGTCGGGCTGACAGTGATGCCGAACGTGCCTCCCCGCATCATCCCGCCACCCATCATGTTCATGTCGCTGAGGGTGACGTTGACGACTTGACCCGGGAGCTGCGGTGCCTGACACGACGCCACCTGGCGCGTGGGTACGGAGAGGCCCATGGGGTTCTGCGCGGCGTAGGCCAACCCGCCGGCTGCCCCGGCGATGGCAATCACGGCGAAAGCGGCGAGGGGGATCGTCTTCCAAGGTCGCGCCCACTGCGCACCTTCGCGCAGCACAGTCACGCGTCGCCGGAACTCCTCCTCATCAATCGCGCCCGCGGCGAGACGCTCCCTGAGGATCGTCTCGGCGCCAGCGGTCTTTCCGTGGCCGGGTCCGGGGGATGGCGTGTTCACCGTCGTCAGCGCCAAACGTCCTTCTTCAGTAGAAGCGGTGTCGGGGCGGTCATAACCACCGGCGCATGACGTTGTACTCGAACGCAACTTTGCCGAGGTGCCGACGGCGTGCTGGCCTCCGGATGTTCACCTTCGGGGAGGGTTCGGCGTAGAAGTCGCCAGATCCGTACCCTGCCTTGCCGAAGCCGGTTTCAATGTAGCAGCCACCGTGACCGTCGAAACGTGCCGTCGCGGAAGCGCCCT
>DATLRB010000008.1:0-3708 GCA_035534875.1 Saccharimonadales bacterium (SeqCode)
TCGATCGCCGTCCGCAGCGCTTCGACGGCACCGACGCAGAGCGACAGCATGTCTGACGCTCGCGCGCCGGTCGAGATCGCGAAGACCGTGTCGCCGTCAAACGGTGTGTGAACGGGCCGGATCGACATCGCGAGAGCGTCGTGGGCGACCGTGGCCAGGCGGTTGCATGCGGTCTTGTCAAGCCCGGCGTCGGTTGCGACCACTGCTAGCGTGGTGCTGGCGCCCGCCACCAGGGGCTTGGGCGCGCCCTCTTCGAGCAAGCGCGTCCAGGAATCGCCGGCTGTACCACCGATGACGTGGCCAGCACGATCGACGACGTCGCCGACGGCGTTGACGGCGGCCAGCGCTCCGACGGTGGTCCCGTTCGGCAGGATGACGCTGGCGGTCCCCAAGCCACCCGGCCTGGGCGAGCCGAAGAGCTTGCCGACCGTGGCCCCGGTTCCAGCACCGTGGCGTCCGGATGTGCAGGCGGCTCCCCGCGCGGCGTCCTCGCAGGCGGCGTAGCCCTGATCGGGACCCGGGTAGGCCGAGGGCGAGCCGGTGCCGAGGTCGAAGAGCACCGCTGCCGGAACGATCGGCACGAGCGCCGGGCCTACGGCGACGCCGATCCTGCGCTCGGCCAGCCATCGCATCACGCCGTCGGCGGCGGCGAGGCCGAAGGCCGACCCACCCGTCAGGAGCACCGCGTGCACTCGCTCCACGGTGCATCCCGGCCGCAGCAGGTCGGTTTCCCGCGTGCCGGGCGCCGCACCCCTCACATCGACGCCGGCTACGGCGCCATCGGGCGGCAGCAGGACGACGGTGCACCCTGTCCGCGCCGGCAGGTCGGACCAGTGACCAACTCGCACTCCGGCTATGTCGGTGATCGCCACGCTCGAACGTTACTCTGCTAGGCGTGCCGGGTTCCATCGTCCGCGCCGAGCTGATCGCCGCCCTCCAGCAACTCGTGCAAGCCGGCTCCCAGTACCTTCCCGATGCCGGCCGCTCGGAGGCACCGGCCGCGGACCTGATCGTTCGGCAGATGCGGAGCTGGGGCTGGCAGCCGGAGGTGTGGGCGGTCGAGCCTGGCCGGCCGAACGTGGTTGCGACCATCGAGGGCGGGCGGCCCGGCCCGACGTTGCTGTTCGAAGGCCATACCGACGTCGTGAGCGAGGGCGACCCGTCGAAGTGGGCACATCCTCCCTACGGCGCCGAGATCGTCGACGGGCGCCTCTATGGCCGCGGCTCGGCGGACATGAAGGGCGGTGTCGCCGCCATGCTGTTCGCGGCGCGCGCACTCGATCTGGCGCGGCCCTTTCCCGGGCGCGTCGTGGTCGCTGCCCTGGTCGATGAGGAAGGGATGATGATCGGCGTCAAGGACTTCGTCGCGAGCGGCCGGGCTCGCGGCGTCGACGCCGCGATCATTTGCGAGCCAGAGGGGCGGGAAGTCTGCATCGCCCAGAAGGGAGCGATCCGCGTCCGGGTCACTTCGTGGGGCCGGATGGCCCATGGCGCGATGCCGCAGCACGGGTTGAACCCGATTCCTCCAATCGCCGCCTTCGTGCTCCGGGTCGCAGCGCTGCAAGAGGAGCTGCAGCACGCCAACGGCGAGCATCCCTACCTGGGCTGGGACTACATCACGCCTACGGTCGTCATTGCCAATCGCCCGGAACAGCTGAACGTCATCCCCGACCGCGCCTTTGTCTGGCTCGACATCCGCACCACCCCGGCCACGGACCATTCCGAGATCCTGGCGCGCCTGCGATCGATACTGGGTCAGAACCTCGAGCTCGACGTGATCGATGACCGCCCACCGACCGAGACAGCCAAAGACCACCCTCTCGTCCTCGCGCTCGTCGACGCACATCGAGCCGTGTACGGTGAAACACCGGCGTTCGGAGGCGTCCCCGGATCGACCGACGGCACGATCCTATGGCGCGACGCTCGAATCCCAATCGTCACTTACGGACCGGGAGGCAAGTGGATCGCGCACCAGGTCGACGAGTACGTCGAGGTTGACGAGGTGGTGCGGTCGGCCGAGGTCTACGTTGAAGCCGCGCGGCGGTTCTTGAGCGTCGGAATCGAGTCGAGCAGCAAGCGGGTGTAGGGGTGTTGGGGCGCGCGAAAGATCTCGCGCGTCGGGCCCTCCTCGACGATCGCGCCGCGGCTCATCACGAGCACGCGATTGCACATGTGGCGGACGACAGAAAGGTCGTGCGCGACCAGTACCAGGGTTAGCTCGAAGCCGACGCGGAGGTCTTCCAGCAGGTTCAGGATCTGGGCGCGGACGCTGACATCCAGCGCGGAAACCGGCTCATCGCCGATCAGCACGCGAGGGTGCGGCGCCAGGGCGCGTGCGATGGCTATCCGCTGACGCTGACCGCCCGAGAACTCGTGCGGGTAGCGATGCGCCGAGTCGCGCGGCAGCCCGACCGCGTCGAGCAGCTCCTCCACCCGCTTCTGACGATCTCCCGGCAGCCCCATCACGCGAACCGGCTCCAGGATGATGTCGGCGACCCTCATGCGTGGGTCGAGCGCGCTGGCCGGGTCCTGGAACACGACCTGCACCTCACGGGTCAGCCTTTCGCCGCTGTAGGTCACCCGGCCTTCGTCTGGTCGCTCGAGGCCGAGCAGAAGCTTCATCAGCGTCGTCTTGCCCGACCCGGACTCGCCGACCACGCCAAGTGTCTCGCCCCTACGCAACGTGAAGGAAACGTCGTCGACAGCGGTGAGTTCGCGGCGGGGGCCGAGCAGGCGCGTCCGCGCGAGCTTGTAACGGCGGCTCACGTGCTCGACCTGGAACAGAACTTCGGCTTCGCTCACGGCTCGCCGCCGACAGGATGCCAGCAGGCGGCAAGGTGATCGCTGACCCGCGCCACGGGCGGCATCTCAACGCATTTTCCATCCGCGTTCGGACAGCGGTTGCGGAAGGGGCAGCCGGGCGGAAACTGGCCCAGCCCGGGCACCGAGCCCGGGATCGCACGGAGGTGGCGATCGGGCAGCTCCTCGTCCAGCGCTGGGATCGCATCGAGCAGCGCCTTCGTGTAAGGGTGTCGCGGGCGGTCGAAGACCTGGGCCACGGTCCCCGTCTCGACGATCATTCCCCCGTACATGACCAACACGTGGTCACACGTGCTCGCCACCACCGGCAGATCGTGGGTGATGAGCAGCAGGGTCGCTCCCTGCTCGTTCACCAGCTCATCGAGCAAGCGCAGGATCTGGGCCTGCACCGTGACGTCGAGCGCGGTCGTCGGCTCGTCCGCGACCAGGATGTCAGGCGAGCACGCCATCGCCATCGCGATCATCGCCCGCTGCCGCTGGCCGCCGGAAAGCTGGTGAGGATAGGCGCGCATCTTCTCCACCGCGTCCGGGATGTGGACGCGCTGGAGGATCTTCGTCGCGGTCGCAAGGGCCTCTTGCCGGGACATGTGGCGGTGGACCATGAGCGGCTCGGCGACCTGGTCACCGATCCGCATGACCGGGTTGAGCGCCGTCATCGGCTCCTGGAAGATCATGGCCAACCGGTCGCCACGCAGCTCGCAGAGCTCCTCGTCGGCCAGCGAAAGCAGGTCGCGGCCCTTATAGAGGACGCGTCCGGTGGCACTGATCCCGTCGGGCAGCAGCCCCATCAGCCCCAGGGCGGTCAGCGTCTTGCCCGACCCGGACTCGCCGATCAGCCCTGTCCGGGAGCCCGCCTCGAGAGCGAACGACACGCCGCGCACGGCCTCC
>DATLRB010000009.1:0-30523 GCA_035534875.1 Saccharimonadales bacterium (SeqCode)
CGCATGCATTCACGGCGATGTCTATGGGACGGTCTCGGCGTCGACCGTGAGTGCCGGACCCGACCGGCTCACCTATCAGCACGCACCGGGACGCCCCTGCGTCACCCCGTTCGCACCGGTGCCGATGACCGTCTAGTGGCCGCCACGCGATGCGAGGATCGTCTTGACGAGCAGGCTCACCATCGCGACGATCGCGTAGCCACGCACCGAGCACAGGGCGATGAGACGTCCGCGCGACTTCACGGGCTGGTTGAGCAGGGCGAGTGACGGCATCCGCCAGGTCTCACGGTCCTCGTCCATTCGTGGGTCACGCGGCAGCGCCCTCCGCGCACGAATGTTGATCGCGATCGCGATCACCAGGCCGACCAGCATGACGGCGGCGAGGATCAGAAACAGTCGCGCGACGTCAATGTGGGGAAGGATCGTCGACACGACGAGAATGATTGAGAGGATCAGCAGCACGCCGAGGATCACCGACGCGAGGAGGTTGAACCACGGCCGGTTGACCCATGGACCGAGCACGTCCCGGTCGTTGCACAGGAACAACAGGAAGAGGCAGGCGCTCGGCAACATGACGCCTGCGAGTGCCTGCACCGCGGTGGTGACCAGACCGAGCGGCACACCGGGGATGAGCACGAACACCGCAGCGAGTGTCACGATCCCCGTGAACATCGCGTAGAACGGCCTCGCCTCGCGCCACGACCGGTGCAGTGAATTCCGGATGCCGAATGTATCGCCGAACGCGTATGACGTGCAGAGCGTCACGGCACTCGCGCCGACAACCGAGGCGTCGATCAACAGGATCGAGAAGATCGCGCCCATCGCCGGACCGACATGCGTCTTCAGACCGTTGGCCAGGTCGTACGCGTTGGTGAAAGCGTTCGGATTGCCCGTTCCGCCACCGGTGCGACTGAACGCGAATGCCGTGCCCACCATGATCGCAGTCGCGCCGATGACCACGACCAGGGCGCCGATCACGGTGTCCGCGCGTTCGTACGGGATCCAGCGCGGGGTGATGCGCTTGTCGACCACGTTTGATTGCTGGAAGAACAGTTGCCACGGCGTGACCGTGGTACCAACGATGGCGACGATGAGGAGAACGCCGTCAGACTTGAAACCACCCTCGACGCCGGGGATGACGAAGTGCTGCACGACGGGACCGAGCGTTGGATGGGAGAGAAACATCAGCGGGATGCACAGCAGGTTGCCGAAGAGGAGAACGAACATCAGCCGCTCCCATGTTTCGAAGCGGCCGGTCACCGTGATGCCGACAAGGACGACGCCCGCGAGCGGCACCGCCACCCATGCGGGAACCCCGAAGTACTGAGCGCCGAGCGAGATGCCGATGAACTCCGTGGCGATCGTGAGGAAGTTGAGAACGAAGAGGTCGCTCACCGCGAAACGGCCCCAGATCTTGCCGAAGCGCTCGAAGATGAGCCGTCCATGCCCGACGCCGGACACGGCACCGAGGCGTGCCACCATCTCCTGATTGACGATGAGGACTGGAATGAGCAGCAGCAGCGTCCAGAGCAGGCTGGTTCCGTAGTTCTGTCCGGCCGCCGCGTATGTCGAAACGCCGCCCGCGTCGTTGTCTCCGACCATCACGATGAGACCGGGACCGACGATCACCGCAAGGGCGAGGAGCCTGCGGCGCCACGAGCGCCCACCTGCCGCGTCATGCTCGCCGATGGTGCCGAAGGCGCCGCGAATGTCGCCGTGACCTGAGCCTTCCGGGGCGATCTTCGAGCGGACCGCCACCTTGGCGTCCGTCTTGCGAGTCTTCTCCTGCGCCAATTCGGACCTCCCACCGTCGATGACGGCAAGACTGAGCGGGCCCGTCCGCTCAGGAGATCACGAGCGCGTCATTTCCTCGATGCGGGCAAGCCCGGGAGTTGCCGGGACTGGGGACTGTCGCCGCCGTCCATGTGTTTAGTGCATACACCCCATATGTGTGGTTGCCGCATGGCGAGTGTACAACCCGAGCGTTACCCGAAGTCCGAGTCTCAGTCTCCGTCGGCCTCCGCGCGACGCCGCCACGCGTTGGGGAGCATCGCGGCAAGCACATCGTCGACCGTGATCACGCCGGTCACGCGTCCATCGTCCTCGGTGACGGCAACGACAGTGAGGTTGAAATCGGCCATGCGCCGGGCTACCTCGGGGAAATCGTCGTCCACGTGCACCGACGCATTGATGTGCTCGACTAGTTCCGAGACTCGTGTGCCGCCGTCGGCGCGCACCAGATCGATCAGGGGGACCGAGCCCGCAAGCCGGCCGTCGTCCAGCAGGAACACCTCGGCGGAGACCTGCGCCAGCACATCGGCAGCGCGGGCGGCGGCCAGCGACTCGCTGACTGTCGCGTCGGGTGACACAGACACGAAGTCCGTGCTCATCATGCCTCCGGCACTGCTCTGTCCGTAGCTGAGGAGCGCGCGCACCTTCGCCTGCTGTGTCGGCGGGAGGAGCGAAAGAATCGGCGCGCGCCGCGGCTGGTCGAGCTCGGTGACCAGGTCTGCAGCATCATCGGGACCCATCTCGGCAAGCACCGCGGCCGCCTCGGCGTCGGACTTGTCGCGGAGAAACTCGACCTGGTGCTCGGTATTCAGCTCCTCGAAGACGTCGGCCTCGAGCTCCGGATCGCCATGGACTGCGGAGATGATCTCCTCGCCCTCGTCATGTGAGGCCGCCTCGACAAGGTCGGCGATCTGGGCAGGATGCAGGCGACGGAGCCGGCGCAAGGGCATGAGCAGTCGCGACGTCGGCACGTGCCCGACAAACGGCTCCACGGCCGCCCAATCGACGAACCCGGGCGACTCGTCGCGGATACCGAAGAGTCGGCCGCGAAGGCCACGCGACCGCGTGTCGACGCCCGCGACGACCCATCTCGAGCCCTCGTAGCGCAACTCGATGTCGTGCGCGACCACGAGCCTGCCGGCGTCGACGCTGATGAGCCGGCGACCGAGCACATCGTCGCCGAGCAACACCTCGCCCTGGCGCCGCTCGAAATGCGCGAGGTTGAGGTCCTCCCCGGCGAGCTGGACGCTGCCGGGTTTCATCGCGGCAATCCGGTCACGTGGGATGAACAGCTTCCGCCCGGCGATGCGTCCGACCAGCCCGGTCACCGGCGGGTACCCGCCCTCCGCGAATCGGGCGATGACGTCGTCGACCCGGCCGAGCCGGCCTCCCGCTCGATCGACGAGAGGGCCGTGCAGGATCCCGGTGAGTGCCAGCCGGACCGTTTCGGCGGCTGGCTCCCCGGCGTCTGAGGTCGACATACCGCGCTCAGTCTGCCACGTCGCGAGCCGTCGTGTCTGTCCGCGCGGTGTCCGGAGCGTCGACCGATGGTTACACCGTGTCCCTGTCCGCCTGGCCGGCCCGCCGCACCCCCGTCATCTCTACACTGACTGAGGCCGACCGAGGGCGCGGACTTCTACGTTCGCGCCCCGGGCTTGGCGGGGAGGGATATCTCGTGGGGGACACAGACGCTCCGTGGATGCTCGGCGTGCGCGCCCCGGACCGGAGCCGCGCCATCCTGGTGGTGACCGGTGACGGCGAACTCGCCGTCGCCGTGCGCGACGCGGTGCCACGGGGGATGGCCGTCGTCCGCGACGCTCGCTCCGACGACGCTGCCGAGATCGCGCGCGCCTGCCTTCCCTGGCCGTGGATGGTCGTGGGCAGCGACGTCTCGGTGACGCCCGGGCTCGCCGCCGTCCTCCGGGAACGTCCGGTGCTCACCCTCTGGCTCGGCGCGGCGCCGGACGGTCTTCCCGGCCACGCTCGCCACTTCGACCGGCCCGCGGCCCTCCTCGGCGCCGTCCGACATGCGTGCGCGGCGAACGTCGGGGGAATGCGCCTTGCTCCAGGAAGCGGCGTCGAGCTGAGCGACGGCACGCTGCTCCGGGGCGCGACCCTCGAGTCACTCGTCGCGGCGTATCCGGGCGGATTCGCACTCCCCGCGCGCACCTTCCGGGCTGTCTCGGAAGCACTCGCGAGGCACAACGCGGGATGGAAGGCGGAGCGCGACGGCAGCACCCGGATGACACTGGTCCCGTCGGCCGGGGTGCTCCCGCCGTGAGGGCGAACCCGGAGGTCCTGATCCTCGAGGACGACGCCGAGACGCTCGACGAGTTGCAGGGTCACTTCACGCGCAAGCGGTTTCATCCGCTCGGCGCTCGCAGCGCGGCGCGCGCGCTCTCGCTGCTGGAACACAACAGATACTCGAGCAGGCCGGTGCTCGCGATCATCGACTGGGATCTGGGCAAGGCCCCCGACCGGAGCGCGAGCAGCGGCGACGTGCTGTCACGCCTCGCGCGCGAGCTGCGCGAGTGCCCGGTCATCGTGTACTCGCAGAACATCGACGCGTTCAACGTCCGCAGCCAGATCCAGCGTTCGCATCCTCGAGCGCTCCTCCATGACAAGCGAGATGGAGATGCCTCGCTGCTCGAACGCATCGACAGGATGCTCGACCGTACCGTCGGCGACCTTCGGATTCACGACGGGACCGTTGTCGTGCACCTCCCGACGCTGGATCAGCACCACCACCGTGAGGCGATCCGGTTGGTGGTGCACCACCCCGACATCGTCACCTTCCATTCGGACACCGCCACCAAGGCGGTGCGTCGCTTCGGTGAATGGCTGCAGAGCCATGGTTCCGCCGTGCGACTCGTGAGTCACGGCAACCGCAAGTACCGGCTCAGCGTGACGGCGACAGAGGGGGCCTCCCTCGACCTCGACGCGTGAACCTCACACTGGCCGAGATCGCCGAGCTCCCCCTCGCTGCGGCTCTGGTCGACGCCGCCGGAGCGGTGATCGCGCGCACACCCGAGTGGAACGGCATGGGCCCGGGAGCGGTCTCATACCCGGTGCGCAGCGTGCGCCTGGTGGTTCGCACCGAGCCCGCGTCGGAGCAGTGCGATGTGGTCCTCGGCCGGCTGCTCGAGTCGATCGACCGCGCTGCGTTCGCTCTCAACGGTGTTCAGGCGCACCGCGTCCAGATGCTCGGCGGATCGCTGCGATTGGTTGCGGGCCGCGAACCCGGCGGATGGGGCACCACCGACGACGTCATCGACATGGCCCGCGCGGGCATCAGCGCTCGAACCGGCCTCACCGTCGAGGTCATCGCGAGACCCCCTCGCCCGGTGCTCGGCCCCGAGGGTGCCGCGTTGGTCCTCGTCCAGTTTGCCGTCAATGCGGAGCGCCATGACGCCGCCGGCAGTGTCCGTCTCGAGGTCGACCGCACGACCTTTCGCGTCGCCTGGCGCCGCGCCGGCCCGTCGCCCAGGATCGCGACCGCCCGCCGCCGGGCGGACCGCGAGCGGTGGGGACTCGGGTTCGCGCGGATCGCGGCGGATGCCATCGGCGGCACCGCGTACCCGCCTCGGGCGAGTGGTGACGGGATGGTCGCCGCGACCCTCGAACTGGGGCTCCGGCGGCTGGCGCTCCCGCTGGCGGCTCTGCTCGACGGTCGCGTCTGCCGCGCGACCCACTCCTGGGACGAGGAGACGGGCTTGGCTCCGGGCAGCGCTCCCGAACCGGGGTCGAAACTCGCGACGATCCAGGCGGCTGCCGCCGCAGCGGCGGGCGGGATCGTCGTGGATGACGGCTTCAGCGCGCGTGCCGGCGCGCGAGCCCTCTGGATCGCCGTTCCGCCGGATGACACAGCCGTCCGTGCTCGGGATGTGGTCACCGGTCTGATCCACGAGCGCGCGCTCTCGGACCACATCGACGAACCGGCGCGATCCACCATCGGCGGCCTTGCCGTACTGCTCAGCACTCTGCTGGGTGCGCCGATGCCGCGCGTTCCGATGGGTGCCTGGTTGCGACGGATGGCCGAGCTGAGCCCTGCGTTCGGAATCGTCGAGGGAATCCCCGACTTCGATGGTGTGGGCGCGATCGACCCCCAGGTGGTAGCCGTGCTCGCACAGGCAGGCGAGGGATTCGAGATCGAGGGTGACCGGCTCTGGCTCCGGATCCGCGAGGAATGCCGCGATGACGCCGCGGTGCGTGTGCTGCTCAGGCCAGGCGAGAGTCGGATCCCGCTGGGCTGATCATCGGCGTGGCCGGTGATCGCAGCAGGAGCGACGTGATCTTGGCGAGGAGTGGATGCGCCGCACGCTCCGCGGCGGTGGCACCTGCTTCTTCCAGGGCGGCGTCGAGCCTCAGGAGATCGGCGGCCAGGACGCGGACCGCGGCGTGGATGATCGCTGCCGGATCGCCCGCGTCGGCGGGCTCCCAGCCGTTGTCGTCGGTCGCGGGGAGCACCTCCGGCACGTACTCGACCCCGTCGCGCGCTCCCATCAGATATGCGGTGGCCCAGACGTCGTGGCCCAGCGCCTCCTGGTGGCGGAGGCGCCCGGCGAGACGCTTCAGCGGGTCCGGCTCCCCACCCAGGACCGCGGCCTGCTCGATGAGCCGGAGAACGAGCAGCTTCTGGTACCGGGCCACCCAGTACCGCGAGACGCCGGCGGTGAGGAGCTTGGAGAGCCGTACGTGGGCAATGCCGACCCGGGTGTGCGCGGTCGCGCCTCCGTCGGGGACGAGCACCTCCACATCACGCCCCACATCCCAGACGCCACCCAGAAGGCGGACGATCGACGTCGGACGCCAGACGTCCCCGGATTCATCCCAGTAATCGATCGGGACGTCGCCGAACGAGCGCTCACCCGTGCTGGTCAGGAGGGCTTGATGCAACTCCTCACGCGGGCGCGCGGCAAGGAGCGACCAGCCGTCGGGAAGTGTGTGTGTGGCCATCGAAATCTGTGCTGGGATGTGGAGAGAACGGATGCTGAGAATCGGCGCGGTGCCGTGACCTGGCGTGCAGTATGCCGTGGATCCAGCGGAAACGGGGTACTGCAGGCGACATATGGCGCGGCGCATGGGTCGTCGTGCTCCGCACGCATGGGCAGAGGTGGTGGTGGCCCTGGCTCTCTTGCTCAGCGTTCGCTCGCTGTCGCTCGCTGCGGAATTCGCCGAGAGCCAGAGCCACCACCGCCTCTGCTGTCGCGGTAGCGGACGTCCGTCCTGCGCTATGCCTCGGGGGATGCGATTCCCCACCAGGGATCGACGTCGCCGGACCACGACGCGTCCCGATGCCGGGCGCGGACGACGGTCTTGATATTGCCCCGAACGTTGAAATCCCCGACCACCTCGCAATAGCGAGGTTCGAGGAGCGCGACCAGGTCGGCGAGGACGATGTTGACGACGTCCTCGTGGTAGACATTCCGATCGCGATACCCGTTGATGTACAGCTTCAACGATTTCAATTCCACGCACCTCGGACCCGGCACGTAGCGGACGTGCAGGGTAGCGAAGTCGGGGAATCCCGAAAGCGGGCAGAGGCAGGTGAATTCGGGGAGCGTGAACTGAATGGTGTAGTCGCGCTCCGGGGTGCGATTGTCGAAGGCATCGAGCTTCGCCTCGCGGATCGCGCGCGTCCCGTACGGCTCCTCACTCATTGCGCGGCGCCTCGCAGCAGCGCGCGCAGGGACGCGAGCGGGATCGGCGCGAACTTCGTGTCGCGATCGTAGGTATCGACTCCCTCGATCCGCTTGATCGTGGTGACCAGCGCGTAGGTGATCGGCGTCGCGATCACCTCGTACAGCACCTTCACCACCCACACGTCGCGAATGATCACGATCAGCACGGACCACGGCTGCAGCCCTGCAAACGCGAGGGAGATGAACACCGCGCTGTCGACCCCCTGGCCGACGAGCGTCGATCCGATGGTTCGTGTCCAGAGGAAGCGGCCCTTGGTCGCGACTTTCAACCGCGCAAGGACGAAGGCGTTGAGGAATTCTCCGAGCAGATATGCGGTCAGGGAGGCGAGCACGAGGCGCGGGCTCTCGCCGAGCACGCGCGCGTACGCGGCCTGGTCCGTGTAATGCGGATCGGCGGGGATCGCGATTGCGGCGGCGATGAACACCACCACGACGATGTTCGCGAGGAACCCGGTCCAGATCACCGCGCGCGCCACGCGATATCCCCAAACCTCGGTGAGCACGTCCCCGAACAGATACGCGAGCGGGAAGATGACGATCGCTGCGGGCACCGAGAGCGGTCCGACAGCGGCGATCTTCACCGCGAGAACATTCGATGCGACGAGCGTCGCGACGAAGAGCGATGAGGTCGCGAGCAGCAGCGGGCTCGGGGCGCGGGCCGGGGCGGGCTGTGTCATGAGGGGCTGCACAGCGTAGAAGATCTCGCCGTGAGCAGACGCGGTCTGGCGCTCTTCGTCTCGATGTGCGTGATCTGGGGGATCCCCTACCTGCTCATCAAGGTGGGGCTCGAGGGGCTCGGTCCGGTCGACCTCGTGTTCGTCCGGCTTGCCCTCGGCGCCGTCCTGCTCGTCCCGTTTGCGCTCACGCGCGTCGCGGTCCGCCCCATCCTCGGGCGCTGGGGCTGGATCGTCGCGTACACCGTCATCGAGATGGGGGTCCCGTGGGTGCTCCTCTCCGACGCGGAGCTGCGCATCTCGAGCTCGCTCTCCGGGTTGCTGGTTTCGACGGTGCCGCTCATCGGAGTCGTGATCGGACTGCTGACACGGAGCGGCGAGCGCCACGGTTGGCGCCGGATCCTCGGCCTCGCGATCGGGCTGGTGGGGGTCGGGGTGCTGGTCGGCTTCGACGTCTCGTCGTCAACATTCGGGGCGATCGCCGAGGTCATCGTGGTGGCGATCTGCTATGCGACCGGCCCGTACATCATCAACAGGAAGCTGAGCGACCTCCCGGCGCTCGGGGTGGTCGCGAGCTCCCTCCTCCTGGGGGCGATCGCCTACGCGCCGGCCGCGCTGGTCCAGCTCCCCGGCGCGTGGCCCTCGGGGAAGGTGATCGCCGCGGTGCTCACGCTGGGCGTGGTGTGCACCGCGCTCGCGTTCCTGATCTTCTTCGCGTTGATCCGCGAGATCGGCCCGGTTCGCGCGACCGTGATCACGTACGTGAATCCGGCCGTGGCGGTGACGCTCGGGGTGCTCCTGCTCCACGAGAAGCTGACCGGCGGGATCGCCGCCGGCTTCGCGCTCATCCTCGCCGGATCGGTGCTCGCCGCGCGGGCGGCACCGTCGCGGGGCTGACCCCGGTCAGACGCCCGCGGCTTCAGCCACCGCGGGGGCCGCGCGCTGCTCAGGGCGACCAATCGTGATCTGGCCATCCTTGGCGTCAACTTCGATGGTGTCGCCTTCGGTGAACCGCGCTTCGAGGATCGCCATGGCTATCGGGTCCTGAAGGCGGCGCTGGATCACCCGTTTCAGCGGACGCGCGCCGTAGGT
Source organism: Saccharimonadales bacterium (SeqCode) (assembly GCA_035534875.1). Taxonomy (GTDB): domain Bacteria; phylum Chloroflexota; class Dormibacteria; order Aeolococcales; family Aeolococcaceae; genus Palsa-851. The sequence continues at coordinate 9,260 of DATLRB010000009.1, forward strand.
CGGGTCGTACCCCTCGTCGGCGATGGCGTCCATGGCCGCCTCGGTGACCTGCAGCGTGAGCTTTCGACCCGCGAGCCGCTCCCGGACTCCACGGAGCTGGATCTCGACGATCTGCCGGAGCTCGGCACGGTCGAGCCGTGCGAACAGGATGATGTCGTCGACGCGGTTCAGGAACTCGGGTCGGAAGCTCGCGCGCAGCTCGCCGAGGACGTCTTCGCGCACTCGCACCCACTCGGCCGCGCTCGCGCTGGCGGGAGCCTCCGCGATGCGTTGCGAGCCGATGTTGCTGGTCATGATCACGACGCAGTTGCGGAAGTCGACCGTGCGGCCCTGGCCGTCGGTGAGACGGCCGTCCTCGAGGAGTTGCAGGAGCACGTTGAACACGTCCGGGTGTGCCTTCTCGATCTCGTCGAGCAGGAGCACGCTGTACGGCCTGCGCCGCACGGCCTCGGTGAGCTGTCCGCCCTCCTCGTAGCCCACGTAGCCCGGCGGCGCGCCCACGAGCCGCGACACCGTGTGCTTCTCCATGTACTCGCTCATGTCCAGGCGGATCATCGAGCGCTCGTCGTCGAAGAGCAGTTCCGCGAGCGCGCGAGCCAGCTCCGTCTTCCCCACGCCGGTGGGGCCGAGGAAGATGAACGAGCCGATGGGCCGGTTGGGATCGGCGAGGCCGGCGCGCCCACGCCGGACCGCGTTGGCGACCGCGCTGATCGCGTCGTCCTGCCCCACGACGCGGCTGTGCAGGTCCTGCTCGATGCGGAGGAGCTTCTGCATCTCGCCTTCGAGCATCTTGTTGAGCGGGACTCCCGACCACCGCGAGACGACCGAGGCGACGTCCTCCTCACCGACCTCTTCCTTGAGCAGCGGGTGATCACCCTGGATCTCGACCAGACGAGCCTGCTCCTGCTCCAGCGCGCGCTGCAATTCGTTGAGCTGGCCGTAGCGCAGCTCGGCGGCACGACCGAAGTCGCTCATCTGCTCCGCGCGATCCGCGTCGTGGCGCACCTGCTCCATCCGCTCCTTGATGTCGCGGATGGTGGAGAGCGCGCCCTTCTCCTGCTCCCAGCGCGTGCGCAGCGCGCGGCCACGCTCCTGCAGGTCGGCGAGCTCGCGCTCGAGGCGCTCGAGACGCTCCTTCGAGGCCTTGTCGGACTCCTTGCGAAGCGCCTCCCGTTCGATCTCGAGCTGACGGATCTCGCGTTCCACCACGTCGAGGTCGGTCGGCAGTGAGTCGATCTCGATGCGCAGCTTCGACGCCGCCTCATCGATGAGGTCGATCGCCTTGTCCGGAAGGAAGCGCTCCGTGATATAGCGATTGCTCAGCACCGCTGCTGCGACGATCGCGGCGTCGGTGATGCGCACACCGTGGTGCACCTCGTACTTCTCCTTCAGGCCCCGGAGAATGCTGATCGTGTCCTCCACGGACGGCTGGTCGACAACGATGGGCTGAAAGCGCCGCTCCAGCGCCGCGTCCTTCTCGATGTGCTTGCGATACTCGTCGAGCGTGGTCGCGCCGATGCAGCGCAGCTCGCCTCGGGCGAGTGCCGGCTTGAGCATGTTGCCCGCATCCATCGCGCCTTCGGCGGCGCCGGCACCGACCAGCGTGTGCAACTCGTCGATGAAGAGGATCACGGCGCCGTCGGACGACGTGACCTCGCGGAGGACCGCCTTGAGCCGGTCCTCGAACTCACCGCGATACTTGCTGCCCGCGACCATGGCGCCGAGATCGAGCGCGATCACGCGCTTGTCCTTGAGGCCCTCGGGGACGTCGCCGGATGCGATTCGCTGGGCGAGCCCTTCGGCGATGGCGGTCTTGCCCACCCCGGGTTCGCCGATGAGGACCGGGTTGTTCTTGGTGCGGCGCGAGAGCACCTGGATCACCCGCCGGATCTCATCGTCGCGCCCGATCACGGGGTCGAGCTTGCCGCGCCGCGCCGCATCGGTCAGGTCGCGTCCGTACTTCTCGAGCGCCTGATACTTGGCCTCGGGGTTCGCGTCGGTGACTCGCTGCGAGCCGCGAACGGCCTCGAGCGTTGCGTAGACGCGGTCGGGCGTAACCCCGGCCTGCTGCAGCAGACGCCCCGCCTCCCCCTCGGCCTTGGCGCACAGCGCCAGGAGGAGGTGCTCCGTCGAGACGTATTCGTCCTTGAGACGGCTCATCTCGTCGAACGCGGTCATCAGCACGGTTCGCAGCGCGCTGCCGACTGCGGGGTCGGTGACCCCGACCTGCTTCGACCGGTTCTCGAGGCTCGAGTGCAGACGCGCGGCCATCGGCTCCGGGGCCACCTCGAGACGGCGGAGGAGCGCGGGGACGAGTCCGTCCTCCTGTTCGAGCAGCGCGAGCAGGAGATGCTCCGGCTCGACCGCCGGATGCTGCAGCTGCTGCGCCGCCTGCTGGGCGGCGGTCAGCGCCTCCTGTGAACGCTCCGTGAATCTATCCAGTCGCACGGTCGCTTAATACCACCGCCCGGCGGCCGCTAACCTTGTGTCATGCGACTCACCGTCCTGGGCAGCGGCAGCGCCTTCAGCACGTGCGGTTGCAACGCGGGGTACCTCGTCGACGGCCGGGTTCTCGTGGACTGCGGTGCGCCGGTCCCGGCGTTGGTGCGCCGCGCCGCCACATCGGTGCACGCGCTCACGCTGGTCCTGCTCACCCACTTCCACGCCGACCACAGCTTCACGCTCCCGACCATTCTCGGTGCCAGGGCATTCGCCGACCCCGCGGCCCCCGGCGCCCTCGTGATCGGCGGTCCCGTCGGGACGCGTGAATATGTGAACCGTCTCCTCGGGGTGGGCTACGGCTCGCACATCCGGCAGGAGGTCGACACCAACGTGGCCCCACGCTACGTGGTGCTGGAGGACGGCAGCGATGTCGAGCTTGCCGGGTACCGGGTGCAGAGCCATGCGGTGGTGCACAGCACCGGTCCGTCGCTCGCCTATCGATTGACCGATTCCGGCGGCGCCTCAGTGGGCTTCTCGGGGGACAGCGAGATGTGCGGCGGCTTGCGCCGGTCGATCGCAGGATGCGATCTCTTCGTGTGCGAGTGCACCGGTTGGGATGGCCCTACGCCCGGCGGCCACCTCTGGCGGGAGGAGGTCGCGAGCCTCATGGCCGAGCATCCGGGCACGCGCTTTCTCCTGAGCCACCTGAGCGAACGGCGCAATCTGCCCGGCGCGCTCGTCGCCCACGACATGCTCAGCCTGGAGATCGCCTCGGCAAGAGCGTAGCCTCGAACACCGCTCGACGCCATGTCCGCAACGCCCTCGCGCGCTCATGTGCAGAGGCACCCGACTCGCTGAACTCGGCGCGAGCGGTCAATATCGCAAGCTCCCCGAGCGCGGATCCTGCCCGGGGTCGAGCGCGGGCGAGCCGCGCCGCGAACGCCCGATGGGTTTCGGATTTTCGCCGGTCGACCCCCGAGAGCATGCCGAGCGTCTCCACCCGTTTCCACGCGCCGGCGAGAGAGCGGGGCAGCAGCAACCAGAGCATCGCCGCGACGATCACGAGCGCGATGCCGGCGAGTACCGACAGCGAGATCACGGCCGCAGCGGGAACCGACGCGTGGACCTTTGGAGCCTGGCCGACCTGCTGGTTGCCGCCCCCCGTGTTGCCGGGCTTGACGGTGGGGACCGGTTTCGCCGTGGCGACCGGTGTCGGGACCGGGCCGCTGACGGCGGGCTGCCCGCGCGGGAACGGCTGATAGTTGCCCTGGGCGGACGGCGGCGTCGGCTCGAAGGGGATCCATCCGTAGCCGGGGAAGTACGCCTCGACCCAGCTGTGCGCATCGCTGGTGCTCACCTCCAGCGTCCTGTCGCCGGAGCGTCCGGTCTGCGTGCGGGTGGTTCCAGGGCCGTATCCACTCACCAGCCGGGTGGGAATGCCGAGGCTGCGGAGCATGGATCCCATCGCCGAAGCGAAGTACTGGCAGTAGCCTCGGTGGCTCGTGGTGAGGAAGTACACGACCGGCCAGGTGTTGGCGTTGTTGTCCACCGGCGGGTTGAGCGTGTACTGGAAGAGCTTGGGGTTGCGAAGGTTTGTTTCGATTGCGACCGCCTGGTCGTACGGATCCTTCTGCCCTTTGGTCCATTGCTGCGCAAGGCTGCGAATCGTCTCGACCCCCTGGCTGACGTCGTCCGGCAGATCGGTGTACTGGATGGTCCACGGCGGGTACGCGATGCCGGCGGCACGCAGCTGCGCCTCCGTGGCGGTGGAGATGTACGCACTCGTCTGGATCGCGGTTCCCGCGGTGATGCCGTGGCGGAGTTCCACCTCGTCGACGCTGAGCAGGCTGTCTGAACCAGCCGCCGCGACCGCGCCCGCAGCAGTGCCCGGAAGGTTCGACGAGGCGGGATCTCCGGTGAAGGGCGCGAGTGGCGTCACACCGGTCGCATTCGCCTGCAGGGTCAGCGTGGCAGTGACCCTCGTCGCATCGTTCCCGATACCACCGTCCGCGGGATTGGTGTCCCGAGGCAGCGGGCCCGCAGGAAAATCGACCCGGCTCCACGGATCGCTGGAGACGTCGGTGCTGCTACCCCTCGGATACCAGCTCCCATTGTCGAATTGCGTGTCGTCGGCGATCCTCAGGTAGACCGGGGTGGCGGTGTTCACCGTATACGTCAGGACGGGTTCCGGGTGGCTGACCAGCGGGCCGCCGAGCGTCACCGACGGATTGAAGCCGATGGTGCCGAGACCACCACCGGTGCCGAGGCCCTGACCTTTCGAGCCGAGGCCCAGCCCCTGCGGAAAGAGCTTTGCCGAGATGTCGGTGGTCGAAACCGGGGGCAGCAGGAGCGCGACGATCGTCAGCACGACCGCCACCCCGGCGGCGCTGCTGCCGAACCGCCACCCGAGGCCGTCGAGCGCGGTGATACGTGACGCGGTCCAGCCATCGCCGAGTGATCCCATGTACGCAGCCGCGACCACGGCGATGGCGAGCACGACGGCGATGGTCTCGGGCAGCGCGATCGGGTCGGGATTCGCCGCGTTGACGACATTTGTGGCGAGAACTGAGAAGATCGGGATCACCGCCAGGACACCGCGGTGTTCGCGAAGCACCATCCAGCCCAGCCAGTACCCGCAGAGGAAGAGGATCGCGCACAGCCCGACGGTGAAATCCCAGTCCTGCGTCGACGCCAGACCGGTGAAGAGGGCGCTCGCGTAGCGTCCGGCGATCGCCGCGGCGGTCTGGCCCGCTGCGGGCGGCATCGCGGCGAGCGTCGTCGGAACGATCGCCGCGAGCCCGAGAAACGGGGCGGCAACCGCTGCCGCGATGCGTGGAGCGCGGGCCTGGGCGAGCAGCGCCACCTCGATCACCGAGGTGACGGCCACCACGATCGCGCCACCGCCGCCCTGAACCCATCCGGCCGCGAGCACGGCCCATGCCGTCGCGACGATCAGAGCAACGCAGGCGACCGCGGCGATCTCGAAGCTGTGATCCCGGCCCCGGGCCGCCGGCGCAGGCGCCACGCCGCGCAGCTGTACGGTCCGGTCAGCGTAGGCATCCATGCGCTCAGCCGGTCGCCGACGAGCGTTCGCCCGACCCGAGCGCGTCCCCGCGACGGACCACCCACCAGTCGAGGGCGAGACGCCATGCCGCTGGAATCCGCAGCGCCTGTCCCGTTGCTCCGAATGACGTCGGCTCGATGAAGATGCAGAGATGACGCTGGCCACGGGTGGCGCTGTCGACCAGTGCTTCCACCCAGTCGCTCGAGCGGTTGGGCGTGATGACCACCATGCCACCGCGCCCGCGCCAGCCCTCGCCGTGCCTGCTGATCGTCTCCGCCAGGCTCCGGACGCCGTCGTCGGTGGCGAGCGCGAGGAAATCGAGGAGCCGGAGGCGTTGCACCTCGCCCCGCCCAGCCCCGAAGCTCGTGCTTTCCCGAGAGTTGGTGACGAGGCCGACCGCCTGACCGCGCCGGATCGCTCCGTGCACCACCGACGCCGTGATCGAGATCGCGTACTCGAGGGACGACTCGATGCCGCTGCCGGCCTGCATGCCGCGCTGCAGATCGAGAACGATGAGGAGGTCCGCGCTCTGGCCGGTGTCGAACGTCCGGCTGATCAACCGGCCCGTGCGCGCGGTCGACGCCCAATGGATACGGCTCAGGCCGTCGGTGGCCGCGTAATCGCGGATCGTCGACACGTCCGGCGGCACGTCCACCGGCTGTCCGCGGTGCGCCTCCGCGACCCCGTTGCCGCTCCACTGCGGCACGCCGTGCAGGAGCGCGTGAATCGCCGGGTAGACGATCACCTCATTCTCCGGCGCCACCCGGATGCGCCGCGGGAACAGGCCGAACGGATCCCCGAGTCGCGCCTCGAGCGGTCCGAAGCGATGCACGCCGCGGAGATTGAACATGCCACGCGCGGTCCAGGTGACGGTGCCGCCGGCGGCGAGCGCAAAGGCGCGCCCGGGCGCGTAGCCGGGGAGCTTGGTCCCGTCGCGAACCTCGCAGTAGGGAAGTCGGAGCCCGCTCTCGTTCTTGACGGTGAAGGTCTCCTCGAACGGTTCACCCATCATGAACGACCCCTGCGGCGACTCACGGGTGACCCGGAGCTTGCGTGCCAGCAGTCGCGACCAGATGTAGGCGACGGCGAGGAGCAGGATGAGGACATACGCCAACGTGTACGCGAGACGGACGCCGGTGATCCCCGCGAAGAAGGCGAGCACCGCCACGCAGGCGATCAGCGGCACGCGCGCGGTCACGGCGCGCTCCGGGCGCATGCCGCGATGCCGGTCACGCCAGGCGCCGGCCCGTCATCGGCACCGACTCCGTTGCCAGCACCTCCTCCAACACCGCGGCGGCGGTGAGGCCGCGAAGCTCAGCGTTCGGGCGGAGCATCACCCGGTGTTCGAGCACGTTCGGGGCGATCTCCTTGATGTCGTCGGGGAGCACGAAGTCGCGACCCGCGAGCGCCGCACGCGCCTGCCCCGCATGGAGCAGCCCGAGCGTGCCGCGAGGTGACGAGCCGAGCGAGACATCCCGGTGCTCGCGGGTCCGCCGGACGATGCGGACGCAGTACTCCTTGAGTGTCGCGTCGCAGTAGATGTCGCGGCACACCCCCTGGGCGGCCTTGATCTCGGCGGCGTCGGTGACCGGCTCGAGGACGGTCAGTGGGCTGCCCGACTGGAACCGATCGAGCATGGCGACCTCTTCGTCGGCCGGAAGGTATCCGAGGCGCAGCTTGAGCAGGAAGCGGTCGACCTGCGCCTCCGGAAGCGGGAACGTTCCACCCAGCTCGATCGGGTTCTGAGTCGCCAGCACCATGAACGGGTCCGGGAGCGGATGGCTGGTGCCGTCCACGGTCACCTGCCACTCCTCCATCGCCTCGAGCAATGCCGACTGGGTCTTCGGGGTTGCTCGATTGATCTCGTCTGCGAGCAGCACCTGGGCGAAGATCGGCCCTTTCCGGAATTCGAAGGTCTGAGCCTGCGGGTTGTACACGCTCACGCCGGTCACATCACCGGGAAGCAGGTCGGGCGTGAACTGCACACGCTCGAAGCTGCACCCGCTGCTGCGGGCGAGCGCCTTGGCGAGAAGCGTCTTGCCGGTGCCGGGGACGTCCTCGATCAGAAGGTGGCCGCGGCACAGAAGCCCGACGATGCAGAGTTCGATCTCCGCTTCCTTCCCAACGATGACTGTCCCGAGGCTCTCCTGCAGACGCCGTGCCATTGCCTGGACATCGACGTTCATGGTGATCCTCGCGCCTTTCTCAACCGGGCTGGTGGGTGAGTTGACCTCGCCTGGAGTATACGGTCGCCAGATACGCTCCCAGCATCACCTGACAGGATGATCCGCACGACCTCGCCAAAGCGTTGTATAACTGCACCTTGAGATCCGTGCCCGGGTCCTCATACGCTGACGGTCGGAGGAGGAGGAATTGGCAGAGCGCGAGGAAGAGATCCTCACAACTGGCGAAGCGGCGGCACTCTGCGGTGTGTCCCGATCGACGCTGCGCCGCGCCGTCGCTCAGGGTCACTTGCGCGCCTGGCACACACCCGGAAAGCACCTTCGGTTCACGCGCGCCGCGTGTCTGGAGTTCGCCCAATCGCTGGGCCGGGTCGATCTCATCGGTCAGTCGTATCGCGAGGTGCCGATCTCCGGTCAGCCCGCGCAGGCAGGGGTCGTCGGGGCCTGACCAGCAGGGACGTTTGCGCATCACGGGTGCGCGGGCGGGAAGGTGTCGGGGGTTCTAGCGCTTTCCTGAGAGCAGGCCGCCCACGGAGCCGCCGAAGAGCGCGAGCAGATCGCCACTGAACAGGTTCCCCAGATTCATGGGTCCCAGGTCGATCAGGTGATGACTGTTCGTGGCGAGCGACGACGCGATGATCGATGACTCCTGGAAGAACGTATAGATCGCGCCGACTGCGATGAAGCCGACCGCGACCACGATGCCCTGGTAGAGGCCGAAGCGGCCGGCCAGCTTCGCCGCAACCCAGCCGCCGAGAATCACCGCGACGAGTGTCGACACGCCGACGACGCCGCCGTCGATGCTGCCGGTTGAGCCGAAAGCCGCGTTGGTGGCGATGAGCCCGACGTTGCTGATCACAAGGAGAGCGAACTCGCCGACGACGAGGCCGAGCAGGCAGTGTCGCCAGGAGATCGTGTGACCCGTAGGGACGGCTGCCGGGGTGGTCGCCTGCCGCGAGCCGGTGCTCGCCGACGTCTGCCGGCGCTTGGGAGACCGGGTCTCGGTGGCCATCGCGTGGAGTATACGAATCTGTCGCCAGCCGGCCGCGATCGGTTTTCGCGCGAGCGCCGCCCCTACGCTGCGGTCGTATGGCAACGCTGATCCGCGCGACACCGCACGCATCCGCGCCCGAGTCGCTCCCCCCGCGGCGGCGTCTGACCGCCTGGCTTTCGGATCCGCGCAGGGCGCTGCTGGCAGCGATCCTCATCCTCACGGCCGGCGTGGGCCTCGATGCCCTGAGCGACCCTGATGTCTGGTGGCATATCCGGCTCGGCGACTGGATCATCGAGCATCATCAGATTCCCGCCGGCGAGCTGTTCGCCTACACGGCCTTCGGCAATCCGCTCGTGGCGCATGAATGGCTGTCCGAGACCATCTTCGCCGCGCTCGCAGCAGCCGGCGGACTGTTGCTGGTGACGATGGTGATGGGACTGGTCGCGTGGAGCGCCCTGGGCGCCACGGTGCTCCGCGGCCACCTGCGCGGCGCGGGACCGGTGGTGCTCGCCATCGGGCTCGCACTCGGAGCGCGTGTGGCCGAGCCGGTGCTGGGTACGCGGCCGCAGGTCTTCACGTTCGCACTGATCTGCTGGACGCTCTGGATCGCCGATACGTATCTGCGCTCCGGCGGCCGGCGCATCTGGTTGCTGCCCCCGCTCTTCCTGCTCTGGGCGAACCTGCACGCCGGATTCATCGCGGGCGTCGGCCTCCTCGTGATGGTCGTCGCCGCCGAGGCGGTGAAACGGCGATGGTCGATCGGCACGGTCGCTCCCCGCCGCCGGATCACCGGACTCGGGATGGCGGTCGGCGCATCCGCGCTCGCCGCGTGCCTCAACCCCTACGGACCGTGGCTCTACGTCTTCGCGGCGACCACCGGTGGCACCGAGCGTCAGAAGGGCATCATCGAGTGGCAGTCGCCCAACTTCGGTGACCCGGCGATGTGGGCGCTTCTGGCGCTCCTGCTCACCTTCGCCGCACTCACGGTCACCGTCCTCGCCCGGCCGTCGCTCCGCCATCACTTCGACCTCCGCGATTTCGTACTCGCGGCGGTCGGGGCCGGGCTCGCACTCACATCGGTGCGCAACACCGCCATCTGTGTTGCGGTGATGGTCCCGCCGTGGATGGCGATGTCGGCTGTGGTCGTGCGGTCGCTCGGAGCCCGTCACGCACCGCAGGATGGGGCAGGACGCGCTGCGCCGATCATGGGCGTCGCCCTGATCGCCGTGGGGGTCCTCGGAGTCGGCGTCGTCGGCACGCGAGTCGCGCAGAGCGCATCGTCCCAGGGCATCGAGGCCGCCTACCCCGCCTGCGCGACGGCGCTGCTCGCGCGCAGCCCGGCAACGCAGCGGGTGTTCACCGCATACGGGACCGGCGGCTATGTCATCTACCGGCTCTGGCCGCGAGCATCCGTGTACGAGTACGGGGAATCGATCTCGCTCGGCACGTCCGTCTTCGACGACTACGTCCGCATCGCCGCCGGTGTGACGACGGCGCCGACGGCGCTGGCGCTCCTCGCATCGAGTGACACCACCGCGGTCCTGTCCTCCAAGGGCGCTCTCACCGGCGAGCTCGATGCGACGCCCGGGTGGACGCGGGTCACCGACGACCACGGGATGCTCCTGTACGTCCGGGGCGAGGCGTCCTGGGCGTCGGGCGCCACCTGTTCGGCGGCCGCGCCAGGCTGACCTCCTCCGGCCATGCGGCCGCAGGAGTACGGTCCGCGACGATGCGACTGATCGGCCTCACCGGAGGCATCGCGACCGGCAAGACCACCGTGGACCGGATGCTCGCGGCGCGCGGCGCGTCGGTGATCGACGCCGACGAGCTCGCCCGCGAGGTGGTGCGCCCCGGTGAGCCGGCTCTGGCCGCGGTCGCGATGCGATTCGGACGGGAGGTGATCCGGTCCGACGGCAGCCTCGATCGCGACCGGCTCGGCAAGCTCGTCTTCGCGGATCCCGAGGCGCGCCGCGACCTCGAGCAGATCACGCATCCGCGGATCGCCGAGCTGACGAGCGAACGCGTCGCCGCAGCCCTCGCGGGCCCCGCGCCGCTGGTCGTGGTCGACATCCCGTTGCTCTTCGAGAACTCGCGCGAGGCGCTGTTCGAGGGGGTGCTCCTCGTCTACGCGCCGACTGAGGTGCAGGTCTTGAGGCTGCGCGAACGTAATGGCCTCGAGGAAGCCGCTGCGTTGCAACGGCTCGCCGCCCAGCTCCCCATCGAAGAGAAGCGAAATCGGGCAACCTGGATCATCGACAACAGTGACGGTCTCGACGAGACGTCGCGGGCGGTCGACCGCTGGTGGGAGACCACTGTCAGGTAGGCGCGCGCGGCGCCAGGCCGTCGAGGAGCACCTCGAGCATCTGGGTCTCGTCGCCGGCGAAGGCTCCGGGGTCCCGGCGGCGCAGCGTGCCCATCACGTAGCCGCTGAGCACCATCTCGGCCGCACCGAACACCACGTAGCTGGCCAGTTGGGGATCGATGCCGGCGCCGACCTCGCCGCGGTCGCGTGCCTTGCGGATGATCTGCTCGATGGCCTCGAAGGCCACCATCACGGTGCCGATGTCGTGCGATTCGAGAAACTCATACGACCGCGTCACCTCGTTGATCATCACGGTCATGAGGTCCGGTTCGCGACGGTAGACCTCGATCCAGAAGTGCACGAGCTTTCGCATCTGATCGCGGAAGCCGACGTCCATGTCGCCGACCTCGTGGAGGTAGGTGACGTATTGCGCCCAGCGCTCCGTGAAGATCGCGGCGAGGATGTCCTCCTTGTTGTGAAAGTAATGGTAGACGAGCCCGTACGCGATCCCTGCGTGCTCGGCGATGTCCGCGACCTTCGCTCCGTGAAACCCCGAGCGCGCGAACACCTCGGTGGCCGCCGCGATGATGCGTTCGCGGGTCTGCGCGCTCCGCGTGGTACGAGGAGCGTGGCGCGGGGTCTGCACCGCCTCGCTCATGCGATCGCCCCCGCCGCGCGGAGTGAGGCGAGCTGGGCGGCGTCATAACCAGCCTCGATGAGCACCTCCTCGGTGTGCTCGCCGTAGCGTGGCGCGGCACGCCGGTAGCCGGCCGGCGTGTCCCCGAGCCGGATCGGGAAGCCCGTCTGCGCCGTGGGTCTGCCATCGCCGGCGTCCAGGCGCATTCCGCGGCTGCGCACCTGAGGGTGCTCGAAGGTCGCTGCGAGGTCGAGCACCGGCTCGACGCACACGTCGTGCCCGGCCAGCGCCTCCTCCCATTGCGCGCGAGTCCGCGTGACGAGCACGGCTTGCACCGACGCGATCGTCCGCCGTCCCTCGTCGCCGTCGACCAGACCGCTGTCCGCGAGCTCCGGCAGGCCGAGCACCTCGACGAACTCACGCCAGAACTTGGGCTCGAGCGCACCGACGGCGAGATGCCCGTCCGCGCATGCGTAGATCCGGTAGCACGGAAACCGTCCGGTCAGCATCCCGCCGCCAGGGGGCGGCGCGGCGCCGGTGGCGAAGAGTTGTGAGGCGTGCACGCCGGTCCAGCTGATCAGACCATCGACCATCGAGATGTCACAGTGCTGACCGAGGCCGGTCCGAGCGGCGTGGTGCAGCGCGATCATGATGGCGAGGGCGGCGTCGAGCGCGCCGCCGCCGAGATCCCCGACCTGCAAACCGGGCATCGCCGGAGCACCGTCTGCACCGCCGCCGAGCAGCAGCACTCCGGCGACGCCCGCGTAGTTGAGGTCGTGGCCGGCGCGGTCGCGAAACGGTCCATCCTGACCATAACCGGTGATGCTGCACATCACGAGCCTCGGATTCACCTCCCGGAGCGCGCCGAACCCAAGGCCGAGACGGTCCATCACCCCCGGCCGGAAGCTCTCGACGACCACGTCCGCCGTGGCTGCCAGGCGGAGAAACGCCTCACGCCCCAATGGATTCTTGAGGTCGAGCGCAAGCGAGCGCTTGTTGCGGTTGAGGGGGTGGAACATCGCGGAGTAGTCGTCGACCAGCGGCGGCATCCAGCGCATGTAGTCGCCGCCGGCCGTGTCCTCGACCTTGATGACATCAGCGCCGAAATCCGCGAGCAGGACGGTGCAGAACGGCCCCGGAAGCAACCTGGTGAGGTCGAGGACTCGAACGTCGCCGAGTGCCGGCATGGTCGCGCGAGTGTAGCAATCACTCCACGCCCTCGATCCCCGCGGGCCCTGTGCTAGATTCGCTCGCAGGGCTGACGTGATGAGCACCGTGAACGTCCTGTTGAGCAAGGCTCGTTGATGGACGAGCTGGTCATCAAAGTGCCCGCGCCGTTCAGCGGCATCGAGGATCTCGGATTCTCCGCGCGCTACCCGGCGCAGGACCGCAGCGAGCCGCTGCGCGACGTCCCGCTTTTCGTCGAGGGACCTGCCGGTCCCATGCAGCTGCTCGTCGAACGCCTCGTCCTCTTCAGCGACAAGGATCGGATCGTCGGCTCACGCGCCGACGACGACCAGTACTCGTGGACAGCGCCCGTCCAGCTCACCGACGAGGTCTGCGTGCTGGCGTTCCAGGACCGGAGCATGCGCGCCGGGGACACGCTCCTCGAACCCGCGGATACCGCCCAGGCCGTTCGCGGCTACGTCTGGAACCTGGTGCGTCCGATGGCCTTCACGTTCCTGCGCGACTGCGTCCGGATCGGCGGGCTGCGCCTCTCGGAGCGGATCGCCGTGGTGATCGACACGGGCCGTCCTCCTTCTGTCGACATCGAATTGCAGCGCTCGTCGATCACTCCGGTGAACGGCAGCCGTCTGCTCTTCGCCCTCTGACCGGGGCCGCTCAGCCCGGCGGGGCGGCCGCTGCGGTCGGCTTCGGGGTGCCGGTCGGCAGCGGTGTGGAGTTCGGCGGGGTGGTGGGAACCGGAGTGGGCGTCGGCGTGGCGGTCGGCGTCGGGGTCGCGCCCACGGCGGTCGGGGTCGAGATGGGTGTCGGCGTGGTGGGCGGGAGTGGCGGCGTCGGGCAGCCCTGGAGCTGGGGGTTGAACGGAGCCGGGGTCGCGGTCGGCGTCGGGACGGGCGTCGGGGTCGGGGTCGGGGTCGCCTTCCCGCTCGCCGTGGGCTTGGGCGTCGCCGTCGGCACCGGGGTCGGGGTGACCACGTAGGGGGTGTACGAGGGGCAGGGCAGCGCCGATTGAATGGGGGTCCCGTGCGATGCGGACACCCCCAGTGAGATCGCGACGGCAACTGCGCCGACCAGGATCGTGACCACGAAGGTGACCGCGCCCCACTCACGACGGAGCGCGTTCACGCCGCGCCCAACCCGTCGATGCTGGCCACGGCGGTCCGAAACTCCGGATGCTCGCGGGCGAGGCGCATGTTGGTGGCGAGCCAGCCGGACGGCGTCCCGACGTCGAGGAGTTCGCCATCGAACTCGACACCCCAGACGTCGCCGCCCTCGAGCATGAGCCCGATCGCGTCGGTGAGCTGGATCTCGCCCAGGGCACCCGGCCTGGTCTCGCGGAGCGCGGCAAAGATCGCCGGGGTGAGCACGTATCTGCCCATCACGGCGAGATCGCTCTTGGCCTCGGCGGCCGGTGGCTTCTCGACCAGCCCACTCACCCTGTGCAGCTTGCCACGGGACTCGGCGATCTCGGCACATCCGTACCTCGAGATCTGATCGTTCGGCACCCGCATCAGCGCAAGGATGGGCGTCCCGAGCTGCTCATGCGCGTCCCAGAGCTGGCGAAGCACCGGCGGTTGAGCAAGCGAAAGGTCGTCGGGGAGCATGCACAGGAAGGTCCGGTCGCCCACGGCATCTTCGGCGCACAGCACGGCGTCGCCCAGTCCGCGAGGAGATGCCTGGCGGGCCACGGTGACCCGGCAGAGGTTGCCGGCTCTGCGCACCGCTTCCAGCTCCGCGGTCTTACCCCGCTCCTCGAGCAACCGTTCGAGCGGGAGATCGGGTCGGAGATGGGCTGCCAGGGCCTCCTTCCCCTCGGCGAGGACGAGGACGATCTCGTCGGCCCCTGACGCCACCGCCTCCTCGACCGCCCACTGGATCACGGGGCGATCGAGAACCGGGAGCAGCTCTTTGGGAAGCTCCTTGGTGGCGGGGAGAAAGCGTGTCCCCAGGCCCGCGGCCGGGATCACGCATGGTCGCGAGTCCACGGCGGCGCATTGTCGCCCGTCGGGACCGGGCCGTGCTCCCCGTTACCCTTGCGCGATATGCCTGACACGAGGATGCTGCTCATCGAGGCCGTACGCCGCGCCCTCGACGCGACCGGGGTGGATGCCGGGTTCGAGGTTGTGGTCGAGCGTTCGGCTCGCCCCGAGTTCGGCGACTGGTCGACGCCGGCGGCGCTGGGCCTCGCGCGAGCCCTCCGGCGCGCTCCGGCCGCGATCGCCGCCGAGCTGGTGGCCCACCTCGAGGCGGCACAGGTGCCCCGGGTGCGGTCCTGGACAGTGACCCCGCCCGGATACGTCAACGCCCACCTCGACGACCGCGCCTGGGCCACCGCGGTCCTGGCCGCGGCAACGGACCTCGAGATCACAGGCAGCGTCGACCTCCCGAAACCGGTCGCGGGGAAAACGCTCGTCGAGCACACGGCCACCAATCCCAACAAGGCGGCGCACATCGGGCACCTGCGCAACGCGTGCATCGGCGACACGGTTGCGCGTGTCCTCCGGCGCACCGGCCATGCCGTGGAGGTGAACAATTACATCGACGACACCGGGGTCCAGGTGGCGGACGTCGTGGTCGGGATTCGTGAGCTCGGCATCGAGCCGATGCCGGGCGAGCCGTTCGACCAGTACTGCTCCCGGGTGTACATCGCGGTCTCCGCGCGCTACGAGACCGACGCGGAACTCCTCGAACGGCGGCGCGCCGTGCTCCGCGAGATCGAGGAGGGAGGCAACCAGACTGCCGTGTACGTCAAGGCACTCGCGCGGCGGATCGTCAACGCGCACCTTGCAACGATGCGCCGTTTCGACATCGCGTACGACCTGCTCACCTGGGAGTCGGACATCATCGGCCTCGGCTTCTGGCGCCAGGCTTTCGAATTGCTCCGAGAGTCCGGGGCAATCGTGCTCGCCGAGAGCGGCAAGCTCGCGGGCTGCTGGGTGATGCCGGCGGACGCTGCCGAGGACGACGCCGACGATGACTCGAAGGTTCTGGTCAAATCCGACGGTATCGCGACCTACACGGCAAAGGACATTGCTTACCAGCTCTGGAAATTTGGCCTCCTTGGGCGCGACTTCCACTACGTGCCGTGGGAGAGCGATCCAACCCTCATGACCACCTCGATCCTGCGGCACCCGGATGCGCCGGCGGCGGATTTCGGGCACGCGCAGCGGGTGATCAACGTCATCGATGCGCGCCAGGCGTACCCGCAACGCGTGGTGCAGCGAGCGCTGCGCCGCCTGCACCACGAACGCGAGGCCGACAGCTCGATCCACCTGAGCTACGAGGTGGTCGCGCTGACACCCGCGGCTGCGGCCGAGCTGGGCGTCGAGATCGAAGCGGGTCGCGAGAGCGTGGCGCTCAGCGGACGGCGCGGGATCGAGGTGCGCGCCGACGATCTGCTCGACCGGGCGATCGCCCGGCTCAGCGCCAACGCGCGCGACGCCGCGACCGCGACGCTGGTCGCGGCGGGCGCGGTCCGCTACTACCTGCTCAAGTTCTCGCTGAACCAGATCATCGCCTTCGACTTCGACGAGGCGCTCCGAGTCACCGGTGACACGGGTGTGTACCTGCAATACGCGCACGCTCGCGCCGCCGGCATCCTGCGCAAGGTGAGCGATGAGGGTGGGTCTGTCGAGATCCCGTCCGAGCTGCACCCGGCCGAGCGCGAGTTGCTGCACGGCATCGAGGCGTACGGGCGTGCACTCACCGAGACCGCACACGCACTCGCACCCTCGTTGCTCACCACCTACGCGTTCGCGCTCGCGTCGGCCTTCAGCGACTTCTACGAGCACACTCCCGCGATCGTCCGCGAGGAGGATCACTCGGTGCGGCAATTCCGCCGAGCGTTGGTCGCGGCGACGCGCGCCACGCTCGCCGACGCCCTGCACACCCTGGGGATGGGCGCGCCAGATCAGGTCTGATCGCCTTCCGGCCGGTGTAACGGCGGAGTGCGACCCCGGTGACGATGCAATCTGGCCGATCGGACGATCGTGCGACGACGGTGCAACAGGCTGTCAGATCCATGTTGCGCTGGTGTCGCGCGCCCAATACGGTGTGACCCAAGCGCACAAAGACAACTCATTACACGCCATGCCGTTGAACGGCCCCCATGCCGCGGTGAATTGCAAGCGCACAAAGAGGACCTCATATGATCCGACGTCTTGCCTTGATGCTGTCGATCGGTGTGACGATCACGCTCTTCGCGACGACATCCCACGTCTTCCTGACAGGCGCGACGACCGCCTCTCAGGTGGCCGCAAACCCGCACGCGCACGTGATGGTGATCGTTGAAGAGAACCACGCGTACTCGTCGATCATCGGGAAGTCGACCGCCCCGTACATCAACAGCCTTGCCGGCACCTATGCGCTGGCGACCGATTCGTACGCGGTCACGCACAATTCCCTCGGGAATTATCTGGGTCTGCTCAGCGGCAGCACCAACGGCGTTCCGTACGGTACCGATGCGAAGCCTTCGTGCTACCCATGCGCGAGCCCGACTCTCGCCGATGAGCTGTCCCATCAGGGGACCTCGTGGAAGGCTTACATGGAATCGATGCCCGCCGCCTGCGACACGACTCTCGGAACGGCGGGGAACTATGTGGCGCGCCACAACCCGTTCGTGTACTTCTCGGGCGTGACCACCACGCCTGCCGAGTGCAACAACGTGGTTCCCTTCACAACCTCGCAGATCGCGGCGGACCTCAACAGCAGCGCCGCTCCGGACTTTGTGTGGATGACCCCCAACACGGCCGATGACATGCACAGCGGCACCATTCAGCAGGCCGACGCGTGGCTCAAGAGCACCATGACCACGGTCCTGGCCTCCAGCTGGTACGCGAACAACGGTGTGGTCATCATCACGTGGGACGAGAGCGCCGGTACCGACACCGCCGGGCTCAACGGCGCCGGTGGCGGCCATATCGCGACCATCGTCGTCTCGAAGTCGAGCCACGGACCCTGGACCGGCGGCGTGAACCACTACGGAACGCTTCGCGCCATCGAGGAGACATACGGTGTCGGACTGCTTGGCGCCTCGGCCAGCGCCGCCAACGGTGATCTCTCGGGCGCGTTCGGCGCCGGCGCGCCGCCAACGCCGACGCCGAAGCCGACGACCACTCCCTCCAATACCCCGACGCCAACCCCGACAGCCACCCCGACGCCCAGCCCGACACCCACGCCGCCGCCCGGGGTCAAGCCTGAGCTGTCCGGGCTGCTGGACCGTCAGCACGCGCCCTCAACCCAAGTGGCGCCCGATCTGGGCGGTTGGGTGGTCAATGTGACGTGGGCTTCGCTACAACCCACGCAGGGCGGGCCGATCGCGAGCAACAACGCGATCGACCAGGCGCTCGCGCTGATTCGCACCAACCCCGCATACGCGCACATGCACCTTCGGTTGCGTGTCACCGCAGGAATCGGGGCACCCGAATGGGTCAAGACACTCGGCGGTGCGCCCGTGTACATCTACAACACCGTGGACAGCGTTGGAGGCACGGTGCCGCGCTTCTGGACCACGCCGGTGGAGCAGGCATATGCGAGCCTGCAGGCGAGCCTCGCAGCGAAGTACGACAGCGCGCCGGAGATCGAGGATGTCTCCATCACGGGGTGCATGACCATCTACGCCGAGCCGCTGCTCCGCGAGACTTCGAGCACCCAGACGATCAACGATCTCCTCGCCGCCGGCTACACGGCAGCAGCCGACGAGCATTGCCAGGACGAGCAGATCCTGGCGCACACCGGCTGGACGCACACGCACTCCAGTCTCGCCTTCAATCCCTACCAGCTCATCAACGCGAATGGGACCGCTTCGGTCGACGAGGCATTTACGCAGAGCCTCATGAGCTACTGCCGCCAGGTGCTCGGCGCTCGCTGCACCCTCGGCAACGACTCGATCCGCACGCCGAGCAATCTCGGCCCCAACTACGCGCCGATGTACGCGTCGATACGTGCGGCAGGTCCGACAAGCTTCTTCCAGACCGCCACCGCCGCGAAAGTCGGCAGCCTTCAGCTCACCATCCTCTGGGCTGTCGGCCAGGGCGCGAGCGACGTCGAGTTGCCGAGTGGCTATGGAACGATGCTCTCGCCGAGCACCATGGTGGCCGACAGCCTCGCGCTGAACCACAACGTCACCTGACCCGTTGTCGTTCGATTCGGCGCTCCTCGCCGAACAGTAAGGGTCCCCAGCGACGCTGCAGCATCGCTGGGGCTCTTGCGTCAAGGCTGCGGAGCCACCAGGCGAGGCTCTGAGCCTCGAAATTGAACGTGCACATGGAGACGCGGCCGTTGGCGATCACAGCGCTCCCGTAGTCTCTCGCGTGCGACCGTGCCTCCACTGCGGCTGATCCCGGCGGTTCCAGGATCGACCCCGCGCCCGAGGACGTGGTCCGCGGGATCGCCGCACCGGCGCGTGAGCGGAGGCTGACGGGTACCGTCGCGGATGCTACGCTCCAACTCCGGCGGGTGAGGACGCGAAAGTCCTGCGCGGCGCGTGCTCGATCGGCAGAGCCCGTCCGAACAGCCATTGCCCCGTTCGTCTAGTGGCCCAGGACACCGCCCTCTCAAGGCGGAGACCATCGGTTCGAATCCGATACGGGGTACGACTTTTCGTATACGATTTGGCCCGATGGCGCGCACCTTGTGGCTCCACCCCGGCGGAAATGTTGCCCAAATGTTGCCGGACTGGCCGACCCGACACGGCACGAGGCGTCACCTTGCGGTACGCGGCGGATGAGCCGGATCCATCGCAGGTCGCAAGGAACGTGGGAGGTCGTTCTCGAGCAGGGGCATGACCCTCGGACCGGAAAGAGGGTGCGCCGCACGTTCACGGTGCGTGGCACAAAGAAGGACGCCGAGCGCGAAGCGGCTGTCCAAGTGAGCGCGCAGGCGAGCGGGACCTATGTCGATCCGAGCAAGGAGACGGTGGGCGAGTTCCTGGAGCGATGGCTGCGCGACTATGTCGAGCCGTCGCTCGCTCTGCGGACACAACTCCGGTATCGCGACGTTGTGCGCAACGATCTGACTCCCAACCTCGGCAACATTCCCATCCAACGGCTCCGTCCGACTCACATCCTCGCCGCCGAACAGGCCCTTCGAGCGACCGGTAATCGGAAAACGGGCGGCCCGCTCGCGCCGGCAACGGTTAGGAAGATTCACAACGTGCTGCACCGGGCGCTCAGTCACGCAGTGGCCTGGCAATCGATCCCGCTCAACCCCGCCGACGCAGTCGACCGCCCGAGCATTCCGGCGTCGACGCCTCGTGTGCTCAGTCCCGATCAGGCCCGGACGCTGCTCGCCGCACTCGATGGCCACCGCTTCGGCCTGCCCCTCCGCACCGCTCTGCTGTGCGGCCTGCGCCTCAGCGAGCTCCTCGCATTGCGGTGGGCCGACATTGACTGGAACGGTGGTCGCATGCTGGTGCTGCAGTCCCTCGACTCGCGTCACGACGGCGCGATCCGGTTCAAAGCCACGAAGACACACCGATCGGCGCGACCCGTCTCTGTCCCGCCGCAGCTACTCGAAGCACTCCGCGAGCATCGCGCGGATCAGGTCAGGTTTCGGCTCATGGCGGGCGAGCTCTGGCACGACTTCGATCTCGTGTTCGCTAACGCCACCGGCCAACCCCTCACCTCAGGCTGGATCCGGAAGTCGTTCTACCGCCTCCTCGACGACATCGGATTGCCGCGCCTCCCGCTCCATGGACTCCGGCACACGATGGCCACACTCATGCTCGCAGCGGGTGAGCACCCTAAAGTCGTGAGCGAGCGCCTCGGCCACAGCAACCCCAGCTTCACGCTGACGGTGTACGGCCACGTGGTGCCCGGCATGCACGAGGGAGCGTCCCGAAGGCTCGAGGAGACATTGCTACCGAAGGCCTGATCGCGCAGACCAGGTTCGAACCCGGGCGGCATGACCGCTTGCGGCGTCACGTTGTGTGCGCGTCGATCCACTGTAGGAGCGCATCGCGCGGCACGCGAAGTACCCGCCCAATGCGGATGGCCGGAATCTCGCCGGCGCGAAGCAGCTCGTAGGTTCTGGTTCGCCCAAGCTGAAGTTGCTGTTCGACATCGCGGACGGTCAGGAGCAGCGGAGCTTCTTCCGCTGCCCCGTAAACACCGCCCCGGACGTCTGCATCGCCCCCTGTAGGCACCGAGGTCGCTGCGTCCTCGGGCGTTGGCCGCAGGACATGACCGTTGGTGCGGCGTATTGAGGCTCTCGGCTGGACGTTCGCCTGGGGGCGGTCCAGCGGCAGCTGCGTCTGCTGCATCTGCGCCATCAGAACGGGCTCGGCTCGCCGATTCCCGGAGACAGCTCCTCAGCGAGATCGTGGCCGAGGTCGCAATCACGCTCGTTGTCGTAGCCAGGATCAAGGTCGTCATCGTCCACCAGCAGCAAATGGGCGGGCGACCTCGTCGGCTCTGGCTCAGGGTGACGGCGCCCGAATAGGTGCTCCAGCTCTCGGTC
>DATLRB010000010.1:0-2510 GCA_035534875.1 Saccharimonadales bacterium (SeqCode)
GAGATCCCCAGGACGTCCGCCTCGGACTCGAACACGGCTCGAAAGATCGCGCGGCGGTCGGCGCGCGGATCGGGGACCGACTGGGCCGAACCGGCCGCCGGCGTCGGCTTGGGCGTCGGGCTCGCTGCCTGCGCCATGCCACCGGCAAGGCCCAGGCTCAAAAGGGCGGCGGCGCCGGCCGCGCCCGCGGTCTTGACGGCGATTGCTGCAAACGGGTTCATTTCGTCCTCACCTCAAATGTGGTTTTGACCTGATCAGGTCTTGGCCCAAGATGAGGCAGCGATGTCAGAGCGTCGTTGCGACCTCGTCAGCCTTTTGTAACGGCGGACGCCGTGGTCCAGAATCCGTCGGGATCAAACTGCCGAATCGCGGCGAGCTCGGATGAGGTCGGCTCCGAGGTTTCGGTCACGTCGTCCGCGACCTTCAAGTCCCAACCCGTCTCGGCGCGGACCTCGTCGACGCTGTGCCCGGGGTGGACCGAAGCCAGGATCGCCTCTCCGCCCTGCTCGGGGAAGCGAAGCACGCACAGGGTCGTGATGACCGCGACCGGGCCTCCCCCGAGCAGGCCGTTGCGCTTGCGCCAGCCGGGAGTTCCGTCCCCGTGGCCTGGCGAGGTGACAAAGGACACGCGCTCAACCAGCCGTCTCCTTTCGTGGCTCATCAGGGTGACCCACCGGCGGCTGAGGATCGCGATGTCGGCGCCACCGCCACTCCCCGGAAGCTTGACGGTTGGCCGCCGCGGCGAGCCGACATAGGAGGTGTTCAGGTTCCCGAACCTGTCCACCTCCGCCCCGCCGATGAACCCGAGATCAACACGCCCCTGCGCCATGAGCGCCATGACATTGGACATGCGCGTCGCCCACAGCGCCTCGACGACGTTGGGAGGGTCACCCATGGTGCCCAGAAACGATGCCGCGGGCTGGTCGCGCATCAGCCCGACTTCAAAAAGTCCCCGCGCCGTCGGCGCGTGCGCATTCCGCGCGACGGCATAAGCCAGGATGGGTAATCGCATGCCGACGAAGACGAGGTCGCCGTCACGGATCTCCCGAGAGGCCACCGCGACCATCATCTCCTGCGGCGTGTAGCTATTCGTCACCGTAGTCCGCCGGAGCCGACGGCCGGTGTTTGGTGATCCGCAGCGAGCTCGCATCGATCCGCGTCATGTAGGTCGCGCGGTCGGCGACGCCGAGGACCCACGTGTTGAGCCACGATTCGAAGCCGGCCGCCGACCGCGATTGCTGCGCGTAGTCCCGGTAGAACGAATGGTCGCGCTTGAAGTGGCCCTGCACCGGGGATGGGTGGGCGCCTCCCGGCTCGTGGACGACGGCGACCACCTTGGTCTCGGGGAAAAGGATCCGGTTGGGGTCGCTCAGCGTCACCTCCGATCCGACCAGCTCCTCGCAGCCCACGATCACCGCATCAGCCGCAAGCCCCGCCTCCTCCGTGATCCCGAGCGGTCCCCAGGCGTGCGCTCGGCCGTCCGCGTCAGCGCGCTGGACGTGGACGATCGCCACGTCGGGGTGGACGGCATCGACCTCCACGAGGTCGCCCGCATGCCGCAGTCCGGGGTTGGTGGTGAGGATGTCGCTGCCGAGCAGCGTCCGGGTGGGAAGGCCAGGCACCTTCCAGGCGGCGGCCCACAGGGCCAGGGCGATCGAGAAATTGGTGTGGTCCCGCACCTCGATGTCGCGTGGCATGCCCTGCTCGCACGCCCGGCGGTAACAGTGCCCCAGACCTTCCGACACGTTCCCGACCCACGCGGCGGTCACGCAGCGCACGCACCCCGCGCCGATGAGCTGGTCGAACAGCGCATCTGAGATGGGACCTACGAGCTCGAGGTCACGACGGCGCTGCCGGATCATCTCGTGGCCGGCGGCAAACGGGATCAGCGGCTCGAGGGCCGTCCCGATCGCGACAGTCGTGCCGTCCGGCACGAACTGGCGGATCGCCTCTGCCATCGTCATCAGCTTGCCGGTCATGGCGACCCGCGTCTACCGACCGATGGATTCGATGTAGCCGCGATAGTTCCGCTCGAGCTCGGTCATGGAGTCGCCGCCGAACTTCTCCAGGAAAGCGTCAGCGAGCGTCAGC
Source organism: Saccharimonadales bacterium (SeqCode) (assembly GCA_035534875.1). GTDB lineage: Bacteria > Chloroflexota > Dormibacteria > Aeolococcales > Aeolococcaceae > Palsa-851. The sequence continues at coordinate 2,092 of DATLRB010000010.1, forward strand.
GCCACCATGGCCTCGCCAATCACCCCAGCGGCCGGCACGACGCACACGTCGCTCCGCTCGTAGTGCGCTTCCACCTTCAGTTTCGTCTTCAGGTCGATCGAGCGCATCGGCTTCTTCATGGTCGAGATCGGCTTGATCGCCACGCGCAGGTCGATCGGCTCACCGTTGCTCATTCCGCCGGTGAGGCCGCCGGCGCGGTTGGTCAGATGGTGAAAGTGGCCGTTCGTGTACTCGATCTCGTCGTGGAAGTCCGACCCGCGGCGAGCCACCCCCTCGAAACCGGCGCCGAACTCCACGGCTTTGATCGCATTGATCGACAGCACCGCCTGCGCCAGCCGGCCGTCGAGCTTGCGGTCCCAGTGGACGTAGCTCCCGAGCCCCGGAGGCACGCCGCGGGCAATGATCCGAAACGTGCCCCC
>DATLRB010000011.1:0-4005 GCA_035534875.1 Saccharimonadales bacterium (SeqCode)
GGCTGGAGGGGTTGCCGGTGCCGCAACTGCCGAATGGCCGAGACGTCGACGGTGAACCGCACGATGCGCATGCCGGAAACCCTAGAGACTTTTCGCTCACAGAGCGCTTACACTTTTTCCGGCCACACGTCCGCGATGACCAAGCCGTCACATGCGGCCGGGGTCGCTCCGCGGCTTGAGGACCCGTGCCGGACTCACCACGAGGCGACACCGCCCACCGGCATCGCACCCCGATCATTGCAAGGCGGGTGACCCCCCGCGGGCGGGGAGCCAGCCGTCCGGAGCGGCCGTCAGCGATGTGCTTACACTTTCGCCGCCGCGCGCTCTGGCCCTCCATCCCTCATGATCCCGGGGTGACGCAGCGAGCCGACGTCCTGGTGCTCGAGGACAACCCGGCCGAGCTCGAGGAGATCGTGACGGTCACCGAGGCGTGCGGCCTCGACACGCTGGCAACCCGCTCCCCGCAGCAGGCGATCCGCCTGCTCCGCGCCAACGACCCGGTCCTGGCCATCCTCGACTGGAACATGCGGCTCTCGCCGGATGCGGAGCGAACCGCGGAGAACGTCCTCCGCACCCTGGCCCGGGATCATCCCGAGACCTTCACGATCGTCTTCGCGCTGCGCGCGGGCAGCGACCTCGACCTGCAGAATCAGATCGCCGTGGCTCACCCCGGAGCGATCCCACACGACAAGCTCCAGGGCCTGACCAGCCTGCTGCTGCGCGTCCGCCAACTCCTGCAGCGCAAGGTCGGGGATCTCCGGGTCGATCGCGGCACTGTGGTCCACGTTCCTAGCGGAACCCGCTATCAGAACAAATGGGGAGTGCGGCTGCTCTGCGGCTACCCGGAGGCGACCATGGCGAAGCGGCATTCGACCCCATACATGGCCATGTATCGCTTCGGGGTCTGGCTCCGTGATGTCGACTCCACCGTCTCGCTGGAATCCGAGGGCGCCGGCTTCTATCACCTCGAGGTCACCGGGACGCGGTCCGGTCGTGCGGCTCAGCGCCGCTGACGTCGCCGCGCTGCCCCTTCCGGTGGCGCTCTTCGACCGTGACGGGGCGCTGCTCGCGAGCTCTGCGGAATGGTCCGGGGGTGGTCCCGGGACCGTCGTCTATCGCCTGCCCGCCGCGTCGCTCGCCGTCGGATGCGATGAACAGGATGTCGACATCGCTGCCCTGATTGCCGAGTTGGTGAGCGCGATGCGCGAGGGTGCTCAGGCATGCGAGGGCGCACAACGGCTCCGCCTCGGTGCCCTGGCAAGCAGTGTTGCGCTGGTGGCCGGGATACCCGACCTGCATGGGGGCAGCACCGCCGATGTTCTCGACACCCTCACAGCACTGCTCACGACGGTCAGCGCCCACGGCGTCACAGTCGGCGAGCACACTCCCGGAACCGTTCCGGATGCGCCGGTGCTCGCACTGGCGTTGCTCCAACTGGTGGTCAACGCCCGGCGCCATGACGACGCGACCGAGGTCACCATCGACATCGATCCCGGACCGGCGTTTCGCGTCCGCTGGCACGGCGAGCTTCCGCCTCACGGCGTCAGCACCGCGCGCCACCAGGCAGACCGCGCCCGCTGGGGACTCGGCTTCGTGAGGCTGGCGATGGACACGCTGGGCGGCGTCTTCCTCTCCCCCGCCTCCCAGGGAGCCGGCCAGGTGACCGCCGTCCTGTCGGTCGACCCATCGCCGCGACTGCAGCTTCCCCTGGCGGCGATCCGCGATGGCGTTGTCGATGCGGCATCTCCAGCATGGGACGAGGAGACCCAGTTGCCTCCGGGGTCGCGGCTCCCCGAGCGCTGGAGCCGACTGGTGGATGCGGCGTCGAGTTCCCCGGGGGTCATTCAGCCCGCTCGAACCGCGCGCGCCCGTGCCGTTGAGGGCACCGTGTGGATCGCCATCCCGCCGGAGGGCACCGCCGACAGGGCGCGCGACGTCATCCGCGGCCTGGAGCACGAGCGCGATCTCCTCGATGCACCGCAGCCTTTCGCGACCCTCATCGAGGGTCTCGCGGGTGTGATCGCGCTGCTGCTCGGCGACCACGCGCACCGCGTGACCCCCGCCGCGTTTGATGAGGGATACCCGCGTGCCGCCGATGCTGTCGCTGCACCACCGTTCCCCGGCCGCTTCACCGGGCCCGCCGCGCCCAGTCCCGCACTCATCGCTGTTCTCGCTTCGCGGCTCGCTGCCAACCTCTCCATGTATGACGACCGGGTCGCCATCCACGTGGGCGACAACCACCGCGACAACGCGATCACTCGGTGGCTCGGCGATGGCAGCGGAATCATCCTGCTGCCCCACGTCGAGGCAGCCTCGATAACGACGTCCTGAGCGACGGCAAGGGCTCGGTCAACGGCACCGTCGCCATGCCGAGCGCGACGTGACCTCTACATGTACTCGTACATCACCGGGACACCTGGACCGGCGAGGCCGGGTTCGTGGCGACCATCGATCTGAGTTACTACGGCCCAAACATCGTCCTCAAGAAGGGCTCGGGCGACTTGTCTTGCCCTGACGGCGTCGCGTGGTCGCTGACCCTCGCAGCGACCTATCCGGCGCTGCTGTGCGGCGAGGAACAGCGTTCATGCCGTGGATCCGCCAGCCTGGCTGGCAGCAAAGCTACCCCTGGGGCGGTCGCTCGATCTCCAGGATCACTGGCGCACCGGGAAGCGCCTGCTCGACCGCGCGCATCGGGGCCGTCCCCATGATCTGGTTGTCCACCAGGACCGAGAATCGGTAGAGCCCGAGGCGCGGCAGTGGACCGCCCACCCCGATAACTAGCGAGAACGGGACCTCCCACGCGACCGGGAAACCCTCAGGGATCACAGGTTGGATGGGGTTCTGGACCCTGAAGACCAGCTCCCCGTCCTCGCCATCCAGCCGGATCTCGACCCCATGCGGGTGACCACACTCAGCACGGTCTGCGAGCAAGCGGACGATGATCGCGCCGTTGAAACTGATCGGGTTGCCTGGTGCCACGTTCACCGTGTCCCAACCGCCACCTAGCACGTAGATGAGGCCGTTGCTGCCCATCTCGGCGGCGTTGGCGAGAAGGATCGCGCCCAGCCTCATAGGACCGCCACTGCGGCTGCACTCTCGGACAGGACCGAGACTGAAGTGGCGGAAGTGGGTACCGCGGTGAGCTGGAGTGTCATTCCCCTTGCCGCGGATGTGTATGGCGCACGCGAGCGGATCCAGGTCGCAGGCCTCGGGGCAATCAGACGCTGGGCCTCAAGGTAACCCTGGATCGCAGTCGCGTCCGGGATCCCATCGAACTCCAGGCCCTCTGAGACGCCCAGAAACTCGACGCCGATCGGGTCGCCGGCGGCGTCGAAGTCGATCCGACGCCGATCATCGAGATCGGTACCGCGCGCGTATGTGCCTTCCTTGAGCCGCACGTAGACCGCGTCGGCTTGAGGGTCGTAGCGGTGTTCCATCGCTGAATTACCTCTCGTCCGGATCTGCAACCGTGACGATAACCGGATCGTCGGGCGCGGTCGATCTCGGATCCGTCACCACTTTTACACGCTTCCCCAGGCCACCGTCTCCCAGGAAGATGTGCCTAGGCCCGGAAGGGTAGTCAATCGATGGGGCGGCCAAGACCCTTTCAACCTCCGCTTCGGTGATTCCCCGTTCAGCCATCCGATCCCTGGCGTGCTTCGTATAGATAGGCGGCACGGTTCGACGACTCTATCCCGGCGGTTTGACGGCTGCCGATGGACCGTCCCCTCCGTTTCAGAGCAGAGTTTCCGGGGGCCTGAGCGGCACTGACCGTCTCGCCGGTGAGGATCCGCCACCTCTCACCCTGGCAACGCCGCTCGGTCGGTCGCGGCAAGGCTGCCTGACGCTCGCCTGCGGCTCGGTCTTGCCGCGCGCTCGCGGCGCGCCTGGCGGGTGGGCGTCGGATCAACCCCACCGGAGGAGACGCCATGAGCGCGTCGCACGTCCAGATCGCCGAGCTGATCGAGGTGTCGCTCGACGACATCAACATCCCGCCCGGTAACC
>DATLRB010000012.1:0-69812 GCA_035534875.1 Saccharimonadales bacterium (SeqCode)
GGAAGCGGAAACGCTCCGCGGCAGACCGAGCGGCACGGCCGCGGCGGCGACCAACGCCAACACAACACCACCAATAGTTCGACGATTCATCTTTGGGGGACCTCTTTCCTTTCTATGAGCCAGCAAGAAGCGGCTCGGGACCACCCACCACAATACCGGATCCCCCCCACGCAACGGCGAGGGGGGGTCCGGTTGTGACATCCACTAAGGTGATGGCCCTACTGCCGGCGACGCTCGCGGAGCAGTTCGCTTGTGAGGCCGAGTGCCAGGCCACCGAGCAGGAGCTCGATCCCAAGACCCGCCTCACCGATGGTCCCGGCCACGCCGGTGCCGGGGGTGGTGATGCCCTGGACGCTGCTGGCAACGATGCTCACGGGCTCGCTGCCGCACTTGCTCGACGAGCCCGCGGTGTGAGCGTCACCGCTGTAGGTGGCCACCCAGTTGTAGGTGCCGCCGACGGTGGTTCCACCGAAGTTCGCCGAGGTTGCCGTGCCGTCGGCACCGAGCGCAACCGCGCTCGTGAAGAGTGCCGCGCCTGAGCAGGTTGCGTCACTTGGCGCGAAGAGCTTGAAGGTCACCGTACCGGTCATATTCGTCCCACCGGTGACGGTCGCGGTGTCGTGAATGACCGTTCCAGTCGGTCCACCGGCTGACGCGGTCGTCGACAGGGCCGAAGGATCCATGCCGATGGTGACGGGCTCATTCGAGCACGAAGTGCTTGCACCCTTGTTGTTGGCGTCACCACTGTAGGTCGCGACCCAGTTGTAGGTGCCCACGGCGGTCGTGGTGAACGGCGACGACGCGCTGCTCGCCGATCCACCGGCGCCGAGTGTGACCGTGACGCTCTGGACGAAGCCGGCTCCGGCCTCGTTGATGGTGCAGGTCTGGTTGCTTGGCGGGAAGAGCTCGAAGGTGACCGTGCCGGTCGGGTTGTCTCCACCGGACACCTGCGCGGTGTCGTGGATCTTCGTGCCCAGGGGTCCACCCTCAGAGGCCACCGTCGCGATCGTCGGATGCGACTTGCCGATGACCACACTCTCGTGGCCGCACGCGCTGTTTGCGGTCGTGTTGTTGGCATCGCCGTTGTAGTGGGCGACCCACTCGTAGGTGCCGGCTGCGGTCGTCGCAAACCCAGGATCCGGGACCGACGCCTTGTCGTTCGCCTTCAGCTCGACGGTCCACTTCTGCAGCCAATGCAGACCCGCGTCAGCATTGTCGACGCAGTTGGGATCGTTCGGTCCGAAGAGATAGAAGGTGACGGTGCCCGTGGGATCGTTGCCTTCGACCCCGGCGGTGTCCGTGATCGAGGTGCCGACCGGTGCGCCATCTCTGTTCGACGGGACGGTGCTGATCGACGAGTCAGTCTTGGCGATCACAACGGACTCGCTGCCGCATGCGCTCGTCGCGCTCGTGTTGTTGGCGTCGCCGCTGTATGAAGCGACCCACTGGTACGTGCCGATCATGGTCGTGGCGAATCCCGGAGTCGGCACATTCGCGTTGCCATCCTGGCCCAGCGTGGTGACCCACGACTGCAGCGCGGTGAGACCGGAATCCGTGTTGTTCACGCAGGTCGGATCGTTCGGGCCGAAGAGCCAGAAGGTCACGGTCCCCGTCGGATCGACGCCAGTGACGTGGGCCGAGTCGGTGATGGCGGTGCCCAGGGGTGCGCCGTCGGCGTTCGACTGCGTCGTCTTGATGGATGACTGGGACTGACCGACGGTGACCTGCTCGTCACCGCACGCGGTCGGTCCGTTCTCGATGCTGCCGTCGGCGTTGACGACGATCTCAGCGGTCCACTCATAGACTCCAACCTGGCTGGGGACGTAGGTCGCGGACGTGACTGTGCTGTCGGTGAGCGTCGACGTGGTCACCGGCTCGCTGTCGGTGAAGACGGGTGAAACACCCTCCGAACCGCAGGTGCCGGGCGCCCACAGGAAGAACACGACGTGACGCGTGTTGTCCGCGTACACGAGCGCGGTATCCGCGAGCGGCGTCGTGCCGACGACGCCGACCGTGGGAGCAGGCGTGGTGGACACGATGTGATGCGCGAACGCGGTCACAAACGTGGCAGCGCCGCCAACAACGAGCGCGAACGCAACCGCACCGGCTCTGACGGCGCCACGGCGCGTCCGATGCGTGCGCGGATGCCTGGATCCGTTGACCGAGTTCGCCACCTGAAACCCTCCTTAGTCCCCGCCGGCTGAGCCGGCAACCCTCTCTTCGCACCTCGCGATTCGTCGCGAGGCGGGGAGAAGAGCGTCGATCAGAGCATTCCTCTCTAACGCTTCTCCCGTCACCACCCTAGCAAAGTGGCGCGACCGATGCAACTGAAGCGTTTAAAGATCGCGTTGTTCGCAACAACGGGCCGTCGTTTGTGACGGTGTGGCGGAATCCCCTCGTTCCAATGTGATGGCGGATGGCCCATCGAGCGTTCGTCTCTATGTGACGGAGCCCGTGCGCGCGTGGGTCATTGGCGGTCGCTGAACAGGGGTTGCGTTATGCGGACCGGGATCAGATCGTTCGCGTCGCGCGGTGACGCAGAGCGCCCCCGGGCTCGCACTGAACCCGGGAGCGCTGCGATCCCCCATCCCTCAAGGCCGTCTCCCCGGCGATCGGTGCAAAACCACCGAACGTCGTAAGACTATCAAACCCGTCATGGAGACGCAAGCGTCCGGCCCGCCAGTTACCCGTGCGCGATATTCGGGAGGGCATGTGCGACGTTCGCGTTGCACACGACACTGCAGCGCGCCTACGGAGCCGTCGGAAGGAGCTGTTCGTCCAGTCTCCCTCCGGCGGCGATGTAGGCAAGGATCGCCCGATCCGTCAACCACTCGACAGGCGCTCTGTCGTCGGTGAGCGGGTCGCGTGACTGCGGCGCGACGTAGGCATGGGCGACCACGAGCGGTCCGAGGATCCGGACAGGCTCGGGGAGCGCGGCGAGATGCTCGGCAAGCGACGACGTTTGGATCGGGTCGGACAAACCGACCACGAGTTCGTTGAAGCGCAGAGCAGGCCATACCCAGACCTGGGGGAACTCGGTTGCCACCGTCCCGGAGATCGCCTGGACCAGCTGATCGTTGCCCGGGACCCGCTCGACGTTGAGCGCGATCCCACCGCCGGGGTCGAGATGCGCGTGGAGCAGGGAGAAGAACTCCCGGGTGGCCAGGTAGAACGGTATGTACTCGGTCCTGTAGGCGTCGACGACGATGAGGTCGTAGCGCCGTGCGGTGCTTTCGAGAAACTCACGTCCATCCGCGGTGATCACGTGCAGGTTAGGGATGGCGTCGAGACCCATGTACTGGCGGGCAAGCTCGGTGACGACCGGATCGAGCTCCACACCGTCGATGTCGATGCCCGGGTATTCGGCGGCAAGTGCTCGTGCCGTCGTCCCGCCGGCATTGCCGATCACGAGAACGCGGTGGAGGCTTCGGGCAAGCAGCGGGGGAACCACGAGGGGCATGTCCCACTCGCCGCCGGTCAACGCAGTCTCGGCTCGATAGACGGACTGATCGGCGACACCGTCATCGAAGCGCATGACGATCCTGCCGCCCGATTCACGGACGACCTGGACGAATTGGTACGCCGTGTCGCGCTCGGCGAGCGTCCCCTGGGTCTCCTTCACCAAACCCGGCGGGACGATGAGCAGTCCGGCGATCACCACAGTCGCGACCAGCGCAGGACGCATCAGGAGGGGGATGGACACCAGCGCCACCAGCAGCGCCGCGGTGAGGAGCGTTCGCTGTGTGCCGATGCCGGGGATGAGCACCAGCGCTGATCCGAATGTGCCGATGATGGCACCAACTGTTGCGAGGGACGAGAGACGTCCACTGGTGCGGCCGGCTCTGTCGATGTCGGTCAGCGCCAGACGGAGGGCGAACGGTGAGGCCATCCCGAGCAGGGTCACCGGAACCGAGAAGAGCAGGAGCGTTGCGAGAAATGACCCGACCACGGTGCCGACGCTCACCGCGGCGAAGCCCTGCAGGGCGAGGTTGAGAAATGGCCGCGCGATGAAGGGGAGCACCGCGGTGCACATCGCGGCGATGACGAGGATCAGGCCGAGCGTGCGCCGCGCCGGATGCCTGTCGGCGATGCGCCCGCCGAGCCAGTAGCCGACCGAAAGATAGATGAGGATGAGACCGATGACGTTCGCCCACACCACGGTCGACTGGCCGAAGTACGGAGCGAGCAGCCGCGTCGCGCAGATCTCCGTCGCCAGCGAGGAGGCTCCGGCGGTGAAGACAACCGCGGGGAGCACGCGTGGGGCCACCGGGGGATCGTAGACGCCGGATACAGCGACGGCTCGCCCCTAGGGGCGAGCCGTCTTGGGAGGGAGGCTTGGTGAGGCGGTCAGGTTCGGGGATTCACCCCTGGCGACCGCTGGGTCAGTTCGCGGTCGTTCCGCCCGTGTGCGGACACGGATGCGAGGTTGCCGGCGTGTTCGACGCCATGGTCGAGATCGAGGAAGCCGCATTGGCTGCGACGAAACCGCCGATGCCGCCGACGATCAGGAGCCCTGCGGTGACAAGGAGCGCGGCAGGGCCGCGGCCGAGACCGCCGAAGCTGCGTCGATGCGATTGGTCGTCGGACGGGAGAGTGTCGGTGACGTTGTCGTGATCCATCGCAAACCTCCTAGGGCTCGTCCACACGGAGGTTAGAAGCGTCAACCTTTCGACTCGGTGACATGCCCCTATGTGCTGGAATCATGGATCCATCAGTCGCGGGCGTTGTGCATCGTTGGTGTCCAATCGGTCAACGCTGCATTCGCACGGAAGCGACCCGATGGCGAGCGCGCGTCCCCTATGCCAGCTCGTAGATGTGGCTGACGTCCGAGTAATAGAGCGCGTGGTTCGGGCCCTCGACGACGTCGAACCGGCAGCCGGACGGCCCGAGGCGAACGCTCGCGTGGGGACTGCCAGGGGTGGCGATGGCCATCCCCTTGTCGTACGTGCAGAACACGAGGTGGCCCGCATACCCGGTCGGCCCGCTCGCGTCGACGAACGTCGCGCCGGTCGGGACGTACGTACTCGTCTCGCTGCTCCAGTTGGGGGCTATGCCTCCCCCGCACGTCGACGTCGCCAGCGGATGGCTGTAGCCATAACAGTCCGGCCATGGGTAGTGTGCGCCGCGGCTCACGTTCAGATAGAGGGTGTCGTATCCCGTCGCGGGACTTCCCGCGTCACCCGAGGGACCGTTCATGGTGATCGCGAGCTCGCCCGTGGGTGAGAACGCGATGCCGAACGGATTGCGAAGCCCATACGCCCATACGGGGTTTGTCCGTCCGAATGGATTGTCCGGCGGGATGGTGCCGTCGGGGTTGTACCGGAGCACCTTGCCGCGAACGTCGCCGACGTTCTGCGCGCTCGACGCATCGTGCTCGTCGCCCAGGGTGACGTAGAGCTTGCCGTCCGGCCCGAAGGCGATGCGGCCGCCCTTGTGGCAGCAGTCGCTTCCCGCCGGGAAGGTGGCGATGATCGTCGGATGCAGTCCGGTACCGTTGCAGTCGTACCAGCGGATGACGTGCTGCGTCCTGTAGCTCGCGTCGGAGTAGAAGGCGTAGACGAACCGGTCGGTGGCGAAGGACGGACTGATCGCGAGGCCGAGCAGCCCGCGCTCGCTGTAGCTGCCGTTCGGCTGGGTGGTCACCGTCTTGACCTTCGCGAAGACTCGCGACACACCCTCCTGCCACACCCTGATCGTGCCTGAGCGCTCGGCCCAGAACAGCCTCCCGTCAGGTGCGAACGCCAACGCTGTCGCGAAGTTGGCCGCAATCGTGCCCCTCGGCGCGGGCTCGTTCAACCGCGCGACGCACGCGTCGGCGGTCGGCGACGGCGTGCCGGTGACCGGCGCGGTGGTCGGGGTGACCTCCGGCGAGGCGCTCGCGGTCGGCCGTGGCGTCGATCCGCACGCGGCGAGGACCGCCACACCGGCGAGTGCCGCCACGCGACGGATCCTCAAGGTCCGGTCAGCCGGCAGCGGCGCGCGGCTCCGCGTCAACCCCGGGGACGGCGACGACATCGAGATGCTCGCGCGCCCAGGCACCGATGGCATCGATCACGCGCTGCAGGTCGACGCCCGCCGGCGCGAGTTCGTACGACGTCCGGGGCGGCATTTGCGAGTGCACCGTTCGGCGCAGGAGGCCAAGGCCCTCGAGGTGATCGAGGCGGACCTTGAGCGTGGCGGGGTTGCAACCCCCGACCGCGCGCCCGAGGTCATTGAAGCCAAGAGGACCGTCCAGGAGAGCACGGACGATGTGCATCGTCCATTTCTCCTGGAGCACCTGTATCGCTTCGTGGACCGGGCAGTACTCGCGTTCAGCATCCATGTGAGTGGACCTTGTCTCGGTCGAGATATTAGACCGAGGCCGGGTGGGGTCTTTGCGGTCAGTCACTTGACAAACTATAGCACTTGATTTCATGATGTTGACATCGGATGAGATCAGGTCCGAGGCCGCCCGGGGCACTCCTGGCATTCAAGGAGTACACGCTATGACGTGGAGTCTTGACCCGCATCACACAGCTGTCACCTTCAGCGCGAAGCACCTCGGCGTCGCCACCGTTCGCGGCAGCTTCAGCCAGGTGTCGGCAGCCCTTGAGCTGAACGACCCGAACGACCCGACGACCGGCAGCGGCACGGTGACCATCGCGGCCGCGACCATCAGCACCGGCTCGGAGCAGCGCGATGGACACCTCAAGAGCGCCGACTTCCTCGACGTCGAGAAGTACCCCGAGATCGTGTTCACGTTGAAGTCGATCGCACCCGATGGCGACCATTTCAAGGTGACCGGCGACCTGACGATCAGAGACGTCACCAAAGAGATCAGCCTCGACTACGAGCACAGCGGCTCGGTGGTCGATCCGTTCGGCAACACCAAGGTCGGCGGGACCCTGACGGGCTCCATCAACCGGTCTGACTGGGGCCTGACATGGAACGTCCCGCTCGGTGGTGGTGGGTTCCTCGTCAGCGAGAAAGTGAAGCTCGAGATCGACGGCGAGCTCGGCCTGGACAAGCCCGCCGAAACTGAGCCGGTTACGGAGGCTGCAGCAAGCGCAACCGCGTAGCATTTGGCACGGGGTGCATGACCATGGCCGAAAGCATTCGCTTCTATTTCGATCCACTCTGTCCGTGGTGCTATCAGACATCGCGCTGGGCGCGGCGCCTAGGTGAGCTCGGCGTTGTGGATGTGGAGTGGCGCGTGTTCTCGCTCGCCATCATCAACGATGGCGTCAAGGGGCGTGCGGCGGCGGACACTGGGTCCGCGCCGTCGCTCCGGACCGCAATCGCCGTTCGCAACGCGCACGGCAACGCCGCCGTGGGCGCGTTCTACAAGGCGCTGAGTGACGCGCATCATCAGCGCGGCCTACGGGTCGACGACCCTGGCGTGATCGAAGCAGCACTTCGCGACGCGGGCATCGAGCCTGAGGTGTTGGGGCGAGCGCTCGACGACCCATCGACATGGGAAGCGGTACAGGCCGAGCATGATCAGGCGGTGTCGGTCGACAAGGCGTTCGGCGTGCCGACGATCGTCCTTGACGGCGGCGCCGGCCCCCAGTTCTTCGGGCCCATCATCAACGATGTTCCGGACGACGTGGGTGCCGTCAGTCTGTGGCAGCATTTCGCATGGATGGCACGCAATCCGAATGTTGCCGAGATCAAGCGAGAGCGCGCGTCGCTCGATCTCGAGAGCATCCGCGTGTGGCGTCGGGAGCGTGAACAGCGCGAACGGGAAAAGCAGGCGCAGCCGGCAGCGTGACGACCACGGGAGTCACCGCCCCCGCCCCCAAGGCCTCGCGCAAACACGGTGAGGTCGGTCCCCACTACAAGTGGGTCGCGCTCTCCAATACGACGATCGGCATGCTCATGGCGACGGTCAACTCGTCGATCGTGCTCATCTCACTGCCGGCGATCTTCCGCGGCATCAAGCTGAACCCGCTCGTCCCGAGCAATGTCAGCTACCTGCTCTGGATGATCATGGGCTACATGGTCGTCACGGCGGTGATGGTGGTCAGCCTCGGCCGCATCGGCGACATGTTTGGACGCGTCCGGATGTACAACCTGGGGTTTCTCGTCTTCACCGTCGGATCCATCCTGCTTTCGCTGGTATTCACCACCGGCCCGACTGCGGCGCTGGAGTTGATCTTCTTTCGCCTGATTCAGGGTGTGGGCGGGGCGATGATCTTCGCCTGCTCCACCGCCATCCTCACCGATGCGTTTCCGCAGCGCGAGCGCGGCATGGCGCTCGGCATCAATGCGGTCGCGGCGGTGTCGGGGTCCTTCATCGGGCTGATCGTGGGCGGATTGCTCAGTACGACCGACTGGCACCTCGTGTTCCTCGTGTCGGTTCCGGTCGGCCTTTTCGGCACCGGCTGGGCATACCTCAAGCTGCGCGAGACCGGCGTCGTGAAGCGGTCGCGGGTGGACTGGTGGGGCAATGTGCTCTTCGGGGTCGGGCTGATCTCGGTGCTGGTGGGGATCACGTACGGGATCCAACCCTACGGAACGCACTCGATGGGATGGACCAATCCCTCGGTGCTCACGGCGATCATCGGCGGGGTCGCCCTGCTGGTCGTGTTCGTGCTCGTCGAAACCCGCGTCGAGGAACCGATGTTCCGCGTGAGCCTCTTCGGTCTTCGCGGCTTCACGTTCGGAACCCTCGCCGCGCTCCTCAGCTCCATCGGCCGCGGCGGCCTGATGTTCATGGTGATCATCTGGCTGCAGGGAATCTGGCTGCCGCTGCACGGGTACAGCTACGAATCGACGCCGTTCTGGGCGGCGATCTTCATGCTGCCATTGACGGCGGGCTTCCTCGTCGGGGGGCCCACGTCGGGATTCCTTTCTGACCGGCTCGGCTCCCGCGGTTTCGCGACTGCGGGCATGATCTGTTCGGCGGTCGGCTTTGGACTGCTCATGTTCCTGCCCGCCGACTTCTCGTACCTCCCGTTCGCCGCGCTGCTGTTCCTCGTGGGCGTGTCGATGGGAATGTTCGTTGCACCGAACACGGCAGGCGTGATGAACGCGGTGCCGGCCGACCGTCGTGGTGTCGCTTCGGGCATGCTCGCGACGTTTCAAAACAGCGGCATGACGCTGTCGATCGGCATCTTCTTCTCCCTGATGATCGCCGGGCTCAGTTCGACGCTGCCGTCGACAATGTTCGCGGGGCTCACCGCGCACGGCGTCTCCACCTCCGTGGCGCATCAGGTGGCGAACCTGCCGCCTGTGGGGTCGCTGTTCGCGGCATTTCTCGGGTACGACCCGATGACCACGCTGCTCGGCCCTTCGATGCATGCCCTGACCGCGAGCCAGGCCGCTTACCTCTCCGGTCAGACGTTCTTCCCGAATCTGATCAGCAACCCGTTCATCGTCGGCATGCACATCACATTCGCGTTCTCGGTGATCATGATGCTGGTCGGCGCCACGGCATCCTGGCTGCGCGGCGCCAGTCCTGTGCGGCCGGCCGCTGCTCGCGCGACGAATCGGAGCGAAGCGCTGAGCCCGCCGGTCAGCCGGGCCTGACCCCGAGGCGGCGGCTGGGCCTGTTCGTGAGAGCGGGCGAAACGGCTGCCACATGGCAGGGGTCTGCTCCGGCGGGGTTCGGCTGTTGATCTAAACACCTGTGTGTATACTACAGGAATGTGTGATCGCGACGGCGCAATGGAGGGCGAAGAGGACGCGATCGACCGCCTTGCCCGTGCCACCGACTGTGTCCGGCACCGCTCAAGGATCACCACCCCGGTGGCGTTGCGAGACGACCTGATCCGCCTGCGCAGAATCATCGATCGGATCGAGTTGGAGTTCTCCACGGTGGCAGGAGCGTTCGCCGCGACGGAAGAGGAGGAGTGGCAGGGATGCTTGAGCCCACCCCACTGGATCCGCCTCGAGTGTGGGATGACCGCTGCTGCGGCGACCAGCGCAATCGCTGTGGGCTCGCAGGCGTGCGGCCTGGCGACGAGCATTGCGGCCGTCGAGGAGGGCCGGCTCGGTTTTGCTCACCTCGCGCTCATGGCCGGAACGGCGCGCGCGTTTCAGGATTCTCCGACCGCAACTCCGTTCGTGGAACAGCCACTCCTTGAGCAGGCCATGAGCCATACCCTGAGCCGCTTCAGGGTCGATTGCGCGCATGCTCGCCACGCACACGACGCGCAGGCCTTCCAGGCCGAGCAATTGAAGGACGTCGAATATCGCACGCTCGACCTGCGCACGGGCGAAGGAGGCGCCGTCTTCATCAAGGGCTTCCTTGATCCTGTCGGCGGGGCAGCTCTGTGCACCGCGCTCGATCCACTTGCCCGCCGCGCTGGAACCGATGACGATCGATCACGGTCGCGGCGCTACGCGGACGCACTCATCGAGCTTGCCGGGCACGGACTCGACACGTCGCTCCTACCTCGGGTCGGTGGCCAGCGGCCCCACCTTCAGGTCACGACGAGCCTCGACACGCTGGTCGGAGCGGCCGGTGCCCCGGCCGGGATGCTCGAGCGGGCTGGGCCGATCAGCACGCCCACTGTGCAGCGCCTTGCGTGCGACGCGAGCGTGACCCGGGTCCTGCTGGGGCCGGACGCGGCGGTCGTGGACGTTGGACGCGCCCGCAGGCTGCCGTCTGCGCCCACGCGACGTGCGCTCGACGCTCGGCATGGGGGATGCGAGTGGCCAGGGTGCGACCGTCCCACGTCGTGGACCGCGGCGCATCACATCAAGCACTGGGCGAGCGGCGGAGCGACTGATCTCGACAATCTTGTGCTCGTCTGTCATCGCCACCACTGGCTGGTTCATGAGGGCGGATGGAAGCTTGTCCGTGGTGTCGATGGGCTGTTGATGTCGGTGGCACCCTTGCCCGTCGTCAAGTGGCAGGCGCGCCCGCCCGATCCGACGGTTACCGAGTGAAGCGCGTCATTCATACGACGTCGTCGTCAGACGTGACGTCGGAGCGCGCCGAGGATTCGCGAGCGCCCCCGATGTGCCGTGTTGCCGGTCGTTCTGCCCGTTGCCGGTGCGTGAATCGACGCCGGGCGCTGTCTACGCTTGAGCTGCGGCGTCGACACTTCGCATCGGCGGCGCGGTGTCTGACGGTGTGGTTGCGTCCAACGCCGCGTCTCGAAGCGGGAGGTCGAACCAGACGGTAACCGCGTCGGCCGTACTGTCCGCACCGACGTTGCCGCCATGAGCTTCGATCAACTCCTTGACGATTGCGAGACCGATGCCGGCTCCCCCGCTTCCGCGCGTGCGGCTGGGATCGGCCCGGAAGAATCGTTCGAAGATGTGCGGGAGCGAATGGTTGTCGATCGTCTCTCCGATGTCGTGGATCGCGACACGCGCGAAGGCGCCTCGCTTCGCGATGCCCGCGGTGATCACACTGCCGGGCCGCGCACAACGAATCGCATTATCGATGAGGTTGCCAATAACCTGACCGAGGCGGCCAGCGTCGCCGTCGACGATAAGATCGCTCTCCGGCGGATGGATCTCGCACCTGAGGTCGCGATGCTCAAATCGTGCATTGAACGATAGGACGGCTTCGCGGACTACTGCCTCGAGATGCAACGGCTCGAGCACCATCCGGTCCCGGGCCAGTTGAGCATCAGCCAACCCCCGCAAGTCCTCGACCAACGCGATAAGTCGTCCCAGTTCGTTGTGCGCCTGCTGCAGCCGTGCGGGCGTCGGCGGGATAACCCCATCACGCATACCCTCGATGAGTCCGAGGAGATTGTGCAGTGGTGTTCGCAGCTCGTGCGCCGCATCGTTGGTCACCTGACGGCGCAGGTCTTCGAGGCGCCGCAATGACTCCGCCAGTTCATTGACCGAGTCTGCGACGTCGCCGATTTCATCGCGGCGGTCTGTCCGGATGAGGGCTGGCGCGTCTCCACGCGCCATGCGTCTTGTCGCGTCGCGAACTGCGGTCAGCGGTCTCAGCGCGAGTGTGACGGTTGCGAAGCTGAGCCCGACCGCGACGATGGCCGCGACGGCGATCGTCGGATAGATCTGTGCTTCGACCGCGGCATCATAGGCGCGTTGCCCCGCAGAGGGATCGATTGGTTGGCCTGCTGCGTGCATGATGACCATGAATTGCTGCTGTGCGATGTTGTGCATCAGCACGATGATGAGCGCCACGGTGAACACGACGACGATGATGTTGAGCGCCACGAGTTGCCAGCGAAGCCCCAGCGCGTTCCATCGACGGTGGAGGACAGCGCCCGCATTACGGGGAGTGGTGCCCACTGCGCTCATGAGCCCCTCGCGATGATCTTGTATCCGAGCCCGCGGATCGTGACGATAGCGACGCTTGCGTGTGCTGCGTGCAGCTTTTCGCGCAAACGAAACACGTGGACGTCGACAGTCCGATCCAACGCTGGGAGACGATCATCCGTGTACAGCCGGTCGATGAGTTGGCCGCGACTCAGTACCCATCCGGGCTGCTCCAACATCGCAGCAAGCAACCGGAACTCGACGTGCGTGAGCGCCATACACCTCCCGTCGACAGTGACGTCGTGTCGAGTCGGTGATAACTCGATGTTACCCAGTTGGACCACGACGGGTGGGCGTGGGCCGATCTCTGCACGGCGCAGGAGCGCATCGACGCGAGCCAAGAGCTCGCGCGGGCTGAACGGTTTCACAAGGTAGTCGTCGGCGCCGGCGCGGAGCCCGCCGACTCGGTCGGGCTCGTCGGCGCGCGCGCTCAGGAGCAGGATTGGCACAATCGATCCGCTGGCTCGAATTTCTTGACAGATCTTAAAGCCGTCCTTCCCGGGCAGCATGACGTCGAGGATCAAGCAGCGAGGCTCGGTCTGCCGAACGACGTCAAGGGCTTCGGTGCCGGAACGACAGATGAGCACGCGATACCCTGCACTATCGAGATATGCGCGGATGACGTCGCACGTGGTCTCGTCGTCGTCGACAACCAGGATCGGATGGCCGAGCGACGCTGTTCCCGGCCTGCTCACGGCTCCGGCTTCGTCGTTGATGGTCGATGTGGCGTTCGACGCCGGCGTCTGGATGGTCACTCTGCACCATTCTCCGAAAGTTGCCGAGGGAGCCGGGCGGCGAATGGCCCGGCGGCGCCCCAGTGCATGGGGCGCCGCCCCCGAATCGCGATCTACGCGGAGGCGCTGACCAGGGCGAGGCCCGAGGCTGCCGCGGGAAGGCCACTGGCCGCGGCCTCGTCGACAGCACCGAGATCGCCTGACGCGGTGACCGGTGCCGATGCAACCGCGGTCGACGTCAGGACGAAGAACCAGCCGCCGCCGAGAATCTCGTCGATCGGGTGAGCGCCCACGGTGGCCGCGACCGCCGATCGCAGAGTGAGCCGGCCGCTCTCGGCGATATCGTACGAGGAGACCGTACCAGAGGCGGCGTTCGCCACATATGCGCGGTTGCCTGCGCCGTTGATCACCAGCCAGCACGCTGCTGCCTGTGACTCACCGACCTCGCTGATGGGATGCAGAGCTCCGGTCGAACCAACGCGGTAGGAGGTGGCTGCACTGACGCCACCCGCTCCGCCACCGGCGTCAGAGACGATTGCATCGCCACCTTCGCTGAATCCAAAACCGTAAGGTGCGGTCCCGGTCGAGATTGTGTGACGCCGCCCGCTTAGTCGCCCATCCGAGGTCACTTTGAACGTGTCGATACTGCTGCTCACCTTCTCGGTGACAATGACCTGAGAACCGGATGGGGTGAACCCGATCTGCACTGGCGTCGCCGCCTCGGACGCGAGCGAGACAGCAGGGTTGGGGGACGGCACAAGGGCATCCCCCGTCAGGATAAGACCGCCCACGGAGCTGCTGCCCTGGTTGAGCACCTCAACCCGGCGATGATCGGCGGTCACGCTCACGGGATCGGCGCCGCTCGATGGTGCTGCATCGACCAGCCGAAGACTCCCATCGGAGAGGACCCGGAAGTACGAGACTGTGTTCGAGCCCGCGTTCACGACCAGGAGGGCGTGCCCGCCGCTCGCAAGCGCGACTGCTCCCTGCGACCCGAGGCCGACTCCGGTACCGTCGCCGCCGGTGGCGAAGCTGCCAATCGAGGTGAGGGCTCCGCCGGCGGATGCTCGGAACGCGAGGACGGCGTTGCCGCCGTCCGCCGAAGTCTGGTTGCTCTCCGTGTAGACGTACCAAGCCGCGGAGTTGCCCCGCCGAGCCGCGGCTTCGCCGACCCCTGTCGCCGCCGCCAGCGACACTGCTCCGGCCAGCAACCAGCTTGCCAGCCCGATGCCGATCTTCCTGGTGGAAAGGTCTGCCATGGATCCGCGCCTCCTGGTGAGTGGCTCGGAGGAGCCGGCGGTGGACACTTGGCACCAGGGTTAGGCACGAACATTTCGGTGGCGTTTCGGCCTCCGAGCTTCGGTCGACGGACCGATGAGGCCCGACTACGCGGTCCGGGCTGCTGCCTCTACTGAGGGCACATGCACGATCAGCACCGGCACGCGGCTGTGGTGCAGCACTGCGTGACTGACACTGCCGAGGAGAAATGATCCGGCGTCGCCTCGCCCTCGCGAGCCGACCACGATCAGGTCGTGGTTTCCGGCTCGCGCCCGTTCAAGGATCGCCTCGGCGGGCGAGGCGTCGATAACCAGCACCTCGGCGTTGAGTTCAGCTGGGATCGCGCCTTTCGCGCCATCCGCGATCTCCTGTGCGTCACGTCGTACGCCGGCGACGAATTCGTCGACCGCGCTTTGGGGCAGTGGCGCGACCGGACCCCAGGGCATCAGCGTGCTGTAGGCGACGAGCACGGTCAATGACGCGTTCTGTGTGCGCGCAATATCGATCGCCTGAGTGAGCGCGACCTGCGCGTGCTGCGAGCGATCGACTCCGACGAGAATGCTTGTGAACATGGTCCGTCTCCGTGTGGATTGCGGTTCGTGGTCAATGCTTTCGATTCTGGAGCATTGGGCGGTCTTGCCGATCAAGGCCAGTTGATCCTCTACGCGGCGATTGGCCCAATCTCAAGCCGCCGTCGTGATTACGCGACTCTTCCCAGATCGTGTGCGGGGCCGGGGTTCAGGCGCAGGACCAGGTCGTCGATCGGCATGGGTCGCGCGAAGAGGTAACCCTGTCCCGTCGTGTACCCGATGTCGACCAGTGCGGCGGACTCAGCTTCGGTCTCGATGCCTTCGGCGATTATGCTCGCCCCGATCGCCGTACTCAGTTGAAGGATGGCGGCCGCCATGGCGCGACCTTCAGCTCGCTTGTCGACGTCGATAACGAACGCCCGGTCGAGCTTGATCACGTCGATGGGAAGGTCATGGAGCCGCGACAGGGACGAGTAGCCGGTTCCGAAATCGTCGATGGAGACCCTGACGCCGCTTGCTCTAAGCCGATTGAACGCAACCCGAATCGCGCTGATGTCATCAACAAGGGCGCCTTCGGTCACCTCGACGGTGAGCGCGCTGGCGGGCATGCCGCTTCGAGCGAGGACCTCCTCGACCCACTCGGCGAACCCTCCGGTGACAAGCTGGCGCACTGAGACATTGACCGCAACGTACATCCCGTGGTCACGTCGCAGCGGCCGCATATCTCTGCACGCGGTGTCCATGACCCATCGACCAATTGGCACGATCAGACCGCTCCGCTCGGCGACGGGTATGAATTCCGCCGGGGCAATCGCGCCGTGCTCGGGATGTATCCAGCGCAACAGCGCCTCGGCTCCGACAACGTCGCGATCCGAGAGGCTGACGATCGGCTGATAAGCCACGTGCAACTGTCGGGTGCTCAGCGCCACCCGCAGTCCATCCTGAATCGCGAGGCGCTTGCTGACCTCGCGGCGCATTGCCGCGTCGTAGAGGCGGTACTGTCCCGTGCCCGCGTGTTTGGCATTGGAAAGTGCCGAATCTGCGTTGCGGACTAGCGTCGATGGCGATGAGCCTCGCACGAAGCTTTCCTCGAGTGCGACACCGAGGCTGCCCGTCACCCTCAGGAGACGTCCGTCGACGTTGACGTCCGCTTCAAGAACAGCGCGAATCCGCTGTGCCGCCAGCGACGCCGACTCGCGGTCGACCACGAACGGCGCCACGACGGCGAACTCATCGGCGCCGTATTTTGCGATCACCGACCCGCGGAACGCGCTGGATACTCGGCGGGCGACCTCGAGAAGCACGGCATCTCCGACATCGTGGCCAAGGCTGTCATTGATCACATTGAAGTCGTCCAGGTCGAGGAGCAGAAGCCCGCCGGCGTTGTGTCCCGCGATCGCCAGATCGTTCAGGTGTTCGACGAGCGCAGCGCGGTGGAGCAGACCGGTGAGTGGGTCGTGGCGGGCCGCAAACAGGCGCGCTTCGTCCGCTCGACGACGCCTTGCCTCCTCAGCAACCTCCGCCGAGATGTCGCTGGACACCGAGACCACGCCGATAATCGCTCCGGTGCCGTCTCGCATCGGTGCGTTCAACCCCAAGTACGTATTTCCACCGATGAGCGTCCGAGACGTGGTCTCGGATCCGCTGAGAGCTTGTTCAAGCGCCTTGATCGTGTCCGAGTTGTCGCTGAGTTCGGAGATGTGCCGCCCCAGGTATCCTTGGTCGACCCCTCCCGGCCGAGAGGCGCCGCTTGCCACGAAGGTCAGTCGTAGATTGCGATCGAACGTGGAGAACGCCACAGGTAGTGCCGCGACCGCGGCGTCGATGAGTGCCTCGCTGCGGCGCTGTGCTCCCTCAGCCGCCCGCTGAGTGGTCAGATCCCGGAACAGCACGAAGAGTGTGACGGGGACGCCGGCCTTATCGCGGACGGCCGACACGCTCGACATGACCGGAAAGGTCGAACCGTCGCGACGCTGCAGGGTCCGCTCGACGAAGTATCCGTCCGTCGTACTTTCGGCAAGACGCGCAACGGTGTTCTCGCTAGGGTCCTGGCCGACGGGGAATATCGCTCCGACGGCCCTCCCGACCAGCCCATCGGCGCTGAACCCGCTCATCGAGCAGAATGCGTCGTTGACAACGCTGACGCGCATGGACGCGTAGTCGACGATCAGCTGACCTAACGACCCTCGCTCGAACATGGTCTTGTAGAGCCGAAGGTTTCTCATGATGGCCGAATTGGAGTCAGCCGGGGTCGGGTCGGGTCCAGTCAGCGGACGCGCTGGCGCGCGAATACCCTGACGGCGGCGAGCCATGAGATCAAGCTAGCACCACGATCGCGTGCTTCCGTGGTGCCCCGGTTACGGCGTTGCACGCAAGTTGCTCGCGCGTTCCAGATCCGCGGAGGCATACAACGCGTGGACGTGTCCCGCCGACGTCGAATTGTCCGGGTATCGTCCGGAACGCTGCCCCAGAGTCTGTCTTCCGGCCTCTAGGGCCAATCGACGCAGAGGGTTGAGGAGCATCCGCCATGCTGGTACTTGCCGTCACCGCAACGATCCACTGGCTCAGCCTCCTGGGTCAAGTGTCAGCTAACGATCCTCTCTCGCAGCAGGTGCTCGCCCGAGTTGCGAATCCACTGTTGACATCGGCGCAGTTCTTGATTCCTGCGGCGGTGGCAATCTCAGGCATTCACAAGATGATGGAACACCGTGAAAGTGGGGGTTCTTTCATGGTCGACATGGTCACGAAAGGGGGCGGCGCGATCCTTGTGCTGCAGCTTGTCAAGTCGATCTCGGGAGTCGGCTGATGAGCATTGAGGTATATCTGCTTTCGATACCCTTCGCTCGGCACCGAAGCATCGTGCCGCGACATCGTCGTGGCGCCGTGCTCCCCCCGGGCCGCGAAGCGTGCCAGCCGCACCCGCGCCTGCGCGGCGTTGCTCAGACGATCGCCGAGTCAAGCCCGTATCGAGACACGCTACAGCGAACTGATCCCGGCTGACCCAGGCGGCGGTCGAAGTGGTAGCAGCGGCCAGTTGGTGGAATCCAGTCAGCTGGCTCCAGAACGTCGCCGGATTCTTTCACGGTGCGTACGACGCTGGAGGTGCCGTCCTGAATGTTTTGGGCGGCGTCCTAACCATTCTCACACAGTTCTTCCGATTCTTCTTCGATACCGGTCACTTCATCGCCGATGCCGTCAACTGGCTCACGAACGCGCTATTTCCTCCTGAACTGCAGACATGGTTTCTTGGCACGATCGGCGAGCCCGGGAAGCAGTGGAACTCTGCTCAGATCTATGAGGGTCTCTACCGAGGAATGATTCCACCCGCGTTGATGATTGCGAGCGTCGCAGCGGCCGGTCGAGTCATGAGAGCCTTAGTCGATCACCGTACGGGCTCAATGGACACGATTCTCTCAGTTCTGCCGCGGTTCATCTTGGCAATTGCAGTAATCGGCGTCCCTGGCACCTCGATCAGCCTCGGCTACAGCGCGGTCGTCTGGTGTGTTGACGCATCAGTCGCGGTATCCGGCGCGGTCGTAGGGCCCATCTTGCACTTGTCGGGTTCCAGTGGATTGCAGGTAGGTCAGGGCTGGTTCAGTCACACGTACGGCATGCTCGCAACGACGAGCAACGACATGGTCGCGGTCGTGGTTGGCGGCGTTCCCCTGCTCGTGCTGGTTCTGTACGCGGCATTCTTGATGGTCGTGCGGACCGTGATGCTCGGATTCTGCATCGTCGCGTCGCCCTTGTGTCTCGCGACGGCGGTGTTCGACTCAAACAACAGATTCTTTCACTGGTGGCTCGACCTGCTCGGCAGCGTCCTCTTGACTCCGCTGGTGCTCGGAATGGCGATCGCACTGAGCTTGGCTCTGGCGTCCCACGTGGTTTCCGCGTTCGCGGTTGGCCCACTGCTCGCCGTGGTCACTCTGTGCGGCGGGCTGTGGTTTGCAGGAAAGATGGTTCATCAGCTGACTTGGCGCGGCTTCAGTCATGGCAGCGCGCTCGCGGGATTCGCGGCGGGCATCGCCACGATGTTGGCTCCGGTCCATCGCCTCTCATCCGCCGGGTTCGTTGCCGAGGCGCTTGGGGCTAACCGCGACGGTGGAAACTCGGCGGTGAACTTCATGAAGCGGTTCGGGCTTGCGACCCAGGGACTGAGCCCGGCAGGATCGGCGCCGGGCTCGCTCGCGGCTGGGTACTTCGGCTCGTCGACCCAAGGTTCGGATTTGGTTGCCTCGGGTGGACCACCGAATATCGCCGCCGCGCTGGGCGCCGATGGGCTGGCGGCCGTCGCAGGTGCGGAGCGGGTCTTCTCGCAAGACGCATTCAATGCCTTCGGCGCAACGCACGCAAGGTCGATCGGCGCTTCAACTCGCGACCAGCCATACGGCTCGGTATCGCCTGGTGACAGAGCCAAGCTCGCATGGAGCCGGACATCGGCACGCAACCAGGCGGCATTTGCCAACGACTTTCTGCCGGGGTGGCTCGGCGCTGGCCCGCAACATGAGATGGATGACAACATCAATCTCGATGTGCCGCACTTAGAGGCTGGCGTCGCATGACCAGCGTCCGTGTCCCCTTGGCGGTCGATGCTCAGGTGCGAGTGCCACTCGGTCCGGTATTGGTTCCGCTGCGGGCGCTCATACTCCTGACAGCATCCGCACCCATCGCCCTCGGCTGTCTCAGCATCGGAACTCTATCAGTCGGCTCGCGCCTGGGCCTCGCGATAGCCGTGATGATGCTCGGATTCACGCTTGCCGCTCCGATGCGTGACGGCATCTGGATCGGCACCTGGTGTTTCTATCGTCTCGGCCGTCGTCTCTTGCCGACTGCAGTCTTGGACGGAGAGGGTCACCGTGCATGCGTTCAGTCAGCGGGTAGCGCAATGCAGGTGTCGCGAATTAGAAGCGAGATCCTGTGGCGGCCGCCGCTGCGAGCGCTCCGTCATCTGAGTGCATTGCCGACGGTGAGCAGTGCGCATGCGGGAGTCGTAAGGCTTGATCCCGGGGGCGCCCGGGGAATCCTCATGCTCGAAGGTCCCGATGGGTCACCAGCTAGTGAGAGGCATGCTCGCTGGTGCGCCACGGTGATGCAGTGGCTGCTGGGTTTGGAGTGCCCGGCGCAGCTCGTCAGCGTTGTCAGCAACTTCGACAGCCATCGTGCGCAGGGCGCATTTGATGAGCGGATCAAGGGGTGGCCTGCGACGCGCCTAGCAGAGCTCGAACGCGATCTTGCCGGCAGGGTCGCCGAGCAGAGTCTCGGGCTACGCCACTTTGTCGTTCTCTCACCTGGGCTTGCGGCCGCCGACGGCATTCCATGGCTCAGTCGCGCTACGCGGCTGGCGCGAGCGCTCGAGGCCAGTGATGACGATGCGAAGCGAGCGCTGCTCACCGCCTTGCGGACGTCGCCAAGTCTCGGGCTTGCCGTATCCGTCGCCGATCGTGACGACATCGCCGAACTCCTTGTCGATACCGTCGTCGGTGCGACAACTGCGGCTGTCAGCAGCGCTGGAGTTGTCCGGATCGGCGACGAATTCCAGATCGTCCTCACCGCCACACGCCTTCCACCAACGGTCCATCCCGGTGCCGTCGTTGACGCACTGATCCGCAGCCGGGCGAAAGGGTATGCGAGCCTCCACGTGCTTCCAGTTGACACGCAGATTGCGCGTACGGTGCTGGATCGCCGCGCCGCCATGCAGCGATACACCGCGCGTGAGGGGAACGACACGGTCGACAACCAGGTTGCGTTCGCTGACACAACTGCTGCGCTTGCGGCGATTGCTCAGCGTCAACTGATTCCGTGCCGCATAGCCTTGAGCTTTGCGGTTCGAGACTCAGATCCGTCCATCGTGGCGGAGACTGCCGCACGGCTCGACGGTCTCCTCCGGGGCCAGGGGTTTGACATCGTTCACCCGACGTCTCCGGGACTGCTGCCATCTTTGGCAGTCACACCCGGCGGCGCACCACTTGGGCGGAGCCTCCAACTGACCTCCGACACCGTTGCTTCGTGCTTGGTGCCTGCCCTGGGCACTCCGTTCGCGGACCAGAGGCACCCGCTGGTCGGCATCAATCAGCTCACTGGGGCGCCGACCTATCTGTCCATCTGGAGTAGACCCAACCACAACGCGGTCATCGTCGGCAGCTCGGGATCGGGCAAGAGCGTCGCCGCGAAGACGTTGCTCGTTCGACACGTGATGGAAGGCGCGTCCGCGGTCGTCATCGACCCTGACTCGGAATACGGACGGGTCATGAGCGCGATCGGAGGCGTCCATTTCGAGCTGGGAGAGGACGCCCTCAACCCGCTTGCACCTGGCTGTGACGTGGCGCCGGATCTCGCGGCGAGTCTCCTGCTCCCAGTTCTGAGCGTCATGGCGGGTGACGAGAAGGGTGTGAAGGATGGGCGTCCTATTCGAAGGTTGCCCGATGAGGATCAAGGATGGATCCACGGCGAGATCGCCTCATTCTTCCAGGCGTGGCATCGACACCCATCCGGCGCCGAGCCGGTGATGCACGATCTCGTCGCGTTCATCGAAACGACCTCCGCGCATCAGGCTCTCACGCGCCGTGAACGGGATAGATGCCGGATCATCACAGCACGTCTCCGACGCTTCACTCAAGGAAATCGAGCCCGTATCTTCGACCGCCCGTCAACGTTTCGTGTTGGCGCCCGTCCGGTCTCAATTGGTCTGCGAAACTTCGCGTTGACGTATGCAGCTGATTTGACGCCTGCCCTTGCGGTGGTGCTGACCGCCGTGTTAGCAGCCCTCGGCAGGGATCATGGACGCTTGATCGTGGTCGTCGACGAGGCCCACCGGATTACGATCGATCCGGACGCGGGAGAAGTCCTCGGACAACTCGTCCGCCAGGCTCGCAAGCACGGTGCCGGAGTCTGGATGTGTTCGCAACAGGTCCAGGACTTCGTCGGAACGGACCTGGGCAGAACGCTGGCTGCGACCGCAGCAACAAAAGTCATCCTCGGAGTCGAGGAAGCCGCGCTCGCCGATGTTCGTGGTGTCTTCGGGCTCAGCGACGATGAGGTCTCAGCGATCAATCCACCGGTGCAAGGACGCGCGGTTCTCCTTTCCGGCGGCGAGCGCACGGTCGTGGCGATCGTGCCCGGCCCCGCAGTGCTCGCGCTCGCGAACTCGTCGCCGCAACCAGGTTCTCAATCCACCCCCGCGTTTGTGGGCTGAACCGTGGCTCTGCCCGTCGCAATCGGCGCCGCCCTTTCGAAAGCACGCTCCGCATACTCGATTGCCTCAGTGCTTGGGGGCGCGTCGCGGCACAACGGACGTCGACGCGGTGCTTGCCTTGTCACATCCGGCCTGGGATGCGGCGCGTGCGCCGTGGTCGCATGTGTGGTTGCCTTGTCAATCGGCGGCGCTCTTGTTGCCGGTACTGCATTCCTGGTTGGGATCGGGGCTGATGCATCGTGCGCCAGCCGCGCGACGACGCCGTGCGCCGGGCTGACATATAGCCGCGTCGGTGCTCCTATGAACTGCCCGACCCTGTACGTCAGTCAGGGATTCGGCGACACGCCGTGGGAACATCCGCACACCGGCATCGACCTCGTCTGTCCGCCCGAAACCCTGGTGGTGGCGGTCGCCGATGGCATTTTCCATCGCGATCACGGCGAGCCGATCCGATGCCTGTACCCCGTGCAGCGAAAGGGCGGCCTCGGAACGTTCGGCGTTCTTGACGCTGACGGGCGTGCGTATCTCTATGGGCATCTCGACGCCTTCGTGGCGGCCGATGGCTCTCACGTCACCATCGGTCAGCCCCTCGGGTTCGAGGGAGCGACAGGGTGCGCGACGGGCGATCATCTTCATTTCGAAGTGCTCGAGAGCGGGAGGGCAGTCAACCCGTGCTCTGTACTGCCAGCCGGATACCCAGATCAACACAGCCAATCAGGCCTGCGCTGCTGGGGGTCAGCCCCACCGTGATCCTGATTTTGCCTGCCCACCCCTGTTTGTCCTATGCTGATCCCTGCCTGGCGGCGGGGGAATTCTCAGGGAGGGGTTCATCGCATGAGTCGTAGAAGACTCGCTGCTGCCTTGTTCTTCAGTGCGGTGATCGTCGCCGTACTCGCGTTGATCGTGTACACAGAGCAGACGAACGCGACTCAGACTGTGTCTGTTTGGATCGTCACGCATGACGTCATGGCGGGCGCTCCATTCGACGCCTCTGATGTCCAGCTGACTCAGGTTCGTGCCGGCTCCGGCGACTTCAACTTCGAGGTGGCCGGTCCAGCGACGTTTCATGCGCTTTTCGCGAGGAGCTTGTCGGTCCACGACCTCTTGCGCAGCGACGATCTGGTTCCGGTGACGGCGCAGTCTGAGGTAGCCATCACCGTTGAGGGCGCTCCGCCGTTGGCGCCTGGCGAGACCATCGACGTCTTCGCGGCTCTGACGGGGCAGCAGCAGGTTCTCATTGGGCATGACCTGACCGTGAATACGGTGTCAGGGGGATCGGTGACCATGCTGGTTCCGACGGGTGATGAAGCGTCATGGATCGCGGTTGGATCATCGAACGTTGCGTTGCATGTCGCGCTGACAGTGCCTGGGGCAAGACTTGCACCGGCACCGTTGAGCGCCGACGCGGCGATCCACATCCTGTGCGGCACTGCGTGTGGGGGGCTTTCGGGAAGCGCGTCCACGCCATGAGCTTGCTCCTGGGTGTATGTACCACGCGCGCTGGTCAGACTTCGACGTCGTGGGCAACCAGTCTTGCCTGGTCGCTCGCCGCAAGCCGATCAGTGATGCTCGTCGATTGCGACATGGAGGGCGGGACCATCGCAGATCTCCTCTACCTCCGACTTGATGATCGCGGTCTCGCCAACTGCTTTGGCGACCGCCCTGTGACGCCGACGGTTCTTGAAGGACAGGCGGTGCCCGTACCAGACCGGGCAGGGTTGCGGGTGGTCCCCGGTCTCCGGAGCAGCTACGGACCGGAGATGGCCGATTGCCTCCGTTCGCTCGCCCCAGCATTGGGTCGTCTCCCCTGCGACGCTGTCGTCGTCGATCTCGGGCATCCTTGGTCGCACACGAGCCTACGATCACCACGAGCAGCGGCAGACGCGGTGTGTGCTGTGTTCGATCGCGTCTTCATCGTGATTCGCGACGATCCGTCGCTGTTGTCGAGGAGCATCGACGTGCTTCGCACGGCGCGTCCGCCGCACGGCGAGTTGATCGTGTGTGAACAGCGAGGCGCGGCGCATCGACGCGTGATGGTGGAAACCCTGGAACGTGAGCTCCCATATCTCGCTATCCGCAGAGGATGGGAGTGGGATGAGCGTCGCGCCGCTCGCGTTGCCGACACCGGCCGTCCGGTAACCCTCGGCGGGATCGAGGCGGAGTTGCATCTATGAGTTCGGCGTCCCTTGGTGCGCCCCCACTGGCGGGAACTCACGGCAGTTCCGTGCAGGTGAGCCGTTGGCCGCACATTCCCACTGAGGAGCGCGAGGTGGCAGAGATCATCGCCGCCTCGGTGCATCGGTCGAGAAACGGCGAACCCGTTTCGGTCCTCCACGAGGAGCACTTGAGTGACGAGGTCGCCATTGCCATTGGTCGCGCCATCGAGTCGCCGCAGTCCAGCGGGCTTCCGCTCTCTGTGGTCACGGAGCTTGCTCGCAATCCCCGCTACAGGTCAACGACTCAGAGAAACGCTGTCATTCTCGGATCCCACCTCTTTCCATTATCTTTGCTGATCTACGGGGCGGAGCTGGAGAACATCACCTGCCTCGGCCATGACCACTGGCTGGTGAGCACGGTGGGTCGGAAGCTCTCACTCATCGGTGGAAGCCCGTTTTCCAGCGATGAGGAGGTCCTGGAGTTCTTTCGCGGCGTCGTCCGAATGCGGGGCGTGACGGGCGACCAGGCGATCACGGATGCGTCTCCCATCGCCGAGGCCAACATCGGTAGCGTGATTCGCCTGTGCGTCGCGAAACGACCCGCCGTGTCGGGACGTTCCGATGTCAAAGCCGCCATCAGGGTGCCGGCGCGATCGAAGGTTCGCGATCTCGGCGACTACGTGGCCCAGATGGTCATGCCGCGTGGTGTCGCGGTATTCGTGGAGGCCTGCGTGCGCGGCCGTGCCAACGTCATGATCGCCGGCGGCACATCCACAGGAAAGACCACGTTGCTGCGCGTCCTCGCTGGGATGGTTGCGGAGGACGAGCACATCGTCGTAGTCGAGGATGGAGCTGAGCTTCATCTCGACCAGGATCGCGGTGACGGCCAGCCATGGCATGGACTTACGACTGCACTGTCGACCATCCCATCCATTCGCGCGGATGCCGACGTGCAGCACCTCACGATGTTCGACCTTGTGCGCCACGCCCTCCGATTCCAACCCGACCGGCTGATTCTCGGGGAGTCGCGAGGAGAAGAGATGGCCGCCGTATGCAAGGCACTCATGACTGGCCACGACGGCTCGATGACGACGATCCACGCCGAGGATGCCGAACTCGCCATTGAGCAGGCAATGCAATACGCCATGGAGAGCACGCGCTTCGCTGGGAACGAGCGCCTTGCACGACGGATCGTCGAGCAAGCGGTGCATGTGGTGATCCATATCGCCAATCAGGATGGACGCCGCCGCATCACCGGAGTGGTTGCTGTCGAGCGCGGAGGGAATCACAAGTGGGTGTATCGCCAAGCCGATAGCGGCGGACTCCTTCGTGGAACGGACCTTGTCGGCGACCTAGGCAGACTGGCGCCGCGGATCCGCCCGTACCTCGAGACCGACGAGGTTCCGGAGCCGTGACGTCTGTCGCCGGACCTCCTGAATCGGTGATCCTGGTTGCCGGGGTCGCACTGATCGTTGCGTGCGGCTGCGCGGGAATCGCCGCGATCCTCGGGGTTCAACCGCTGACACGAAGAGCTCGACGCCGCACGATTCCGCTGCTTGAACATGAGAAGGACGTCGCCGCGGCTTTGGGGTGGTCGTGGCGTCGCTGGATTGCCCTGCGTGCGGGGGTGACAACCGGGGGTGTTTTCGTCGGTCTCGCCTCGCAGATCTGGCTCCTGAGCCTGCTCTTGGGCGCCATAGCCTTCTTCGGTGTGCGCTTCCTGGTTGCTGGTCGCGCGGCTCGGAGACGGCTCCGTATGGAGCGAGCATTTCTCGTGCAACTTCGGGCCCTCCGCGACCGAATGGCGATCGGTAACCAGTCACTTGACTCCGCTCTGCAGGAGATCGGTCGCAATCCCGGTAGTGATCTTGCGTACGTACTGGAGCCGTGGGCTCAGGGCGGTTCCGTCACCGGCAACATCGTGCAGAGCGGGCTCCGCTCACGCTCGCCGCTCGTCGAGCACGCGTGCGCCGTCTTGATCTGGGCAAGAACGCGTAGTCTGGACGGTCTGATCTCAGCCATTGACGACGTACTGATCCCCGTCGGCGAAGCACAGCTTCAGGTCGAAGAGGAATCATTGGTCACGTTGACGCAGCAGCGTGCGGTCACATTCGCCATGTCAGCACTCATGGCAGTCATGTTTCTGAGCCTCGTCCGAGTTGCAACGTTTCGGGCGTACTACGCGACGTTCACTGGAACCGTCGTGCTCCTCCTTGCTGTTGCGATGTTCTTCGCCTTGATCGCGATGCTCGAGCGCATCGCACGGACAGCGCGCTGGACGCGATGGAATCTGCGTGAGGTGCAGGATCAGGAGTTGCATCCGCATGCCTGAGGCGATTCCATATGCCGCCCTGGCTCTGCTGGCTCTCGGAGCCTGGGTTGGCGGAATCGCCCTCCTCGATGTGTTCACTGCGGTTGACGTGCGTGGGTGGCGTCGCATGGCGCACCTGCGAGGGTTTGCAACGCGTGGGTCTGTGTTCGAGCGAGCAGTTCGGCACGCGCCGATGCTGAAACGCATCCAAGCTGAATTGGATCTCGAACGCCTCCTCGGCCAGGCGAACAGCAGCGACACCCCGGGGGCGTTTCTCGCCAGGACGGGCGCAATTGCATTGATGACATTCGCGATAGTGATCGCTGCCACGACCGGCGGGAGGGCGCTGGAGGGCGGCTGGCCGGCACCCCCATGGGCGGCGCTCGTGATCGCGGGGCTCATTCTCCCGTTGTCGCTCATCGATCTTCGGCGGCGGTCGAGAGAAGCGCGCGCGGCGTCGGCTCGAACCCTTGGGGACATGCTCATGGCCATCGCGGTAATGACTGACAGTGGGGGTCTGCAACTGGATGACGCGGTGCGCGTCATGTCGCGGTGCGCTCGCGATGCCGCACTTCAGAATCTCCTTGATCGGGGAGGTTTCAAGAGATTGACGAAGCGCCCACACCGCTCCACAGCCGAGAAGTACAGGCTCATCGGTGATGCCTATCAGATTCGCGAGTTCGCTGAGCTCGCTGACGCAGCGGCGTCTACGAATGTCGGAGTCCCGGACCGCGTAGCGTATACACGGCTCGCCCTGACCGTGTATCAGGAGCGGCTCGCCGACGCTCGTGTGCATGCCGCGCGAGCGAGGATTCTGATCACCCTGCCGATTGCGGGCATGCTGATACCGCTGCTGCTGCTCATCGGAGCCCCAACCTTCAACGCGATCTCCGTGGGTTTGGGGGGCTAGAGACGCGTGGTAAACCGAGGTGCGATCACACTCGCATTGATCGTCCCGATGCTCGCGGCGGCGTGGTTGGTGCTCGGCCCTCCGGAGATCGCCCATGCGAGCGCGTTCTTCGGATCAGGTATTCCTACCCTGGCCGCTGGAGAAGCGGTGATGATTTTGCTAGCCTGGCTGACCGTCCTGATCGCTGCGTGCGTAACGCTGATGCCTTTATTCCGTGGCATCGCGAGGCTACCGAGAGGTCGACATTCCACCGCTCTCGCAGCGCTGCTGCTCGTCATCGGGCTGATGCTTCTCACGGTGAGCGCCGTCCAGCGCGCACTTCCTTCTGGGTTGGTGTGCTGTGGATCGGGATCGACAGACCTACGTGAGGCCATCCAACTTGCCCGCTGATGGCGCTGCGCCCCGCGTGATCGTCGTGCTGCTCGAGGACGAGGAGAGCGCCGAAGCTGTTGCACGAATGCTTCGCGATCTTGCTTCGCAAGGGGCCAACGTGTCCGCCTCGATCCCACCTATCCGCGGCGTTGGATTCTTCTCGGACGACGAGCAGCAGGCGCAGCTCGACGCTTGGTGGGATTCACAGATTCCGCATAGCGCCCGCGTCATCTTTGTCCTGGATGATCGGGACGACTTGGCCGGCTGGCTGGCCGGACTCGACGGGACGTGCTATGTCGGGGTTGCGTCAGCCGATCGCATGGTCGGCTATGACGACCGACCAGGGCTGCGCGCGTTCCGAGCTCGCTCGCCACTCGACCACGCTGCCGCCGTCATGAGCGACCTCGTCGGCGACGGAATCTACGACGAGGTAGAAGCGACGAGAATGCGCGCACTTGCGGCGGCGTTCACAGAGGGAGCGGGGTCGATCGCCGGGCCGGCCGTCGGCGCCGACGCCGGAGCGGAGGAGTCAGGTCCAGACCCCTTCGACTTGCTCATCGCGATGAGCCTTGGCCGTGCCGACGCGGCCGCAGCAGGCGTCAAGTCCGGCGCGGTGCCGACGGACGATCTGGCGCCGGGAGCGCGCGGCGGGCTGCGCCTACCAGCCTGGGTTCGTCGAAGGGGAGGTCGACGCCCTGCGAACCAGGGAGCGGAGCTTGATTTGGCCAATCTGCTCGTCGCGCGGGGATCGACGATCGTCGCCGTCGGATCACGCAAGGGCGGCGTGGGCAAGACGAGCCACGCCGCAGGCGTGGCGATTGTGGCGGGCGCTGCTCTCGACGCCGTCGGTCGATGTGCGGCGATCGTCGACGCGAATGTCGCCAATCCTGATGCGTGGGGACAGCTCAATCTGCCACCGGGAGCGGCCACGGTGCGCGACACAATCGTGGCGTTGGTCGCTGACCACGACCTCCCCAGGCCGGTGCACGCGTCAACGCCTGCGCTCGCCTGTTTCCCTGAGGCACGAGAAGCATCGGAATACTCGCGAACCGAGATCGGCTTGCTGGCTGCCCATCTCCGCTCACGGTATCCACTTGTCATGGTGGACATGAGCAACAGGCTGCCCGACCCGACGGGGGGCCCTGCGGCTGCCGCGGCGGCCTACTGGCTCGAGCACGCTGACGTTCTCGTCCTTCCCAGCGCGGTGTCGAAGCAGGACTTCAATGGCGTGCTCGACTATCTCGACGTGCGGGATCTGCCTTCGGTGATTTTCGCGTCTCTGGTTCCGAGGACGCGACGCAACCGCGAGCACCCCCTCACTCGACGCTATATGACCGCCATCGAGCAGCGAGTCTACCGGGTGGTCGACATCCCGGATGATGCGGAGCGAGTCCGATACGCAGGTATGCAGGGTGTGCCAGTTGAAACGGTGTCCGCATCGCTACGAGCGGCTTATCGAGAGCTGGCTGAGGCGATTGTGCTGGCACCTCAAGCGGTCTCGCGATGACTGGATGGATCGCCACTGCGCTGCGCGACAGACGATCAGCGGATCGGATGAGCGAACACGCTGTGCGCGAGCAGCGGCTCGCCGGTATCCGCGACGCAGTCGAGGAGTTCACATATAGCTTGGCTTTGCTCATCGCCGGACACGACGCCCCAGAGGACGCTCCGAACCACGATCTGATCGTGCTGCTGCAGCGGGAACTCCGGCCGTTTCTGGACGCCGGTGACGCGATGCGTCCCGATTTCGGCTCCTTCGGCGACCTGCGAATCGAAGGGGCACTGCTTCAGCCCGCGGAGCACGTTTTAGTGACACTGGAATTCGATGACCGCTGCGCTCGAGAGACGGTGCATGGGCGGGTCATTCCGGCACGAATGCGACGTCTACGGGTGACCATGCACGTCGCGGTCGATCCGGTCCGCATCATCGACTGCGGAATTTGCGAAATTGGCGGCCGGCGTGGGTGAGCCAGCGATCACGCCCGCATCGAGCGCGACCACGCCGTTGCGGTCGGCTCAGACGCTTCCCGTCCCGCTGGGCGGGCTCACGCCGGCGCACCGACGCGCCACTCCGCTGCAGCACATCGCGCGCCGGCACCATACGGCTCCACTGCTTGCGCTCGCGGTGATGGCCGCCGCGAGCGGCGTCTGGCTCTCAACGAGCCCGCGCTCCTTCGAAGCTGGCCACGACGCGACAGGCGTGCACATGGACGACATGACGCTGACACCGGTCACGCACTCGACTCCCGAGATGCAGATGTTCATTGGCGCCGCCGCACTTGCCATCGCGACGACGCGCGCAGGAACGGAGCGGGCTGGCGCGGTGATGAGCTGGAACGGAGTCCCTACGACCGCGCGCTGTGTGCTTCGCCGCACCGATGCGGGTGCTGCAGAGGTGTGCGATTACCACATTGGGGCAACTCGGTTGAGCTCGACTGACGACTATGCCGCCAGCGCGAGAACGTGGCACCGGCGTTACAGCGATGGCATGGAGATCGCGATCACGGTGCCGACGGGTGCCGCGCTGATACCGATCCCGTTCCCGCTCGGACGGTGATCCCGCAGGGCCGCGTTCCGGCTCACCCTCCGCGGTCGCGGGGCACGTGGTCAGCGTCGCGAAAGTATGGAACGCCAGCGAGCTTTCGATAGCGAGCCCGCTGAAACCAGTACGGAAGGCTCACGAATGCGGGCGGACTATCTCGGTGGAGGACGATCGCGCTGCCCGCGCTGAGCTGGCGCAGGGCGTCCGGAGTCGCCATCGTGTCATGGCGAACGGAGTATGAGTGACTGACTCTGCCATCGGCACCGACATTCACCTGCTGTTCAGTGAAAGCGGTGCGCCCCACGAGCTTGCCGACCACATCAGCAGTTTCGGGGTCACTGAGCCCAGGAAGCACGACCTTGCACCCATGGTTATTCAGAATGGTGTTGGCCTTGTCGGTCCCATATCGCGCCCGTAGTTGACTCAGGTCCTGAACGATTGACATCAACATCACACCACGCCCTGCGCCCTGGGAAGCGAGACCTGGAAGATCGTCGATCGGGACAACATTCGCGAGTTCGTCAAGGAAGAGTCCGAGACTTGGCGATTGCCGGCCAGTCGGGGCCGTCTCCGACCGTGCGTAGGCGGAGGTGACTACCGTCATGAGGATTCCGACGAAAAGGCTCGCCACCCGCTCGGGAGTCTGCCGCGGGGTGCAGAGGTAGAGGGTGCCACGGCGACGGAGGAACTCTTCGGGATCAAAGCGGCTCGACAAGGCAGACTCGGCGACCGCCCGCTCCGTGAAGACGTTGAAGATGCGCATCACCGTCGAGAACACTGTGCCACGCTCCCGTTCCGGGCGCTGATCTATCGACGCGAGCATCGACATCGCGCGAATCGGGTCGGCGTCGCCCAGACTTCCCGGATCCAGGAGCATGTCCTCGAGCATGCTGATGGGCGTGGCGATATCGAATCCATGTATCCACGTCCGAACATCAACGATCGTGCGCCCCGTGATCGCGGCGACATAGAGCAGCGGTGCTATCAGCAACTTGCCTGATTCGGCCCAGTGGGACCAATCGTTGTCTCCGCGCCCCCCACCCTGCTGCAACGAGGCGCAGAGCCACGACGCGACCATCCAGGCGCGATCGAGGTCGTCGCATCCAGCGAGGGGAGACCAGGTGACCGACCTGAATCGCTCGCCGATTTCGCCGGTTGGGTCATACACATGGACCGGTCCCATCGATTGACGTTGGCCCGCCGTCAGATCGACCAGTTCGCTCTTGGTGCTGGTGGCAATCGCGGGACCGTCCCAGTCGAAGAGATTCGGGATCACCAGGCCGGCCGTCTTTCCCGAGCGGGTTGGCCCGATGACCAGGACGCTGGTCTCTGGTTGAGTCACCAGCCGCCGGTGTCCGTGGAGACCGAGGAGAAAGACGCCACCGCGGCCTGGCCGACCGCGCATCTGTCGCAGATCCGCCCCCCGAGCCCACCTCGCCACGCGTACGACGCGACGTGCGGAAGGCACGAATTGCCTGAACCGACCGCGCGCCATCCGGGCAACTTGCATCTTCACCGCGACTGCGCCCACGGTGACGGTGGCGACGACGAGCGAAAGACTTGTCCAGAATTTCCACGCGACCACGGGTGTTGTCGGCGATACGAGTATCCACCACTGGAACGGCCCGCTCCCGGAGGCGATGCGGCGAACCAGATCACTCGGGGTGATGAAGGAGGCGGGCGACACACTCGGATGACCGCCGGCGATCCAGGTGGCCACAGTGAGGGCGAGCCACGGTCCGATCCAGAGCGCGATCAGCACACCGCCGGCTCCGACCTCGCGCCACGCATGGGTCCGATACCGAGGAGCTGCCGACATCAGTCAGTTCACGATGCAACACGTTCCTGGACGCAGGCAGGACAGTTGTATGCCCGATGGCCGGCCAGACCGACAGGACGGTTCAGTCCGGCTGGCGACGGGTCAGGAGAATCATGTCGTCTGCGAGTTGATCGAGTGTCGAGTGCAGGAAGCCGCGCACGGTCATGGCCCTCACCCGGTCCGCGAGCCATTCGACGCTTTGGCGATCAGTCGCCGCGACGTCAACGACTTCCTCGACAGATGCTGACGACCGCTGCAGGCGATTGCGGACCAGCAGTTTCAGTTCAGGCAGCATCGATTCGACCGGGGTCGATTCTCGCGACTCTGACCGGTCAGCGTTGGTCTGCGGATACGCAACCACGCCGTCGCGGCGCGACCCGAACAGTGCCGTCAGGGTGGCGTTCGGATCGTCGTCCAGGGCACTCGGCCGGTTGAGGTGGTGGGAGGCATATCCCCGCTGCGGATCCCCGTTGCCCGGCGCGGTGACCTTCGGCGCGGCGACCCAAGATGACCCACTCGGGGTCGCCGATCGGCCGTCACGATCGACGAGGACTCGAATGCTCCCGACGCCTCCCGCGGCAAGAGCATCAACGAGATCCGAGCCGCCGAGCGCCGGTTGGGATTCGGCAAACGTCGCAGTCTGCCGTCCCTTTTCGACGACGGTGACCGCGCGACCCATCGGCGTCGTCAACTCGACGACGAATGTCCCCGCGCGCTCGCGGAGATCACTGAGCAGCTTTGGCCATACCACCCACTCGAGACGGAGGTCGCCATAGCAAGGCTCACCCCGGATCAGCGGGCCGATGAGTCCCATCAGGTCATCGGACAATCGGCATGCCGACACAGCGGCCCCTTCAGCAAGTCGAATCTGCTTCAGCGCCGCATCGCCAGTGGCCCGAGCACCGTCCGCGACCCACACGCTCTCGGACATGACGCCGTCGCGAACGACGACCACGCCCTCCTGACCGGCGTCGCGCAAGGTGATCACGCCGTTCCCAACAGCGGGCGCAAGCGCATCGAGCACGAGGGCATCGAACGGAAGAGCGTCGAATATCGTCGCCCCCGCCGGGAGAAGCGGCAGTGACCAATCCCTTCCCAATTCGCCGGTCATCTCGATCAGTATGCCGGTCAAGGGGCGGCCTCCGGCGGAC
Organism: Saccharimonadales bacterium (SeqCode); assembly: GCA_035534875.1. Classification (GTDB taxonomy): domain Bacteria; phylum Chloroflexota; class Dormibacteria; order Aeolococcales; family Aeolococcaceae; genus Palsa-851. The sequence goes on from DATLRB010000012.1 coordinate 33,227, forward strand.
AGCCGAGGGACGTCCGCTCCGCCGCCAAACTGCTAGGGTCCCTGCCATGGATCTGGGGCTTCGCGGACGCGCAGCTTTTGTCGCTGCGTCGAGCAAGGGTATGGGGCGTGCCATTGCCGATCGGTTCGGCGCGGAGGGCGCCAATGTCGGCATGTGCGCGCGCTCGGAAGCGGCGTTACGGGCGGCCGCGGACGCGGTGCGCGCGCATGGCGTCCGCGTCGTTGCAACCTCGGCGGACGTCACAGATGCCATGCAGATCGCCACCGCCGTCGAGCGCACCGTGTCGGAGTTCGGAAGGCTCGACGCACTGGTTGTCAACGCCGGCGGTCCGCCGCGAGCAGTCTTCGGAGACCTCGACGATGACGGGTGGGAGGCGGCGCATCAACTCACCTTCATGAGCGCTGTGCATCTCGTCCGGGCGGCACTCCCCGCGCTGCGGCAGTCGGATTCGGCAGCGATCCTGTTCATCACGTCGACCAGCGTCAAGCAGCCGCTCAATGGCCTGACGCTGAGCAACAGCATCCGTGGCGCGGTCAGTGGTCTGGCGAAGACCCTCGCCAATGAGCTTGCGCCGCATGTTCGCGTCAACTCTCTGCTCCCGGGTTCCATCAGAACCGATCGTCAGATTGAGTTGGCGCGTGCCTCCGGGGTCAGCGACCTCGATGCCTTCTTTGCGAGCGCCGGAAGGATCAATCCCCTGGGAAGAGTCGGCGAACCCGATGAGATCGCGAACGTGGCCGTCTTCCTCTGCTCTCCGCTGGCGTCATTCGTCACCGGGATCTCGATCGCCGTCGATGGTGGGCAGATCCAGTCAGTCGTCTGATGGCGTCGCTCGGTCAGCACTCGGCGCCGATCCCGTCGGTTCGCACCGAGTCGATGCGGCGGGCGAGCAGCCTCGCCTCGTAGCTTTCTGCCTGTCCTTCGAGGCGAGACGTGCGAGGCGCGCGGCATCCTGACGAACCCCGTCTTCGATTCGCACCCAGCGAGCGACCTCGCCTTCAGCGGCGGGCGTCGTGGGCGAGTCGTGCCTATCGCTCATCGGCGCTCCTTGCAAATGACATCCTGCCCGACCCCCCTTGGGCAGGTGCAACACACACGAGCAATACGGCCCCGGAACATCAGCAGGTGGTCGTGGTGCTCAGGATCGCGATGATGTTGGGGAGGTTGAAGAGTGCGTGCGTGAGAATTCCGGGAATGATGCTCCGCGATCCCTGATACAGCGACGCCAGAACGACCCCGACGAAGAGAAGCGGGAGAAAGAGCACCAATTGCTGATGCACCGCGGAAAAGATCACGGCGCTGAGCGGTATCGCGAGCAGAGCCGGCCCCCAGCGATGCAGCCAGCCGTAGATGAATCCACGAAAGATGGTCTCCTCGGAAATGGGCGCGATAACGCAGACGACGATGATTGCGAGCACGTAATAGTGGCTGTAGTCGTGCTGCACCTGATGGCACTGTCCGTTGCTGACACCCGGGAATAGGTTCTGGTTGATGGTTTGCAGGTAGCTCGCTCCAACCAGTGCGACATATGTGGCCACGGGCGCGATCGGGAGCCACCACCACTTGAAGCCGCGCCATCCGAGATCGCGCAGCGTGCCGCCGCGGCGCATGAACCCGAGGACGAAGATGTTGGACAGCATGCCGCCGTACTGACATACGGCGAGCACCGACGACTCGATCGCGTTGCGCACCGTCGGGTCTGAATTGGTGCTGATGAGGTTGGTGAGGAGCACCGCGACTGAGCCAAGCAGCTGGAAGGCGCTGAACCACCCCGGCCAGAACATGACGAAGTCCGTCCAGTCCCACGGCACCTTGGGGTCAGGGTCGGCTGGGTCGCGGATCGCCGGGACGTCACGTCGCATTCGCGTGGCGCCAACGGCGAGAATCGCAACTCCGACGATGCACAGGCCCCCACCGCCGGCCACGGTCAGAAGATCAGTCCCTTCGGCACCGCTGAAGAAGCCGAATGACACGAGAACAAGGAACGCCGCTTCCATGTACAGGACGACCCGCGCGGCGTAGTGGCGTCCGCTTTCGGCCTGGTGCGGCGGCACGGCTGCCTGCGCTGGCGTCTGGGACTGAGTCACCGCGGGCAATTCTGCACAATCCGTCCTGTGACCACGCTGGACTCGGTGATCGGCCACGGCCCCGTTCTCCAGCGCCTGGTCGCGAGCGGGGTCGATGAGGAGCTCACCCACGCGCTGTTGTTGATCGGCCCCGAGGGCGTCGGCAAGACCACCGCGGCGCTCGCACTCGCCTCCGAGCTGCTCGACGCGTCACAGTGGCCGGGCGGCCTCGAAGCCCATCCCGACTTCTGGCTCGAGGATTCGGCCGCCGAGAACGTGGGCATCGATCGGATGCGACCCTCGCCGAAGCGCAGGCCTGGAGACGAGGACGCCGGACCGTCGCTGCAGCAGTTCCTGTCGCTCTCCGCCTATGCGGGCGGGCGCCGCGTCGCCATCATCGCGCGCGCCGATCGTCTCACCGAGCAGGCGGCGGACAACGTTTTGAAGACGCTCGAGGAGCCGCCGCCGCGCGCCCACCTCCTGCTCACGTCCGCGCATCCGGAGCAACTGCCCCAGACCGTCCGGTCCCGCTGCGAGACGGTCGTGCTCGGCCCGGTGTCTCCTGCCGCGATAGAGACGTGGCTCGAGCGCGTCCACGGGGTGGGCGAGCGCGACTCATCCACGGCCGCGGCGCTGGCGGCGGGCCGGCCCGGGCGGGCGTTGCGGCTTGCCACCGAGCCGGGTGCGCTCGAGGGAGAGCTCAATGCACTCGATCGATTCATCGGCGCAGGGGGAGGGGGCACCGAGGGCGCCCTTCGAGCCGCGGCCATGGTCACCGTCGCTGCGGCGGCAGGCACCGAGCGCAGTGCCGAGGTCCGTGAGCAAGCGCTGATAACGCTGGGGGCCTGGGCGTCGTTCGTGCGCGACGCCGCCTGCTTCGCCTCGGGCGCTCCGGAATTGGCTGTATGGGTGGCCTACCGTCCGGCGCTCGAGGCGTGGGCGCAGGATCTGGATCTCACCCGAATCGTCGAGATTCTGGCGCGGATCCTCGAGACCACCGAGTCGGTCGCAATGTACGCACAGCCCCGCCTCGCATTTGAGGCGCTGATGCTCGACATCTTCGCCGGACCGGACAGTCCGCCTCCGGTTGAAATCGCTCCGCGCGGAGCGCTCGAGGTCAGCGCCGGCGGCGGAGCACCAGGAAAGTCACGCCGATCCCCACCAGCACGGCGGGGATGACCCAGGGGTTCCTGGCTGCGATCGAGGAGAGACGCTGGCCGACGCCGGTCGCCGCATCATCGATCTCGAAGGGGTCGTCGGTCATCAGGCGGACGGTGCCGGCGAAGCGGCGCGGGCTCTCCAGCTCATCCTCGACGGTGTCGTCATGGCCGGCCGGCTCTGGAGTGGGCATTGGCGCATTATGGGCCGGATCGAGAGGGCCAACGGAGAGCGCCCTGCCGGTGGTAGCCGGATGCGGGGAGCCCGAAGCGGCTCTCTGCCTCATCAGGGCGAACCCGACGGCACAGCGCCGCACGTATTCTGGTGCCATGGCACGAACCGCACAAGGCTCGCGAGGGCCGGCGTAGCGTCATGCCGGACGTCCCGGTGGTGGATCTCAGCGGCTCGGAGGAATTGTGCACGGAGCCGGGAGCGCTGGAGCGAGTGCGCAAGGCTTACGCGCGGCTCGAGCCCGGCGGGCGGCTCGAGGTGCGTTCTCCGATCGCCGAGCATGCATTTGCGGTGCGCGCGTGGAGCCGGAAGAACGGCGTGCGCGTGATCGTCGATGAACCGTCAGAGGGTTACCGCCGCCTCATCCTCGAGGCTCCCGCGGCGAGGTGACGTCGAGGCGTCTTTCGGAGGGGTTTCTCCTGGGATGCGCCACGGCGGCGCACCAGGTCGAGGGCGGCATCGACAACGACTGGTCGAGGTGGGTGGCCGATCACCCGGAGGCCATCAGAGGGGGCGGTGACGCGGTGATCGCGATCGATCACTACCGCCGCTACTCCCAGGACCTCGAGCAGCTCGGATCGATGCATCACAACGCGCACCGCTTCTCGATCGAGTGGGCTCGGGTCGAGCCGGCACCCGGGAGCTTCGACCAGGACGCGCTTGCGCACTACGTTGACGTCGTACGCACCTGCCGTCGAAATGGCATGGAGCCGGTGGTCACGTTGCAGCACTTCACGCTCCCGGTCTGGCTCGCCGAGTCAGGCGGCTTTGCGGCCCCCGAAGCGGCGGTCCGCTTTGCACGGTACGCGGCGACGTGCGTGGAAGCCCTGGGGGACATGGTCACGTGGTGGGTGACGATCAACGAGCCCATGGTGGTCGCGGTCCTCGGGTATCTCGAAGGGCTGTGGCCTCCAGGCGAGCGTTCGCTGCGCCGAACCCTGGCTGCGTTACGCGGTCTCCTGCGCATGCATGCCGCCGCTGCACGGGCGATCACGACTGTCTCGAGTCATCACGGACGGCGCGCGCAAGTCTCAATCGCGCACCACGAGCGTCGCCTGATGCCGCGCGACACGTCGTCGCCCCTCGATCGGGCGGTCGCGAAACTGCCCGACTTCCTGTTCAATCGATGGTTCCTGCGGTGCTGTGTCGCGGGCCGCGTGCTCCGTCCTGTCGGGGGTGGCGAGGTGGTGCCGGGGCTCGCGGGTTCACTCACGTATCTCGGCCTGAACCACTACACCAGCGAGGTGGTCTCGGTCGACCTGCGCGCTCCGGGCACGCTGTTCGCGAAGCACGAGGCGGTCCCCGGTCGTCCGCTTTCGGACGCGGGCTGGGCCATCGATCCGATTGCCCTGCGGCTGGCGCTGACCGATCTCTGGCAGGAATTCGGGCTTCCGATCCTCATCACCGAGAACGGGGTTGCCGACGACCATGACGAGTTGCGCCCCGAATTCTTGCGCGACCATCTCAATGCTGTCATCGAAGCCATCGACGCGGGCGTCGACATTCGTGGCTATCTGTATTGGACGGCCTGGGACAACTTTGAGTGGGCCGAGGGATATACGCAGCGCTTCGGGCTCTTCAGCGTCGACCGCGAGACGCAGGAACGCGTCGCCAAGCCGAGCGCGGCGATGTTCGCCGAGATATGCCGAACACAGGTTGTTCCCGACGAAAGGGTGGCTTCGCGACCGGGAGCGTGACCCGCGTCCGGGCGGCATCAGGGCGATGATCCCGACGACATCGACGCGACGCCTCCGGCCGGCCGGCCCGCTCGCACGAATCAGATTCGGCCGCCGAACGGAGGCACGCTCACGCGCGCCTCCGCAGGCACAGCGGCAACGTCAGATGCAGTCGTTGCGAGCCGACCAGGGATTGACCATCGCAGACACGCGTTGCAGCACGGTGCGCTTCGAGCAGTCGGACTCGTCATAGAAGCTGCGCTGGCGCTCGATGGCGCGAACCAACTCGGCGGTGCGAGTCAGCTCGATGGTGACGAAGCCACTCATATCTTCAACTCCTCTGATATTGGTTCAGTGGGTACGATGGGGCGGGCGCGGATACGCGAAGAACAGCACCTCGATCGGAGCGACGCCACGCGGACGCGTCTTCGGGTTGCCGAGGCGTTCGACAAATGGCTTGACCAGGGCGACGATCTGCTCGTCCAACGCCTGCAACTCGTCGACGGTAACGTAGAGCAGGAACTCACGTGCGCCAGTCGCCTTCTGCCACTCCGTCGGGGTGTCGCGGCGCAGCGCGAGGCCCTCCTTCAATCGATCCAGGTAGAACTCGTGCAGCACACGGGTCAGCGCGGTCGCCGCGAGGCGGGTCTCAGGGTCGTCGCTGACGTCCGAGAAAGCCAGCCCGGTGTGCACCAGGCGCCACGGACGCTTGCGTCCCGGAACGCCCGCGACCTCTTCGATGAAGCCGTACTTGGCCAGCTGGCGAAGGTGGAATGAGCAGGTCGTCGGGCTCTCGCCGATGTGTTCGCCCGCCTGGGTGGCGGTCAGCGGCCCCTCGGTACCGAGGACCTCGAGCAGCGCGATCCGCACCGGGTGTGCTACCGCCCGCATCGCCTTGGGATCGGTGAGCTTACGCGGTTCGAGTTTGGGCAGCGTCGACGGCTCCGCCTTCGGTATTGAGAGATTCGTATCGAGATCCATAGATCGAAGTATATCTCTCGAAAGATATCTCTGCAACCGTGCATCGCCACTTTGTCACACTGCGCGTACCATCGTGGGCGCGGGAGCTCGGCGGGACCGGGCTGAGAGGGCCGCTGCGGGCGGCTGACCGTGGAACCTGATCCGGGTAATGCCGGCGCAGGGAGCGCACCGCCTGCGGACGGCGGCTCTCCGGGCGTCGTGTCACATGGAGGCGGACATGACCGAAGTGATCGATCGAGAAGGGATCGCAAGCGCGCAGGCCGAGACTGGGAAGGCGGCTGCCCGCCGGGTTTACGTCCAGGGCTCGCGGGAAGACCTGCGCGTGCCGTTTCGCGAAGTTGCGCAGGCACCGACTCGCGGGGTGTCCGGTGACTCGCCGAACCCGCCACTGCGGCTCTACGACACGAGCGGCCCGCACGGTGACCCCGACATCGTCGTCGACCCCGAGCGGGGATTGCCCCCGTTGCGGACGCCCTGGATCCACGAGCGGGGCGACGTCGAGACTGTTTCCGGAGCGCGAGGCACCACGCTGCGCGGGCGTGCCGGTGCCGCCGTGACCCAGCTGGCGTACGCGCGCCGGGGAACGATCACCCCGGAGATGGAGTTCATCGCGATTCGCGAAGGCGTCAGCCCCGAGCTGGTACGCGATGAGGTCGCCCGCGGTCGGGCGATCATTCCGGCCAACATCAACCATCCCGAGGCCGAGCCGATGGTCATCGGCACCAGGTTTCTCGTGAAGGTGAACGCGAACATCGGCAACTCGGCGGTGCTTTCCAACATTGACGCCGAGGTCGAGAAGATGCGCTGGGCCACGCGGTGGGGCAGCGACACGATCATGGATCTCTCGACGGGCAAGGATATTCACGCCACCCGCGAGTGGATCATCCGCAATTCGCCAGTTCCCGTCGGCACTGTGCCGATCTACCAGGCCCTGGAGAAGGTCGGGGGCAACGCCGATCAGCTTTCCTGGGAGGTCTATCGCGACACCATCATCGAGCAGGCCGAGCAGGGCGTGGACTACTTCACGGTCCACGCGGGCGTGCTGCTGCGCTACGTGCCGCTCACCGCAAGGCGTGTCACCGGGATCGTCTCTCGCGGCGGATCGATCCTCGCGGCCTGGTGCCTCGCCCATCACGAGGAGAACTTCCTCTACACCCACTTCGAAGAGCTGTGCGAGATCCTGCGCGCCTACGATGTGTCGTTCTCGCTCGGAGACGGACTGCGCCCCGGGTCGATAGCCGACGCGAACGACGAGGCGCAGTTCGGCGAGCTTCGCACGCTCGGCGAGCTGACCCAGGTCGCATGGAAGCACGACGTCCAGGTGATGATCGAGGGCCCGGGCCATGTCCCGATGCACAAGATCAAGGAGAATGTCGACCTGCAGATGGAGGTCTGCCACGAGGCGCCCTTCTACACGCTCGGTCCGCTGACCACCGACATCGCGCCCGGCTATGACCACATCACGTCCGCTATCGGCGCCGCCATGATCGGCTGGTTCGGTACGGCGATGCTCTGCTACGTCACCCCGAAGGAGCACCTCGGCCTCCCGGATCGGCAGGACGTCAAGGACGGCATGATCGCGTACAAGATCGCGGCACACGCCGCCGACCTCGCCAAGGGACACCCGGGTGCGCAGCGGTGGGACGACGCGCTCTCCCAGGCGCGCTTCGAGTTCCGCTGGGAGGATCAGTTCAATCTGAGCCTCGATCCGGAGCGGGCGCGGTCGATGCACGACGAGACGCTGCCCGCCGCCGGGGCGAAGGTGGCGCACTTCTGCTCGATGTGTGGGCCGAAGTTCTGCAGCATGCGCATCACCCAGGATATCCGGGACTACGCGCGCGACCATGGGGTCGGCGAGGACCAGGCAGTGCGCCTCGGCATGGATGAGAAGGCGTTGGAGTTTCGTGAGCTCGGTGGCCGCATCAACGTTCCTCAGTAGGGTTTCCGTGTAACCGGTCCCCGGAGCTCTGGTTAGAGTGGTATGAGCGTGGACGCGAGGCCGTACCGATGATCCGTCTGCGACGGCCGGCAGTCGCAGCGGTAGGACTGCTGACCCTCGCTGCCGCCGTCGCGCTGCCGTTGTGGACCCTCGCAGACGGCACAACGTCGCATGCGACCGGGAAGGTTCCCAGTGGTTCGACGGTCACGTCGGTCCCAACAGCCACGGCGACGGCGCAGGCTACCGATGCCGGCGCTGTGTCTCTGCCGGGGCCGATCATCAAGCAGGACCTCGCGCTCGACTGCGAATCGGCCGCGCTCCAGGTTGCCCTGGCCGTGCGCAACATCGAGGTGCCGCAGGACCGGATCTACGCGAGCATGCCCCAGGATCCGCGGCCGGTCCAACTCGGGTCCGACGGGTATCCCGTCCGCTGGGGCGATCCATACACGGCGTTTGTGGGTGACGTGAACGGCTACGAGCCTGACTTCACCGGATACGGCGTCTACTACCCACCGATCGTCGCTGCAGCCGAGCGCTACGGGGCCGTGGCCGAAGGCCGTACCGGCTGGACCATCGCGGAGATCGTCGCGCAGCTGCACCAGGGAAATGCTGTTGTGATCTGGCTGACCTCTGATTTCAAGGCGCACATTCCGCGCTACTGGACCGCCTGGGACGGAACGCGGGTCCCCTGGGCGATCGGCGAGCACGCCGTGCCGGTGATCGGGTTCGACCCGGAGCGGAGCACGATCACGTTCGTGGACGTGCTCGTCGGGGTGCAGCGGACCATGACCACGCAAGCGTTCGCGGCGGCCATGACCACGTTCGGAGGCATGGGGGTGGCCGTCTCTTCAGGGAGTTAGGTCAGGGTGCTGTGCGCAGTGCACGACGATCTTCGCCATTCCCAGCGCCGGAGCAAACCCGAAGGTGCGTTAGAATCCGCTGATCCAGTCGCGCTTGTGCGTTCCGCCCTATATGGAGGCCACCAATTGCCATCGTCCACCCGAAGGGAAGCGCCCCCTGACCTTCTGGCCAGGGTGGAGGAAGCGCAGGTGCGCCATATCGATCTCCAGTTCACCGATGTCGTCGGCAGCGTGAAGACGGTGACGATCCCCGCCTCGCAGCTCGGCGAGGCGATCGAGCACGGGACCTGGTTCGACGGTTCCTCGGTGGATTCGTTCGCCCGGACGGCCGAGTCCGACATGTACCTGGTGCCCGACCCCTCGACCTTTCAGCTGCTGCCCTGGGGCGACGAGCGCACCGCGCGGCTCATCTGCTGGGCGACCACCCCCGACGGCGAGCCGTACCAGGGGGACCCGCGGGGCGTGCTGCGTCGAGCGCTCGAGGATGCCGAACGACTCGGCTTCGAGTACCGCGTCGGACCGGAGGTCGAGTTCTTCCTGCTCGAGCGAGGCGTCGACGGATCGCTCGTGCCCACCCGCAACGACCGCAGCTCGTACTTCGACTTCTCGAGCGATGGCAACCGGGATCTGCGCCAGCGCATGGTCAGCGCGTTGATGAGCATGGGGATCGCTGTCAACACGTCGCACCATGAGATTGCGGGAGGCCAGCACGAGATCGACATCGACGCCGCACCGGCGCTCAAGGCGGCTGACGACCTGATCACGTTCCGCTACGCGCTCAAGGCCGTTGCGGGGCAGTCCGGAGTGATCGCGACCTTCATGCCCAAACCGTTCGACGGCAAGCCCGGCAGCGGGATGCACGTCCATCAGAGCCTCGAGCGCCTGCGCGATTCGACAAACGCCTTCGCGGGGGACGACGCCTACGGCCTCAGCGAGGTTGCTCAGCACTTCATCGCGGGGCAGCTCCACCACGCGGCGGGAATCAGCGCCGTGCTCGCCCCGCTGGTGAACTCCTACAAGCGCCTGGTGCGCGGCTTCGAGGCTCCGATCTTCATCTCATGGGCGCGAACCAACCGCGGGGCGCTCATTCGCGTCCCGCATGTCGGACGCGCGGAGGCGACACGGGTGGAGCTTCGCAGCCCCGATCCCTCGTGCAATCCCTACCTCGCCTTCGCCGTCATGCTCCGCTGCGGGATCGACGGTATCGAGCGCCGGCTGCCGCTCCCCGCGCCGGTCGAGGAATCGCTGTACGGATTCGATGAGATCGAGCTCGAACGACGCAACGTCGGCGTGCTCCCCGACAACCTGAAGGACGCCATCGACGCGCTCGAAGCCGACGAAATCGTGATCGACGCGCTCGGGGACCACCTCGCCGAGCGGTTCATCGCCGCAAAGCGCCTGGAATGGCAGGCGTACCGCGGGCAGGTCACGCCCTGGGAGCTCGACCAGTACCTCGAGCGCTGCTGACCGATGCTCGCGACATGAGCTCGCCGACGCTCACCGTCAAGGACGTCTGGCGAGGGATCCTGCCGCCCGGCACCGACCTGCTCGGCGGCGGCGGCGGCCTCGAGCGCAGGGTTGAATGGGCCTGCGCGCTCCGCACGCGTCCGCCGGCGTTCGAGGCGGTCAAGGGTGGCGAGATCGCGTTCGTGCCGGTCAAGAGCATTCGCCTCCTCGACGAGCGCCTTGATCTGCCCCAGGTCATGATCAGCTTTGCCGAGAAGGGTGGGGTCGCCGTCGCGGTCGTCGGCGATGTGTCCGTCGAGAGCATCGCCGCGGCCGACCGTCTGATGATGCCGCTGCTCCGTTTGCCTGACGGGATCCACGCGACCGACGCGCATCACACCTGTGTCCGTTTCATCCTCGACCAGCGCGCCCTCCTCCACGAACGAGCCCAGGAGCTGCAGCTGTCGCTCATGGATCTTGCGCTCGGGGGAGCGGGTCCGGACAAGATCATCGAACGTCTCGCGGAGGTCACCCTGCTCCCGGCTGCGTGGCTGGATGAGGGCGGCGAGGTGCGCCACCTCACCGTCACCGACGAGACGTTGCTCGCCGACGTCGAGGCTGGGGCCGACGCGCTCCGGCGCTGGGGCGGAACGATCGCGGCGGTCGGGGCAGACCCACCGGTGCGCGAATTCACCATCGGGCGCAACGGACTCGCGTCGCTGGTGAGCCCGGTCCCGATGCGGAACGGGGTCGGCGGTTTCGTCTGCGTGATCGGCGAGGAGCATCGGCTCGACCAGATCGCGCGCCTCGCGGTTGCCCGAGCAGCGTCAGCGTGCGCCATCGAGTTCGACCGCGAACGCGCGGTCACTGAGACGCGCGACAAGCTCGAGGGCGAGTTCATCGCCTCCCTCCTCACGGGATCGTACTCGTCAGAGCGGGTCGCGCTCGAGCGAGCACGCCGGCTCGGCGCCGACCTCTCGCAGCAGGTCGCCGTGATTGCGCTCCGGGGAGCCGCCGCCGCTCCTTCCTGGGAGGCGCGAGCACTCCGCGCCGCCCAGAACGTGGTCGCCCGGCGCGAGGTTCGCGCGCTCGTCGCCGCTCACGAGGACGCGGTCTGTGTGGTGGTGATGCCCGAGCCCGTAGGAGCCGTCGACGCCATGTACCGCTTCGCGGAGCTGGTGCGCAGCGAGTGCGCCCGCGCGACCGGGGACGCGACGACCTCGCTCGGGCTCGGTCGCACCCACGAGGGCGCCTCTGGCGTGCGCCAGTCCTTCCGTGAGGCAGAGCACGCGCTGGAGATGAGCCGTCGGCTGCTCGGCCCGGGGCGGCAGGCGAGCTTCGCCGACCTTGGCCTCCATCGCCTCCTGTTCGCGATGGCGCAGCATCCCGAGCTCAGCGATTACTACCGGGGGACCGTCGGCGACCTGGTCGCGTACGACGAGCGATCGAGCGCCGAGCTGATGGCGACCCTCGACGCGTACTTCGAAGCCAACGGGTCACCGACCGAGACCGCACAGCGCCTGAAGTTGCACCGGAACACCGTGCTATACCGCCTGCGTCGTATCGAAGAGGTGGGCCGTCTTCGCCTCGACGATCCGGCGACCCGTCTCAACCTGCACCTCTGCCTCCGCATTCGCGATGTGCTCCAGGCAGGCGCCGTACGGGGCGCTCAGTCAGAGCCGGAGGGAGTCCCGGGTAGCTGAGCGCCCTTGGTCGGCGGCGCGGACCCTCAGTGGAGCAACTCGAACGTGTTGGTCGCGTCGTCCACGAAGTACACACCGTTGCGGGTGGGTGTCACGACGAGCCCGAAGAGGGCGCCGCTCCCGGGCGGCGCCCTACTCGTGTCGAGCCACTGGAACGCAACCTGCGCGCCGGCGGGGTCGTTTCGACGATGCGTCCATCGGCGGCATTGACGGTGAGGATGTCGCCATCGGGCGCCAGGGTCAGGCCGAGTGGCGAGTTGAGCCGGCCGTTGCTGGTCACGTCCATGCCCGTGAACGCAGTCCGCATCCTGGTCAGTGCGTCGGGGATGGCCGCGATCCGATTGTCGGCGGTGTCTGCGACGTAGAGCGTGCCTGATGCGCTCACGGGTTCTCCCGTCGGTCCGACAGCCAGCGCCGCGGGGTCGGTGCGCTCGGCGAACCCCGAGCCGACGATCGTGCTCGAGACGACCCATGGCGCGGCGCTGCCCGCTGTATGGAGAACGATCCGGACGACCGTTCCGCGATTGACCACAGCACCGCCGCCGGCGACGAGGCCGTGGCCGCGACCTGGCCGAGCGCCAGGCCGGCGGTCGGGGTCGCGACCATGACGAGGCGTTTCAGGGTGTGACGAGCCCGCATGGTCGATCCTCCTCTGACGCCGGATGGTCATCCCGGGACCGCCTTGGGCGGCGCCTCGTAACGAGTACGCGAGCCGGTTACGTCGAGCGGGACGAGTCCCCCTTGGTAGACTCAATCCAGGCCATGACCTACATCGTCACCGAGACCTGCGTCGACCTGAAGGACAAATCCTGCATCGAGGTGTGCCCCGTGGACTGCATCCACGAGTCGCCCGAGGACCGGATGGTCTACATCGACCCCGATGAGTGCATCGACTGTGGTGCCTGCGTGGATCCGTGCCCGGTCGACGCCATCTTCGCCGAAGAGGATGTGCCCGAGGCACAGATCGTCTTTGTCGACATCAACAAGATCTACTTCAAGGACAAGGCGCTCGCGCGATCTCAGGTCGCCGGAGTCAAGCCCCCAGTCGCTCCCTGAGCGACCATCGAGCCGTTTGGTTTGTGCATCGCGCACAAGCCGCCATGGGGAACCATGGGTCTGGGAGACCATAGTCCGCTGGCCGCGAGAGCCCTAGTCTGCATCTCGTAGAGTGCCGCGGCGGCCGAGGGGTCCAATCGGTCGCTGCGGCGAGTCAGCCAGCGTCCGCGGAAGGAGTCCAATGGCAATCGACGAGTCCTTAGCCGTGAGAGTTGCAGACGAGGTAAAACCCGCGATGTCGCCGACCGTGACCACCAAAGCCAAGCCCGCCGACGTTATCCGCATGGCCCGCGAGCTCGGCATCAAGATCGTGGATCTCCGCTTCGCCGATCTGCTCGGGAGCTGGCAGCACTTCAGCATCCCGGTCGGCGAGCTGACCGAGTCGCTGTTCTCGGAGGGCATCGGGTTCGACGGATCGAGCATCCGTGGCTTCCAGAAGATCTACGAGAGCGACATGCTCCTGTTCCCCGACCCGGGGCGAACCTTTGTCGACGGCACGCTCGAGATTCCGACGCTGGCCATCGTCTGCGACATCAAGGACCCGCTCACGCTCGCGGATTACAGCCGCGACCCGCGTTATGTCGCGCGAAAGGCGGAGGAGTACCTCCTCAGCACGGGAATCGCCGACACCTCGTACTGGGGCCCCGAGCTCGAGTTCTACATCTTCAACTCGGTGCGCTTCGACCAGAACACCCACGAGGGCTACTACCACATCGACTCTGACGAGGGGATCTGGAACACGGGCAAGAACGGCACGGCCAACCTCGGCTTCCGTCCGAAGCTGAAGCAGGGCTACTTCCCGACGCCGCCCGTCGACAAGCTGCAGGACCTTCGCAGCAAGATCGTGCTCGCGCTCATCGATGCGGGCGTCGCGATCGAGGTCCATCACCATGAGGTCGGCACCGCCGGGCAGACCGAGATCGACATGCGGTTCGACTCGCTGGTGAACATGGCCGACAAGGTGCTCATCTACAAGCACATCGTCAAGAACGTCTGTTACCAGAACGGCTACACGGCGACCTTCATGCCCAAGCCGCTCTTCGGCGACAACGGCAGCGGCATGCATACCCATCAGTCCCTCTGGAAGGACGGCGTCCCGCTCTTCTACGACAAGGACGGTTATGCGCTGCTCAGTGACACCGCGCGCTGGTACATCGGCGGCCTGCTCAAGCACGCGCCGGCGGTCCTCGCGTTCGCGGCGCCGACCACGAACAGCTACCGGCGGCTGGTGCCGGGGTACGAGGCGCCGATCAAGCTCGCATACAGCGCTCGCAACCGGAGTGCATGCGTGCGCATCCCGACCTACAGCGCGGCACCGGCGGCCCGCCGCCTCGAGTTCCGTTCCCCGGACCCGATGAGCAACCCGTATCTCTCCTTCGCGGCGTGCCTGATGGCGGGGCTCGACGGGGTCAAGCGCCGGATCGAGCCGCCGGCACCGGTCGAAGCCGATCTCTACGAGCTCGAAGGCGAGGAGAAGGCACGGGTCAAGGACCTTCCCGGATCGTTGACCGAGGTGCTCAACGCCCTCGAGGTCGACAACGAGTTCCTCACCGAGGGTGGCGTATTCACCCAGGACCTCATCGACATGTACATCTCGTACAAGCGCGAGAACGAAGTGGACCCGGTGGCGCTTCGGCCACATCCCTACGAGTTCGCCCTGTACTACGACGCCTGAGCGACGGCTCAGAACTCCTCAGCACACTCCTTCCTGGACAGGGGGGCCGGGTTACCTCGACCCGGCCCCTCCTTTACGTTCCCGGAACACCGACCCCGCGATCAGGCGGTCTCGGCGCTCTCGCGGGGTCGGAGGATGCAGAACTCGTTGGCCTCCGGGTCGGCCATCACCACCCAGCTGACATCGCCTTGACCGATGTCGATCCGCCGGGCACCAAGCGAGATGAGACGCTCGACTTCGGCGGCCTGGTCGTCGGGTCGCAGATCGAGATGGATGCGGTCCTTGACGGACTTTCCTTCCGGAACATGGAGGAAGAGAATGTCCGGACCGCCACCGCCCGGCTCGATCCACCACTCGCCGTCTTCGGGTCCGTGCAGTTCGAGGCCCAGCGCCTCGCTCCAGAACGAAGCAACCAGCAACGGGTCGGTGCAGTCGATGACGATGTTCTGCCAGCGAAGGGACATACCGGCAGTCTAGCCTCGGACCTGGGCGCCGAGCAGCGCGTCGCGGATGGCGCCGACCTGCGCGGCGGGCGTGTACCACCGCAGCGCGTGCGCCAGCCCGCGCTCAGCAACACCAGCGAGGTCGAGGTCCCCGCCAACGGCCCGTTCGAGACGATCCTCCCAGTCGTACGCGTCGACGAGGTATCCGTTGACGCCGTCCTGGATCGCGAGTCGAAAGCTGTACGTCGGAGTCGCGAACGTCGGAGTCTCGACGATCGCGGCCTCGAAGTACTTCAACTCGGACTTCGAGTTGCTGAAAGCGTTGGTCTGCAGGGGCACGATGTTGAGCGCGGTTGCACCGATCAGCGTCTCCAGGGTCAGGAAGTCGGTGAGCGGGAGGATGTCGATGCGATCGCCGAAACCGCGCAAAGCAGGGCCGACGTCGAGGAATCCGACGATTCGCAGACGCACATCGGTGTGCCGGGTCATGACTCTCGCGAGCGCGGTCGACACGAGCTCAAAGTCGCGGTTGTGGGTCGGCGTCCCGCTGAAGTAGCCGATGCTCGGAGCGCTCGCCGCGTGCTCGGACGCATGCCGGAGGCGCCGTACCTCCGCGGCTCGCTCGAGCTGCAGGTCATTGAGGAAGTTGGGGATGACCCATGTGGGCAGCTGGGCGAACTCCTCGATGCGTGCCGACAGGAAGTGGTTCGTGGAGATCGCCCCATCGCACAGGCGGAGCAGCGCGCCCAGTCGCGACATGGCCGCGAACCACTCATCGAGCATCGCCTCTCCGGGATTCCGATCGAGCGTCTCGAGAACGAGGCTCACGTACCTGGTGTCGAATATCAGGTCGTCGACGTCGAACAGAACGCGGCACCCGGCGGCTCGGGCGCGGGTGACGAGACTGTCGAGGCGCGCTGTGTAGCGCGTCCGGCAGATGACCAGCGTGCGGACGTCACCGATGAGGCGCTCGAGGATCGGCAGCTCGGCTCGGGTGAACCACGTCGCCGAGATGCGCTGATCGTGATCCTCGAGACCGAGCGCCTCGACCATGTTGAAGACGCGGTAGCGAAACGTGCTCGTGTCCGGTACCTCGTACAGATAGGCGACCGTATGGACACCTGGTGCGGAGACCCTGCGAATGCGTTCGTCGATGCTCGGCGCCCACGGATCCGGAAACTCCGGCAGGGCTGCCCTGGTGCGCACCCCTATCCTTCGGCGGTGGGGAGCGCACCCGCGAGCTGCTCGCAGATCGGTGCGAAGACGGCGCTCCAGTCGGTCTGGAACTTGCTGTTCCGATGGTTCGTGCTCCGGCGATCAACGTCGTTTGCGAGAGCGACGCCCCGGGCGATGCCAGCGATCAGGCTCGGGAGATCAGGATCGCAGCAGATGATATTTGCCGAGTACTGATCGAGGGATCGCTTGTCGGGTCCGAAGGTGTTCGTGACCACGGCCGCTCCCGCTGCCGCCAGGTCGAGCGGCGGATAGCTCGAGTGCGGGGACGCCATCAGTGAGAACCCGAGGTCCATGCGCCGGAGGAGCTGCTGATAGTCGTCCCAGTCCAGGTTCTGGATGAGCGTCGGGCGGACGCCTCCGGGCAGGGCGACCGGCTGCAGATCCCTGCCGATGAAGAGGACGTCCCACGCCGCCGGGTCGAGGTGGCCGCACTCGATGGCGCCGGAGATCGCTTCGATGCCGCGGTAATACAGGTTGCGGAGATTGTTCGGTCGCGCGTAGAAGATGAACTTGCTCTTGCCCGCAGGGGATTGGTCGCGCGGGGTCAGAAAGGCTGGGAATGCGGGCTCGAACCACGACGGCGTTATCCGGGGCCGATCGGGACCGCCGAAGAGATAGTCGAAGAGGGGCTTGGAGTTGACGACGCGGGTGATGCGCGGGTCGGCGAGGATTTCCGCGCAGCGAATCGAATCGTCGCCCTCCGGATAGAAGCGCCGCTCGTCCTCCTGGACGAGGTAGATGATGTGTGCCGGATCGACCGAGGCGCGAACGGCCCAGGTCGTCCACCACGATGTGGTGACGAACAGATCGCCGTCGGCGACATCGACGAGCCGACCGTTCGACGTGTCGCGCGAGGAGAAGACGAAGTCGACGTCACCCTTCCAGGGAATCCCATTGGCCTCGAGGACCGTCCGGCAGTTTGCGGGGGTCGGCGGCTCGGAGCGGGTGATGATGCGCAGTGGACGCTCCATGCGCCGCGCGAGCAGCGTGGCGAAGATGAGCGCCGTGCCAACCCCGCCGAACAGGCTGCCGCTGTTGATGCTGTCGGTCACCATCGAGATGCGTTTCGGTGCCGAGGTGCTCGCATACACGTGCAGTGGGCGGAGGTTCGGGAACCGCTGGTCAAGCGTGAGCGTCAGCCATTGACGTTCCACCGTCGACGGAGCGATCTTGCTCCCGCGCGCGGCTCCGTGGCGCAGGTAGTGCAGCAGCGCGTTGGTCCCGCGTGACACATCGGGGTTGTGTTCGAGATAGAAGTCGGTGGAGAACCGCGGACCCGGATCCCATCCCTGCGCTGCGCCGATGAGCGCGTAGTGCCGGAGCGGTTCCATCCCGGAGTGCGCGACCTCCGGGTAGTTCGCCTGGTACCAGGCTGCGTCGAAGAGGCCCGAGCCCTCCATCTCGCGTAGATCGCGGGGATACTGCAGACGCGCCATCGCCCTTCGGTGGAAGTTGATCCGCCCCGTCCCGGTGACGACGTTCAGCGCCTTGATCGCCGTCTTCGAGACCTGGGGATACCGACGGATGACCGAGCGAAGTTGCGAGTACGGCGGCTCGAGCAGCGACTCGCGCAATCGCACATTTTCGAGACGAGCCTCGTTGAGCTCGTGCTGCAGGAGGGTGAGCCTCAGCGCCGGATCGTCGGAACCAGACCGGGCGCCGTCGCTCTGCGCCTGGCTGATGGGAATGAGAGCTTCGTCCATGGTGTCGCGCTGCTCGGTGGGACCGGTCAGCCCGCGAGCACCTCGGTCGCGGGCAGCAGCGCGAGGGCCGCGGCCGCGACGCCCACGGCGTCGAGCCCGAGCTGTCCGAGGAGCGCGGCCTGGGCGCCGTGCTCGATGAACCGGTCGGGGAGGCCCATCCTCACGATCGGCACCATGACCCCATCCGAGGCGAGCAACTCGGTCACCGCCGTTCCGAAGCCGCCGCTGGCAACGCCATCCTCGACGGTGATGACCGCCCGGTGGCGGGCGGCGATGGCACTGAGCTCCGGCGCGAGCGGCTTGACGAATCGCGCATCGATGACGGTCGTCGAGATCCCGCGCGCGCTGAGCGTCTCCTGTGCCTCCATCGCGACGGCCACCATCTTGCCGACGGCAAAGAGCGCCAGATCCCGGCCGCGATGACGAGTGACGATGCTCGGCACCGGGACGGGGTCGAGCGGGTCACTGCCCGCCGACGGTGCGGGGCCGCGTGGAAAACGCAGCGAGAAGGGTCCGTCGTACTCGAGCGCCGTCGCGAACATCCTGCGCAACTCGTTCGGCGAACTCGGCGCCGAAATGGTCATGCCGGGGATGCAGCGCAGGTATGCGAGGTCGAGGGCCCCGTGATGCGACGGCCCATCAGCACCCGTGATCCCCGCACGATCGATGATGAAGGTCACCGGCAGCTCGTGCAGCGCGACGTCACACGTGATCTGGTCGAAGGCCCGCTGCAGGAAGGTCGAATAGATGCAGACGACGGGGCGCAGGCCGCGCATCGCGAGCCCCGCCGCGAACGTCACGGCGTGCTGCTCGGCGATACCGACATCGAAGAAGCGGTCCGGAAATCGTTGCGCGAACTCGAGCAGTCCGGTCGACGAGGCCATGGCTGCCGTGATTGCGACGATTCGCTCGTCGGTTGCCGCCGCCTCGCAGAGCGCATCGCCGAAGACGTCGGTCCAGTCGAGGCCCTTCTTGAGTGCGGTGCCACTGTCCGGGTCGAACGTCGAGACTCCGTGGAATTTGTCAACTTTGTCAGCAACCGCGGGACCGTAGCCCTGTCCCTTGTTGGTCACAACGTGCACGACCACCGGCCCGCGGATGCGCGCAGCGTCGCGGAGTGCCTTCTCGACCGCCTGGAGGTCGTGACCGTCGATCGGACCACCGTACTTGAGGCCGAGCGTCTCGAAGAGCGAGATCGGGGCCACCAACTGCTTCAGTGAGTTCTTCATGCGCCGCGCGGTCTCGTACGCGGAGTGCCCGACGGCCGGCAGCGAGCGCAATGCGGTCCCGGCCGCATCCTTGGCCGCCTCGTAGCGCGGTGACAGGCGCAGATGACCGAGGTTCTCCGCGATCCCGCCGACCGTGGGTGCATAGCTGCGGCCGTTGTCGTTCAGGATGATCACCATCTCGGGCTTCAACTGGCCGATGTTGTTGAGCGCTTCGTATGCCATGCCGCCGGTGAGCGCTCCGTCGCCCACCACGCACACGACCTTCCCGGTCTCTCCGCGCAGCTCCCGTGCGGTGGCGAATCCCAGCGCGTAGCTGAGCCCGGTGGACGCGTGCGAGTTCTCGATGAGATCGTGCTCGGACTCTCGTCGCGACGGATACCCGCTGAGGCCGCCCTGCTGGCGGAGCGTGTCGAACTGGTCGAGCCGGCCCGTCAGCATCTTGTGGACGTAGGCCTGGTGCCCGGTGTCGAAGATGATCGCGTCTCGCGGGCTCTCGAACACCCGGTGCATCGCAACCGTGAGCTCCACGACTCCCAGATTGGGACCGAGGTGACCTCCGGTCCGCGACACGGCGGCGATCAGCTCTTCGCGAATCTCCGCGCAGAGGCGGGTCAGATCCTCCGGGCCGAGCCCGCGCAGGTCGGCCGGGCCGGCGATCTCCTCGAGCAACACACGGTCAGTCTAGTGGAGGTGACCCGCTTGGGCTCCTGCGGGAAATGCCCACACACGTGGGTGGCGGAGCATGATTACCGGCCATGCAGGGACTGGAGCCACGCGAGGCGGTGCTGGAATGTGCCGCGCGAGATGGCGATATCGCCGAAGGTGCCCTCTGGCTCGCGGCCGACGACTGTCCCGGCGTTGACCCAGAGCCCTGGCTGGAGCGCCTCGACGAGCTCGCCACCGAGTTGCGCTCGCGCTGCGGGCTCCACGGATGCGGTCCGTCGGATGCCCATCTGGTGGGCGCCCTGCTCCGCGACAGGCTTCGTCTTCGCGGCGCCGGCGGCGGCGATCCGCGCGCCCACTATCTCCACACCGTTCTCGAGCGTGGGGCGGGGGTGCCAATCGCCTGCTCGGCCATCTGGATCGCCGTCGGAGCCCGCGCCGAGATTCCCGTGGAGGGGGTGAACCTTCCCGGGCACTTCGTGGTCCGGGTCGACGGGCATCTCTTCGACACCGTTGCGAGCGGCGAGCCACTCGACGACGACGACCTGAAGCGGCTGGTCACGTCGTCCACGGGGCACGAGATCCAACGTCTCGAGCCGTCTCAGGTGGAGCGTGCCAGCGCCCGAGACATGCTCGCGCGCATGTCGCGCAACCTGCGCCGCTGCTATACGAGCCTCGAATGCTGGGACCAGGCGCTGCGCGCCGCCGACCGGTGCGTCGACCTCGTGCCGTCGCCCGCCGAACGCCGCGATCGCGGACTGCTCCTGTGGCGCATGGGCAAGGTCGTGGCGGCGCTCGCCGATATCAACGCATATCTCGACGAGGCCCCGGAGACGTGTCCTGATCGCACGGCCATGACCGAGGTCGCCGGCAGGCTCCGCGCCTTCCTCAACTGACCGGGACGATGCACGGTCGCCGCGTCGCGGCTCAGTGCACCCCGATCAGGAGTGAGAGCAGCCAGATCACGCCGATCAGCGCGAGCACTGCGAACGGCGTCATGACGAACACCACGAACGAGAAGACGAGCCGCTCATCGGGCATCAGCTCCGGCGTCCGCTTTCGGACCCGAAGGTCGTGGGCGTACCAGTAGATCCCACCGACCAGAAATCCGAGCAGCAGGAAGAAGATTCCGGCGAAGGCGGTGACAATCCCGACCGCGTTGGGCGAGAGGGTGAAGCGCCAGGCGGCTCCGCCCGCGAGAGACAGCAGCCCGCAGGAGATGTACCGGAGCAGCATGGGGACCGGACGCGGTTGGGCGGGGTCGATTCGCCGCCGCGCTGCCGCCGCTTTGTTCGTCGCTGCCGCGCCGGGACGGGAGTTCGAGGGCACGGCCCGAGTATAGGGACGGCGACCCGGGCGTCCGGCGGACGCGCGCTCGCTCGCCAGTGCTCACCTACACTGTGCGACCACTGCGGCTGTGAACGGAGGATCCGGAACCATGACCGTCGGGGCGAGGCTCCCTGATTTCGACCTCGAGACCAGTGCCGGCGGTCGCCTGCGCAATGCCGACCTCGAGGGCCGTCACACGGTCCTGTACTTCTATCCGAAGGACGACACGCCCGGCTGCACCCTCGAGGGTCAGGAGTTCACCAAGCTCAACGACGCGTTTGTCTCCGCCGGGGTGACGGTCTACGGAGTCTCGCCGGACACGTCCAGGAGCCATCAGCGTTTCATCAAGAAGTGCTCGCTGGGTATACCGCTGATCAGCGACCCGGAGCGGCGCCTCATCGAGTCGCAGGGCCTCTGGGTCGAGAAGCAGTTCATGGGGCGCCAGTACATGGGAGTGGCCCGAACGACCCTGCTGATCGGACCGGACGGGACCATCGAGCGCGAGTGGCGGGATGTCAAGCCCAGCGGGCACGCCGCAGAGGTCCTGGAGACCGTCAACGGCGGTTAGGCGCGCGATCGCCGGAGAGCGGATCGACCTCGCGACGCTGCTCGAGCGGCGGGTCATCTTCGTCGCGGGCAAGGGCGGAACCGGCCGGAGCACGGTGACGGCGGCTCTGGCACTCCTCGGGGCGCGTGCGGGCAAGCGCGTCCTCGCCATCGACGTCGACGCCAAGGGCGACCTCGCCGCGGCGCTCGGGTCGCCGCCCGCCGGGTTTGCGCCGCGTGTCGTCCAGCACCACCTCTCGGTACTGGAGCTGCGCACGGACGAGTCGTTCCAGGAATACCTGAACATCTATTTCAAGGTTCCGCGCGTGACCCGGCTGACCCCGCTCGCCCGCGTGTTCGACTTCATCGCCACCGGCGTTCCCGGTCCGCGGGACATGCTCGTGGTCGGCAAGATCGCGTACGAGGAGCGTCGCAAGGAGCCCGAATCGACCTCGCCGGTGTGGGACCTCATCCTCGTCGACTGTGCGGCCGGAGGCCAGGCGGAATCACATCTCGCCGCGGCGAAGGCGATGCTCACGCTCGTCAGGGGAGGCATCATTCGTTCCCAGGTCGAGTGGATCGACGGCCTGATCAGGGATCCTCGGCGCACGACCGTCGTGCTCTGCGCCCTTCCCGAAGAGATGCCGGTGACCGAGGCGATCGAGCTGCACGAGCGTCTTCGCAACGGATCCGGTGTCGCCGTCGACGTGTGCGTCCTGAATCGTGCGGTCGACGAACCGGTGACCGCCGCGCACCGCCGTCTGATCATGGCGCTGATCGACCCGGAGCACGCCGACGTGGTCGCACAACATCTCGGTGGCTCGCCCGCTCCGCTCGAGGCCGCCATCGACCTCCAGGCGCACCTGTACGACACGACCGGGCGCTACATGCGCCAGCTGCGGAGCAGGCTCCCGATGCCCGTCATTCCGGTTCCGTACATCGTCGATCGGACCGGACTGACCACGACGCGAGCAGTTGCTGACGTGCTCAACACGAGGCTCGCATGAGCGTCGTCGCGACCGGCGACCTTCCCGAGCGGCGCAGGAGCGTGCGCAAGGAAGCCGCCGGATTGGGACGCCGCCTGGCGCCGCTCGACGTCGTGATCTGTTGCGGCAGCGGCGGGGTCGGCAAGACGACCGTGAGCGCGGCGCTCGGCATGGCCATTGCGGCGGCCGAGGACAAGCGCGTCCTCGTCCTCACGGTCGACCCGGCGCGGCGTCTCGCCACCGCGCTCGGTATCAAGGGCATCGGGGCTGAGCCGGTGCGCATCCCCAAGGCGCGATTGCGTCGAGCCGGGATCACCATCACCGGCGATCTCGAGGCGGCGATGCTCGATATGAAGCAGGCATGGGACCGCATGATCGAGCGCTACTCGCCCGATCGCGCGACCACGCAGCGCATCCTGCGCAATCCGCTGTACCAGCGCATCACCGACTCGTTCGTCGGGTCCCACGAGTACGCGGCGATCGAGGCGCTGTACGAGCTGCACGACGCGGGAGAGTACGACTGCATCGTCGTCGACACGCCGCCGTCCCGCAATGCGCTCGACTTTCTCGAAGCCCCGAGCCGTCTCACCGACTATGTGGGTTCGCGCCTGTTGTCGCTGCTCTCCGGGGGGGCGTCGCGCTTCGGTTTCCGCGCGATGAACTACGCAGCCGCACCGTTCCTGCGTCTTGCCGACCGGTTGCTGGGCGCCGAGGTGCTCGCCGAGGTCGCCGATTTCGTGCAGCAGCTCCAGCTGCTGTACGACGGCATCCAGGGCAGGGCGCAATCTGTGTACCGGCTGCTGCGCAGTCCTCAGACGGGATTCGTCGTGGTCACGACCCTCGAGCAGGGACCCTTCAGCGAGGCGGAGTACTTCTGCGCCAAGCTGCGCGAGTTCAAGATGCCCCTGCGCGCCATGGTTGTCAACCGCGTACTTCCCGACGTGTTTCGTGACACCGATGGCGTCGCCGCAGCAACGACGCTGGTAGAGGATCCCAAGGTAGCCGCCTGGCTGACCGAGGAGCTGCACACCCGCGTCTCCGCGGACGGTGCACGGTTCATCGGCAGGACGTTTCTCAACCGCAACGTCCTGGCGCAGCGCGAGGCTCGTCAGCTGTCGAAACTGAGCAGGCTCGGTGAGGTGCCCATCGTGCGCATGCCGCTATTCAGTGAGGAGGTCTCCGAGCTCGAGGGGCTCGTGCGCATCGCCAAGGCACTCTGACCGGGCGTGGGCGTGGGCGAGAGCCGCGAGGTTCAGCCTTGACCGGCGAGGAGTCGCATCCTCGCGCTGTGCCGTCCGAGCGAGTGCGCGTCGCCGACCACATCGAGCACCGGAGGATCTTCGAGCCGCACCACCGAGCAGTCACCCGAGGTCACCCGCGATACCGCTTCGACCATCGCGGGATCGGCGGTGCTCAGCAGGACCTGGTGTGTTGCAGACAGATCGTGCAAAAACTCAATGAAGAGGTCGCGTCGCATCGGATCCGAGGTCAGCAGGGGTTCGTCGAGGAGGAGGGGCGTGCGCTCGCCCCCGCCACCGAGCACCTCACACAGCGCGAGGCGCAGGAGGAGGGCGACCTGGTCGCGGGTGCCGTGTGACACCGCCTCGAGCGGCACCATGTCGGGCCGCTCCCGGCCGAGCAGGCCGAGAGCGAAGTGATCGGTGTCGACGTTCACCTCAACGTAGCGCGCGCCGGTCAGCATGCTGAGGCGGTTTCCCAGTGACTCCGCGAGACGCGGAGCGAGCTCTCTATGAGTTACTCGGGACGCCGCCTCGATCAGGTCGGCTGCCCGGCGAAGCGCCTTGAGCTGGCGCAGGCCGCGATCGCGTGCGGTTTCGCACGCGTCACGCTCATCCTCGAGGTCGGCCACCGCGGGGAGCGTGTCGAGCACGCCGCCAAGTCGCGCGCGCAGTTCGCGGGCCTGGTCGCCGGCCGAGGTCGCCGCGCGTCGTGCCCGTTCTGCTTCGAGATCGAGCGCCTGAAGGGTGGCGGCATCGGGTGGCGAAGCCGCCAGCGCATCGTCGGGATCGCCACCACACCGCATCAGCTGATCGGCAAGCCCTGTCTCGAGGTTCTCGAGCATCGCCTCGTCACCCCCGAGCGCGTGGGCTGATCGCTGCAGATCGTCGAGCCGCCGGCGCGCCGCGTCGTGGCGGCGTCGCGCATCACAGCCGTGACGGAACGCACGGGCCGCAGCTGCCGGGTCACCGGTGGTGACCCCGATGCCGGCGGACGTGAGGATCGTCCGGAGACGTACCTCGAGGTTCGCGACCGCGCGAGCGGAACGGTCGACGTCCTCGCTCGACTGCGCGCACGCCGATTCCTCGGCGGCGAGCACGGCGTCCTCGGCCACGAGCTCTTCGCGCCGGCGCGCCTGCAGCACCATGGCGCCGACCCGGTCGAGGATGATTTGCGCGCTCGCTATCACGGCCTCAGGCGTTGCCTCAGACGCGCCCAGCGCCTCGACCACTCCCGCGTCAGCGGCAAGCGCCCGGCAGCGCTCGAGCACGGACGCCAGCGCGATCTGCAGCGCCTCCGCGTCGGCTCGGCGGCGGGAGGTTCGCAGCTCGGCATCGTCGAGAGCTTCGTGCAGGGTGCGAAGCACCGGGAGACGATCCTGCAGTCGCGCCAGCTCCGCGGGATCGATGCCCGCGTCCAGGGCGAGGGCCGCTGCCGCTGCGCGGGCGCGCGCAGCGGACGATGACCTCGCCCAGGCGCGCCAGCCGCATCCCGCGGCGCCGAGTGCTCCGAAGGCCGCGGACAGCACTGTCGCGAGGGCGAGGTGGGCATGAGCGAGCCCGGCAGCTGTCAGCGCCGTCAGGCCGGCGACGAGGACGGCGGCGACGGCGAAGCGACGCCCGCGGCGCTCTGCCGCTTCCAGGGTGGGAAGCAGCTCATCGATCACACTCGGGGGGAGGCCGCGAAGCCCGGTCGCCGCGATCTCGCGGCGGAGCCCCGCCTCGCGTGCGTCGTCGCCGCCGGTGCGACGTGCGGCGCCCGCGATCGCGATGAGTTCGCCGCGGAGGCGCTGCGAGCGTTCCCCGACGTCGCCGCCGAGGTCGGCCTGCGGTCCGATCGCGGCGACACCCGCGGCGATCTCCGCGCGTCGCGATCGGATCGGCCGCAGCCGCTCGACGGCCGATTGCCACCGCGCTTCGGCATCGCCGGCGTGCGACCTCGCCTGCGCGAGCTCGCCGCCGAGCGTCGTCACCTCGGTCTCGGCGTCGACCGGGAATCGCGCGTACGACTCGGTCGCCTCGAGTTCAGCCATCTGGAGTCTGGCCTCTCGGACCATCTCCGCAAGGCGTATACGGCGGGCGGCCACCTCGGTGAGCCGGCCCGAGATGCGCGCGCGTTCAGCCGCGCCCCAGCGCTCGGTCTCGGCCGCGAGCGTCGCGTCAAGGATCGCGAGGCGCTCCTGATCGACGGCGACGGCAGCCAGCCTGGTTCGGGCGTCGGCGATCATGCGGTCCAGCGCTCGAAGCCGCGCGGTCGCGACGCCGAGCGGGCTCGTGGTGCGACGCTCGGATCCAACCCGGTCCACCGCCTCGCGGATGCGGACCAGCGCCTGGGCGGCGGTCACGCCGCGGCGCGTGTCCGCGAGCCGCTCGATCGCTTCCTGCAGTTGCCCCGCGCGCTGCCGCGCACTTTCGGGGGCGTCGATCCGGAGTCCGTCGTCGCCCAGCCACGCGGTCGCGCAGAAGACCGTCTCGTCGATCCCCAGGTGGAACCGGCCGGGCGTCACCGCGCGACCGCTGCGCAGCTCGTCGGTGAGCTCTGACCCGCCGAGTTCGAGAACCTGGACGGACTGCTCGCGCGTATCGAGGCGCCGGGCGACCCGGATTCGACGTCCGTCATCGAGCTTGTAGGTCAGCGCGAGACCATAGCCACCGCGTGTCCATGGCTCGTAGCGTGCCCAGTCGCTGCGATCGACCGCCCGGCCCTGGCCGCCCGCGTCGACGCCGTACAACGCCCCACGCACCGCGCGCAGCAGCGTCGACTTGCCGGACTCGTTGCGCCCCGCGATGACTGTGACACGCGGGTGGAGTTCGCTGGTGACATCGCGGAGGCAGCCGAAACCGGTGATCTCGAGACGCTCGAGGATCATCGCAACCCGACCTCCGCGCCCGACAGGGCCATCAGCCCGTAGCGGAGCGCGTCCTCGAGCACCTGGGCTTCCTCGGGATCCGCGCCGGCGGACGCCGCCAGAGCCGCTCTGACGAAGGCGCCTCGCGTGCTCTCCTCCTCGATCGCGGATTCGAGATCGATGGCGGGCGATGTGCGATCCCGAACCTTCACTGCGGCGAGGTTCAGGCGCTCCCGCACCGCGAGCTCCACTGTGAAGGCGTCGAGCGAAACCGACGAGTCGATCGCGCCACTGAGGTCGACGCGGATCATGGTCCGCTCAGGGTCGCCGAACCCCGTTGACGCGCAGTGCATCGTGACCTCCTCGATCACGGCCCCCATCGAGCCGCACTCGCTCGCGTCGCATTGCACGGTGAACACCGCCCACCGGTTGGTGTCGTGGGCGACGAAGCGGACATCGCCTCGGTCGGTGACCTCGACGACCACGGGGCCACGTCCGCCCTCGTCATCAAAGCCGAGGGGTTCCGGGGTCCCGGGGTAGAGGAGGCCCGACTTCGAGTCCAGGCGTCGCTGGTGATAGTGGCCACAGAGGGCCGCCGCGAAGCCGGTCTCGCGGATGCGCTCCGCATGGAACGGACCATGGATCGACTTTCCCTCGGGCCGCGAGCCGAGCTCCGCACCGTGGAACAGCGCGAGATGCACGCCTGACCCATGCGTCGCCGGCGAATCGGCGAGCGGGTCGCCCTGCCAGGCGGGCTCGCGATGCGCAAGCCCCCACACCGTGACACCGTCGGCGATCTCCACGGGCTCGAACTGGGTGCTGCCGAACACGGTGACATTGGACGGCCACTCGACACGCCGGTACAGGGACCCCGTGAGCAGCGCGTCGTGGTTCCCCGGCGCGATCAGGACGTGCATCGGCTGCCACGACGCGAAGGTCTCGGCGAGGAACCGACCCGTGTCGACGCCGGCGCGCTCATGCTCGTAGAGGTCGCCACCGATCGTGACCGCGGAACACTCCAATTCGAGCGCCAGGCGTCCGGCGCGCGTGAGTGCTTCGCGGAGCCCCTGGCGGCGCCGCCGCGCGAGCTCCCCCTGGCAGCCTGTGGCGGCGAAGACCCGGTCGAGGTGGAGGTCGGCGAGGTGGAGGAGACGTATCGTCATGGTGCTGGGAATGAGAAGCGGCAACCCTGGGGGCGAACGTCAGTTCGCACAGCCTACCACAGGTTTATCGGCGGATCTTCTGGCACAATTGATCAGTACCGACGATGGTGTGCCCGGCCGACGGCACGGGTTCAGGTCGGATCAGCGGGTGGGGGATCAGGTGGATTATCGATTGCATTTGTCTCGGCGTTTCAGCCAGGCAGGGGCGGGAATTGTCGGCGCCGTTGTGGCCATCAGGGTGCTTGCGCTTCCGATCAGTCCGGGCACGCGGGTGCTCGACTCGTGCCTGGCGCTTCTGGCGGTCGGCATCGGTGTCCTGCTGATCCGTCTGCCCCCGCCGTGGAAGCGGCACCGTCAGGCCGCGTCGGCGGCCGGCGCGGTGGCGCTGGCGATGGTGGCCGCCGTCGGTTTGCGAGCCGCGGCCACTCAGCTTCCGGATTTCACCGTGTGCGCGGCCGTCGCATTCACGGCCATCCTCATCGGGCTCGATACCGACGCCCCTCGGAGCATCTCGACCCGTCCGCTCCAGTCCCTGACCCGGACGTCATGGCCGTTCGCAGTCGCCGCCGCCGCCGGGGTCATCGCGATCTTCGTCGCGCTCTGGCTCACGACGGCTCCCGGGTCGTCGGGGGTCGCGTCACTCATCGTCACGGCGGCGGGCATGATCGGCATCAAGCTGCTCGCGGTCGGTGGGACGGAGCGGAGCCTCGCGGGGCTGGGCGCCGAGACCCGTCGCGGCCATGTCTCGGCGACCCTCGGTCGCAGGCTCGGCGTCGCTCGCGACGTGACCTCTGTCGCCGCGGCGGTTCTCGAAGCCTGCAGGGAGATCTTCCCCGGGACCTCGACCGGCATGGTGCTCATCAACGACCCCACGGACGGCTTGCTCAAGTCCCCCGGCGCGTTCCTGTCGTCGGGTGGCGTGGGATCGGGCGGTCCGGCGTACGAGCTCGCTCCCGGAGAGGGACTCGGCGGCGCCGTGTTCGTCGCCGAGCGAGCGGAGGTGTGGCCGACCACCCTGTCCGCGTCGATGGCTCAGGCGAGCCTTCGGGAGGCGAATCGGGTGCGTCTGCGCCGATCGAAACTCGGATTCATCCGTTCGGCGATCGGCGCACCGCTGCGGGTCGACGGAGCGACGATCGGTGCCATCCTGCTCACCTCCGAGCGTCAGGAGAACGCCTGGACCGAGGCCGACGCACCGATCATCGAAGCGCTCGCGGATGAGGCCGCTCGGGCGATCGAGCGTGCCCGCCGCCACGAGGATGAGATGAGCCGCGCGCAGCTCGACGCGGTCACCGGGATGCCCACGCGCGCACAGTTGCTCGCCGTCATTGACAAGGAACTCGCGCGGGCGTCGCGACGCGAGGGGACCCTGGCACTGATCATGGCGGACATCGACGGTTTCGCGGAGCTCAACGACCGATGGGGTCACGATGCTGGCAATCAGGTCCTCGAGACGTTCGCCGGGGTGCTCCGATCCATCCTGCGCAGGGAGGACAGTGCCGCCCGCTTCGGGGCCGACGAGTTCGTCTGCGTGCTCCCCGGCGCCGATCACGACCAGGCCCGCGCGGTCGCCGCGCGCATCCAGCAGCGATTCACCGCGGACACGTCCGCGGACCAGGGTGTCGGCCGATCGGGCGCCACGGCCTCGGCCGGCATCGCCGTCTCCCCGACCGATTCGCAGGATGTCGTGGGACTGCTCGAGGCCGCGTCGCGCGAGCTCGCCACCGCGAAGGCGTCGCACGAGTTGACCGGGCGCTCGCGGCTCCGGCGCCGTGTTCGGGATGCCGCCCCGAGTTGACATCGATTGACGAATAGTTCTACACTGGAACTATTCGTTCATCGAACACTCGAGGCGCCGCGTGACTCAGGC
Source organism: Saccharimonadales bacterium (SeqCode) (assembly GCA_035534875.1). Lineage (GTDB taxonomy): Bacteria > Chloroflexota > Dormibacteria > Aeolococcales > Aeolococcaceae > Palsa-851. Next base: position 63,273 of record DATLRB010000012.1, read on the forward strand.
TCCACCGGTCGAACGGCCCCGCCGTTCCGGGCACAGCACCAACAGCGCTCGTCGTGACGAGCTCGCCGATCTGCTGTTCGGGTATATCGGCGGCCTCAAGCGCCGGCTGATGGCCAGCGTTCCCGAGGAGCTGAAGGGCGAGTTCGGTGCCGTGACTTGGCACCAGGTCGGCGCGCTCGAACAGCTTCGTGCCGCATCCGGGACGTCGTCGGGGGCCACGATGAACGAGATCGCTCGCATGCAGCAATGCGCGCTGAGCTCGGCAAGCGCGCTCGTCGACCGGATGATCCGCCTCGGATTCGCGGAGCGGCTGAGTGACATCGAGGACCGCCGGATCATTCACATCGTTCCAAGCCGGCTCGGCCTGCAGATGCTCGACCGATTCGACGAGGCGAGGAAGGCGGTGGCGCTCGAGGCGCTCGCCCCGTTGACCGACGCGGACCTCGAACAGCTCGTGGGCCTGATGGGGAGGATCGTCGACTGGCCGGAGCCGGCGCACGCGAAGGAGGCTGCGCATGACTGAGGTGCTCGACCGCCCCGACGCCGCCACTGTCGCGGTCGACCCCGCCATTGCCGGCACCGGCATCGGCAACGCGCGATCCGGACGTTTCGACTACAAGTGGATCGCGCTCGGCGTCGTCCTGCTCGGCACGATCATGACGATCCTCGACGCGACCATCGTCAACATTGCGATCCCGACGTTGCAGGGCGACCTCAGGGCCGGCTCGTACGCGGATATCTCGTGGGTCGTCACCGGGTACATGCTGGCCCAGGGAGCGGTCATCCCGATGGCCGGCTGGGCGAGCGATCGCTTCGGCACCAAGCGCCTGTACCTCGTCACCATCGCGCTCTTCACGCTCGCCTCGATGGCGTGCGGCGTCGCGCAGAACCTCCCCGAGCTGGTCGTCTTCCGCGTCCTGCAGGGACTCGGTGGTGGCATGTTGATGCCGATCGGCATGACCATCATCATGCGGGCCGTCGGGCCGCAGAACATGGGACGGGTCATGGGGATCTTCGGGATCCCCATGTTGCTCGCTCCGGCTGTCGGGCCCGTGCTCGGCGGGTGGTTCGTGCAGGACTTCTCGTGGCGGCTCATCTTCTACGTCAACGTTCCCATCGGCCTCATCGCATTCGCCTCAGCGTGGCGGTTCCTCAGCGAGTCGCCGAGGTCGCACGGGCTGCGCCTCGACACGTTCGGTCTGCTGACGGCACCTCCCGCAGCCGTCGCCGTGATGTACGCCGTGGACCAGAGCATCGCCCTGGGCTGGGGCTCGCTGCTGGTGGTCAGCCTCCTCGCCGGCGCCGCGGTGCTGCTCACCGCATTCGTGCTGGCGCAGCTGGGTCGCCGTCGCGCTGCGACGCTGCTGATGATTCCGCTCGCGGCAGGTGCTGGACTCATCGCGCTGCGCAACGGCTTCGTCGACGGCTGGACGTCCTTGAGCACGATCGTCATGCTCGCCGGCGCCGTGCTCGCGGTCGTCAACCTCGTCATCGGCGACCGCGGCAATCCCGAGCCACTGCTCCAGCTCCGCCTCTTCCGCGACCCAACGTTCTCGTGGTCGATGGGCCTGAGCTTCATCATCGTGACCGCCCTCTTCGGAGGCATGCTGCTGCTGCCCCTCTACCTCCAGGAGGTGCACGGCTACAGCCCGCTGGAGACAGGGCTCCTGTTGCTGCCACAGGCGATCACCGCGGCCGTGGCGATGCCGCTCGGCGGTTACCTCACCGACCGCTTCGGCCCTCGACCCGTCGTCGCAACCGGCATGGTCATGCTCGCCGGCGGCGGCTTCCTGCTCGCGCAGATTCATCCGACGTCATCGAACTGGCTCGTTGTCAGTGCGCTGCTGCTGCGCGGCTTTGCGATGGGATTCTCGATGATGCCGTCGATGGCCGCAGCGATGGCGCGCGTTCCTCGCCACCTCAGCTCGAGCGCGTCGAGCATCTCGAACAGCTTGCAACGCATCGGCTCGTCCATCGGCATCGCGGTGCTCGTGACCGTGCTGGCGGCGCAATTCACAACCGCCATCGGGCAGGCATCGTGCGCACCCTCACCGGCTGTGCTCAGCGCCGCCTCGACACCCGGTCACCAGGTCACGACCGCGCAATTCTGCGGCACGCTGCGGGGGCAATACGCGACGCTCATCCAGAATGGCGGTCAGCCGTCGACGACCGCGAGGGTCGCACCGGTGATCGCGCAATTCGGCCGTACCTACGCATCGGACGCGCTCAGCACGTCATTCGACCGCACCTTCGCCTTCATCACGATTCTGACGCTGCTCGGCGTGATTCCCGCGTTGTTCCTGCGCAGACCCGATAAGACGGCTGTGGGCCCGGTGGCCCATCTCGATGCCGCGTAAGATCCTGGTCCTCGGCGGCACCGACTTCGTCGGACCCGCCGTGATCGATGCCTCGCTCGCGCGCGGGGATGACGTCACGATCTTTCATCGCGGCCACACCGGCACTGCGCCGGCAGGTGTCCGGGTGATCCACGGAGACCGCACGAGCCTCGACCAGCTCCGTGTGCTCGCCGGTGAGGAGTGGGACATGGTGGTTGACGCGTGGTCGCACGCGCCGCGCGTCGTGCTCAACGCGGCACGAACGCTCGAACCACACGCGGCGCGCTACGTGTACATCTCGACGATCTCGGTGTACGCGGATGCGCACGAGGGCGTCGTCACCGAGGCCTCGCCCACTGTCGAGGCGCGCATCGACGCGGATGAAACCGACTACGCAGCCGACAAGCGCGGCGCCGAGCTTGCCATCGAGAGCGTGTTCGGCGTTGACCGGTGCGTCTTCGCGCGGCCCGGTCTCATCCTGGGGCCGCGCGAGAACATCGGACGGCTCCCGTGGTGGCTGCGTCGAATCTCGCGGGGCGGCGGTGTGCTCGCGCCGGGACCGCAGGATCTCGCCGTGCAGTGCATCGACGCGCGTGACCTCGCCACCTTTGCCGTCGACACGGCGTTGAACGGCCCGGTCAATGTGCTGAGCCGTCCGGGGCACACAACGATGGCCGAAGTACTCTCACTCTGCCGCGAGGTCACTGGCTCGACCGCCTCGTTCACGTGGGTGGACGCGGCGTTTCTGCTCGCCAACGGGGTTGCGCCGTGGACCGAGCTCCCGATCTGGGTGCCGCCGGTCGGCCGGATGGCGAGCTTCTACAGCTGCGATTCCTCACTCGCGCTGCAATCGGGCCTGACCTGCCGCACCGCGCGGGACACGGTGACGGACACGTGGTCGTGGCTGTTTGACAACCCGGATTGGACGCCGGTTGTGAGCGCCAACCGCTCGCGAGTCGGCATGGACCCGGATCGCGAGGCCGCTCTGCTGGCCGAGTGGGCGGGTCAGCCCCCTGCGGCGCGGTAGCGCCGCCGCCGTTCGGCGACGAGCTCGTCGATCGGTACGTCACCGAGCTCATCGAGGTGGCGGATCACGGCGCCGCGGATGGCGGCGATGACCAGCGGCGCGTGAGCGTGTGCACCGGGCGGCGGCTCCGGGATGAGCTCGTCGACGAGCCCGATGCGATTCGCGGTGTCAACGCCCGGACGCAGCGCCGCGGCGGCGCGAGCGCGCTGCCCGGCGTCGCGGTACAGGATCGCCGCGCATGTCTCGGGAGGGGCGACGGTGTACACGGCGTTCTCCAGGGCGAGGACCCGATCGGCGAGGGCAAGCGCCAGGGCGCCTCCGGACCCGCCCTCACTGAGCACCACGCTCACCGTCGGTGTGCGCAGGCCGAGCATGCAGAGCAGGGCGTCGGCGATCGCCCATGCCTGCCCGCGTTCCTCGGCGCCGATGCCCGCGTGCGCGGCCGGCGTGTCGACGAGGCACACGACCGGCATCGCGAATTTCTCCGCCTGGCGCATGAGTCGAACCGCCTTCCGATATCCCTCGGGGTGCGGCATCCCGAAGTTGTGGAGCGCTCGGGTCATCGGGTCGGTGCCTTTCTCCTGACCGATCACCATCACCGAGCGACCGCCGAGCCGAGCGGGGCCGCCGACCACGGCGCGGTCGTCACCGTAGAGCCGGTCGCCGCGAAGCTCCGTCCAGCCACCCGTGATTGCCGCGATCACTTGCAGAGCGCGCGGGCGCTCCGGGTGGCGGGCAAGCTCCACCGCCGCGAAGGCGATGCGTTCGCGCTCGGTCGTCTCGATGGTGCTGCTCATGCGCGCCCCGAGTAGATGCGGATCAGGGTCCCCACCGTATCGCGGAGGCGCCCGCGTTCGACGACCGCGTCCACCATCCCATGGGCGAGCAGAAACTCGGCGGTCTGGAAACCGTCGGGAAGCTTGTCGTGAGTCGCCTGCTCGATGACCCTGCCTCCGGCGAACCCGATCCGCGCCCCGGGCTCGGCGATGATCACATCCGACTGGACGGCGAACGAAGCGGTCACGCCGCCGAAGCACGGGTCGCCGAGGATGCTGATGTAGGGCAGGCGCGCGGCGATGACCTCCGCAACACCGGCCGAGCAGCGCGCCATCTGGGCGAGCGACGCGATTCCCTCTTGCATCCTCGCGCCGCCGGAGGTGCACACCGCCACCAATGCCCGCCGCTCCGCGACGGCCATCTCGCAGGCGCGAGCGAAGATCTCGCCCGCGCCGCTCCCGAGCGATCCGCCCAGAAACTCGAAGTCCATGCAGGCGAGCACCACCGGATTGCCTGCCAGCGACGCCCTGGCGGTCAGGAAGGCCTCGTGCAGACCGGTGCGTTCACGCGCCCGCGCCACTCGTTGCGGATACGGGATTCCGTCGTCGAATCCGAGCGGGTCGCGATCACCAACCTCGACGGCGAGCGTCTCGGAGGTGTTCGGATCGGCGAGCTGGTCGATCCGCTGGGCGGCGCCCACCACGCCGTGATGGCCGCACTCGGAACAGACGTTGAGGTCGGCGGCGTAGCGCTCGGCGACGAACCGGCGCTTGCAGCGAGGACACGCGACGGTCCCGGTGGTCGGAGCCGTGGGCCGGAGTTCGGGTCCGGGCGCCTGCAGCCTGTTGCGCGGCGCCTGTCGCCGCGACGTCACCGCGTCGGCGCGATCCATCGGAGGGCGAGACCACCCCACACCACGCCCGATCCAAACGCGATGCAGACCACGCGATCACCCTGGCGCATCCTCCCTGTCTCGGCCGCTTCGGCGAGCGCGATCGGTATCGATGCGCCACTGGTGTTGCCGTACCGGTCGATGTTGATCACCACCCGGTCCAGCGGCAGGTTCAGGCGTTTCGCCACCGCCTCGATGATGCGCAGGTTGGCTTGGTGGGGGACCATCAGGGTCACATCGTCCAGCGACCAGCCGGCCTCCGCGCAGACGGACCGCGCCGCCTCGGCCATCCGCTCGACGCCGAGACGGAACGTCCCCTTGCCGTACATGCGGAGGCCGTTCTCGCCATCCTCATCGCCTGCCTTGGGGCCGTAATAGATGAGATCGGCCTCGGCGCCGTCGGCACCCCACTGCACGCCCTCGATGCCCCCGGCGTCCGACACTCCGAGCACCGCGGCGCCGGCGCCGTCACCGAAGAGCACGCAGGTCGATCGATCCTTGTAGTCGATGAGTGAGGTGAGGGCGTCCCCGGCGATGACGAGCACACGGCTCATTCCCGACGACACGATCAGGCCGCGGCCGATGGCGACCCCGTAGACGAAGCCGGCGCACGCGGCCGCGATGTCGAACGCCGGTATTCCACTCAAACCCAGGCGGCGCTGCACAAGGCACGCCGTCGACGGCAGCGGCGAGTCGGGGGATACCGTTGCGACGATCAGGGCATCGACACTGTCGACGCCGGCGGCAGCCATCGCCCGACGGCCGGCTTCGGCGGCCATCATCGATGTCGTCATCCCCGACGCGATCTTGCGGCGCTCGCGAATGCCTGTTCGCTCGAGGATCCAGGCGTCGGACGTGTCGACCATCGCCTCGAGGTCGGCGTTGGTGATGACGTCGTCGGGCAGGTACGACGCGATCCCGAGGATGGCTGCCGTCCTGGTGGCGCCTGGGGGGACACCGGCGGGTACGGACGCGGGGGCGTGGAGGATCGCCATCTGCACAGAAGCTTAGGCGAGCGCCGGGGGTTACGTCACCGCTGCACTGATGTACATTTCCCGATCGAGATGCTCGGGAGCCTGATCGCGGTCAACAACCCGTTCCCGTTTTCGATCAGCGGGTTCACCGGGCTCACCGCTGCTCAGATCATCTCGTTCTTGATCGTCTTCGTCATCTTCAACGCCTATGTGGTGCTGATGGTGATCGCTCTGGTTGCCTTCTACTTCACCTCCAAGCCCCGGCACGGAGTGGTGCGCACCGCGGCCATCTGGCACTTCATCGCCGTCCTCTGGATGCTGGCCGCGTTCGTTGGCACCGTCTGGGGTGCTCCGGCCGAGAAGACGTTCCTCGGGGGGACGGGCCTGGCCACGCTCGGTATCGGCCAGCGAGCCATCAACGAGTTCATCAGCATGGGCTTTGCGTTCATCGCCGTCGTCTGCATGGGGATCGGGTTCGCTCGCGCCTCGGCGCAGAACCGGGAGATTCGCGAGGAGGTCCTCGCCGCCGTCTAG
>DATLRB010000013.1:0-198864 GCA_035534875.1 Saccharimonadales bacterium (SeqCode)
CAAGCACCCCCTGAATGTCCCGGTTGTCACAGAGAACTTCCGATGCTCCCGGACGCGCTCTTCGAACGGCTGACGCAAAGCTCCGGGTAGAGCTCATGGGCGCGGCGGGCAACGGCGAATCGCGACGGCACGCCCAGACGCCGGCGGTCACCTCGCCATCAGCGGTGAGCATCGCGGTCACGCGGCCTGAGGGCCGCTGGTCTGCTCCTCCTGCTGGTCGCGATGGGCGCCTGTGGCTCCTCGGTGGACTTTGACGGCACGCACAACGCGCAGTACATGAAGGCGGGGGAATATGGCTCAACTGACGCTTCCGGGGGTGGTCCGCGTGCGCACGCCGTCCGCTCCCTACGTTGCCTGGCTGTCTAGTGCTGTGTCAGCTGCCGCTTGCCTCCTGTTTCGTTCCCACGATGCACCGCGCCACGCCCGGAACCCGGACCTTGCCGTGCTTCTCGAACGCGCTCACCTTCGCAATGGCGTTTGCCCGAATCCGCTCCCGCGCCGGTTCGTCGACCTGCTGAAGCGCCGCAACTGCGAGTGAGACGTGCTCGCTGATCATCTCCCAATACTGCTCGGGCGATCGCGTCACGAGTTCGACGTCGACGTCCCACTCGACGACGTCGCGCAGCCCCGCGCCCTCGTACAGGGCACTGACATATCCCGGGGCGGCGCACCGAAACATGTTCGGTCCGTCCCGCTCGGGTGGCGCCACCACCGCCTCGGTCGCGATTGCCTGCATGGCGATCGTCGTCCACGGATTTTCCTCGGGCTTGACCCATACCGACGAGCAGAGACGTCCGCCCGGCTTGAGCACGCGCGCGAACTCGGCCGTCGCCTTGGCCACGTCGGGGAAGAACATGTACCCAAAACGCACGGAGACGCCGTCGAATGTGGCGTCGTTGAACGGCAGATCATCGGCGCTGCACACCTTCGTCTCGATATTGGCGATCCCTTGCGCCCTGGCTCGTCGCGCGGCGATCTCCAGCATCTCCGCTACGAGGTCGGTCAGCACGACGCGACCCTTGGGCGACAGTCTCGCGATGCTCAAACCCGGCTCACCCGTGCCTGCGGCAATGTCGAGATGCTGGTGATCTTCAGCGATGTCGAGACGCTCGATCATCGCTGCGCCGACCGGGCCCAGCTGATCAATGATGACCGAGTCCCACTTCTCCCAGCCCGCAGAGAGCCCGGCCCACGTCGCTCGCTGAACGTCTCGGATCTCGTCGGCGCTCGGCATCGGCCCTCCGCTATCGATACATCCACCGAACACGAAGACACTCCTTGGCGGGAGTGCATAGTACCCGCACTGGCGCCCTTGGAGTTGGATGGGCCACGGCCTAAGTTCGCGCGAGGCCGTGCTCCACCCAGTCATGCGTGCCCGCCCGCATCGAGACCACGGCCAGCGCGATGCAGAAGGGTATAGCCGTACGTGTCAGCAGTGAACGGGGGGCTAGCTCACGGAGGCTCGGAGCATTCACTCCCCCGATGTCGATTCGTATGATCGCGGCGAGCACCAAACAGACAGTTGCCACGCCGACGACAACTTGGCCGCCCTGTGAACGTCGCAATCGGTACACAAGAAAACCTCCGAGTCAAGCCACGACGGGCATGATCCAGAGGACCATCGTTGGGAGCGGAAATTGAGGACAAGGGCGAGCGGACCCTGGTACTTCACTGCGGAACCGGCGGGAAACCCTCTGCCACGATCGCGTTGACGCACAGCGATGCCACGATGCGGTTTGCCTGGACCCCGTGTCCGACGACCTCCGGAGCGGTCGCCTACTCGGCGAAGATCTGATCCCACACGGCGCGATCCTCCGGGTAGAACCAGCGCTCGACCTGCCGTCCATCGCGGTAGTGGAAGACGCTGACCACGCGCGTGTGCACGTCGACACCGCTGCGTCGTGCGCCCATGACACTCAGCGCGCAGACGTGGTCGTCGTTGCCGAAGACATCGTGCTCGGTGAGCCAGAAGCCCAGTGCTCTGAGCCGCTTGAGCCACGGCAGGAGCTGATCACGCCCCTGAAGGTCTCCCGCCATCGGGTGGGTCCCCGGGACGTGCCAGACAACGTCGTTGGCGATCAGTTGCTCCAGCACCGCCTGATCGGCAGACCGGAATGCGTCCGCGGTACGGCGGTACGCGAGAGCATTGGGGTGCTCATCGCTCATCGCCACATCGATATGGGGTCGGTCGACGCCGGCATCGCCGGGGTCGCGGGGCACCACACGCTCGCTTCGTCCACGACTCGCGTCAGCGCCCGTGGCAGTACTTGTACTTCTTCCCCGAACCGCAGGGACATGCCTGATTCCGGCCGACCTTACCGTGGACTGCCCCGCTCGCGCCATTGCCTGCACCGTTGCCGTCGGCGCGCCGCGTCCCCGAAGCTGAGGACTCGACGATGTTGCGCACGATCGGCTTGGCAACGAGCGGTGTCGATACGCGGGTCCCTGTGGCGCGCGCCAGGGCACCGCTCGCGAGCGCCGCGGCAGGCCGTGCCGGAGGCACCTGCGCGCCGTCGATCGCGCCGCCCGGCCGGTCCGCGCGCGGAGACGGCGGTGCGGTCGCCTCGGCGGCACCGGTGGTGGGCGCGGGGACAGCCGGGGCGGTGTCCGGCGCCTCGCCGGCCGACGCCTGACCGGTCTCGTTGGGATCGACGCGACGGATCTGGACGTTGAGCAATGCCCGGACGATCTCGCGCTGGATATCCTCGGTCAGATCCTGGAACGCCGTGAAGGCCGCCGCCTTGTACTCGACAAGCGGATCCATCTGACCGTACGCCTGCAGGCCCATCCCCTCGCGGAGATGGTCCATCTGCGTGAGGTACATCAGCCAGCGCGAATCGATCACCTGGAGCATCACGCTCTGCTCGACCTCGCGGAGCAGCTCGGCGCCGTACTCCTGCTCCTTCTCCTCGTACAGGCCGATCAATTCGCCGCCGAGCGTCTCCGACACCTCCTCGACGCTGTCGCCGAGGCTGTCCATGCTGACTTCGGAGAACTGCGGCAGCCCAGCAGCGAGCATGCGCATCTGCGTCCAGAGCCCCTCGAAGTCCCACGCCTCGCGGTGCCGCCCCTCGCAATAGGCCGGCACATCGGTCGCCACCACGTGCTCAACCATGCCGATGAAGTTCGCGCGGGTGTCGGTCCCTTCGAGGATCTTGCGCCGCTCGCCATAGATGATCTCGCGCTGCTTGTTCATGACGTCGTCGTACTCGACGACGTGGCGCCGGCTGTCGAAGTTCTGCCCCTCGACCCGCGCCTGCGCGCCCTCGATCTGCCGAGTCACCAGCTTCGACTCGAGCGGCGTGTCCTCGTCGACGCCGAGCTTGCTCATGAAGCCCTGCATGCGCTCACCGCCGAAGACGCGCATCAGGTCGTCCTCGAAGGACAGGAAGAATCGCGACTCGCCCGGATCGCCCTGGCGGCCGGCACGGCCCCGGAGCTGGTTGTCGATGCGCCGTGACTCGTGGCGCTCGGTGCCGATGATGTAGAGGCCGCCGACATCGGGGACACCCTCGCCGAGCACGATGTCGGTACCGCGCCCCGCCATGTTCGTCGCGATGGTGACGCTGCTGCGCTGGCCGGCGTTGGCGATGACGTCCGCCTCCTTCTCATGCAGCTTGGCGTTGAGCACGGAGTGCTGCACTCCGAGCTTGTCGAGCATCCTGCTCAACCGCTCACTCTTCTCGATGCTCGTCGTACCGACGAGGATGGGCTGTCCCTTCTTGTGCCGCTCGGCGATCTCATCGACGACGGCGCGGTATTTGCCATCCTCGCCCTTGTAGATCAGGTCGGGCTCGTCGAGGCGCACCATCGGCCGGTGTGTCGGGATCGGCACCACCTCGAGGTTGTAGATCTTGTGGAACTCCTCAGCCTCGGTGAGGGCCGTACCGGTCATGCCGGCGAGCTTGTCGTAGAGGCGGAAGAAGTTCTGGAAGGTGATGGTCGCGAGGGTGACGGTCTCCTGCTGGACCGCCACGCCTTCCTTGGCCTCGATCGCCTGGTGCAGGCCGTCAGACCAGCGACGGCCCGGCATCGTGCGCCCGGTGAACTCGTCAACGATGATCACCTCGCCATCGCGGACGATGTAGTCGCGGTCGCGCAACCACAACGCGTGGGCTCGGAGCGCCTGGTTGATCTGGTGCGCCTCCGCGGCGTGCTCCATCTCGTAGACGTTCGAGATCCCCGTCCACTTCTCGATCTTGTCGACGCCCTCCTCGGTCAGCGTGGCCGACTTGGTCTTCTCGTCGATCGTGTAGTCATCCTCGGCCACGAGCCGCGGGATCAATCGCGCGTAGGTGTAGAACTTGTCCGTCGCCTCGCTCGCCTGACCGCTGATGATCAGCGGCGTTCGCGCCTCATCGATGAGGATCGAGTCCACCTCGTCGACGATCGCGTAGCGCAAGCGCCGCTGCACGCAGCGGTCGAGCTTCTGCGCCATGTTGTCGCGCAGGTAGTCGAAACCGAGTTCGTTGTTGGTCGAGTACGTGATGTCCGCCGCGTACGCCTCGCGCCTGGAGCACGGGCGGAGGTGTTGGAGGCGCGGATCGGGGTGCGTGTCGTCGACGAACTCCGGGTCGTAGACATAGGAAAGATCCTGGCCGGCGATGACACCGACGGAGAGCCCGAGGAAGTGATACAGCGCCGCATTCCAGCCCGCGTCACGACGCGCCAGGTAGTCGTTGACGGTGACCAGGTGTGCGCCGCGTCCTTCGAGCCCGTTGAGGTAGAGGGCAAGGGTGGCGACCAGCGTCTTGCCTTCGCCGGTCTTCATCTCGGCGATCCGCCCCTGATGGAGCACGATCCCGCCGATCAGCTGGACGTCGAAGTGGCGCATCCCGAGGGTGCGCTTCGACGCCTCACGGACGACCGCGAAGGCCTCGGGGAGAAGGTCGTCCAGCGCCTGGCGACGCGCCGCATCGCGCTCCTCCTCCTCGGAGCGCTGCATCGCCATCTCCTCGGTCTCCTCACCGAGGCCGGCAGTGAAAGACTGGCCGTGGGTGATGTCGACGCCCACGACACCGAGGCGCTCACGGAATTCCCGCGTCTTGTCGCGCAGCTCGCCGTCGGAGAGCGCGGACATCTCCGGCTCGAGTTCGTTGATGAGGTCCACGACCCCCTGGTAGCGCTTGATCTCGCGCTTGACGGGGTCACCGAGGACCTTGTTGATCGGTTTTCGAAAGAGGGACATGGGCCTCTTCATTCTGGCAGCCCTCGCCCATCACGGCACCGCAGCCACCACCACCACGTCGATCAGCGAAGCTCCGGCACGCCCCAGCGCCGAAGATGCGGCCTCGACGGTTGCCCCCGTCGTGAGCACATCGTCGACGAGCCAGAGGTAGGCGCCGTCAAGGTCCCTGCCGCTCCACGCGAAGGCCCCGGCGACGTTGCCCCGGCGCGTCGTCTCGTCTCTCGCACTCTGCGGCGGGGTATCGCGGATGCGCCCGAGGTCGTCCAGCACGGGGACATCCCGATCCTCGGCGACGACGGCTGCAAGCACCTCGGACTGGTTGTAGCCGCGCTGGCGTCGCCGGCGCCGCCCGAGAGGGACGGCCACGATCGCGTCGGGGGTGCAGAGCCGTGGACCTCGAAGCCGCGCCGAGGTCATGGCCGCCAGCTCGCGCAGCGCGCGGCGATCCCCACCGTACTTTCCTCGGTGCAAAGCCGCCCTGATCGGCTCCACGAACTCGAAGCCCGCGAAGGCGCTGCCCAGTCGCAGCCGCCGGATCGACGGGAGCGGCATGGCGCCCATGGCGGTCGCGCATCGGGCGCAGATCGGATCGTCGGAGACCGCGTCACAGCCTGCGCAGTGCAGCGGTGCGACCGCGTCGAGTACCAGCCTGGCAAGCGCGGCGAGCATGGACGCAGGTTCACGTCCGACGGCGGTCGGCGCCGGGACAACCCGGGTCTCAGCCGCCCTCGACGAACGCGTCCAACGCTGTCTGCATGCATGCGACGAGCTCGCGTGCCGACGCCACGCTCAACTCCAGCGCGACACGTTCACTCACCGAGCGCCCTGCGCAGACGAAGTCGACGATCAGGGCGTGGTCGAGCGTCGCATGGAACGGATGGTCGACCGAAACGACGGCGCCGGTGATCGGGGCCCAGGTGCCCGCGGCCTTGGCGCTCCCGGTCACCGCGGTCCTCTCAACAATGTACGAGCACATGCGTCTCTCCTAGCTCAGGTGGCGGCGATAGAAATCGAAAATGAGACGCCAGCCCTGGACGGCAGCCTCGACCCGGTACATCGGACGATCCACGGCGAAGAACCCGTGACCGGCCTGTTCGAACGTGTGGAACTCGTGTTCCTTGCCGAGCCTCGTCAGCTCGGCGTCGATCCGGGTCACCTCGTCGGGCGAGGGATTCCTGTCCTCGGCGCCAAAGAGCCCGAGGATCGGGCACGAAATCTTCGGCGCGCGATCGATGACCGGCTCCATCCTGATGGGCAACTCCGGCGGCGAGGCGGAGATCACGAACGCCCCGTAGCAGTCGACCGCCGCATCGACCGAGAGCTCGCACGCCGCGAGGAAGGACTGCCGCCCTCCCGAGCAGTACCCGATCGAGCCGGCCTTCCCGCTGCTCGCCGGCAAGCCTCTGAGGAAGCGCAGCGCCCCGCCCGCGTCGCCGAGGAACTGCTCGGTGCTGATCCAGCCCCCCGCGCGAGCCGCCGCCGCCGCGTCGTCCGGGGCGAGGTCGGGTCCGAAACGGTGGTACAGGTTTGGACAGATCGCGATATATCCCTCGGAAGCGAATCTCCGGGCGATCTCCTTGGTCGCCGCGTCCCACCCGGGTGCGTGGTGGATCACCAGCACTCCCGGGAAGGGCCCGGCTCCGAGCGGCCGGGCGAGATAGGCGCCGATCTCCTCGTCGCGATGACCGAGGATGGTCACGGTCTCGGCGATCATTCCCTGGTACACGTCGTTCCTCCAATCACACGATGTGGCGAACGCGACCGTACCGAATCAGGACATTCTCAGGAGGTCTCCCACGCCGACTCCGGCCCGCGCAAGCGCGCCACTCGGCAGCTCGATCGCCGCCTTGGCCCGGCGCACAACGCGTGAGATCCGCCAGGGCCTGAGTCCCTGATACATCCGCACCACGTGGCCGTCGCCGTCGATGAACGCGACGTCGACCGGGAACCGCATGAAGAACATGTGGATCGAGCTGCAGGGACGCAGGCACAGGCCGGCGTCGGACGGGAGCTCGCTGCGACCCATGAGGCCCATGAACCGCCGCCACGGTGTATCGGCCATGGCGACGGCACCGGCGACGGTGGTGCCGGTGGAAGTGGTCAGACGGAAGCTCCGCTGCGCAGAGGGCATGACCGCGATCCTACCGGGCGTACCCTGGCGCGCAACGGCCGTCGCTAGCTCGTCGCTCGGCCGTCAGGGATGGTGACGCGGACCTCGGTCCCGAGCCCCAGCCCGCTGCGCACCTGGACGCGGCCTCCCACCAGCGCGGCCCGCTCCCGCATCTGGATCAGACCGAGACCGGCGGTCCGCCCCAGGCGCGCGTCGGTGGCGCTGACGTCGAACCCATCGCCGTCATCCTTGACCACTCCGACGACCAGACGCGGCAGGAACGAGATGATCGCGTCCACTCGCTGGGAGTGGCCGTGCGCGAGCGCATTGTCGATGGCCTGCTCGATGATCCGGTACAGCGTGATCTCCGCGAGCGACCCCATCGCGCGCTCGCTGCCGAGGATGTGGAGCAGCACGGTTCCCCGATCAGCCCACGCGGCGAGGAGCTCCCGGATGGCTCCGACGAGCCCTCGACCCTCACGCAATGGCAGCAATCCGGCGATGACCTCCCCGAGCTGGTCGGACGCGTCGACTGCCGCAGTCCGGCACCGTGTGCCGGCCCCGGCCGCCGTCTCCGGCTCGCGGGCCAGGCTCCTGCCGATCAGCTCCGCCTCGAGCGCCGCGTCGGCGAGACGCTGCATCGGGCCCTCGAGGATCAGGCGAGCGGTCTCAGCGTGCTCCACGTCCGCTATCTCGTAGATCTGGCGTGCCGCCTGGCTGTAGCGGCTGGCGCGCTGATTCGGGTCGGCGACCGTGTCGCCGGGCACCTGGGCGAGCTGGCGGCTCACGGTGCGAAGGACGCGTTGCTCGGTCGTGATGTCGGCGAGTCGTGCGCGGATCCCCTCCGCTCGCGCCTCGAGGCGGGTGAGCTCGGTGCTCATCTCCAGTCCTTCGGTGAAGGTCGCCGCGATATCCGAGAGGATCGACCGCGATGCCAGGCCGGGAAGCACCTCGAGGGCTCTCTGCCGAGCCTCCTCCACCCGGCGGAGCCGGCCGAGGATATTGGCGCGCCGGGCGCCGACGTCGATCAGCTGCCGCTCCAGGTGAGCGCCGAGATCCTCGAGGTCGGCGGCGCGGGAGTCCATGTGGAACCGCAGTCCCACCAGCGGAGCGTCGGCGACGCGGACATCGATGTGGGTCGAGGTGGTCGCTCGCTGGGCGGTTCTCACGAAGCGATTATCGCCCGACGATGAACCGTAGACGCACCAGATCGTACAGAACCCCGAATGAATCACGCATCGCGCTCACCCGCGAGTCCTCCTTGTGCTCCCAGCGCACCGGTACCTCCTCGACGGTCCAGCCTCGGCGGCGAGCGCGGAGCAGCACTTCGGCGTCGAAGCCGAAGCGGAGTGTGCGCAGTGGCGTGAAGCAGGCGACCGCCGCCTCGGCGGTGAATGCCTTGAAGCCACACTGCGTGTCGTGGAGGCCCCGGAGTGCGGCCAGGCGCAGCAACCGGTTGTATGTGCGACCCATCACCTCGCGTCGGCCCGGCTGGTGAACGTCGATCTGCGAGTCCGGCAGCGCCCGCGACGCGATGGCGACGGCGCAATTCCCGCGCAGCCGGGTCCGGAGCTGCTCGACCTCCTCGATTGGGGTGCTGAGATCGGCGTCGCTGAAGACCCGATGCTCACCCCTGGCGCTCAGCATGCCGAGGCGCACCGCGGCGCCCTTGCCCGTGTTGCGCTCGAGAGCGAGCACCCGCAGCTGCGGCCACTCCTCGGCGATGCTGAGCGACATCGACAGGGTCTTGTCGTTGCTGCCGTCGTCGACGACGACCACCTCGTACGGCTCCCCACGGCCGTCCAGGTATGCGCGCATCCTGACCAGCGTCGCGGGCAGGCGCTGTTCCTCGTTGTACGCGGGAACGACGATGCTCAGCATCGGTGGTCAGCGCCCGGCGCGCATTGCTGCGGACTCGCGGCGCTCGAGCCACCAGTAGACCGGCAGCACCGACTGTCGCCGCAGGCGCCACGGCTGGATCGCGAGCCGCCACGCCCATTCGAGGCCGATGCGGCGGATCGAGGCGGGAGCGCGGCGTACCCGCCCGGCGAAGAAGTCGAGAGAGCCACCCACGCCGATCCCCGCTGGGGCTCCGATCACACCGAGGTACCGGTCCAGAAACAGCTCCTGACGGCCGGCGCCGAACGCTGCGAGGACGATCTCGGGATGCGACTGCTCGATCTCGATCGCCGTCGTCTTTCCCGGAGGGCCGTCGCTGACCGCGACGACCTTGAGCCCCGGATGCGTCTCGACCATGCGATCGCGCGCCGCGCCTGCGACACCCGGTGCGCCGCCGACGAGAGCGATCCTGTGCGCGCGGCGCTCCGCCTCGGGGAGGTAGGCGCCGATCAGGTCCGCACCGCCCACGCGATCGGCCTCGGGATGCCCTCGACGGCGCAGCGCGCGCACGAGCCCGATGCCGTCCGGCACGACCAGCGCCGCCGACTCGAGCACCGAGCCGAAGGTTGGGCTGCGCCGCGCCATCATCACCATCTCCGGGTTGAGTGTGATGATCACCGCGGGCTGGGACGCCTCGCCCGCACGGCGCCGTTCCACGATTTCCACGAGCGTTTGCACGGCCGTCGCCATATCGACGATGTCGACGGGGCACCCGAGCACGCGAGCCCGCACCGTCGTCCGCGTGACGGGCGGCGCCTCCACTACCGCTTGGTGTACTGCGGCGCCTTCCGTGCTCGCTTCAGACCGTATTTCTTGCGCTCCTTCTCACGCGAGTCGCGGGTGAGCAGCCCTGCCGCTTTGAGCACGGGTCGAAGCTCGGGGTCGGCGGCGATCAGCGCGCGGGCGATCCCATGGCACACGGCGCCGGCCTGTCCGGCGATTCCGCCACCGAACACCTTGACAGAGACCTCGAACCGGCCGGTGGAGTCGGTGACCCGGAGTGGCTGCGTGACCACGGTCTCAAGGTCGCGTCGCCCGAAATACTCGCTCGGGGGACGGTTGTTGACGACGATGACGCCGTCACCGGGGACGATGCGTACGCGCGCGACCGCCGTCTTGCGGCGACCGGTGGCCTGC
Organism: Saccharimonadales bacterium (SeqCode); assembly: GCA_035534875.1. Taxonomy (GTDB): domain Bacteria; phylum Chloroflexota; class Dormibacteria; order Aeolococcales; family Aeolococcaceae; genus Palsa-851. The sequence goes on from DATLRB010000013.1 coordinate 10,335, forward strand.
TTGTATGGCTCAACTATTGGGGGCAATGATGATCTCCCCGAGTTCGCCGAACGTGATCGGCTGCGGTCGCTGGGCCTCGTGTTTGTGCTCCGAGCCCGTGTAGACGCGAAGATGGGTGAGCTGCTCCGCACCGAGGGTGTTGTGCTGGAGCATGCCGCGGACGGCGTGCATGATCGGAAATGTCGCGTCGACGGCCATCGCCTCGTCAAAGGTGCGAACGCGCCGGCCGCTCGGATATCCCGAGTAGCGGTCGTACTTCTTGAGGGTACGTTTGCGTCCCGTGACCACGATGTCGCGCGCATTGATGACGATGACGTGCTCGCCGGTGTTGATGTGCTGGGTGAACTCGGGGCGATGCTTGCCGCGGAGGACGCGCGCGATGTTCGCGGCCAGACGGCCCAGCGTCTGCCCGCGGGCATCGACGAGAAACCAGCGTTGCTCGAGTTCTGCCGGCTTGGCCTGGTACGTCAGCGTTCCGCTCATGCGGCGAGCTCCTGGTCTGTGGCGGTCGGCTCATAGCGCACCGACCACTGGTGCAGTCCCCGTGCGGGAGCGACCGACACCGATGGATCCCGCACCGTCGCGGTGTCGACCAGCGATGCGAGCCACGCCGGAGTCGCGCGGCCCTGGCCGATCTTCACGAGTGCGCCGGTGAACGACCGCATCATGCCGCGCAGGAATGCGTCGGCGCAGACGGTGATCGCCACGGTCTCCAGCACCGCCTCGCCGCTCCCGAGCAGGTTGCGCTCGATGCTGACAGACGCGATGTGACGCACCGTGCTGCCGCCGATGCGAGGGGGGCTCCCGAAGGCCACGAAGTCATGCGCGCCGACGAGGCTGGCCGCCGCCTCACGCATCGCGTCGAGGTCGAGCGGACCGCGCACGATCCATGCGTTACGGCGCATCACCGGTGACCGTCCGTCCCGGCAGACGACGAGATAGCGATAGGTTCGTTCCACCGCGTCGCGACGCGCATGGAAGCCGTCACCTTGGAGAGCGACGCTGCGCACGGCAAGATCCGCAGGGAGCGTCGCGTTGAGCGCGTTGCGCAGCTCGTCCGGCGCCCACGCGCGCGAGAGCGTGCATCCGACCACCTGGCCGTGCGCGTGCGTGCCCGAGTCGGTGCGGCCCGCCGCGGTGAGCGCGGGGCTCTCGGTCGTGACCGTACTGAGCGCGTCACTGAAGACGCCCATCGCGGTCCGAACGCTCGGCTGGATCTGCCAGCCGGCGAAATCGGTGCCGTCGTACTCGAGGGTGAGGCTGTAGGTTGGCACGAGCGACTGGTTCCTACTCGACCAGCTCGATGATCGCCATCGGGGCGGCGTCGCTGTGCCGCGGCGGGAGCTTGACGACCCGCGTGTAGCCGCCCGGACGCTCCTTGTAGCGCTCGAGGTACGTGGAGAACAGCTTGTTGGAGACCTCGCGGTCGTTGACGTACAACGCCACCTTGCGCCGGGCGTTGAGGTCGTCGGGCTTGGCGTCGGTGATGACGCGCTCGACCCATCGGCGCAACTCCTTGGCCTTAGCCTCGGTGGTGGTGATGCGGCCGTAGCGCAGCAGGGAGGTCACCTGGTTGCGCGTCATCGACTGGCGATGCGCGGCGCTGCGCCCGAACTTCCGACCGGCGATGCGATGTCGCATGAGTGGCTCCGCTTACCTCGCCATCGGCTGGAACAGCGTGTCCAGCTCTTCGGGCGTGACCAGCTCGCGCTGCACGAGCTTCTCGCGAATCTCGTCAAGCGACTTCTGGCCGAAGTTGCGCAGCGTCAACAGTTCCTCCTGCTTCATCGCCACGAGCTGACCGACCTTGGTGATGTCGTTGGCCTTGAGGCAGTTGAGGGCGCGAACGCTGAGCTCGAGATCCTCGATCGGGACGTCGGCGAGCCGGCTGGGAAGGTCGTTGCCGCGTGCCTGACGCTGCTGCGGCGCCGCGAGGTTGTCGCCGAACCGAACGAACAGACCGAGGTGCTCGGTGAAGAGGCCGGCGGCGCGGCTGACGGCCTCGACCGGCGCCAGGGTCCCGTCGGTCCAGACCTCGACGACGAGCTTGTCCCACTCGGTCTCCTGGCCGACGCGGGTCTTCTCGACGAAGAAGTTGGCCTTGCGCACCGGCGTGAAGATGGCGTCGATCGGGATCACACCGATCGCCTGGCCCTCCTTCTTGTTGCGCTCGGCGGTGACGTACCCCTTGCCGCGCTCAACCATCAGATCCATGCGCAGTTGCGCCTTGGGTGAGTCCAGGGTCGCGATGTGCTGACCGGGGTTGCGGATCTCGATGTCGCTGGGGCACTCGATGTCGCCTGCGGTCACTTCGCGAGGACCGTGCTGATCGAGGCTGATACGCACAGGGTCGGCACTGTGCGAGAGGACGTTGATCTCCTTGATGTTGAGCAGGATCTCGGTCACGTCTTCCTTGACGTTCTCGATCGAGCTGAACTCGTGTGCGATGCCCTCGATCGACACCGAGGTGATCGCGGCGCCGGGGAGCGACGACAGCAGCACGCGTCGCAGCGAGTTGCCGAGCGTGACGCCGAATCCGGGCTCGAGGGGCTCGATCTCGAACTTGCCGTAATCGGCGCCGCTCTCGATCTCCTTGACCGCGGGGCTGGTCATCATGTCAATTGCCATTCAGGACTCCTCAACAGGGAACAGGGACGTTGCGCCGATCTCGGCGCGGAGCACGGTCATCTCGAGTAGTACTCAACGATGAGCTGCTCTTCGATTTGTTGTTCCATCTCATGGCGCTCGGGCAAACGTGTGACCGTGCCCTTGAGCGCTGCGGCATCCAGGGTCAGCCACTCGGGAACGGACCTGCCGGATACGAGCGACTGCGCGTTCTCGAGCACGAGCATCTTGCGGCTGCGCTCGCGAACCTCGACCACGTCTCCGGGACGGAGTTGCGCGGACGCGATGTTGAGCGCCCGGCCGTTGACCTTGAAATGGCGGTGGCTCACGAGCTGACGGGCCTCACGACGCGAGCTGGCGAGCCCGAGCCGGTAGACGATGTTGTCGAGCCGGCGCTCGAGCTGCTGGAGCAGGACGGTGCCGGTGACGCCCTCGGCACCCTCGGCACGTTCGAAGTAGTGGCGGAACTGGGTCTCGAGGACACCATAGATCCGGCGCGCCTTCTGCTTGGCGCGGAGCTGGATTCCATAATCGCTCGCCTTGCGACGGCGCGCGAGCCCGTGCTGCCCGGGGAGCAGACCGCTGCGCTTGTCGAAGGTGCAGTTGGTCACGCACTTGGCGCCCTTGAGGTAGAGCTTGGCACCCTCGCGACGGCAGAGGCGGCAGACCGGACCGGCTTGATTGGCCATCGATTCCCCCTAGACCCGGCGCCGCTTTGGCGGGCGGCAGCCGTTGTGAGGGATCGGGGTGACATCGGAGATCGCGCTGACGTCGAGCCCGCTCGCCTGCAGGCTCCGGATGGCGGCCTCGCGGCCGGCGCCAGGGCCCTTGACGAAGATCTCGATCGACTTGAGGCCGTGTTCCATCGCGCGGCGTGCGGCCGCCTCTGCAGTCACCTGCGCGGCAAACGGGGTGCTCTTGCGCGACCCCTTGAAACCCTGCGCGCCCGCCGACCCCCACGCGATGACGTTGCCGTCGGGATCGGTGAGGCTGACGATGGTGTTGTTGAACGTCGCGAGGACGTGCGCCTGGCCGACCGCGATGTTCTTGCGCTCCCGGCGCCGGGTTCGGACGACTTTCTTCTTCTTGGCCATTGGTTACTTCGTCGCCTTCTTGCGGCGCACGCCGACGGTCTTCTTCGGACCACGGCGGGTACGGGCGTTGGTGCGGGTGCGCTGGCCACGTACCGGTAGTCCGCGCCGGTGGCGCAGTCCGCGATAGGTGCCGATCTCGGTGAGACGCTTGATGTTGAGCGCGATCTGGCGGCGGAGGTCGCCTTCCACCCTGCCCTGCAGCTGCTTGGCGATGACATCGCGCAACTTGCCGACCTGGGCGTCGCTCAGGTCCTTGGTGCGCGTGTCAGCGGCAACACCCGCGAGGGAGAGCATCCGCTTCGCAGTGGTCGGGCCAATCCCGTAGATGTAGGTGAGGGCGATCTCGATTCGCTTGTCTCGAGGGACGTCAACGCCGGCGATTCGTGCCATTGCCCCGCCTTACCCCTGCCGCTGCTTGTGTTTCGGGTTCTCGCAGATCACTCTGACCGCTCCGTGGCGCTTGATGATCTTGCAGCGCTCGCACAGGCGCTTGACCGATGCTCTGACCTTCATCCTGGTGACGAATTCCTCATGGTTGGCGGCGTAGGGAGCCGATGGCAAAGTGCTCGATGCGTCCCGGGGCGATCCGTGACGCTGGTGCCGGCGGTACCCCGTTGCGTGCGCGCCGAACCAGGCTCATGCGAGAGCCCGAGGCAATGAGTATAAACCGCGCCCTGCTCAGCAGGCAAATCGACTGCTGCCACTACTTCGCGTCCGCCAGAACGGGGTCGGGCCGCAGGGTCAGCACCTCCGGGCCCGACTCGGTGATAGCGACCGTGTGCTCGAAGTAACAGGAGAGCTTTCCATCGGACGTCACCACGGTCCAGTCGTCGTCGAGGACGCGGGTGTCGGGGCGCCCCACGTTGACCATCGGCTCGATCGCGATCACATATCCGGGCTTGAGGAGGTTACCCGTCCCCGGCCGGCCGTAGTTCGGCACCTGCGGGAGCTCGTGCATCTCCCGGCCGATCCCGTGGCCGACGTACTGACGCACCACCGAATAGCCATTGGACTCCACGAACGTCTGGACGGCGGCGCCGATGTCACCGATATGGTTGCCAGGCCTGGCTGCGGCGATGCCGAGGTCGAGCGCCTGGCGAGTCGTGTCGATCAGGCGCCGCACCTCCGCTGACGGCTCGCCGCAGGCGACGGAGAGCCCGCTGTCGGCCCACCAGCCCTCGAGGATGAGCCCGCAATCAAGCGATACGAGATCGCCGTCGTGGATCACCTGCGGTCCGGGGATGCCGTGGACGACCTGGTCGTTGATCGAGACGCAGAGCGAGTTGGGAAATCCGTCATACCCGAGGAAACCCGGGACGCAGTGATGATCGCGAATGAAGGTCTCGGCCTCGCGGTCGAGATCGAGTGTGGTGATCCCGGCGCGCACGGAACTCGCCAGCTGCGCCAGGCACGCGCCGAGGATCTTCCCGGACGCCCGCATCTTCTCGATCTCATCCGGTCGCTTGAGGCGGAAGCTGTCGACCGCGTGCGTGCTCATGCGCCCCTCACTTCGACACCGTTTTCCTTGAGCGATTCGATGATTCGATCAGTGATCACGTCGATATCTCCAACCCCGTTGATCGCCTCGATTCGTGTGCCCATCTCCCGGTAGTGTTCGAGCACCGGCGCGGTGTCCTGGCGGTAGACGATCAGGCGCTGAGTGAGGCCCTCGGCGGTGTCGTCGCTGCGGCCCTCGGTCGTGGCTCGTTTGAGGATCCGCGATTTGAGTTCTTCGTCGGGGACTTCGAGTGAGATCACGTCATGCACGTTCTCGTGGCGGGCCGCGAGCATGGCGTCCAGGGTGATCGCCTGCGGCACCGTGCGTGGGAAGCCGTCGAGGAGCACGCCGCCGGCGGCGTCCGGCTCGTTGAGCCGCCCATTGATCATTCGGACGACGAGTTCGTCGGGAACGAGCCCACCGGCATCCATGATCGGCTTGGCCTCGCGGCCGAGCGCGGTGTCGCGAGCCACCTCGCTGCGCAGCATGTCACCCGCCGCCACGTGGGGGACTCCGAGGCGCAGTGCGACGTGGGTTGCCTGGGTGCCCTTGCCGCTGCCGGGCGGTCCGAACATCAGAGCGATCATTTGATGAATCCCTTGTACTGGCGCATCAGCAACTGGGTCTCGATCTGCTTCATGGTGTCGAGGGCGACGCCGACCACGATGAGGATGGCAGTGCCGCCGAGGTAGAGGCTGGTCGACGGGACACCCGTGAGCACCGCGGTCAGCAGTGGCAACACGACAGTGATCACGGCGAGGAAGAGGGCACCCGCCAGGGTGATCCTGCCCATGACCTTGCCGAGATACTCGGCGGTGCTCCTCCCGGGACGGATGCCGGGAATGAACGTGGACTGCTTCTTGAGGTTGTCCGCGACATCGACCGGGTCGAAGACGATCGCCGTGTAGAAGTACGTGAACCCCATCACGAGCAGGAAGTAAATGCCGTTGTACAGGATGTTCAGAGGAATGAAGCCGCCCGTCGCCTGCCAGTTGTTGGTGATCCACATGGCAACGCTCTCGGTCCAGCCGGTGCTGCTCTGGAACAGGTTGGCGAAGATGGTCGGGAACGTCATGATCGAGATCGCGAAGATGATCGGTATGACGCCCGCAGCGTTGACTCGCAGGGGTAAGAAGTTGCGCCGCCCCTGGGCGGCCTGACCGGTTCGCACGTTGAGGACCCGCTGCGCTGACTGCACCGGCACCTTTCGCTGTGCCTGCTGCACCTCGATGACGCCGGCGGTGACGGCGACGGCGATGAGCGCCATGACGACGATCTGGATGATATGCGCGGTGCCACCGGTACCGCCGTAGCCGACGATCGCCGCCGGGAGCCTGCCGATGATGCCGACGAAGATGATCAGCGAAACGCCGTTGCCGACGCCGTATTCGGTGATCAACTCACCGAGCCACATCGCGATGATCGTGCCCGCGGTGAGGGTGAGGATGATGCTGATCTCGGTCGCGCCGGTCGGACTGGCCAGGATTGCGCCGTCCTTCGTGACCGACGGGTTGGTGAACAGCGCGAGGTACCCGAAGGCCTGGAGCATCGCCAGCGGGACCGTGAGCCAGCGCGTGTAGCGGGTGATCTTCTTGCGCCCGATCTCCCCCTCCTTGCTCAGCTCCTTGAGCCGAACGGAGACGACCGTCATGAGCTGCATGATGATCGTGGCGTTGATGTAGGGATTGAGGCCGAGCGCGACCAGGGTGAAGCGCTGCAGGCCGCCCCCGCTGAAGAGGTTGAGCAGGCCGAGCAGGGTGTTGCCCGAGAAGAGGTCGTTGAGTGCTCGAGGGTTCGTCCCGGGGATCGCGATCGCGGCGAGGATGCGGAACGCCGCCAGCAATCCGAGGGTGAAGAGCAACTTGCGCCGCAGCTCCGGGATCCGGATCGCCTGACCGAGCGCCTCGAGGAGGTTCACTCCCTGTCCTCGGTCCCCGCCTCGTCTTCCTGTGGTGCGTCCTGCTCGGTCTGGGGGGCTGCGGGTCCGTCATCGCGAGCCGTCTTTCGTTTGCCGCCGCGTTCAGCCCGACCCTGTGCCGGTTTGGCCTCCGGGCTTGCGTCAGCGCCCTTGGCACGTTTCCTGCCGTCCGACTTCACGGCCGGCTCGGAGGGCGTGGCTGGACGGCTCAGCAGCTCGGCGCGCGCGACGGCCGCATCGGCCTTGCGCCGCGCCCGCTTGCCGACCGGCTCCGCTCCCCCGGCCGCGGGCTGCGGGCCGAGCAACTCGACCGATCCACCTGCGGCCTCGACCGCGGTCCGTGCGGCAGCTGAGATCCTGTGCACGCGCAGGGTCAGCGCGTGGCCGATATGGCCGGCTGCGAGCACTTTGACGGGCGACGACGCGCGCGGGATCAACCCCGCCTCGGTGAGCACGTCGGGATCGACGATCGTGTCCCTGTCGAACCGGCCGAGCTTGCCGAGATTGACCACGACATATTCATGACGCCAGCGATTGTGGAAGCCACGGAGCTTCGGAAGCCGCTGTTTGAGTGGCATCTGGCCACCTTCGAAACCGGTGGGGAGCCCGACGCTCGAACGCGATCCCTGGCCCTTCTGGCCTCGACCGCTGGTCTTGCCCTGTCCGGCACCCTGGCCGCGCCCGACCCGCTTGCGCGGCCGGCGGCTGCCCTTGGCGGGACTCAGTTCATGGAGCTTCACGCGGCCGGCTCCGATTCAGACGCGAGGTCCTGGAGCACCGCGATCCCCGCCGGGGAGTCGGCGGGCTCGCCGTTGACCGCCACGAGATGGCGGACCTTGTGGACCATGCCCCGAATCGACGGTGTGGCCTCGTGCTCGACCGTGTGGTTGAGCTTGCGCAGGCCCAGCGCCGCGAGGGTTGCCTTCTGATCCCAGGCATAGCCGATCGCGCTCTTGCGGTAGGTCACGCGCACGGTGCTCATGGCAGCACGACCTCGCCGGCCGGGGCCTCGGACACGGCCGGCGTCCGCCCGAGCATCCGGTCTGCCATCTTGCGACTGCCGACGATCTGCTCGGGCGTCCGGCCGCGCAGCTCGGCGACCGCGGCCAGAGTTCGCAGGCTCGCGAGCGCCGAGACCGTGGCGCGCACGACGTTGATCGGATTGTCGGTCCCGAGGCTCTTGGTCAGGATGTCCTTGATGCCGGCTGCCTCGACGACGGCGCGCATCGAGCTGCCGCTGATGACCCCGGTACCCGGCACGCCCGGCTTGAGCATCACCTTGGCGGCACCGAGCTTGTAGCGCACCTCATGCGGGATGGTCGTGCCGACCATAGGGACGGTGATCATGTGTTTCTTCGCGTCGTCGACGCCCTTGCGGATCGCATCCGGCACCTCGCCGGCCTTGCCGAGGCCGGCGCCGACGCGGCCCTTGCCGTCACCGACGACCACCAGCGCGCTGAACGAAAAACGGCGTCCGCCCTTGACCACTTTCGCGACGCGGTTGAGCGAGACGATCTTCTCCTGGAACTCGCTGCCGCGATCGTCGCGGCGGTCCATACGCATACCCATCTAGAACTTCAACCCGCCCTCGCGGGCCGCCTCGGCGAGTGCTTTCACCCGCCCGTGGAAGAGATATCCCGCACGGTCGAACACCACGGTGTCCACGCCGGCCGCTCTCGCCCGCTCTGAGATCGTCTTCCCGATCGCGGTCGCTCCCGCGGCCGTGCAGGCGTTGGCGTCACCGATGACCGCGCGCAGCGCGGGCTCGGTAGTCGACGCGGCGACCAGGGTCCGGCCCGTGGAATCGTCGACGAGCTGCGCACCGATGTGCCGGAGGCTGCGGAAGACCGCGAGCCGTGGACGCGCCGCCGTTCCGGACACGTGCTTGCGCACCCGGCGGTGGCGCCGTGCGCGGGCGGCGCGTCGATCGTGCTTCGTGAACATGCTGATCAGCCTTCTACTTTCTTACTTCGGTCTGGTTACTTGGTCTTGCCGGCCTTTCCGGACTTGCCGGCCTTGCGGCGGAGCTTCTCACCCCGATACAGGATGCCCTTCCCCTTGTACGGCTCGGGCTTCCTGAAGGATCGAATCTTCGCCGCCACCTGTCCGACCACCTCTTTGTCCGATCCACTGATCGAGATCTGCGTCGGCACGGGAACCTCGATGCTGATCCCCTCGGGCGGCGTGTACCGGATCGGATGGGAGTAGCCGAGGCTCAGGATGAGGTCGCCGCCCTGGCGGACGGCGCGGAAGCCGACGCCGACCAGGTCGAGGTCGCGGGTGAAGCCGCCGCTGACGCCCTGCACCATGTTGGCAACCAGCGTTCGGGTCAGACCGTGCAGGGAGCGATGAATGCGCGCGTTGGAGGGGCGGTCGACCGTGATCGTCCCGGTCTCGACGTTGATGAGCATCGATGGCGCAAAGGTGCGCTGCAACGTGCCTCGAGAGCCGGTGACGCTGAGTCGGTTGCCGGTCTCGAGGGCGACCTGAACTCCGTCGGGGACGGGGATCGGAAGCTTGCCAATGCGCGACATCAGGGCCGACCTACCACACGAATGCGACGACTTCGCCGCCCAATCCGGCGCGCTGCGCCGCGCGACCGGTCATCAGACCGCGCGACGTCGAGATGATCGCAACACCCAGACCACCGAGAACCCGTGGGATCTCCGACTTCCGCGCATAGACGCGCAGACCGGGGCGACTGATCCGGCGCAGGCCGGACAGCGCGCGTCCGCGGGGGCTTCCCGGCTTGAGCGTGACCGTGAGCAGTTGCATCGGCGCTTCGCCCGTGACCTCGTACCCGTCGACGAAGCCCTCCTCGGTGAGCACGCGCGCGATCTCGACCTTCATCTTGGACACCGGGATCTCCACGGTGCGGTGATGGGCCTGGTTGGCGTTGCGGATGCGGGTCAGCATGTCCGCGATGCTGTCACTGGTCATGGATCACCACGAACTCTTCTGGACGCCAGGTATCTGTCCGATGCTGGCGAGTTGGCGGAAACAGATCCGGCACATGCCGAATTTGCGCATGTAGGCACGCGGGCGACCGCACACCCCGCAGCGGTGGTGCGCCTGCGTCGAATACCGGGCGGGCCGGTTCGCCTTGGCGATCAGCGACTTCTTTGCCATCGGTCAGTTCTTCCTGAAGGGCATCCCGAGCCCGGTGAGAAGTGAGCGGCCCTCCGCGTCCGTACGGGCGGTGGTCACGATGCATACCTCCAGCCCGCGAAGCTTGTCGATCTTGTCGTAGTCGATCTCCGGAAACACGAGCTGCTCGCGCAACCCGAGGGTGTAGTTGCCATGGCCATCGAACGCCTTCGGATCGACGCCGCGGAAGTCCCGGATGCGTGGCAGCGCGACGTTCAGCAACTTGTCGAGGAAGTCGAACATCCGGCGCCCTCGCAGCGTCACTTTGACACCGATGGGCATGCCTTCGCGCAGCTTGAAGGCGGCGACGGACTTTCTTGCCCGGATCACGATCGGCGCCTGCCCGGTGATCAATTTCAGATCGGCGATGGCGGCGTCGATGGCTCGTGGATTGGTGATCGCCTCGCCCAGGCCGATGTTGATGACCACCTTCTCGATGGACGGCACCTGCATGGCGTTGAGATAGCGGAATTCCGCCACCAGCGACGGCACGATCTCGTCGACGTACCGGCGGCGAAGACGCGGCAACTCGGCTGTCTGGACGGCCATCAGACCTGGGCCCTGTCGAACGTCTCGCCGCACTTCTTGCACACGATCACGCGCCGTCCCAACTCGTTCACGCCGTGCGAGATCCGAGTCTTCTTCTCGCATCGATTGCAGACGAGCATGACGTTGCTGTATGCCACCGGCCCGTCGAAATCGACGATGCCGCCCTGGATATTGCCTTTGACGCCGGATTTGGTATGGCGCTTGAGAAGGTTCACGCCACGAACCGCGACCCGTTGCTGCTCGGGAAGGATCCGCTCGACGACACCACGCTTGCCCTTGTCCTTGCCGCTGATGACCTCGACGTTGTCGCCTTTGCGGATGTCGAGCGGGCGCAGATGTCCCTGGGCCCAGCCCTCGTGGATCAGCATGGCGCGGTGTCGGCGCTCGACTTTCGTCGCCACCTCAGATCACCTCCGGGGCGAGGCTGACGATCTTCATGAAATTCCGCTCGCGCAGCTCGCGAGCCACCGGACCGAAGATGCGCGAGCCGCGCGGATTGTTCTGTGGCGTGATCAGCACGGCAGCGTTCTCATCGAAACGGATGTTGCTCCCGTCGGGGCGCTTGTACTCCTTGGTCGTGCGCACTACGACCGCCCGAACCACGTCGCCCTTCTTCACCTGGGCGTTCGGCTGCGCCACCTTGACGGTGCCGATGATGACATCGCCCACCGAGGCGTACTTGCGATAGCTGCCCCCGAGCACGCGGATGCAGAGCAGCTCGCGCGCGCCGCTGTTGTCCGCCACTTTGAGCACCGATTCCTGCTGGATCATGTCAGCGAGCCTTCTCCAGAACTTCGGCCACGCGCCAGCGGGTTTCCTTGGAGATCGGGCGGGTCTCGATGATGCGCACGCGATCGCCGACGCCGCAGGCGTTCTCCTCGTCGTGGACCTTGAAGCGCCGGGTGTGCCGGACGACCTTCTTATAGAGCGGGTGCGGCTTGAGAACCTGCACCAGCACGATCACGGTCTTCTCCATCTTGTCGCTCACGACAACGCCGTCGCGCACCTTGCGGCGCGGGCGCGTCGCCTGGGCTGCGTCACTCATCGACATCCTCCTGGGCGTCGACGGGTTCCGCGATGTGCTCCGCGGGCTCCGAGGACTCGGCAACGGGAACTGCGGCGGGAACGACGGCCGGAACCTCGAGGCGGGCGTCGGGCTTGGCCGCGCGCGGCGCACGGACGGGCTTCGGCTTCGCCGCGACCGGGCGGGCGGCGGCCCGCTCCACCAGCCCAGGACGCAGGCCGCGCTCGATCTCGATCTTCACGGTCATCGCGCGGGCGATCTCGTGCCTGATCTCGCGGACCTGGCGGTGGTTCTCCACCTGGCCGGTCGCCTGCTGAAAGCGAACCTCGAACAGCCGCCGGCGCTGCTTGCTCAGATGATCGTCGAGCTCCACAACGGTCATCCTGCGCAGATCGTTGAGCGCATCAGTCTGCTTGGTCACGGTGTCGCCGCCTCGAGGTCCGACCCGGTCTCCTCGCGGATGAGGAAGCGCGTCTTGATGGGCAGCTTGAACGCGGCGAGACGCATCGCCTCCTGGGCGGTCTCACGGGTGACGCCCGCCATCTCGAAGAGCACGCGGCCGGGAAGCACCACGGCGACCCAGCCCTCGGGCTGACCCTTGCCGCTTCCCATGCGTGTCTCCGCCGGTTTTTTCGTGAAGGCGTGGTCGGGGAAGATGCGAATCCAGATCTTGCCACCACGCTTGACGTGACGGGTCATGGCTCGGCGGGCCGCCTCGATCTGCCGGTTGGTCATCCAGCACTGCTCGGTCGCCTGGAGCCCGTAGGTCCCGAAGTCGAGTTTGTTGCCGCGCTGCGCGGCACCGGTCCTCCGCCCACGGTGGAGCTTGCGATGTTTGGTTCGCTTCGGCATCAGCATCGCTACTCCTCCTCTTCTTCGACGCTCTCGGCCGGCGCGTCGACCTTCTTGACCGGCTTCTTGGGTGCGCGAGAGACCGAGGCGGGCTTCTTCGCGACCACCGGCTTGCGCCGCGCCGGTGCCCGCTTGGGAGTGAGCTTCTCGACCTTCTCGCCGCCGGCGGCGGGATCCACCCCGGCGGCCGCGATGACCTCCTCGTCCTCGTCGATCTCGACAACGTCCTCCGCCGGGACCTCCTCCGCTTCGACATCGGGAATCTCAGTCGTCTCGGTGACGACCGCCACCTCTTCGGCGGGAGCCTCGGCAATGCGCGCTGCGGGCACGGGGACACGATCCTCGAGGCCACGGTCCTCCGCACGATCCTTGCCGGGCGCGATCGGCTCGCCGGTAGCGGTCACGAAGTCGCCGAGGTAGAGCCAGCACTGCACGCCGATGCGCCCGAACGTCGTGCGTGCCTCGGCCTTGCCGTAGTCGATGTTCGCGCGCAGCGTGTGCAGGGGCACGCGCCCGTCACGGTCCCACTCGCGGCGCGACATCTCGGACCCACCGAGCCTGCCGCTCACCTGGATCTTCACGCCCTTTGCACCCGCCCGCATGCTGCGCATGAGGGTCTGCTTGAGCGCACGCCGGAAAGCGATGCGCTTCTCCAGCTGCGAGGCGACGTTCTCGGCGACCAGCGTCGCGTCGAGCTCGGGCGTCTTGATCTCGTGGATGGTGACGCGCACCTTCTTGCCCGAGATCCGCTCGAGTTCGTCGCGGAGAGCGTCGACCGACGCACCCTGCTTGCCGATCACGATGCCGGGCTTCGCTGTCTGGATGATCACCGTGAGCTGGTTGGCGCTGCGCTCGGTCTCGATTCGCGCGAGGCCCGCATTGCGCAGGCGGCTGCCGATGAGGCGCCGCATCGCGATGTCCTCATGGAGGAGCTTCGTGTACTCCTTGTCGGCGTACCAGCGCGCGTCCCAGTTGCGGTAGACGCCGAGCCGGAACCCGATCGGATTGACTTTCTGACCCATCTACTCAGCCTCTTCCGTAGTCTGCTTGGGCGCGCGCCGGCGTGCCGGGCGTGGCCGGGCTGCGGGTGCGTCGGCACTCGCGGCCGGTGTCGCCGCGGTGGCCGGTGGGACCACCGGAGCTGGGACCACCGTGCGGGGCATCTTCACGGCTTTGCGCTGGCGCAGGTGCGCGGGCGCCTCGTCGTCGGTCACGAAGGCACGAAGGTGGCTCGTCCGCTTGAAGATGCTGCCCGCCATGCCGCGCGGCTTGGCACGCCATCGTTTGATGATCATGGCGCCGTCAACCTCGACACGCGCAACCCGCAGCGACGACACGTCGAGGTTGTAGTTGTGCTCGGCGTTCGCCGCGGCTGACTTGATCACCTTGGCGATGTCGACCGCGGCTGAGCGCGGCGAGTAGCGAAGGACCACGAGCGCCTCGGCGACCGGCAGCCCTGTGACCATCGCCGAGACGAGGCGGGCCTTGCGGGCGGTGGTGCGAACCCATTTCGCGGTTGCGACAACTTCCATATCGCTCTACTTCAACGCCGTGCTGCGTTCGGTGTGGTGTCCGTGCCCACGGTACCGGCGCGTGTGCGCGAACTCACCGAGCTTGTGGCCGACCATCGTCTCGGTGATGAGCACCGGGACGTGCTTGCGTCCATCGTGCACCGCGATCGTGTGACCGACCATCTCCGGGAAGATGTCGCTGCGGCGCGACCAGGTCTTGATGATCCGCTTCTCGCGCGACATGTTGAGCTGCTGCACCTTCTTGAGAAGGTGGTCATCGCAGAACGGTCCTTTCTTGAGCGAGCGACCCATGGTTACTTGTCCCGCCGGCGCACGATCATCCGATCGGTGCTCTTGTTGTGACGGGTGCGATAACCGAGCGCGGGCTTGCCCCATGGGGTCTGCGGGTTGCCACCCGCACCGCTCCGTCCCTCGCCACCGCCGTGAGGATGATCGAACGGGTTCATGGTCATGCCACGAACCGATGGGCGGATGCCCCGCCATCTCGACTTGCCGGCCTTGCCGACGACTTCGTTCTCGTGGTCGACATTGCCGACCTGCCCGATGGTCGCGCGACAGCGAACGTCGATGAGGCGGACCTCGCCGCTGGGCATGCGCACCTGCGCGTAGGCGCCCTCCTTGGCCAGCAACTGTGCGGCGGTTCCAGCGCTGCGCACCAGCTGACCGCCACGCCCGAGCTTGACCTCGAGGTTGTGAATGGTCGTTCCGAGGGGAATGTTCGTGATCGGCAGCGCGCAGCCGGGGCGGATCTCGGCACCGTCACCCGAGCTGACCATGTCACCCACGCTGAGCCCGTGCGGCGAGAGGATGTAGCGCTTGTCGCCGTCCGCGTAGACGACGAGCGCGATGCGCGCGCTGCGGTTCGGGTCGTACTCGATCGTCTTCACCTTGCCGGGCACGCCGTCCTTCTGGCGCTTGAAGTCGATGAGGCGATACGTCTTCTTGTGACCGCCACCCTGGTGACGCACGGTGATGCGCCCGGACGCGTTGCGTCCACTGTGCTTCTTGAGGTGCTCGACGAGCTGGCGCTGCGGCGCGCTCTTGGTGACACCCTCGAAGCTGCTCACCGACATGAATCGGCGGCCAGGGCTGGTTGGCTTGTATTTCTTCGTAGGCATCAGTTACACGCCTTCAAAGAGGCCTTCGATCTTCTGGCCCGCGCCGAGAGTCACGATTGCCTTCTTCCAGTCGGGGCTCTGACCGAGCACCCGCGTCTGCCCGCGCGAGCGGCGACGCTTCTTGCCACGCACATTGATCGTGTTGACGTCGATGACGGTGATCTTCTGGTCGGCGAAAGCCTCTTCGAGCGCTCGACGGATCTGGATCTTCGTCGCCGACGGATGGCAGCGGAACACATAGCGTCCGGACGCCATCGATGCGTATGACTTCTCGCTGATGACCGGCAGGACGAGAACCTGCTCGAAGCTGCGGCCCGCGCTCACGCGAACGCCTCCTCGATGTGCTCGATGGCGTCGCGCGTGACGATCACCGTGTCGGCACCGATGATGTCGCGCACCGACAGGTTGCCGGCGAGCGTCAACCGAACCTCGGGAATGTTGCGCGCGCTCTTCTCGAGCATCTCGTTGTGTGAACCGAGGACGACCAGGATCCTGCGGGGCGCGGCGACGGTGCGAATCAGGTCGGCGACTGCTTTGGTGCGGGGCGCCTCGAGCTCGAAGCCCTCGAGGACGAGCAGCCCGCCGTCCTGTGCCTTCGCCGAAAGTGCGCTGCGCAGGGCGAGCCGGCGCTGCTTGCGGGGCATGTCAATGCGGTAGGAGCGCGGATGCGGCCCGAAGACGACACCGCCGCCTTCCCAGTGCGGGGCTCGCGTCGAGCCCTGGCGAGCGCGCCCGGTTCCCTTCTGACGCCAGGGCTTGCGACCGCCGCCACGGACATCGCTGCGAGTCTTCGTCGATGACGTGCCCTGACGGCCGTTGGCGAGCTGACGTATCAGCGCCTGGTGCATCACAGGCTCGTTCGGCTCGATGCCGAAGATGGCCTCGGGAAGCTCGACACTACCGGTCTCGACACCGGCCTGGTCGACCACTCGAGCGGTGCTCATGCCTGAGCTCCGATGGTCGCGGAGCGGTCGCTGTCCCGGATCATCACGACCTGGTTCTTGTGACCCGGAACCGACCCGTGCACGAGCAGGAGGTTGCGCTCCGTGTCAACGCGAACCACCTCGAGGTTGCGAACGGTCACCCGGGTCGCGCCGTGCTGGCCGGCCATCTTCAGGCCCTTGAACACGCGCGCGGCGTCGGTCGACCCGATCGAGCCCGCCTGCTTGATGTTGTGCGAGCCGTGGGACACGGGACCGCGGTGGAAATTGTGACGTTTGTGCTGTCCGGAAAATCCCTTGCCCTGGCTTACCCCGGTGACGTCGATGCGCTGCCCGGCGGTGAACATCTCGACGCTGAGCCGCATGCCCACCGTGACGTCGCCGGGATCGCGCAACTCCTTCAGCCGCGACTGCGGTTGCAGCCCGGCACGCTTGAAGTGGCCGCGCATCGGCTTCGATGTGCGCTTCACGGCCTTGTCGCCGAAGCCGAGTTGCACGGCCTCGTATCCGTCGGTGCCGACGGTCTTGCGCTGCACGACGCGGCAGGTGTCCGCCTCGAGCACCGTCACCGGGACGGATGTTCCCTGCGGCGTGAAGATCTGGGTCATGCCCACCTTGCGGGCGAGAATGCCTTTGCTCACAGCTTGATCTCGATGTTGACGCCGCTCGGGAGGTTGAGGCGCATGAGCGCGTCCACGACCTTGGGGTTGGCGTCGAGGATGTCGAGGATCCGCTTATGGGTGCGCATCTCGAACTGCTCCCGAGAGTCCTTGTCGATGAACGGCGAGCGCACGACGGTGTACTTGTTGATGGTGGTGGGCAGGGGAACCGGTCCAGCGACACGCGTCCCCGTGCGCGTAGCCGTCTCGACGATCTTGGACGCGGCCTGGTCGAGGACGCGGTGATCGTATGCCTTGAGGCGGATGCGGATCTTCTGGGGCACGGTGTTCCTGTGGTTCCTCTGCTCTTCTTATCGAGTGTCTATTTGTCGATCGATGTGACAGCGCCGGCACCCACGGTCCGGCCGCCCTCGCGAATCGCGAAGCGCATGCCGTCCTCGACGGCGATCGGGGTGATCAGCTCGATACCCATCTCGACGTTGTCCCCGGGCATGCACATCTCCTGGCCGTCCGGGAGCGCGATGGTACCGGTCACGTCGGTGGTCCTGATGTAGAACTGCGGGCGGTATCCGGTGAAGAACGGCGTGTGCCGTCCACCCTCGTCCTTGCTCAGCACGTAGACCTGTGCCTTGAACTTGGTGTGCGGGGTGATGGTGCCGGGCTTGGCCAGCACCTGGCCACGCTCGACGTCCTCGCGCTTGATACCGCGAAGGAGGCATCCGACGTTCATTCCGGCCTCGCCCGCGTCCAGGAGCTTGTGGAACATCTCGACCCCGGTCACCGTCGACTTGACAGTGTCCTTGATGCCGACGATCTCCACCGCCTCGTTGACCTTGACGATGCCGCGGTCGATACGGCCGGTCACCACGGTGCCACGACCTTCGATCGAGAACACGTCTTCGATCGGCATCATGAACGGCTTGTCGACGGGACGCATCGGCACGGGGATATAGGTATCGACCGCTTCCATGAGCTTGAGCACACCGTCGACGGCGTCCTTGTCACCTTCGAGCGCCTTGAGCGCCGACACGCGAACCACGGGGATGTCGTCACCGGGAAAGTCGTAGCGACTGAGCAGCTCACGAACCTCGAGCTCGACGAGTTCGAGCAACTCCTCGTCGTCGACCGCATCGCACTTGTTGAGCGCAACGACGATGTACGGGACACCGACCTGACGCGCGAGCACGATGTGCTCCCGTGTCTGCGGCATAGGACCGTCCGTCGCCGCAACGACGAGGATCGCGCCGTCCATCTGCGCAGCGCCGGTGATCATGTTCTTGATGTAGTCGGCGTGACCGGGGCAGTCGACATGCGCGTAGTGGCGCGTCGCGGTCTCGTATTCGACGTGCGCGGTCGCGATCGTGATGCCGCGCGCCTTCTCTTCAGGAGCATTGTCGATCTTGTCGAACGCGACAAAGGCGTTATCGCCCCCGACGTTCTCGGAGAGGACCTTGGTGATCGCAGCCGTCAACGTCGTCTTGCCATGGTCGATGTGACCGATGGTTCCGACATTCACGTGTGGCTTGGTGCTCTGGTATTTCTTCTTGCCCATTTCGTGCCTCTACTGAACTCCTGCTCTCTCCGGTGGTCTCAATTACACCCTGGACTTGGCGACGAGCTCTTCGGCGAGACTCGCTGGAAGCTGCTGATAATGATGGAATTCCATGCTGTAGTTGGCCCTGCCCTGGGTCATGCTGCGCAGGTCCGTGGAATAGCCGAACATCGCCGACAGCGGGACTTCGGCGTGGACGATGTGCGATGTCGCGCGCCCTTCCATGCCGAGGATCTGCCCGCGACGTCCCGACAGATCACCCATCACGTCGCCCATGAACTCCTCCGGCATGAAGACGTCCACGCGCATGATCGGCTCGAGCAGCACCGGTTTCGCCTTGCGAACGCCGTCTTTGAAGCCCATCGAGCCGGCGATCGAAAAGGCCTGCTCTGACGAGTCGACGTCGTGGTACGAACCGTCGACAAGGGTCACCTTGACGTCGACGACCGGGTAGCCCGCGAGCACGCCGTTGGACAGCGAATCGGCGATGCCACGGCCCGTCGGCGCGATGTATTCCCGAGGGATCGTGCCGCCGGTGATCTTGCTCAGGAACTCGAATCCCTTGCCTGGATTGGGCTCGATCTCGAGTTCGACGTGACCGTACTGACCGTGGCCGCCGGACTGGCGCACGAAGCGACCGGTGCCGTGCGCCTTCGCCGTGACCGTCTCCCGGTACGACACCTGGGGCTTGCCGACCGTCGCGTCGACCTTGAACTCGCGAAGCATGCGGTCGACGATGATCTCGAGATGGAGCTCGCCCATTCCGGAGATGACCGTCTGTCCGGTCTCCTCATCGGTGCGAACGCGGAAGGTCGGGTCCTCCTCGGCGAGCTTCTGGAGCGCGATGCCCATCTTGTCCTGCTCAGCCTTGGTCTTGGGTTCGACTGCGACCGAGATGACCGGCTCGGGGAAGGTGATCTGCTCGAGGACGATCGGGTGTTTCTCGTCGCAGAGCGTGTCGCCGGTCGTGGTCTTGCGCAGACCGATGGCCGCGGCGATGTCGCCGGCGCGCACTTCCTCGATCTCCTCGCGGTGGTTCGCGTGCATCTGGAGCAGGCGCCCGACGCGCTCGCGCTCACCCTTGGTGGCGTTGTAGACGTATGAGCCACTCCGCAGCACGCCGCTGTAGACGCGGAAGAAGGTCAGCTTGCCGACGAAGGGATCCGTTGCGATCTTGAAGGCGAGCGCCGCGAACGGCTCACTGTCGCTGGCGTTGCGGATCGCGGCCGGCTCCCCTTCCACAGCGGCACCCTCAACCGACGGCCGGTCGAGCGGTGAGGGAAGGAAGTCCACAACCGCGTCGAGCATCGGCTGGACACCCTTGTTCTTGAGCGCCGAACCGCAGAGGACCGGGACGAGCTTGGTACCCACGGTGCCGGCGCGAAGACCGCGAATGATCTCGGCGGTGGTCAGAGTCTCGCCGTCGAGGTACTTGATCATCAGCTCGTCGTCGGACTCGGCGACGGCCTCGAGCAGGTCGTGCCGGTATTGGGCGACGAGCTCACGCATCGACTCCGGGATCTCCGACCGCCGAAGGCTCGTGCCGAGGTCGTCCGTGTAGACGATGGCTTCCTCGGTGACGAGGTCGACCATTCCCCTGAACTCCGACTCGGCGCCGATGGGGAGCTGGATGGGCACAGCGTGCGCGCCGAGCCGGTCCTTGATCGAAGTCACGGCCGCGTAGAAGTTCGCGCCGATCCGGTCCATCTTGTTGATGAAGCAGATGCGCGGCACCTCGTAGCGATCAGCCTGGCGCCACACGGTCTCCGACTGGGGCTCGACCCCCGCGACGGCGTCAAAGACCGCCACGGCGCCGTCGAGGACGCGAAGGCTCCGCTCCACCTCGACAGTGAAGTCCACGTGCCCGGGCGTATCGATTATGTTGATACGGTGGCCGCGCCATTCGGCAGCAGTTGCGGCCGAGGTGATCGTGATCCCACGCTCCTGCTCCTGGACCATCCAATCCATGGTCGCGGCGCCCTCGTGAACCTCGCCCATCTTGTGGATGCGCCCCGTGTAGAAGAGGACGCGCTCGGTCGTCGTGGTCTTGCCCGCGTCGATGTGGGCCATGATCCCGATGTTCCGGGTCTTCTCGAGAGGGAACGCGCGCGCCGCCACTGCAACCGCCATGTCAGTACCGGAAGTGCGAGAAGGCTTTGTTCGACTCGGCCATCTTGTGGGTGTCTTCCTTCCGCTTGATCGACGCTCCCACTCCGTTGGCGGCGTCCATGAGCTCGCCGGCGAGCTTCTCGGACATGCTCTTGCCACCGCGGCCCCGCGCATAGCGGATGATCCAGCGCCTCGCGAGCGCCTGGCGACGGTCGTGGCGGATCTCCACAGGCACCTGGTAGGTGGCGCCGCCGACCCGCTTCGGCTTGACCTCGAGGATGGGCGTGACATTGCGGATGGCCTGGTCGAAGACGTCGAGGGGCTCCTTGCGCGAGGAGCGCCGGATCTTCTCGAACGAGTCGTAGACGATCTTCTCGGCGATGCTCTTCTTACCGGCGAGCATGATGCAGTTCACAAACTTCGCCAGCCCCACGCTCCCGTAGATCGGGTCGGGCAGGATGACGCGTTTCTGAACGCGGGCACGACGTGGCATCTGTGGTCAGCTCGCCTTCTTCTCGCGCTTGGCGCCGTACTTGCTGCGCCCCTGCTTGCGGTTCTTGGTGCCTGCGGCATCCAGGGTCCCGCGGATGACGTGATAGCGAACGCCGGGGAGGTCGCGGACGCGTCCCCCGCGAATCAGCACCACCGAGTGCTCCTGGAGGTTGTGGCCGATGCCGGGAATGTAGGCGGTGACCTCGACCTTCGTGGTCAGACGGACACGGGCCACCTTGCGCAGCGCCGAGTTGGGCTTCTTGGGCGTGGTCGTGTACACGCGGACACAGACCCCGCGGCGCTGAGGGCATCCCCGCAGCGCACGGGCCTTCGTCTTGTGTGTCGGCTTGGTGCGGCCCTTGCGGACCAGCTGCTGAAAGGTAGGCACGACCGTCCGATTATTGAGAATTGCGCTCTGCCACGAAACAGCGCGCGCGAATACGAGGAAGGCTCGTGGAGCGAAGCGAAAGCCTACCAGACGTTGAGTTCACACGTCAAACTGCAGTACCAGCCGTCACACCGGGGCCTCACGACCTCGCGGCCCGTGCCCGCGACAAGCGGGCAGCGCCTGCTACGCTGTCGCTCTTCCAGAAGACGACACGCCGTCGTCCGATCGCCGAAGACCGCAGGCGCGGGACCCGTCCCGCTCAATCTCCTGCGCAGGTGGGCAGGGCTGCCGGATCGCGCCAAGCAGCGCGCGCCGGTGCCGTGATCCCTCCATCGGCGGAGGCACGGCACCGACGGAGGCAGCAATGGCACCAGGCACCAGCGGCAAGCCCCAGGTGACGCGGGCAGGCTCGCGCAAGGTCGCGTCCGTGAACCACGTGACCGAGATGCTCTCGCGAGCCACCTCGGCGGTGGTCACCGACTACCGCGGACTCACCGTCCGGCAGCTCGAGGATCTCCGAGGGCGCCTCCGTGCGGAAGGCATCGACTACATCGTCGTCAAGAACACGCTCGCCAGGCGTGCGGCCGTGGATGCCGGGGTCGCCGGCTTTGCCGATGTCCTGACCGGCCCCGTCGGCCTGGCAATCGGTTACGGAGACCTCTCCGCTCCCGCCCGAATTCTGTTCGACCACTTCCGCGCGACCCGGACGCTGCCGCTCGTCGCCGGGCTCGCGGAGGGCCAGGTCCTCGACGGGAACGACGTGCGGACGCTGGCCGAGCTGCCGTCGCGAGATGTGCTCCTCAGCCGTCTCGCCGCAGCCCTCCTCGGGCCGCTCTCCGCGCTCGCCGCCGCACTGGACGCGCCTCTTTCCACGCTCGCGGCGACCCTCGAGGCCTACCGCGACAAGCTCGCCGCCTAGCCGGCGCCACCCGATCAGGTTCGAAGAGCAGTTTCAAGATCTATAAAGGAGAACCAATGGCCACAAAGTCACTCACCCCTGAGGAGTTCGTCGACGCGTTGGAGACCTGGACCGTCCTCGACGTCGTCAATGCCGTGAAACTCATGGAAGACAAACTCGGCATCAAGGCAGCCGCTCCGGTCGCCGCTGCCGCCGCCCCATCCGCGGCCGCTGACACCCCCGTCGAGGAGCAGACCGAGTTCGCGGTGATCCTCACCCACCCCGGCGACGCCAAGATCAACGTCATCAAGGCGGTCCGCGAGATCACGGGGCTTGGCCTCAAGGAGGCGAAGGATCTGGTCGACGCGGCTCCCAAGGCGATTCGCGAAGGGATCCCGAGGGCCGAAGCCGACGGCCACAAGGCAAAGCTCGAGGAGGCCGGCGCCACCGTCGAGATCAAATAGGACAGCTCGACCCAAACCTGTCCAGGCGGTCCGGCACGAGCCGGACGCCTCGGAGCCTTCGCGTCCTCTACAATCCCGGTCCCGGGTTCGAGCCCGTGCGCAAGCGCGTCAAGTGGTTCGAACGGGCGCCGAAGGCCGTTGTGCGCGGGTTTTTGCTACGATACGGGATTGTGCCCGTCGCCGCGCGTGCCCGCGCGCATTCCTTCTCGGGGGAACTCTAGCATATGGTGCTTTCTCTTTCCACTACTGCCGCCCGCAAGTCGTACGGCCAGATTGCAGACAAGCTCGAGGTCGGAAACCTGATCCAGACCCAGCTTGATTCATTCGAGTGGTTCAAGAGAGAAGGTCTCCGGGAGCTGTTCAACGAGATCAACCCGATCACGGACTACACCGGAAAGAACTACGAGCTGCGCTTCCTCGACTACGAGTTCGGCGAGCCGAAGTACGACGAAGAGGATTGCCGCCAGCGGGATATGACCTTCTCCGCCCCCCTTCGGATCCAGACCCGGCTGCACATCAAAACCGGCGAGAACGCCGGTGAGATCAAGGAAGCCGAGGTCTTCATGGGCGATTTCGCGATGATGACCGGCGAGGGAACCTTCATCGTGAACGGCACCGAGCGGGTCGTGGTCTCCCAGCTCGTCCGCTCGCCCGGCGTGTACTTCACCGCCGCCGAGGACCGCACCACCGGCCGCCTGCTCTACGCCGCCAAGTTGATCCCCAACCGCGGCGCCTGGCTCGAGGTCGAGACGTCGAGCAAGGACGTGCTCACCGTCAAGATCGACCGCAAGCGCAAGGTCCCGGTCACCACGCTGGTGCGCGCCATCGGCTATGCGAGCAACGACGATATCCGCGCCTTCTTCGCGGACGTCGACGAGGACCCGGAGCACCAGTACATCGCGGCAACCCTCGAGAAGGACGGCAGCACGAGCGTCGAGGAGGCGCTCGTCGAGCTGTACCGGAAGATCCGTCCGGGCGATCCCCCAACGGTGGAGAACGCTCGCAACCTGCTCAACTCGCTGTTCTTCAACGCCCGCCGATTCGACCTTTCCAAGGTCGGCCGCTTCAAGCTCGACAAGAACCTCGGGATCAGCGAGGAAGAGGCGCGCGAGCGTGCCTGGGACAAGGATCGGCGCGTCCTCGACAACCAGGACTTCGTGTCGATCATCCGCAAGGTCATCCAGCTCAACAACGGCCACGGTGAGGCGGACGACATCGACCACCTCGGCAACCGTCGTGTGCGCGCCGTCGGCGAACTGCTCCAGAACCAGTTTCGCATGGGGCTGATCCGCATGGAGCGGATCATCAAGGAGCGCATGACCATCAGCGATTCGGGGACGATCACGTCCGCGAGCCTGATCAACGCGCGACCGGTGGTCGCCGCCATCAAGGAGTTCTTCGGGTCCAGCCAGTTGTCGCAGTTCATGGATCAGACCAACCCGCTCGCCGAGCTGACCCACAAGCGCCGCCTGTCGGCACTCGGGCCCGGTGGGCTGTCCCGGGAGCGGGCGGGGTTCGATGTGCGCGACGTGCACCAGAGCCACTACGGCCGCATCTGCCCGATCGAGACCCCGGAGGGTCCGAACATCGGCCTGATCGGTTCGCTCGCGACCTTTGCACGGGTCAACGAGTTCGGCTTCATCGAGACGCCCTTCCGTCGCGTGTACAAGGACGAGAAGGGGACGCCCTGGGTGAGCGACGAGGTCGTGTTTCTTTCCGCCGACGAGGAGGACAAGTACACCGTCGCGCAGGCCAACGCGCCCGTCGACGACAAGGGTCACTTCGCGGTGGCGCACGTCGCCTGCCGCACCCGGCACACGTTCAAGGACCTGCCGATCGGCGACGTCGACTACATGGACGTGTCACCGAAGCAGATCGTCAGCGTCGCCACGGCGTTGATTCCGTTCCTCGAGCACGACGATGCAAACCGCGCGCTCATGGGATCGAACATGCAGAAGCAGGCTGTGCCGCTGCTGGTTACCGAGTCGCCGATCGTCGGCACTGGCATGGAGATCCACGCCGCGCGCAACTCGGGCGAGATGGTGCTGGCACGCAAGCCCGGAACCGTTGTCGGCGTTGCCTGGCCGGAGCCGGCCGACAACGACCGCTCGGTCGAGAAGATTCGCAGCGGACAGGACAGCGGCATGGGCATCCTCGTGCGTCCTGACGACGGTGGTCCCGACCAGTGGTACGGCGTCCACAAGTTCGTGCGCAGCAACCAGGGGACGTGCCTGTCGCAGCGCATCACGGTCTTCAGCGGCACCCGCGTGGCCGCCGGTGACGTGCTCGCCGACGGTCCGTCGACCGACGGCGGCGAGCTTGCCCTGGGCAGGAACCTGCTGGTCGCGTTCATGCCCTGGGAGGGCTACAACTTCGAGGACGCCATCCTCATCAGCGAAAGCGTCGTGCGCGAGGACACGTTCACCTCGATCCACATCGAGGAGTTCGAGATCGAGGCGCGCGACACCAAGCTCGGTGCCGAGGAGATCACCCGCGATCTTCCCAACATCAATGAGGAGTCACTGAAGAACCTCAACGAGCGCGGCATCATCTACGTCGGCGCCGAGGTGCATCCCGGTGACATCCTCGTGGGCAAGATCACGCCCAAGGGTGAATCCGAGCTGTCCGCGGAGGAGCGCCTGCTGCGCGCCATCTTCGGCGAGAAGGCCCGTGAGGTGCGTGACTCGTCGCTGCGCGTCCCGCACGGCGAGCGCGGCATCGTGGTCGACGTCAAGGTCTTCAGTCGCGAGAGCAACCACGAGCTCCCCCCGGGTGTCAACGAGCTGGTGCGCGTCTACGTCGCGCAGAAGCGAAAGATCGCCCAGGGCGACAAGATGGCGGGGCGCCACGGCAACAAGGGCGTCGTCGCCCGGATCATGCCGATCGAAGACATGCCGTACCTGCCGGACGGAACGCCTGTGGAGATCGTGCTCAACCCGCTCGGTGTGCCGAGCCGCATGAACCTCGGACAGGTCCTCGAAACCCATCTCGGGTACGCGGCCCACGCGCTCGGGCTCAAGGTCGCGTCGCCGGTCTTCGACGGTGCGTCGGAAGAGCTCATCGAAAGCGAGCTGGCGCGTGCGGGACTGCCGAGCACCGGGAAGGAGCGTCTGCGTGACGGGCGCACCGGCGAATTCTTCGACCGCGAGGTCACCGTCGGGTACATCTACATGCTCAAGCTGCATCACCTCGTCGAGGACAAGATCCATGCACGCAGCACGGGTCCCTACTCGCTTGTCACGCAGCAGCCGTTGGGTGGCAAGGCGCAGTTCGGCGGCCAGCGATTCGGCGAGATGGAGGTCTGGGCGCTCGAGGCCTACGGCGCGAGCCACATCCTCCAGGAGATCCTCACCGTCAAGAGCGACGACATCGTCGGCCGCGTCAAGGCATACGAGGCGATCGTGAAGGGCGAGAACACGCTTGAAGCCGGCATCCCGGAATCGTTCCGTGTGCTGGTCAAAGAGCTGGAGGGCCTCGCGCTCGGTGTGGAGATCCAGTCCGACGACGAGCACCAGATCCTCCTCGGTGAGGAGGACATCCCCGACATCCCACTCGATCTCGGTATCCACCTCGAGCGCGACGAGCGCGACGACGTGGACGACATTCGATAGCAGCAATCGGTAGTTAGGACACACATGCTGAAACTCGAAAACTTCGATGCGCTGAAGCTGTCGATCGCCAGTCCGGAGATGATCCTGTCCTGGTCCCACGGTGAGGTCACCAAGCCGGAGACCATCAACTACAGGACCCTCAAGCCGGAACGCGACGGGCTGTTCTGCGAGAAGATTTTCGGTCCCACCAAGGACTGGGAATGCCACTGCGGTAAGTACAAGCGGTATCGGTACAAGGGAATCATCTGCGACAAGTGCGGTGTCGAGGTGACCCGAGCCAAGGTGCGTCGCGAGCGGATGGGTCACATCAAGCTGGCGTCGCCGGTGTCGCACGTCTGGTACTTCAAGGGCATCCCGTCGCGCATGGGGTTGCTCCTCGACATGAGCCCGCGCAACCTCGAGAAGGTGCTGTACTTCGCCAACTACATCGTCACGTCGATCGACGAGAAGGCTCGCACCGAGTTGCTCGCCAAGCTCGATCCGAACACCGACGAGCGTGTCCTCGCGCTCAAGGAGCGGATGAGCTCGGGAGGCGCCGACGAGCGCCCCGAGATCGAAGCTCGGATCGCCGAGCGTGAGGCGGAGCTTGCCGCCCAGAGGACGCGGCTCGAGGAGGAGCTCGAGAACCGGGTTGCGAAACTCCGCGAGTCCGCCGCCGACCTCGACTCCCGCATTCAGGAGGCGAAGGGACACAAAGCCGTCGCCAACTTCACGCTCAGCGACTCGGTCATCGCCGAGGTCGTCGCCAAGAAGGGCGTGATGCTCGAGGAAGACCTCGCGATCGACGTGCAGCGCCGCGCCTCCGAACGCGAGGAGGAACTCCGGGCGAGCATGGCCCAGCGCATCCAAGAGGCTGCGGACGCGGCCGGCGCGGACATCGCCGGACTACGCGCAGAACTCCAGGGGAACCGCGCGGAGCGCGAGGTCAGCGCGCAGGAGGAGCTCGACACGCTGCGCGCCGACGTGCAGAAGCAGCGCGACGAGCTCGAGTCGCTCACCGTTCGCGACCTCCTCACCGACACGCAATACCGCGAGTACGTGGAGAAGTTCGGCAAGGTGTTCAAGGCCGGCATCGGTGCCGCCTCCATTCGCGAGCTGCTGCAGCAGATCAATCTCGCCGATGAGGCACTGCGCCTTCGCGAGGAGTCCAAATCGACGAGCGGCCAGCGCCGGCAGAAGGCGATCAAGCGGCTGCGCGTCGTCGAGGCGTTCCGCAAGTCGTCGACGTCACCCGCATGGATGGTCCTCGACGTCCTTCCGGTGATCCCGCCGGAATTGCGCCCGATGGTTCAGCTCGACGGCGGGCGGTTCGCGACCAGCGATCTCAACGACCTCTACCGGCGCGTGATCAACCGCAACAACCGCCTCAAGAGGCTCCTCGAGCTCGGCGCGCCCGAGATCATCGTGCGCAATGAGAAGCGGATGCTTCAGGAAGCCGTCGATGCGCTCATCGACAACGGCCGGCGTGGCCGTGCGATCACCGGCACGGGCAACCGCAAGCTGAAGTCGCTTTCCGACATGCTCAAGGGCAAGCAGGGCCGTTTCCGGCAGAACCTGCTCGGCAAGCGCGTTGACTACAGCGGACGGTCGGTCATCGTGGTCGGCCCCGAGCTGCGCCTGCACGAGTGCGGGCTGCCCAAGAAGATGGCGCTCGAGCTCTTCAAGCCGTTCGTCATGCGCGAGCTCGTCTCGCAGAACAGCACGCAGAACATCAAGAGCGCCAAGCGAATGGTCGAGCGCGTGCGGCCCGAGGTCTGGGACGTCCTCGACGGCGTGATCAAGGAGCATCCGGTGCTCCTCAACCGCGCCCCGACCCTCCACCGCCTCGGCATCCAGGCGTTCATGCCGGTGCTCGTCGAGGGCCAGGCGATCCAGATCCATCCACTCGTCTGCAAGGCGTTCAACGCGGACTTCGACGGTGACCAGATGGCCGTGCACGTCCCGCTCTTCAGCGGTGCCGTCGCCGAGGCCAAGAACCTGATGATGTCGTCGAACAACATCCTCAGCGCTTCCAACGGGAGCCCGGTGGTCGCACCGCACCAGGACATCGTCCTCGGCGCGTACTACCTCACTCAGCGAGGAGCGGACGACGACCGGCCCGAGACCGATCTGCACCGCTTCTCCTCCACCGGAGAGGCGCAGCTGGCGTTCGAGCACCACGTCGTGAACCTGCACGAGCGCGTCCGCGTGCGTATGCCCAAGCGCAACGTGCACTCGCACCGCGCGTCGGAGGAGGATCCAACCGGTACCGAGATCGTGACCACGACCATCGGCAGGGTCATCTTCAACGAGGTCCTGCCTCTCGGTGACGCCGGAGCCGACAACGACCTCCCGTCGATGTCCTACCGCAACGAGTTCCTCGATCTCGGCAAGCTGTCGCACCTCGTCAAGGAGTGCTACGACCTGCACGGCGCGGAGACCACCGCGCAGCTGGTCAACAGCATCAAGCGACTCGGATTCCACTACGCGACCGTGGCCGGCGTCACCGTCGCCGCCATGGACATCAAGACACCGCCGGCGAAGGCGGGGATCATCGCCAAGGCTGAGGACGAGGTCGAGCAGGTCGATCTGCAGTTTCGTCGCGGACTCATCACCGACGACGAGCGCTATCTCAAGACCGTCGACATCTGGACGAACGCGACCGACAAGGTGACCGAGGTCACGATGAGCTCGTTCGACCGCTTCCACTCGGTGCTGATGATGTCGCAGTCAGGAGCCCGAGGCAGCAAGCAGCAGATCCGGCAGCTCGCCGGCATGCGCGGCCTCATGGCCGACCCGACCGGACGCATCATCGACCTGCCGATCAAGGCCAACTTCTCCGAGGGCCTCACCGTTCTCGAGTACTTCATCTCCACCCACGGCGCGCGCAAGGGTCTCGCCGACACGGCGTTGCGAACCGCTGACTCCGGGTATCTCACCCGCCGGCTGGTCGACGTCGCGCAGGACGTGATCGTCCGCATCGAGGATTGCGAGACCACCGCGGGCATCTGGATCGAGCTCACCGACGACGAGCTCAAAGATCGGGTGATCGACCGCTACCAGGGCCGGATCGCGGCCCAGGACATCGTCATCGGCGACGAGACGGTGAAGCGTGCCGGCGAGGACATCGACGACGAGACGGCTCGCCGGATCATCGCCGAGAAGGATTCCGTCGGCAGAGTGAAGGTGCGCAGCATTATGACCTGCAAGGCCCGCGAGGGCGTCTGCCGGATGTGCTACGGGCGCAATCTCGCGACCGGCCGGCTGGTCGAGATCGGCGAGGCCGTGGGCGTGATCGCGGCGCAGTCGATCGGCGAGCCAGGCACGCAGCTCACCATGCGGACCTTCCACACCGGAGGGGTCGCAACCGGTGGCTCGGACATCACGCAAGGCCTCCCCCGCGTCGAGGAGCTGTTCGAGGCCCGCGTGCCGAAAGGCAAGGCGTTGATCAGCGAGATCGACGGCGTTGTCGAGGTCATCAAGGGCGAGAACCGGTCGCAAAAGGTCAAGGTGACCTCACGCGACGTCTTCGACACCACCTACCCGGTCCCGTCCAAGCACGCGGTCGCCGTCGAGGATGGGAGCCACGTCGCGGAAGGCACCGAGCTCATCCGTGGTATTGACGAGCACGGCAACGAGGTCTCCATTCGCGCCCGGTATGCGGGTCTGGCGAAGGTCGACGCCAAGCACATCCTAGTGCGCAGCACCGACGACGATTCCCGCGAGTACCCGATCCCGGTGTCGGCACAGATCAAGGTGCGCGACGGCGACCACGTCAGTGCCGGCGACAAGATCAGCGAGGGTTCGATCAGTCCGCAGGAACTGCTCCTCGTCCGCGGACGCGACGACGTGCAGAACTACCTCGTGCGTGAGGTGCAGCGCGTGTACCGGACGCAGGGCGTCGATATCAACGACAAGCACATCGAGGTCATCGTCCGGCAGATGATGCGAAAGGTTCGCATCGACAACGCCGGCGACACCGACCTGCTGCCCGGCGAGATCGTCTCGCAACTCGAATGGGAGGAGGCCAACTCCAAGGCATTGAGCGAAGGCGGCGAGCCTGCCATCGCGCAGACAGTGCTCCTCGGCCTCATCAAGGCGGCGCTCAACACCGCATCGTGGCTGTCCGCGGCGTCATTCCAGGAGACCACACGCGTGCTCACGGAGGCGGCCATCTCGGGCAAGATCGACCGGCTGCGCGGCCTCAAGGAAAACGTCATCATCGGCAAGCTCATCCCAGCCGGGACGGGCCTCGACTACTACCAGAAGCTTCGTGACGAAGCGCTTCGCCTCTACGAGGAGGAGGCGGCAGCCGCGGGGGGCGGTGATCCCGACTATGTCGGACTCGACATGGGGGTCGACGCCGAGGTGGCGATGGCACTCGAACCGGAGCCTCAGTCAGACCCCGTCGCCTAGACGGGACCGACACCACGCACCAGCACGCACGATCCGGTGACGGCTTCACGGCTGTTACCGGATCGTGAACTGTTGCGTTGCAGGCGGGGGCTAGGCTTGGCCCGATGCTCCTTCTCCTCGCGGCGGCTGCGCACGTCGCCAAATCCAGCTCGATCCCGGGAGACGTCTACCTCGCAGCAACCGGAGCTCTGGTGTGCTGGGTGGTCGTCTACCTCATCTACAAGGTGGTAATGACGGGCCGAAAGGATTTCGGCATGCCGGTCAGGCGCCGCCTGCTCTGCAAGCGTCTCCGTGTCGATCATGACCAGAGCGCCGAGGTGCCGATCTGGTGGACCGACCTCCAGGTGCAGCGCGCAGTCCGTGCGCACTGGCGGCACACGCTCCGGCTGCCCTTTGGGACGGCCCCGGAGGCGCGGCCTCAGTTGTAGCGGTCTCGCACAGGCGTGTGACGGGGACCTCCGAATCGATCTGATCAGGGACGATGACCGCCTGCTCGCGATCGATCACGGGCTCACAGAGAGCATGACGCGGAGGTAGTCGCCACGTGGCTCGGGTGCTCGTCGCCGAAGATGATGGGCTGACACGCCGACTCATCGACGAGACGCTCGCGTTCGCCGGACACGTTGTGACCAGCGCCTCCAACGGTGCCGAGGCGATCAGCGCCGTCGACACCCCGGGCTGCTTCGATGCGGTGATCACCGACTATGCGATGCCGCACGCGAACGGCGTCGACCTCATCGCTCACGCGCAACGAGTGGATCCGATGATCTCTTGCATCGTCGTGACGGCCTTTCGTGACCTCCACCTCGCGATGCAGGCGATGCAGGCCGGTGCGGTCGCGTTCATCCCCAAGCCCTTCAAATCGATGCACCTGCTCACCGTGCTCGACCGAGCACTCGAGCGCCGCGAGCTTGCCGACGAGGCGCTCCGTCTGCGCTTTCTCGCACCGATGCTCGAGCGCTTCACCATGGTGCTCGCCAACGCTCTGGAATCCAAGGACTGCGAAACGCAGGAGCACTCGAACCGCCTCGTCGGCATGTCCGATGCCATCGCCCGCCATCTCGGCATCGGTGATGGCATGCGCAGCATCATTCGGTTCGGCGCCTGCCTGCACGACATCGGGAAGGTGGCGATTCCGGAGACGCTGCTCCGCAAGCCGGAAGCGCTGACCCCCGAGGAGCGTACCGTCATTCGAACGCACCCCGAGGTGGGCGCCGCGATTCTCGCCGACATCGACACGTGGGAAGACGTCCGCCTCATCGTCAAGCATCACCACGAGCACTTCAACGGGGGCGGGTACCCTGACGGGCTTCGCGGTGACCAGATCCCGCTCGGCGCCCGCATCGTGTCGATCGTCGACGCCTTTGATGTGATGCGCACCGGAAGGCCGTATCAGCCCGCTCGCTCCTACGACTGGATCCTTGGGGAGTTGCAGCGCCAGAGCGGCCTCCAGTTCGACCCGGAGTTGGTGGCTGCACTCACCACGGTCATGCCGACCGCGGGCACGACCATCGAGGTGCCACCGCTCGACTTCCAGCCCGAGCACCGAGCGGCGGTCGGGCGGCGGCAGAACGACGCCGCCATCGCCGCCTGGCTGGGGAGGTCGCCTCGCTGATCCGCGCCCGATTCCTCCCGGCCTGAGGGGTCTATCCCGCCAGACGGCTCAGCGCGGTCAGCGCTCCGAGGTCGCCGGCCACGAGCGCCGCAGCCAGCGATTGGATCCCCTTGCCGTTGGGCTCGGTGAGCACGACATCGGAGCGCGCCTTGAGTGCATCGACGGCGTTGGCAACCGCGACCGAGACGCCGGCGACCGCGAAAAGGGGGATGTCGTTCTCCCCGTCGCCGACGGCGACGGTCGCGCTCGGAAGCTCGCCCATCGCACGCAGCGCGGCCTCCATGCCCGTGCGCTTGCTGATGCCTGGCGGCACCACCATCGCGGATGCGCGGTTTCGGACGACCTGGCGATCGATGCCGAGCTTGGCGATGGCTGCCGAGAGCTTCGCTTCCTGGCCCCACGCGGTCGAACAGAGCACGCGTCCCACGACCAGCGGCGTGACCCCCATTCGCTGGAGCTCGGCGACGAGACCGCTCGGGACGCGCGGTGCGAGCAGCTGTTCCGCGCCGGTGCTCGCGTCGAGGACAACGGCGCCGTTCTCCAACACGATCGCCTCGAAGAGACGGCCGGGATCGAAGACGTCCGCAAGTTCCTCCCTGGTGCGGCCGGTCACCAGAACGAGCCGGATGCCGGTGGCGGCGACACCCTCCAGCGCCTCGATTGTGGCGTCGGAGCACACGCCCTCGGTTGCGAGTGTCCCGTCAAAGTCGCATGCCAGTACGCGATGCCGCATCCCGTCCATTGTCGGGGGGGCGTACCGATCCGGGCTTCGCGGCTCACGAACCGGTGCTCTCAGAGATCGAATGTCGCCCGGACCTCCGTGCCCTTGCCGGGCTGGGACCTGATCTCGAGCTTCCCCTTGTCGCCGTCTGCGCGCTCGCGCATCGTGAGCAGCCCGAAATGGCGTGTCCGATCCACCGTCGCCTCGGTCGCCTCGACGTCCATGCCAACGCCGTCGTCCCGGATCACCGCGCTGACCTGCTTCGGCAGGAAGGTGACCACCACCTCCACGTTGGACGCCTTGGCGTGCTTGCGCGCGTTGTTGAGCGCCTCCTGAACGATCCGGAAGAGTGTCTGCTCGAGGCCGCCGCCCATTCGGATCTCCTCTCCGACGACACGCAGGTGGGCGTTGATCGAATTGCGCTCCCCGAACTCGCCAACGAACTTTCTGAGTGTCGGCACCAATCCGAGGTCGTCCAGGGTCATCGGCCGGAGGTCGAAGATCAGCCGGCGCGTGTCATCCAGAACGCTGCGCACACCGTTCTTGAAGTCGGCCAGTTCGCTGACCACCATCTTGGGGTCGCGGGCGATGAGCCGCTCGATGATCTCTGCCTGGAGCACGAGGTTCGCCATCGACTGCGCCGGCCCGTCATGCATGTCCCGGGCGATGCGCATCCGCTCCTCCTCGATGATCTGGAAGACCTGTCGAGAGGCGTCACGGAGCCGGACGGTGCCGTTGGTCGGGCCGGCACTGGCGGCGAGGAGGTCGTCGAGGCTGCGATAGACCGCGCGGAGCACCTCCTGCTCGGCCCGGATGCCGGTGAGCCGGGTGCCCAGCTCGACCTGGCGCTCCTCCGTTGCCGCAAGGTCGGCACGGATCTTCGCGAGGGTGCGGAAGGCGCTGTCGATCTCTTCGACATCGCCGGCGGGCAGCACGCTCAGCAACGCTCCCCAGCGTCCTTCGGCCTCGCGCTGCGCGGTCCGGAGCTCCTGGAGGCGCAGCGCCACCGCCGAAAGCTCGTCATCGAGCGACGCAGCCGTCGCGTCCAGGTCTTCGATGCGCTTGGTCACCAGGAATCGGACGCCGGACAGCGCCGACGGGTTCATGGTGGGGGCCGCTTCGACTTCGCTCACCATCGTCATCATGTCACCGCAGAGTCGCACCCTGCCCGTAGTTCACAAATGACTGTGACAGGCCTGTTGCACGGCGAGCCGCAAGTTGCGCCCAGCGTATAACCAGATCGCAGTTGAACCACCGCTCCAGGGAAATGGACAGGCTTATGACGCAGGGCGACCCACCTCGCATTCTCATCGCGGAAGATGACGACTCGCTTCGCCGTCTCCTCGAGTTGCGGCTCGCCAGCGACGGGTTCGACGTTCGCTGTGCCGAGGATGGCATGGAGGCGCTCGAGATCGTGATCAAGGGATGGCTTCCGGATGCGGTTGTCTGCGACGTGATGATGCCGCGATTGAGCGGGCTGTCGGTGTGTCGGGAGCTCCGTGCTCAGGCAAAGACCGCGACGTGCCCGATCATCCTGCTCACCGCGCGCTGTTTCGACGAAGACATTCAAGCGGTCATGGATCTCGGCGGGATCACGTACATGGGCAAGCCGTTCGAGTTTGCGCATCTCCTCAAGATGCTCTGGTCGGCGGTCGGGCTCGAACAACCGGGCAATGCAGCAGCGGCCCGCGTGATCTCGGGAGCATCGCAGAGCTGACGGACGGGTGGCGGGCGGCGTAATGAGCAGCGTGGCGGCTGAGGCGATGCACCGTCGACGGAACGGTTTCCGCGAACGCTTGGATTCGCTGACTTCACCGAGCGGGCTCTTCATCGCGGCTGTGCTCGTCATCATGGCGCTGCCGGTGACGCGGACCATTCAAGATCCTGACTTCTGGTGGCATCTTCGCGCCGGCCAGCTGATCATCCAGCACGCCGGACTGCTGGGCAACGATCCGTTCACGTATACCGTCCCGACCCACCACTGGACGATGCACGAATGGCTCAACGAGGTGCTGTTCGCCGTCGAGTTCGCCGTCGGCGGCCTCGGGCTCATCGTGCTCGTGCTCAGCGCGGTGACCTGGCTCGGACTCCTGGCGGTCATGCAGAAGGCACGCCTCCGCAATCCAAGTCGCGGCATCCTCGGCCTCGGCATGCTCGTCGCGGTGGTCGCAGGGTTTCCGATCTGGGGACCGCGCGTCCAGATGATCACGTTCGCGTTCTCGGCGTTGACACTTTTCCTTGTCGAGCGCTACATGGTCCGGGGCGGGAAAGCCATGTGGTTGCTCGTTCCCGTGTTCGTGCTCTGGAGCAACCTGCATGGCGAGTTCGTCATCGGACTCGGGTTCATCGTCGTGATCCTTGTCGCGGAGCTCGTCGGTGAGCGACTGCAGATGCCTGATCCAGCCCCACGCTCACGCCTCCTCCCAATCCTGTACCTGCTGATCGCCTGCACCGCAGTGAGCATGATCAATCTCAACGGGCCAACCATCCTGTTTTACGCGGCTGGTACACAGGCATCGACGGCCCAGCAGTCGCTGATCGAGGAGTGGTTCTCGCCGAGCTTCCACGACTGGGAGGTGCTCGTCTACGGGGTGATGCTGCTCAGTCTCGCGATGCTGATCGTCTTCAACCAGCGAATCCGTGCGAGGGATGTTGCGCTCGTGCTGGTCACGACCGCGCTCTCGCTCCAGTCCGCGCGACACATCGAGCTCTTCGTCGCAGTGTCAACCCCGGTCTACATCGACCAGCTCGAGCTCGCGACACCGCGAATTCGCGCCGCCCTGCGCCGTCTTCGACGTGCGCCGGTGCCCGCGCGACCGCGCACTCGAGCGCAACCGCCGCTGCTCTTCCGTCTCACCGCATGCGCGCTGCTGATGGCCGGTCTCGGCGGCGTCTACGTCGCCTGGCTCGTGCCCAAGATGCAACTCCAGCCGTATTCCCTCGCGTACGCGCAGGAATTCCCGGTGTGCGCCGCGCAATGGCTCGCCGGCGCACCCGAACCGTTGAAGATCTTCAACCAATACGGCGAGGGAGGCTACCTGGCCGAAGCGCTCTCTTCGCACGGCGACAAGGTGTTCATCTTCGGCGACGCCGCGCTCATGGGCGATCAGATGCTCGAGACCTACGCCAACGTCGAGACGGTCACGCCGAGCTGGGACTCGATCATTCGTCGCTTCGGCACCGACATCGTTCTCTACGACATCAAGACGCCCCTCGCCGACGTGATGGACCATGCGGCGGATTGGACCAAGGTGTACCAGGATGGTCTGAGCGTCGCGTTCGTCCCGACCGACAGGCTTTCGACGTTGCAACTCCCGCCCGTGCCCCGCTGGGCGCCGGGGAGCGTGTGCGCCGAACAGTCGAAGGCTGGTCCGAATGCCGGAGCGCAGAACCAGTGACACGCCACGACCTTCTGGTGATCGCCAGCACCGAGCGGGATCGTCGAGCGACGGCGAGGCGGGCTGCGTGGATCGCCGCCGCCGCAATCGTCGTGCTGGTGCTCACCGTCCAGCCGTTCAGTGACTCCGACGTCTGGTGGCACCTCGCGCTGGGGCGGCTGATCACCACCAGCGGGATCCCCGCCCACGAGCCCTTCAGCTTCCTCCCCGCCGCCCACGCATGGGTCGGCCAGCAGTGGCTGTATGAGGTGACGCTCGCCGGGCTGGTGGGCGCTGGAGGCGCGGGCCTCGCATCGCTGGTGATGGGCCTCGCGGCGGTGGCGGCCGTGGTGCTCGCCGCGCTCTCGATCCCACGATCCGCACGCGTCACGGGCCCCTGGCTCGCTGTTTCCATGGTGATCACCGGGGTCGTGCTCAACAGTGTCGCCGGCGTCTCCAGTGCTGTGATCTCGGTGCTCGGGGTCGCGATCGTGCTCTTCGTGATCAGTCGATGGCGCGAGGGGCGGACCGCTGCCGTCTGGGGATTGCCTCCGCTCTTCGTGATCTGGGCCAACATGGATGCCGGGTTCGCGGCGGGCCTGGTGATCCTGCTCGCCGCGTTGCTGCTGATTCCCGCCGGCTCCGCGAAACACAGCGCCGGCCGACGTCAACTCGGCATCGCTCTCGTGGTCAGCGCGATTGCTGTGCTCGCCAACCCTGCCGGACCGGGCATCTACGCGTCGGTGCTCTCCGGAGTCGTCAATCCCGGCGTCGCCCAGAGCCTCGCCGGGTTCGGTTCCCCGAACTTCCACGACTGGTGGGCCCGCCTGTTCGAGGGCGAGGTGGTGCTCCTGATCGCGCTCTGGACCGTATCGGGCGGACCCGACCGATTCAGCGCGATCACCGGATTCGGGCTGCTCATCGCGACACTCTTCGCGCAGGAGAACCTGGGGATGTTTGCGGTCTTCATGGCGCCGCAGCTTGCCGCGCACGGGTCGCGGGCGTGGACGATGCATCTGGCACCCCGCACCGCGAGGGGTCGGCAGACGGGGGTGCGCCACCTTCATCCCGTGGCGACCAGCGCAGTCCTGATCGCGATGACCGCCGCGATGGCGGTAACCCTCGTCCCGAGGCTCAGTGCATCCGCGGCGGCCCTGTATCAGGCGACGACGTACCCCGAGGCGGCCGCGTCATATGCCGGTGCCACTTTTCCCGGACAGCGCATCTACACGATCGACTCCTGGGGCGGATACCTGGCCTACCGCTTCCCGTCCGGCCGCATCGTCTTCCTGTACGACGAGCCGGCGGTCTTCGGCAACGGCGCGCTCCAGTTGTATGACGACATCGATCAGCTCGATCCGAACTGGGTCCACGTGCTCGCCATTGAGAGCCTCCATCACGCGATCCTGCCGTCGAACGCTCGCGAAGCTGCAGCCCTGCATGTCCTGGGGTGGACGGTCAATTGCTACGACCCGGCGAGCGGCAGCCTCGTCATGTCGTCGCCGCCGGCCGGCACGCCGCCGCCAACAAGCGGAATGGAGATCCCGCCGCCCGGGGTCCCGGACTGCTGACCGCGCGTCAGCGCCCTTCGACGTGACCCGCCGGATCGACGACTGAGCGAGCGGCCTCGAGTCCCGCTTCGAGCCGGTCGGTTCGCGCATCGGCGCCGTCTGCGGGCAGCGGGGATCCACCCGACAGTATCTGGGCAAGGTCGTCGCGCTCGAGCAATCGATAGATCTCGGCGGCGCCCTCATTGGCCGGCCTTGCAACGTCGTCCAGCCCTGCACTCCCAGCCTCGGCGCCCACAAGCAGCAGTGTTGCCGCGCATGCTTCGAGGTCATCCTGACCCATGGAGAGGATGACCGCCT
Source organism: Saccharimonadales bacterium (SeqCode) (assembly GCA_035534875.1). Classification (GTDB taxonomy): domain Bacteria; phylum Chloroflexota; class Dormibacteria; order Aeolococcales; family Aeolococcaceae; genus Palsa-851. Next base: position 48,743 of record DATLRB010000013.1, read on the forward strand.
GCTCGGCGTACCCCAGCGCTCGCAGGAGCGCCCCACGCTGAATCGCGACCTCGGCGAGGGCTCGCGAACCGGATGCGGCGAGTGCGTCGAGACCGAGACTGCGCGCGATCACGACGCTCTCCGTCAAGCGTCGTGCTGCGTCCTCGAGTGCGCCCGCGACGAGGGCGATCCGGCCGAGGTCGTGGAGCGCTTCGGCGGCAACCGTGAGGTCACCACCTCGACGCGCGCTGTCGAGAAGATCCTCGCCGTATCGTGCCGCCGCCGCGTAGTCTTTGCGCGCCCTGGCGAGTCCACCGAGCGCGGCGAGGGTCCGATCGCGAATCTGCAGGTCGGTCCCACCGCTCAGCGAGAGTGCCTGCTCGAGACAGAGCTCGGCGTGCGCCGTGTCCCCGGAGTGGAATGCCTCGGCGGCGACATCGATGAGCAGACCTGCGGTGGCAGCGCTGAGGTCACCGCGCTGGTCGCGGGCCAGCGCCTCGCCGATGTTCCGCATGGCATGGCCACCTCGGCCTGCATCGAGCTCGACCCGCGCGAGATTCACCAGCGCCTTGGCCACGATGGCGTCATCGCCGGCTCGCCTGCCGAGCTCGGCCGCCTTCTCGAGCAGCGCGACGGCGCTGATCGACTCTCCTGCGCGTGCGGCATGACGACCCCACTCCCCCGCGACTGCGGCCTGCAGCACGACATCGCCGCTGCGCTCGGCCAGGCGAAGTGCCGCCTGCCAGTAAGCATCTGCCGCTACGTTGCCGGCACTCGACAGTGCGGCGGCAAGATCCGACAAGGCGCTCGAAGCCCAGTCGGCCCGGGCCAGCGACCAGACGTTCAGCGCGGCAAGGACATCTGCTGAGGCGCCGGATCCATCACCGAGGAGCTGGTGCGCCAGCCCTCGAGCCAGTAGAGCCGCGCCTCGCTGCTCGGGGTGCGCATCGGGGGAGAGCCGCTCGAGCGCGCGGTCGTACGCCGCGACCGCATCGGCGAGGCGGCCGTCTCGAAGGGCGGCCGCGCCCGCGGCAAGGTCATCCGGACGATCCGGATGCGGAGCGGCGATCGGTGGGAGCGACACGGCTGATCAGAAGTTTCCAGGACCGGGGCATGCATGCGTTCGCCTGTAACAGTGGGTGGTGCGGCATCGTTACGAGACCTTCGTCTGGCAAACGTAAAGCGCCGGTAGGCTCACCAGAGTGAGCGAGGCGATCCGCAACCGTACGCGCGTGCCCGACCAGCATGGCTGAAGCCGTGAGCCGCGAGCTCACGCAATCCGCTCCCGCACGTCCGATGACGAACTCGGCAGACCGGCCGGCGGGTCGCCTGCCAACCCGCAGGCCGCGCAGCGAGTCGACCGCGATGCCTGCCCGCGATCGCAGAGCGGGTATTGAACGAACGATCGAGCTGAGCCGATGGATGGTGCTCATCTTCGCCGCGGTTGCCAACAACTTCCCGGGGCTGGCGACCGGCCAGTCGACGGCGGCGGTCAACCTCGTGCTCGGCTCATGGGGCGTCTTCAACCTCGCGGCGACGGTCATGCTGCTGGCGAATCGGATCCCCAGCCGCCGTCTCCAGGTGGCGACCATCGTGCTCGACCTCGCCGTCTCCAGTGGGCTCGTCTACCTGACGGGTGGGTACAACTCCGACCTGGCGGTCACGTTCTTCATTGTGGTCATCGCGAGCAGCCTTCGCTTCGGACTCGTCGGGAGCATGGCCTGCGCGTTCGTTGCCGGCGTCGCGTACTTCGCTGTCGGATTCAACGTTGCGAATCATCACCTCGACACCACGCTGATCGATGCGCTGGTGTCGCGACTCTTCCTCCTCTTCGTCGTCGCCCTGAGCAGCAACCTTCTCGCTCGGGAGCTCGTCGGCGAGCGCGATGCCCAGGTGCGCCGTTCCATCGAGCTCGAACACGCAGCGTTCGCGGAGTTGCGAGAGGTGGATCGAATCAAGAGCGAGTTCATGATGCTGGCCTCGCACGAGTTGCGGACACCCTTGACCAAGATCAAGGCGTGGCTCACGCTCATGCACGACGCCGGCGATCGCCTGCCCCAGGATGCGCGTGACGAGGGCCTGCATGAGTTGCGTCTCGAAGCCGAGCACCTCGCTCGCCTGACCGACAACCTGCTGTGCATCGCCCAGCTCGAATCGGGGGAGATCCGCCTCAAGACCGCGGCCGTCGACCTCGAGAACGTGTTCCGTGAGGTCATTGCGCGGTTCGTGGAATCCGCCGATCACGACCGCTTTGCGATCACAGTCGCTCCGGATGCGCAACGAGTTCTCGCCGACCATGAGCGCCTTGCCCTGGTCATCGCGTGTCTCATCGACAACGCGCTGAAGTTCTCCCCCGACTCGGAGCCGGTGCGCGTGACCACGTACCGAGCGGTGAACAAAGTGCACGTCGAGGTCAGGGACAACGGACGCCGGATCCCCGACAGCGACGTCGACCGTGTTTTCGCCTCGTTCTATCAGGTCGAGTCCCCGCTGCTCCGTCAGCGCGGTGGATTCGGCGTCGGCCTCTACCTCGCCCGGCAACTGGTCGAGCGTATGGGCGGCAGGATATGGATCGACAACTCTCGCGCGCGCGGCAACACATTTGTCGTCGCGCTTCCCGTGCACGTGTGATGCGTGGTGGCACCCGGCTGCGGTTGCAGATACGTAAAGACGGGCAACGCGTCCGTAACCGCCGCGAACCCGCCCCGGCCACGGTGCTACGGTGCGCCAATGGGCACGTTTGGTGCGGTCGATCCAACTTGAGGAAGGGATGACAACTTTTACGGAGTCGATCCTCGCGCCTCTGGGTCACGGCGTCGTCCGTGCCCCGGCAGAGGCGACCGTGCTCGTCATCGACGATGACCCGGCGATGCGGGACATCCTCTCCACCGTCGCCCAGCAGCACGGCTTCGGCCTGCAGTTTGCCGAGGACGGCGCCGAGGGATTGCGCCTCGCGGAGCAGAGCGACGTCGACCTCATCCTGCTTGACCTCAGCCTGCCGGGCATGCCTGGACTGGACGTCTGCCGGCGGCTCCGGGGGGCGGGCGTCGAGGTCCCGATCATCATCCTGTCCGCCAGCACGGACACCGTCGATGTCGTCGTGGCGCTGGAGATCGGCGCTGACGACTACATCGCCAAACCGTTCGAGATTCGTGAGCTCGCCGCGCGTGTCAACGCCAAGCTGCGGCGCCAGCGGACCACCCAATCGCAGGTGCGCCCAGGACGCCTCAAGTTCCCCGGTCTCATCGTCGATATCGGCCGGCACGAGGTGCTCCGCGACGGCGAGTCGGTCAACCTCACTCCCACCGAATTCGACCTGCTCGCCCTTCTCTCCGCCTCGCCGGGACGCGTGATCTCGCGCTCCGAGATGATCCAGAAGGTCTGGGGTCAGGGCGCGGACCTCGACCTGCGCAGTGTTGACGCCCACGTGTACCGGCTCCGCCGCAAGATCGAGCCGACGGGCCCCAGGCCGACGTACATTCACGCCGTTCCCGGAATCGGCTATCGATTCGAGCGCCGCGGTCTCAACGAGCGCCTGTCGCGCAGCCTGACCGGGAGCGACGAGACCGGCCTAGCTAGCTGACCACGGCGGTGGCGACAGTCGGCTGCGCATGGACAGACCGCGAGGCAGCGTTCGCCGCTGGGCGGAATCCTCGACGAGCACGAGCTGGCCGCGATCGTTCAACGTGGCCGGTCGCGCCTCGACGATCTGGCCGCGGATCAGCGAGAGCGGTCGCCCATGTGGCCGCTGGAATTCGTAGCACACCACTTCGCGGCCATCCCACAGCCGCCGCTTCGACGAGCCGCCGTAGACCGCGAGGCTCCGAGTGACTCGTCGTTGCTGCGGGGTTCTCACGGTGTACGAGATCCGATACATCTCCCCCCGCCGCAATTGGAAACGATCCACCTCTCCGTGATGCCCTGCACCTGGTGCATTCATCATCGTTTGCAAGTATTGACGCGTTCTGTGCGATGGACTCGGACCGTGCGTGACGCGCAGGTCACAGACCGCCATCGTGTCTTCGGACGCCTGCCCAACCTCGATCCGCATTGGCTATCGAGTGGCGGTGCAAGCTATCGTGCAGGTTTCAGGTGACCGTATCCATCGCATGCGTTTCCGGCAAGGGCGGCGTGGGCAAGACCACGACCGTCATCAACCTCGGCGCCGCGCTCGCCGAGCGAGGTAAGCGCGTGCTCCTCGTCGATTGCGACCCGCAGTCGAATCTGACCAGCGGCGTCGGGTTCGATCCCTACGACGTACGGTCGGGGGTCGCCGCAGTGATCGGCGGTCGCGTCGAGGCCGGTGCGGCGATCACCGAGACGAGCTGGCCGAACCTCTGGGTACTGCCCGCCTCCCCCGACCTGTCGGCTGTTGAGGGCGAGCTCGCATCGTCGATCGACAAGGAGCTCGCCCTTCGCGACGCGCTACGGCGGGACGGAGCCCGAGCCACCTTCGACTACGTCTTGTTCGACACCCCGCCCAGCTTCGGCTTTCAGACCATCAGTGCGCTCGCCGCCGCCGGGGAGGTGCTGATCCCGGTGCAGATGTCCGGTTTCGCCATCCGCGGCCTCAAGGAGGTGCTGCGCACGGTGCACCTGGTGCGAGGGCGCCTCAACCCGGATCTTGCGATCCTCGGGATCGTGCCCACCTTCGTCAACCTGCGCACCCGCTTCAGCCGCCAACTCCTCGACGGTCTGTGCGAGCTGGCCAACATCCGCGTGTTCGCGACCGTCATCACGCCGACGGTGAAGCTTCAGGAAACGTCGCTCGCCGGTATTCCGATCACCGCGTACGCGTCATCGTCCAAGGCCGCGGCGGCATATCGCGAGCTCGCCGGCGAGATCGTCGGCGACGGAGTTGCAGCCGTTGTCTGAGGTCGGCGAGCGCTCCCCGCACACCGTCAACGGGCCGTCGCTCTCGGGTCCCATGGCGCGCTGGCTCGCGCCCACGTCCGAGTCCCGCGTCGAGCGGATAGCCATCGCCGCGGTGCATGACCGGCCGTGGTGGCCAGGGACCGACGTCGACGCCGCCACGCTCGCGGCGCTCCGTGCCAGCATCGCGTCGCGGGGGATCATCGAACCGCTGCTGCTCCGGCGCAGGGGCGCCGACCGGTTCGAGGTTGTCTGCGGATCGCGGCGCCTTCGTGCCGCCCGCGAGCTGGGTCAGACTCACGTCCCGGCGATCGTCCGCGAACTCTCCGAACGGGAGGCGCTGCTGGTAGCCGCCTGGACTACCGTCGAACGTCGCCAGCACACCGGTGATCGCACCGCGCTGAGCGAGCGCCTGCTGGCGGCCGGGTTCACCCAGGATGAAACCCGCGTCCTCTCGGATCAGCCGTCGCTCCAGCAGGCGCAACCCGCGGCGCGGGCGAACGCGCCCACGTTCGTGCTTCGCCCCGATCCCCTCTCGCGCCCTCGGCGATTCGCAGCCGATATCGCTTTCGAACTGCCCCGCGCCGAGGTGCTCCCTGCCATGGCGCCGGAGGCGCTGACCGCCGCGCTCACTGCTCTGGAGGGCGTGAGCCTGGTCGCCCTGGCGCGGTGAGCTCTGTTCCCCGTCACTCCGAGGAGGAGCTCCGCCAGCAATGGGCCTTTCTCGACGCCCTGGTCGACCGGCAGGCGGCCAGCTTGAGGTCCGGCGTCCAGGATCCCGAAGAGGATGATCTGACCGTTCCGATGGTCGCCACCGACACGGCCTACCTCCAGGAGATCTCCACCCTCACGCAGCGCGTCACCACGCTCGAGGATGAACGGACGACGCTGCTCCGCCGGATCGACCTCGCAGAGCAGGCACGGATGGCGGCGGAGTCGGCGAGGGTGGCGGCCGAAGGCGCTCGCCAGGCCGCCGAGCGGACGCTGGCCGAGGAACGATCCCGCCTGCAGCGCGATGCCCGCCCGGCGGATGCCTTGTCACGACAGAGCGTCCCCTTGGCTCCAGGCGCGGCTCCGACACCCGTACACCACCCCGTCAGAGGCATCCCTGCTCGGAGCGCGACAGCCCCCCCGAAGGTGGCGGCGACGAAGCCGCGACGCAAGAGTTGGTGGCAGCGGATCAGGGAGTGACCGCGCCCGCCGGTTTCGGCCGTCTGCCCTGCGCCATCCCGACGAACTGACGCAGCGCCTCGGTCGGAGCCGGGCGCGTCGCGACCTCCCGGAGCAGCAACTTGCTCTCGGTGAGCAACTCCTGATCCGGGAGTTCGCCGCGGCCGGATGTGGCGACGACCCAGCCCGGGGAGTACCAGAGCACCGTCTCGAACGCCAGCCCGCTCAGTGTCAGTCCGTTGAGCAGCGACTCGGTGATCCTCGAGAGCGGCCGTTTCGCATTCGTGACGACGATCCCGCGGATCCGATCGAGCACATCGAGCTGCTGCGCGAGCCCCACGGTCAGCGCCGCCGCTCGCAACGAGAGAATGTCGAGCGCAGTGGGGATCACGATCCGGTCGGCGGCCCCCATCGGCCCGACCAGCGACGGTTCGTGTGGGTGCGTGTCCAGCAGGATGATGTCGCAGTCGTCACGAACATCCGCGAGCATCTCGTCGAGTTGCTCCTTCGAGGGCGACTCGTCATTGAGGCTTCGGTGTGACACGACGGTGCGGATACCGAGCGGATGATCGATCAGCGCATCTCGGAGGGTGACACGCCCGTGCAGGACATCGATGACGGTAACGCTGCGTTTGGCCCGCTCCAGAGCATTGCTCAATCCGCCGGTCGGATCGAGGTCGATTGCGATGACTTTGAGACCACCTGCGGCAGCTGCCGCGCACAGCGCATAGCTACTGGTTGTCTTCCCGACACCACCTTTTAGCGACGCAATCGTGATTACTTCTGCAGGCACGACCGTAGAATATCCGCACATGGCCACCGCGGCGCCCCATGTCAAGCTACTGCGACAGCTTGCCAGCGCCAAAGACGATTATTTGAGTGGCGCGTTCGACATTTCCTGGGACGGCGCTAAAGCGACGCTCTACCTCGTGTTCGGACGGCCGAGCCACGCTGTGTTCGAAACGGATCAAGCACAGATCGAAGGGGAAGCTGCGATCGACGCGCTGCTCGCCGCGCTGCCACGGGTCTTCTCGGTCTCCGACTGGCGGCGCGCGATGTCGCCCCACGAAACCCTCTCGATCACCATCGACGAACTCGCCGGCCCGTTCGTGCGCCTCGCAGGGTCGTACGCAGACGACCCGGTCACCGACGAGAGCCCCGAGTGGTGGAGCGCGGTCGACGACTCGCCGGATCTTCCCTTCGGGCTCGCAGACTTTCCACTGCTGCCTGGTGGACGTCCGCTCTGGATCGAGGCCTCGCCCGATGAGGTCCATCTTGCCGATCGCCTTGCCGAGCTGCCGCCCTCGATCCTGATGCTCACCGGCGCGAAGCTGCGTGCCGCGGCGGTCGTGAGCGGTGGCGACCTGATCGACGCCGTCTGGATCGATGCCGACGATCACGCCCGCGGCGAGACCGCCGGGATGGCGATATTGGGCGCGACCAAGGGCTCACTGGCCGGCTACGCGCTCGATGATCCACGCGTCGCCGAGTCTCTGACCATGCTCTGGCGGCTCCCCGTGGCGGTGAGTGATGTCGAGCTGTCGTGGCTCGACCCTGCCTCGATGCTCGCCGCATTCCGAGCCGACGGCCTCGACCGCGTGCTGGTCATCGACGCCCCCGTTCGCGGCATCGCGCTCTTCAGTCGCGGGGGGCTCGTGGCGGTCTATTCGGAGACACAGCGATCGGCGGTCGCCTCACCGGAGCGTCTACGCTCCCTGCTCTCGCAGGCGCGCGGACGGCTGACCGTGATGGAGCGTAAACCACGCCCGCTCGCGGCAGACACGACCCCGGCACCGGCGAGCGCACGTGACTTTTTCGAGGTCACGCCGCCTGATCCCGCACCCGTGGCATCGCCTGATGCCGAGCACGACGCTGCACCGGACGTCACTCCCGACGCCGCGGCTGCTGACTCGCCTCCCGCGGTCGATGAGACGGGCGCTGAGGACGGCGAGACCGACGCCCCGCACACAGTGGGTGACACGGCGGACGACCTCGCACCCCCGCCGCCGCCCCCGCCGGACGAGCAGGCGGCGGCGGAAGCCGGTGACGTCCCGCCTGCTCTCGCTCCCGCTCCCGAAGCCGCCCGATCCGAGCCCAAACCCAAGCGGTCGCGCTGGGGATTCGGACGGTCTCGAAAGTCTCGTGCCGAACGTCGCGCGGCTGGGGATGCCGCTGCCAAAAGCACTGGCGAGTCCCCCGAGTCCGCAGGCTCCGAGGCGGCCACCTTTGCGGGGTGGAGCATCCGCCAGCCGAATGCCGGTACTCAGCCGGTGTGGTATCGCTCACAGGACCCGGCCGGCACGCCTCCGGCCGCTCCCGATCCTGATTCCGGGGAAGCCGATGGAGCTGCGCCGACGTGGTCGGTCGCGCATCCCGTGGATGACGCCCCGCCACCCGCCGATGCACCTGCTGCGGATGAGAGACCTTCCACGGACGACCCTCCGGTTGCTGATTCGGCGTTGGTTGCGTCCGATGCTCCGGTCGCGGCCGACGCCGCCGACGCTGCTCTGGCGGCGGAGACGCCTGATGCGGAAGCCGGCCCGGAGGTGGGAGCGGATGAAACGACGCCGCTGCTGCTGCTCCAGGTCCCCTCCGAATCGGCGCCGATCGACGAGCCGTCAGTGGAACCTGCGGAGGTCGGCGCTGCCGATCCTCTCGACCAGGGCCACCTGTTCGAGTTCGACTCGGAGGACGAGCCCGCGCCTGAAGCGGCGTCTGAATCGTGGCTTTCCTCGTCATGGCTTGACGACGTCGCGCATGGCGAAACCTCATCCGCCACGACCGAACAGGACATCACCCCGGACGCTGACGCCTCGGAACACACCGACGCCGGACCAACCCCGGACGAGGAACCCAACGCGACCGCCGACCTCTGGGCGGAGGCGCCGGTCACCGACCAGGATCATGGAGCCGAACCTTCGCCCCGAGACGAGCCCGTCGCCGACCACGGCGATCTCGATGCCGCCGGCGAGGAGGCGATCAGCCCCGGGCCGGTTCTGCGGACACCGGGCCCATGGAGCTGGCCGCTGGCCGAACCCGACGAGGAGCCTCGGGGCACCGCGGGTGCTGCCGCGGCATCGCACTCCTCCGATGAGCCCGACGCGCTCGAGCCGCAGACCGCGGACGGTGCGACGCCGGCGTCCGATGACGACGCGGACTCGGCTTTCTTCCATCGTGACGAGCCGGTCGGATCGCAATACGTGGACTTCGACGAGGTGCGCAACGAGCTGGTCCAGATCGGCATCGTGTGGCTCGGTGAGACGAACGCGGGACCGGTGACTGCGTTGCTCAGCAGTACCCGCTCGACGATCGACGATTTCGTCGCGACCATTGACACGATTCGCGGGCTTCACCTCGAGGGCCAGGATCCCGCGTCGATTCAGGCCATGGCGCGTGAGATGCACCAGCAGGCTGCGGAGCGGTTGTGCGGGGCGTGACCCGGTGACCACCCAGGTGGCGAGCTGGATCCAGGATCATTCGGTGCTGATCCTGGCCGGCCTTGCCGTGGTCGAGGGCATCATCTGTCTCGCGCTGCTCCGGGCGGCAAGACATTCGCGCAACGAGATGAAAGCGGCCCAGGCGGCGGCACTCGAGTCCGCACGAGCAGCTGCTCTGGCAGCTCCGGGTGCGATCGACCCCGAGGCGGTCCTCGCCCTGTTGCGCCAGGGCCATGCCCCCACCCTCGACAACGTGTACGCGATGATGCGTCGGCGAGAGCTCGAGGGGGCGGACCGCAACGATGATGACGCGCCCGCCTCCCGCAGAGCGCGATCGCGTTCCGGGGTGGCGACGAGCATTCCGACCAGGGACGCACCGCCGGACCGCACCTCGCTCACGACCTCTCAGGTGGAAGAGCGGCTGCGCCCGTACGAACGCTGAGCTGTCGCTACCGCGGGTGGCTCCGCCGCTCGAGCGACGCTGGACGTCCCCTGCCGCACGCCTCGGCCGCAGCGAGGAATGCCATCGCGACCGCCTCCTCGCGCAGCCGAGCGATCGCGTCCTCCGTCCGGTGCAGCACGGTCACGCTGTTGCGGATGGTCCATCCGGATCGACCGGAAACCTTCGGAGGGAGCAGTTGCTCGCCCGGCGAGCGGACCGACCAGCTCCCTGGGGAGGCACTTGCCGATTTCGTGGCCGAGTAGAGCGACCCGGGGCGCCTGGCTCCGTCGAGGGTGCCTGGCCGCTGGACTTCCACGAAGACCGGGGCGCTCTGCGGCATCGATATGGGCCAGACCACCTCCACCGGCGGGATGACATTCCTCTCGGTCGGCATCGCGCCGGCGAGCGCGAAGAGCGCTGCGGCGAGATCTTCACCGGAATCGAAGGCGCTGCCCTCGCCGAACCACTCGTCGTCCTGAGTCGAGGAACCCTCCGCCGTCGCCAGCGCCCCTGTGCTCATCACAACGAGGTGATCGTACCGGGACGAGTTAACGAGTCGTGGATGTCTGGAACGCTGCAGGAATCGAACGTGTATCGAACCGGTTGCTCCCGTCAGCGCGTGGCGCCGCTGCGCACACAATCGGCGCGGAACCGCCCTCCGTCCGAAATCCAAGGAGCATCCTCACGTGAGCATGGCAGCCGTCCCGCAGAAGCTCGACAGCCGGTATCTCGAGGCTCTGGGCCCCCTGCGTCCACTGGTCGACGACGACAGCCTGACCGAGATCATGGTCAACGGACCGGAGATGGTCTACGTGGAACGCAAGGGAAAGATCCTCCTGACCGACATCCGGTTCGACGACGAGGCTCACCTGATGCGTGTGATCGACACCATCGGTGCCGCCGTAGGACGACGCATCGACTCGCGCACACCCCTGATGGACGCGCGCTTGCTCGACGGATCCCGCGTCAACGCGGCGATACCGCCGGTGGCGCTCGATGGTCCCATTCTGACGATTCGAAAGTTCAGCAAGGACCCGTATCAGGTGTCCGACCTCATCGGGTTCGGAACGATGACCCAGGAAGCTGCCGCGTTCATCCAGGCGTGCGTGCTCGCGCGCGCGAACATCCTCGTGTCCGGCGGTACCGGTACGGGAAAGACGACGCTCCTCAACGTGTGCTCCGGCTTCATTCCGATCGACGAACGCATCGTCACCATCGAGGATGCCGCCGAGCTGCAGTTGCACCAGGAGCATGTCTGCCGTCTGGAGGCACGTCCCGCCGACGTAAACGGCGAGGGCCGCATCGCGATCCGCGAGCTGGTCATCAACTCGCTGCGCATGCGACCCGATCGCATCGTCGTCGGAGAGTGCCGCGGTGGCGAAGCCCTCGACATGCTCCAGGCGATGAACACGGGCCACGACGGCTCGCTGACCACCATCCATGCGAACAGCCCGCGCGAAACCCTCTCCAGGCTCGAGACGCTGGTGCTCATGGCCGGTCTGGACCTGCCCCTCAAGGCAATCCGTCAACAGATCGCGGGCGCGATCAACCTGATCATCCAGCTGAACCGCCTCAAGGACGGCTCGCGCAAGGTCGTGTCCGTCACCGAGGTCATCGGGATGGAAGGTGAGATGATCACCGTGCAGGAGATCTTCAAGTTCGAGTCGCGCGGTGCAGATCCGTCGACCGGAAAGATCATCGGCGACTTCGAGCCGACGGGCATCAGGCCGCGGATCATCGACAGGCTGTTCGACATGGGCATCCCGCTCCCGCCGCGACTTGCGCAGATCTTCCCGGACCGCCGCCAGGTGGGCGTCGTGACCGAGAAGAACGGTCACCTCAGCGGTGTCGCGTAACAGCTCGCGCTAACGATCGCCGACTGAGTGATCCCGTCGGCACACGCCGGCGTCAGCCAGGCGGCGGCGGTACGTTCGCCGGCTCGTAGATCAGGCCCTCGCCGCAGCAGCGGCCACACTCATCGCCTGGGGTCGCCTTCGACGCCCAGGCACCGACGGTGCCCTGCCGAAACTCCACTCTGCGATTGCGGTCGCCGGACCCGTCGCAATTCGGGCACCGGGCAAGGCGCCGTTCCGCCGCTGGCATGACCATACCCTGCGCTCCCGGCGGGAAATCGGCTGTACGGCGGCGGACCCAGGGATTCGCGGTGCCGCCCGACATTCGAGCCCGGATCAGGCGGATCCGACCCCGTCCATGACGTGAATGGGCTGGAACACGTCCTCGGAGAGCTGCTCGCCTGAGGTGGTCAGATGGTCGAGGAACGTGGGCATGACACCGGTCGGCATGTACGAGCCGACAACCTTGCCGTCCTCGTCGACACCAACCTGCTTGTAGGTGAAGATGTCCTGCAGCTTCACCTCGTTGTTGACGCAACCGAGCACCTCGGTGATGCTCACGACCTTGCGCGTCCCGTCTCGCAGGCGGGACTGCTGGACGATGACGTTCACCGCCGAGCCGATCTGCTCGCGGATCGCACGCGACGGGAGTTCGGCGCCCGCCATCAGCACCAGCGTCTCGAGACGGCTGATGCAGTCGTGCGCGTTGTTCGCATGGAGGGTCGTCAGCGATCCGTCATGGCCGGTGTTCATCGCCTGGAGCATGTCCAGTGCTTCGCCGCCGCGACACTCTCCGACGACGATGCGATCCGGCCGCATGCGCAAGGAGTTGATGACCAGGTCGCGAATCGACACGCGACCCCGACCTTCAACGTTCGCGGGGCGCGTCTCGAGCGTCACGACATGATCCTGACGAAGCTGGAGTTCGGCCGCGTCCTCGATGGTGACGATACGCTCGTCCTCGGGGATGAAGCTGCTGAGGATGTTCAGGGTGGTCGTCTTTCCCGAGCCGGTGCCGCCACTCACCACGACGTTCATCTTTCCCCGGACACACGCCCGGAGGAATCGCACCATGTCCTCTGTAATGGACCCGTACTTGATCAGGTCCTCGATCGTCAGCGCCTCCTTGGCGAACTTTCGGATCGTCATGGTGGGTCCGCGCAGCGCCAGCGGCGGAATGATCACGTTCACGCGGGATCCGTCCTTGAGGCGCGCATCAACCATCGGCGACGACTCGTCGACTCGGCGACCGATACTGCTGACGATCCTGTCGATGACCTGCATCAACTGCTGATCGCTCTCGAAGGTGACCGGGCTCAGCGTCAACTTGCCATGCTGCTCGACATAGATCTGCTTGTAGCTGTTGATCATGATTTCGGTGATGTCCTCGCTCGCGAGGAGTTCCTCGAGCGGTCCGAGGCCGAGGACATCGTTGATGAGGATCTCGACAAGCCGCAGTCGATCAGGCCGGCTCATCGTGATGTTCTGCTCGGTGATCACATCGTTGAGCAGTTCGGCGATGCGCTGGCGCACGACCTCCGGCGGGACGGAGTCGGTGCCCTGGGCGAGCTCCTCGACGAGGCGCTGATGCACCTTGCCACGCAGCGCCACGTGCGTGTTGACGTGGCCGCCCATCTTGTTCAGCCCTGGGCGCGACATCCCGCCGGTGCGGTTCAGGAGCGTGGGAGCGCGCTGCGGCTCAGGAGCGGGTGTGGGGCGCTCAACCTCGAAGGGTCGTGGCGCGGGAGCCGGCGTAGCCTGCACCGGCGCCGACGCTCCCCCAGGGCGATTCTGCCAGCCGGCCGGAGAAAACCGGTCCGCTCCGTCATCTGCGGGACGATCCGGCGTTCCTGAGGGTGCGGATGGCGACGGCGCGCTGGGGGCGGAAGTCGAAGGAGTTCCCTCTGCTTTCCGCTGCACTCGGTCGAGCAACGACATGAGAGCCCAAACCACCTCGTGTGATCGCGTTGGAATACCTGCCCGGAGGCTGGATCAAGCATCCCGTGGATGGACGAGGAACGGTGCAACGATCCTGTCGAAGCAGCGTCCCGGGGGCTCTGAGGGCGGTTTGATAGGGGTCGGCCGGAACGGGTCGGTCATATTCAGGTGCCAGTTCACGTGAAGGAACGCCGCATGCAACGTCGGCCGCTGCCCTCGGCGTGGGATGAAGTGGTCCGCACCGCATCCGCGGTGCGGGCAACGTCCGATCTCGCGTACCCGGCGCCCCACGACGGCCGCCGTCGCCGGCGAGCAGTTCGCCCGATGGCGATGATCGCCGGGCTCGTGACCGCGTGCGGTCTGGCTGTGCTGCACCTGGCGGGGACGGCCGGTTCGGCCAGCGCCAATGGCGGCGAGGACTCGCAGCTCTTCGCGCTCACCAACCAGGACCGGACCAGCAACGGGGTGCACTCGCTCAGCTTCAGCGGCACGCTCCAGAATATCGGCGAGAGCGCACCTTACAACTGCTTAGGGGTGCATGTCTCCGGGCGCTCGTTCGACATGATCACGCGCAACTACTTCGCCCATCCGATCCTCGGATGCGGCGAGTACGTGTTCTCGATGATGCAGGCATACGGCGTTCGCTACCGGTCGGCCGGTGAGAACATCGGGTGGGAGGCCGGCGCCTCCAGTCCCGCCGGCTACATCAACGTCGCTTTCATGAACAGCCCAGACCACCGTGCCAACATCCTCGACTCGAACTACACCGAGTTGGGTGTCGGGTCGGACGAGAGCGCGCGAGGCGTCACCTGGACCGGGCAGGGGAGCGAGCAAAACGTCTGGATGTTCAGCGAGGAGTTCGCCCAGGTGGGGTCGTCCCCACCGCCGCCCCACAAGCCCCCGCCCCCCAAACCAGCCCCACGGAACTCTCCGGCGCCCGAGCCGCCGGCTGCCGCCGGGACCAGCAGCACACCCGCCGCAGCAACGCCCCCGCCGACGCCGACGCCACTGTTGGTCCCCGCAGGCAGCCTTCCCCAGGACCTCCCCGCACCGCCGGTGGATCGGTACGAGGGGCTCTTTCCCAGCACCATCGAATCCGTCCTCGAAGCGTTCTTGACTTTCTAAAAGGCCAGCACTCTGACTCAGCTCAGCACCGTCGAAGCGTCCGCAAGCGACCTCGGTGGCAGCATCGTGGTTGCCACCGGTCTCCGCAAGGTCTATCGGGTGAGCCGGCCGCCGCGCGAGGCGATTCGAGACGTGTCACTGACCGTTGGCGCAGGCGACTTCGTCGCCATCATGGGCCCGAGCGGGTGCGGGAAGAGCACGTTGCTGCACATGCTCGGCGGCCTGGAGCCGCCCGACCAGGGATCGGTCACGATCCAGGGCATCGACGTGTACGGCCTCCAGGACGAGGAGCGCTCGGCCTTCCGTCGCGACCACATCGGGGTCGTCTTCCAATTCTTCAACCTCCTCCCAACGCTGACCGCCGCGGAGAACGTCGCGCTGCCCCTGCGCCTGCGCAACGAAGCCCCCGGCAGGTTCGGTCAGAAGCTCTCCCGGCAGGTGATCGACGAGCGAGTCAACGCACTCATGGACCAGCTCAACCTGCACGGTCTGCAGGGTCACGGTCCGGAAGAGATCTCTGGCGGAGAGCAGCAGCGGGTCGCCCTGGCACGTGCCCTCGCCGCCTCGCCATCCCTTCTGCTCGCCGACGAGCCGACCGGAAACCTCGACTGGACGAGCGGCCACGAGGTCATGGCGCTCCTGACCCGTCTCTGCCGTCAGGAGCACCAGACGGCAGTCCTCGTCACCCACGACGCACGGGTCGCGACGTACGCCGATCGGGTGCTGATCATGCGCGACGGGGCGGTGGTCGACGACGTCGCTCTGGATCATGCCGGACAGGCAGCGGATTCGATTCCGGATCCGGCGATCCTCGTGGCCAGGCTCGCCAAGCTGGACCTGTGAGCGACCTCTGGCTGTTGGCGGCGCGAGCCATCAGGGCACGCCCGCTGCGCGGCGTGCTCACCGCCAGCGCGGTGGCGCTCGGCATCGCCGTCGTGCTCGCCGTCCAGATCGCGATCCAGGGTCTCACGGTGCAGGCGAGTGAGGCCCAACTGCAGCAGGCGGGCGCGTCGTCGCTCGACGTCCGAGTCGACAGCGGATCCGGCCTGGCCCCTGAGCAGATCGGAACGCTTGCGCAACTCCCGGGGGTGGTCCAGGCCGTCCCGCTGTACGAGAAGCAGGTCACCGCCGGCCCGGCCGGGGGAGGTCTTCAAGGTGACACGGTGACCCTGGTGGGTCTCCAGGACTCGAGTGCGGCGCTCCGCAGTGTCTCGGTGGTGGCCGGACGGCTCCCGCTCCCCGGGAGCACCTCGGAAGTTGCCATCGATGAGGGGTTGAGCACCGCGCTGACGGGCGGTACCGACGCCCCGCTCCAGATCGGTCAGGGGATCCAGATGATCACCGCCACGGGGCCGGACGTGTTCACGATCGTCGGTTTCACGTCGGGGACGCGGGCCGGGCCGTCCTTCACACACAACGCGGTCTTCATCGATGACGCGGCGATGCTTGGAGCCTTCGCGCTCGGCTTGCACACGCCCCTGGTCGCCTTGCGATTTGGACCGGGTGCCACCGTGGCCGCGGTGTCGAGGGAGGTCCACGCCAAGTTCGGCCCGGCGGTGACAACCTACGATCCGCGAGCGGGCGCGTCCGCGCCATTGCAGGACCTGGAACCGCTGCTCGTGCTGGCGACCGTGCTGAGTCTCATCGTGGGTGCCGGAGTCACCGCCAACAGCGCGGCTCTGGCTGCTTACGAGCGGCGGCGCGAGATCGGGCTGCTGCGCGCCGCCGGGGCGTCGGCCCGCCAAGTGTTCCGCCTCTTCGCCATCGAGGTCGCAACCATCGCCGCGGCCGGCGTTCCAGTCGGCGTCGCGGCCGGCCTGCTCCTGGGCGGCGTCTTCAA
This sequence comes from Saccharimonadales bacterium (SeqCode), assembly GCA_035534875.1. Classification (GTDB taxonomy): domain Bacteria; phylum Chloroflexota; class Dormibacteria; order Aeolococcales; family Aeolococcaceae; genus Palsa-851. The sequence goes on from DATLRB010000013.1 coordinate 65,399, forward strand.
CAGCAGCCTCTCGCCCGCCGATCTTGCCGTGCCATCTCTGGCGCCACAGGCCGGCCAGGTGGCGGCTGCCATCGCCGCCGGCCTCGGCGCGGCGCTCATCGGAGGACTCCTGCCGCTGTTCGCCGCCGCGCGTCTCCCGATCCTCGACGCGCTGCGGCCCCATCCGATCAGCGAGCATCAGCGCGCGAGCGTCCTCCTTCGAACGGCGAGCCCCGTGCTGCTCGTCATCGCGGCGCTGTGCTTCCTGAGCACCGCCAGCGGCCTTGTCGCTCTCGGCGTCATCGCCCTGCTGCTCGGGCTGGTGGTCGCCCTGCCCCTCCTCGCTCCCCTGATCATCAGCCTCCTGGCGCTGGCCATCTCCCCGTTCGTCAGCGGCGCGCTCCCCGGCGCAGCCCATCTCGCCCGTGCCCGAAACCGGACGGCGATGACCATCGCGGGCCTCGCCATCGCGGTGGCAACCGCTGTCGGCGCCAGCGCGCTGAGCGCCGGAGCGCTCACCGCAAGCGACAGCTGGGTCTCACACCTGTTTGCGGGAGACATGGTCGTGACCAGTCCCGTCACCCAGGACGACCAGATCGCGGCAGCGATCGGCAGCAGCCAGGGAGTCGCCCGGTTCACACCGTTGCGTTTTCTGTCCGAGACCGTCGCCGGCGCGTCCGAAGGCGTCGCGGCGGTCGACCCTGGCGCCTACGCCTCGATGGGTGGGCTCGATGTCGTGTCCGGGGAGCGGGCAACAACCTTGGGCGCCCTCGAGAATGGGCCCAGCTTCCTCGAACCCGCCGGACTGGCAGCTGCGACCGGTTGGACCGTGGGCACACAGCTCCCGGTTCAGACGCAGAAGGGCATCGTGTATTTCACGATCGTCGGCATCGTCAGCCACTCGTTTCCGGCCGGCGACGGCGGCGAGAGCCTGGTGATGGCCGACGATCTTGCAAGAACGTACTTCGGGTCGACGGCGTCCGGTTTCGACGACCTCGTCATCACCACCCGTGGACCCTCGACAGCGCTCGCCGCCACCGCCACGAGCTATGGAATGCGGGCGGTTCCGGTGAGCGTGATCGAGAGTGACGCTCGCGCCGCCCTGCAGCATTCGATCGGTCTCGTGCTCGCGATCGCGCTCGTGTCCGTGATCATCGCGATGCTGGCGGTCGTGAACACGCTCCTCGTCAACGTCCGTCAGGGAACACGCGAGCTTGCGCTTCTTCGCGCGGTCGGCCTCGGCAGCCGTCAGGCGATGCGCCGCGTGCTCACCGAAGCGGGGCTCCTCGCCGGCGCCGCAACCCTCATCGGCGTCGCCGCCGGGTGTCTCATCGCGATACCGATGCTGCAGGCGAGCACCACGTCCACGTTCGCCCCCGGATTCGTCTTTCCGTTCGAGACGGTGATCGTCCTCCTGCTCGTCGTTGTCCTTGCGGCGGTGGTCGCCACCATCGGTCCAGCTCGCAGAGCCGTGCGAACCTCAGTGCTCAGCGCGCTGCGACACGAGTAGCCGGCGGTGGGCCCGGTCGGCGGGTTGGGTGCTCGCATCCTCGCAACGATTGCGGCGGGCCTCGCGCTCGCCGCGTGCGGCAGCGCCGCGTTGTCATTGTCGACGAGCGATCCGGTGCACGACCTGATCACCATTGATCAGCTTGTCGCACCGGATTTCACCGTGACAAATTCGGCCTCGCACATCAACGCGACGACCATTGCCGCTGGCGATGAAGCCTTCGCATCCACCCTGAGCAAGGTTGGGTTGCAAGCTGCCGCGCGCGTCGAATATCAGCGGAATGTCGACTTCAGCACCAGCAACGGTCCGATCGACATCGTCGCGACCGTCGAGCGATTCGCCGGCATCAGCGGGGCGTCGAGCGCCTACGGAGCGACCGTGCGACAGCTGGACGCGATTCCCGGAGCGGTGGCGGCGTCCACCGGTCCCCTCGGCGACGAGGCGCACTCGATCAGTGTCGTGCGCACCACGCCCGGCGGCCTGCAGGCAGTTGAGATCACCCTTGTGTGGCGCGTGGGCAACCTCGTCAACGTCATCGTCTCGCGCGGTCGCTACGGAGGGACACGGCTCGACGACGCGCTCATCCTGGCCGGTCTGCAGACGCAGAACGAGTCCGCACCCGGCTCCGGGTGACGCCGATCAGCTCTTGCGTGGCTCCCAGCGGAAACGCATCACGGAAAGGAGCACAGCCCCAGCGCCCCATGCGGCCATGATCAGGAGATCGGTACCGTTGAAGCCGCTGGCGGATTGGTGCGCGGGATCGAATGCGGTGAACATGGCGTCGATGAAGTGCCGCACGGGGAACCACTCCGCAATCTGCGCGAGGACCGATGACGACGGAACCGGAAAGAACGTCCCCGAGATGAACACGATGGGCAGGAACACCCCGTTGACGATGGCGGGAGCCGCCTCGGCATTGGGAATCGCGATGGTCATCGCCATGCCGAGCGCACAGAAGGCCAGGGCACCGACCCCGATCGACGCCGCCGCCGCACCAATGTGCTGGGGCACGTGCACGCCGTAGACCAGAATGCCGAAGCCGGTGGTGAGCAGCGCCAGCACGACGCTGACGATGATCGACGAGCCGACCACGCCCGCGATGAAGGCCCAGGGCGGGAGCGGCGTCCCACGCAGGCGCTTGAGGATGCCGTTGTCGCGTCGTAGTGAGAGTGTTATCGAGATGTTGGTGAAGCACGCACCCATGACACCGAAGGCAACCAGCGCCGGAATGTAGTAATCGTCGTAGCTCGTCTTCGCGGAGCCGACCTCTACCGTCTGTCCCTTGAACAGTGTCGCGAACACGACCAGAAAGATGATCGGGAACAGAAACGCGAAGAATGCGCTTGCCGGGTTGCGCCAGAACGACCTCTGCTCGAACGAGACCTGACGTAACGCGATGCCCGCGCTACTCATGCCTGGTCAGCTCCAGATAGACGTCCTCGAGTGACGGACGCGTGACCTCGAGGTTGAGCAGCTCGAGTCCGTGAGCCACGGCCCATGTCGTCAGGTCGTTGAGGGTCCGCGTCGGTATCGCGGTCTCGATGACCGCGATACCCTCCTCCATCCTCACCGGAAGCGGCAGTGCACCCGCGGCGATGCCCTCTGGGACCTCGAATCGTATGTGGGTCAGCTGTTCGGTCCCGGCGCGCAGCGTCTGGGGTGTGCCCTGCGCGACGACCTTCCCTGCCGCGATGACACAGATCCGGTCGGCAAGGTATTGGGCCTCGTCCATGTAATGCGTGGTCAGCACGATCGTCTTGCCCAGGGTTCGCATGTTGCGCACGACCTCCCAGGCGGCGCGGCGTGCCGAAGGGTCGAATCCGGTTGTGGGCTCGTCGAGGAAGATCAGCTCCGGATCCCCCACGAGGCCCAGGGCCACGTCGAGACGACGCTGCTGCCCTCCTGACAGCTTTCGAATACGCTCGCCGGCCTTCTCTGTGAGGCCGACGAGTTCGATGATCTCCGCAGCCGGGCGGGGGGCGGGGTAGTAGCCGCGATAGAGCTCGACAAGCTCGGTCACCGAGAGCATCGGCGGTACGGCCGCCTCCTGCAGCACGAGCCCAACCCGCTCGCGCAGCTTCCTGCCACCACCGTGCGGGTCGACCCCGAGGACGGTCACTGCTCCTGCATCCCGGCTCCGGTAGCCCTCGAGGATCTCGATGATCGTCGTCTTCCCGGCACCGTTGGGGCCGAGGAGCCCGAAGACCTCACCCTCCTCCACCACGAAGCTGATCCCGCGAACCGCTTCGACGGCGCCGTACGACTTCCGTAAACCGTCGACGGCGATGGCTGTCACTGAAAGTCTCTCCCCTGTATGACGAGCGGTCACAGAGTCGTTGCGCCATGGTGCCAGAGACGGGGGTCGGGGCCGACCACAATTGGCCCAGCGCATGACCATGACCACAACCAACGTGGAGATCCTGCGTCAGGGCTGGCTCGACGCCGCATCCGCCCTGGCGCCTGGCCTCGACACACTTCCCGAATTCCTCGAGCACGGTCTCGAAGCTGCAGTCATCGACGAACGCCTCGATGAGCAGTCGCTGCTGAGGGTTGTCAATGAGGTGACGGGGGCCGCCGCGGACTCGCTTCCCGCCGAGGAGCTGTACTTCCTCACGAGGCGGCTCCAACGGGCTGTCTACGAGTATCTCCTCTCGCTCGACGCACTTCCCGAGCCGCCGCCTCGCCGAGACGGGTCGAACGGTCAAGCGCCGAACGACACAACCCTGATCGGCGCTGAGGAGGTTGCGGCTCTCGGGCGTAACGGCCACGCCAGGGCGCCGGCCGAGCCAACGCAGGTCGCCACGGCCGCCCCGGAGTCGGACGCCGAGCCCGCGCGGAGCCCGGTGCCTGAAGCACAGCTCGACCCGGCGGCGGTGGCCGCAGCCGCGGATCGAGTCGAAGCCGGGCTTGCTGAACTCGACGCCCAACTGTCACCCGACGAGCCGCAGGACGTCGACCCCATCGCGGTCTCGGAACCCCAGATCGAGGGAGCCGCGCCGGCGGAGACGGAGCCATCGTCCTCGGTCGAGCCGGCGACCCGGCCCGCGTTCACGCTCTTCAGGCGCACCGGCGCAGGCGCATCAAAGGCGGACAAGGCCAACGGCAACGGAGCGGCCGCCCCCGACTCGAATGGATCGGGAGCGCCCCACGCCGACGTGGGCGGCGAGGATGCCGAGTCGTTCGTGAAACCAAAGGACGGCTTCCACCTCAGCGACCTCGCTGACTTCGCCGTCGTCCAGCGCTCGGCATCGGCAACCGCGGCTGCCGAAGCCTCCGCGGCGGTCGAGGCCGACGACAGCCCGGACAGCGTCGAATCGGCACCATCACCCGCGCTGACGGGCGGAGAGCCCGAGGCCGAGGACGAAGCCGCCACGGCGCATTCCGTGCCTGACACCTCGGCTGGCGCTGCGGCACGCGGCTGGCGCCTCCGCGACGATGATGCGGATCAGGCACACGAGCTGGGTTCGGACACGGACTCCGAGGACAATCGATTCGAAACCGACCCGGAGGTGGTCGAGGCTCGTCTCGAGATCAACGACCGCCTTCGTCGCCGGCGCTGCGACGAGGCGGCGGCGCTCCTGCAGCGACTCGCCAACGACGTCGGCGGTCGCGCGCTCGCGGAACTCGCCCTTGACGCCGGTGACCGATGCCGTGCGCTCGGGAAGGGGAACGCCGCGCTGAGCTGCTATCTCGCGGCGTCACGCGCGGACCCCGTGCACGAGACCCCGTTACTGCGACTCGCCGATATCTGCATCGACGATCATGATATTGATCTTGCCGTCTCATACCTCGAGCGGGTGACGCGCCTCCGAAGATTGCGCAATGACGACAAGGGCGCGCTCAAGCTCTACCGCAAGATCGTGACCATCGCGCCGTATCGAGATGACATTCTCGCGATGTTGATGCGTGCCCAGGCCAACGGCCGCTTCGACGAATAGACGCTTCATGGACAACACTCGGTCACGTGGCGCGTGGCCAAGCTCGTCCGCTGTGCGATGCGTTTGTTACCGAAAGGCGATGAACAGCACGACAGATTCGATCCACACTCGACTGCGGCCGTCATCCGAGCCAGCATCGCTGTGCTGGATGCAGCGTAGCCGCAACAGCGTGACCGACACCCACTGAGAACAACCGAGGAGAACAGGTGGCCATCCAGGCGAACAAACCGAACAGCCGAATCTTCTTGCTTCTTGGAGTCGTGCTGGCTGCGGCGGCGGCGGTTGCCGTCCTGCTCCTGGTGCGCTCGAACGCACCCGCGAATGAAGTCAGCGTTGTCGTGTCCGACACCAGCATTCCCGCCGGTACCACGCTGACGCCCGCCATGGTCATCGTGACCCAGGTTCCATTGACGGCGAAGCCGGGCGACGCATACACCGACCCTGTCGCCGTTGTCGGCAAGGTCACGCAGGTGGCGCTCGCAAACAACACGCCACTGGTTCCCGGCTTCTTCTCGACACCCTCCCTGTCGATCACATCGAGCGGCACTGGTTCGACCGCCGTCTCCGTGGAGACGCAGATCACCAAGGGCTACGTCGCCGTGGCGATACCGACCAACGCGACGCTGCCCTCGACCAGCACTCTGGTGCAGAGCGGGTTCAGCGGTCCACTCGTGTCGGATGCCTTCTATATCCTGCCGGGTGACCACATCGACATGCTCGTTCAGTCGACGACCGGGACGCTTGGGATGCGATACACCTTCCAGGACGTCATCGTGCTCCGTGTCGGTGATTCGGGCAGCACCTCGACGGGCGCCTCCGACGTGCTCCTCGTCGAAGTACCCCGCGCCGAGGCGCCACTGCTCTCCGCCCTCGTGGTCGGTGACGGGCACGAGTTCGTCGTCAAGTACGTCCTCCGTCCCCAGTCTGAGTGGGGCAAGTTGACCGCGACCGGTTACACCCCGAATTACGAGCCCGCGGGCTCGATCGCCATCCCATCGGTGAAGCAGACCATCGTGACCCCGAGCACGCTGGACAGTCTCTTCGGCGGCTGACAGCAATGACGCCAGCCGCAGTCGTCGCAGCGGCCCTGGCCGCCTCGGCAGTCCTTTCGATCTTCGCCTTCCTCCTCAGCCGCGGGCAGAACCAGGCTGGGGAGATGGCGCGCCGCCTCAACCAGTACGGCGGCGACACGATGGCCGTCACCGCCCCTCCACGGGTGAAGACGGGCAACGCGCTCCGCGACCTGCTCGATGCGCTCACCAGCGGCCTCAACCCGTTGCTCTCGCGCACGTCGCACACGGGCAAGCTCGCGGACGACCTTCAGAAGGCCGACCTCAAGCTGAAGTCGTCGGAGTGGCTCCTGGCGGTGGTCGGACTGGGCATCCTCGTCGGGCTGGCGGTCGCGTTCCGCTACGGGTCGCCGATCGCGTTCGTCCCCTGCCCGATCATCATCTATTTTCTGAGCGGGTTCTTCCTGAAGTTCCGCCAGAAGCGGCGCACCCGCGCCTTCAACAACCAGCTCGGCGACACGCTGATGCTCCTGAGCAACGCACTGAAGGCCGGCCACTCCTTTGCGCAGGCACTTGCGTCGGTCGCGAAGAACGCCAACCCGCCGATCTCGGAGGAGTTCGCGCGCGCCACCCGTGAGATCGCCCTCGGCATCAACGTCGACGAAGCGCTCAACCACATGGTCGTGCGCAACAAGTCCGAGGACTTCGATCTCATGGTCACCGCCGTTCAGATCCAGCGGGTGGTCGGCGGCAACCTGGCCGAAATCCTCGACACCATCGCGTTCACCATTCGCGAGCGAGTGCGCATCCAGGGCGAGATCCGAACCTTGACCGCGCAGGCTCGCGCGTCGGGTTGGATCATCACGATCCTGCCGATCGCGCTCGCCGGCTTTCTCGCGCTGATCTCACCGACGTATTTCGATCCGATGATCACCGACCCGCTCGGGCACATCATGCTCGGCGTCGCGATCTTCTCGATCGCAGTCGGCGCGGTCGCGATCCAGAAGATCGTGAAGATCGAGGTCTGACATGAGTCTTCTTGCCATCGGTCTGGCAGCCGCCCTCGGTGGCGGCATCCTGCTCATCGCGTTCGGTCTGGCCATGTCGGTGTCGCCGCGGCAGGGCGATCTGCTCGAGGCGCGGCTCGCGCAATTCGCCGAAGCCGGGCGCGCGCCGGCGACTCTCGCGGAAGTCGAGATGTCGCTACCGCTCTTCGATCGCGTGATGCGCCCGTTCCTGGACAAGATCGGCAACCGATTGAATCGCAACGCGGGTCAGGGCACCACCGACGCTCTGCAGGAGAAGCTGAACCTTGCGGGACGCCCCTGGGGGCTCAACGCCCCGGGATTTCTCGCGCTTCGGCTCCTCTCCATGCTGCTCTGCACCGCTGTCGGGCTCGCGCTCGCACTCTTCGGTGCACTGGCCATGCCGTTGTTCGCCGTGGTTCCCCTCGGCGGCCTGATCCTCGGCTACCTCGCCCCACAGATGGTCGTGGCTCGGCGGATCAAGAAGCGCCAGAAGGAGATCCTGCTCGCACTCCCGAGCGCGCTCGACCTGCTGACCATCTCTGTGGAAGCAGGCCTCAGCTTCGACGCGGCGCTCACCAGGGTCGTCGACAAGTACAACAATGAGTTCTCCCGGGAGCTCACGATCATGCTCAACGAGGTGCGCCTCGGCCGTCCGCGATTGGAGGCACTCGACGATGTCGGCCGGCGCTGCAAGGTCGAGGAACTGAGCAACTTCATCCAGGCGATCATCCAGTCCGAGCAGCTCGGAGTCGGGGTCGCCAACGTCCTCCGCATCCAGTCAGAGGAGATCCGCCGCAAGCGCCGCCAGCGCGCCGAGGAGCAGGGCCAGAAGGCGCCGCTCAAGATGCTCTTCCCCATGGTCGGATGCATCTTCCCGACGCTGTTCATCGTCCTGCTCGGCCCGGCGGTCATCGAAGTCGCCCACCAGTTCGGTTCCGGCGGCTGAGCCGGATCCCTCAGGAGAGCTGGCGGAGGACGCGCTCGAGCTGACGCCGGCGGGCGATGCGCCATCGCGACCGGAGCGCGGGCACGGACCGATACACCTCCGGCGCCGCCGCGTCCTCTCGCATGGACTCGCGCAGCAGGGAAGCGACCGGCTCGCGGAGCTCCCCGAGCCGAAGGGCACGGGCCACCTCGAGCGCGGCGGAGATCCGCGCCTCCTCGCCGGAGCGCATCCAGTCCTCGAGCGCGTCGACCAGACCCTCGCGCCCGTCGCCGATGACGATTCGCGCGTACTCGGTGAGCTGCTCAGTCATCGTTGCGACGTTGGATTCGAACCGCCGCTCCATGTAGGCGAGGATGGCGTCGCGTGCGCTCTGATGGGCGAGCACCGCGATGAGCCCGGGGGCGGTCCGCCCGATGAGCAGCTTCTCGAAGGGCGAGACCTCGAGGTACCCGATGTGCGCGCCGGCGCTCGACACCAGCCACGGGCTGCCGTCACCCCGGTAAAGGCAGAGGTTGTCGGGCAGGCCGGGATGCTGCCACCCATAGAGGCCGCCCGTCGCCTCCTGAAGCACCGTGACGCTCTCGCGGCTCAGCGCATAGCGAACCAGGCTGCCGGCCGCCGTGATGCTCTTGGCCTGCTGGAATCGCGCCAGGCTCTCGACGGTCGCCTGCCCCTCCGGATCCATCTCGCCGGTCGGCACCGTCAGCACCGCGGTCGTGCACTGGACCAGGGCGCACTCGAGGAGCCCGGCGTAGTCGGGGCCGGTGGGCTCGTCGAGCAGATCGTAGGTCTTGCGCGCCGAGATGTCGCTGCGGGACGTGCGCAGAAGTGGTTGCACAGAGCAATTCTGTAACGAAATCCCTCGTTCCAGCGCGGCGAACGCATGTTACGGTGACTTGGTGGGCGCGATAGCGGCATCTATCGACAGCACTTCGGGCCAGGTTTTCGCAGACGCACTGCTGGTCGTAGCCGTGGCAGTGAACGCGTATCTGGGTTGGAGTCACGGACTGATCCGCCGCCTCTTCACCGCGGTGGGCGTCTTTCTGGCGTGCTTCGCCGCGTCGAACCTCGGGAACGCGATCGCGGCGCTGATCCACTCCCACAACCAGCAGGCCAACGCCTGGGCGTTCGTCGCGGTGTTCCTCTTCGTGGTCATCGTGGTCGAGGTACTGGGCACGCTGTTGAACGAGCGTCTGCAGAAGGTCGTCGTCGCGGCGTTCGATCGGATCGGGGGGCTACTGGTTGGCGCCGTCGTCGGGGTCGCCGAGGTGCTCATCCTCTTCCTGGTCGCCATATCGGTGAGCGGCCCGGCCTCCACGGTGCACTCGACCATGTCCCAGGACATTCACGCGGCCACCCTCAGCGGCCAGGCCGTGCGTCTCGAACCCCAGGTCCGCACGCTGTTCGGCCCGGTGCTTCCGTCCAACCTCGGCGACCATTTCGCGCAGAACGCGGTGGTGGTCACGCCGCCGGTCTGACCAGCGGCCCGCCTCAGCGGGCCGAGCCGACGTCTGCGGGGAAGAAGGTCTTGACCACCGAGCCGAGTCCGACGAGGTTGAACGGCTTGGTGATCAGGTGATTCGCGCCGGCCAGGCGAGCCCGCTCGATGTCGTCGTCGCTCGACAACGCGCTGAACATGACGATGGGCACGTCTGCCGTGGGCGTATTGCCCCGAATCCGCTTGCACGTCTCGATGCCGTCCATGCCGGGCATCATGATGTCCAGGATCACCAGGTCGGGGGCACGCGCCTCCACCTGCGCGAGGCCGTCCTCGCCGTTCTCCGCGGTGGACACGTCGTACCCCTCGATCCCGAGGTACATCGCGACGATGTGCAGGAGCCTGGGGTCGTCGTCGACGATGAGGATGCTGCCCCGAGTCACACTACGCCTCCGCTCCACCCTGAGGCGCGCTGAGGCGTCCCTCTGCCATGTAATGGGACAGATCCCGCTCGTGGCCGAGGCCTCGTTCTATGGAATCGAGCACGCGCTGATAGAACTTCTCGCGCTCTTTCCGATCCTCATCCGGTGGCACCGTCTCACCGCGCACACGATGCTGGATCCAGGGTGGAACCAGCTGTTCCACCGTGTTCCCGCCGACCTTGACGGTAACCAAGGTGTCGTCGAGCTCCTCGACCAGGAGGCTCACCCGGTGGGCGATGCCGACGTGGCTGTCGAGGCGCCAGGAGCGCTCCCATGCGCGTTGCCGGCCGATGCCCACGAAGATCAGCGTCACCGGGTCGGCCACCAGCTGACCGCCACTGCCTGACGAGAGCTCCTTGAGCAGGAGGCGCCAGACGTCGCCGTCGATCTGACGGGACACCCAGCCGACCAGTGACGGGGCGCGATTGTCAAGGTCTGGAAGGGAGACCGCGAGCGAGCTGTCGAGGCTCGGCAGCGCGCTGACGACGCCGGCGTGACGTCGGCAGTACACGCGATCCTCGATGGTGACCCGGTGCTCGATGCACCAGGCGGTGCGACACTCGCGACCGCGACGATCGACGTACTCGCACGGGGCGCCGTCCTCTGATTTGCACCCAGCCTGGGTGCAGGGGTGCGTGGACGCGGTGGGCATCACCCGACCCAGGTTAGCATCGGTCGACGGAGCGCGAACCTCTGCCATCTACCACACCAGCGGGATGAGCCGCCGCGTCCGTATCGCGTAGGGCCTGTACTCGGGAAAGGTTCGAGCGAGCAAGCCCTCCTCGAAGCGCGCTCTGAGCATCTGCACCGCGATGAAGGGCACCAGCGTCAGGGTGGCCCAGAGCCCGGGCCGTGCAAGGGTCAGCGCGACCGCGGCGAGGATCTCGGCCGCGTAGAGTGGGTGCCGGACGAACCGATATGGGCCACCCGTGACGAGGCGGCGGGCCTCGGGAATGATGCTCAAGCTCCGTCGAAGGAAGAGCAGGCCACAGACCCCGAGGGCGAACGCTCCGAGCGCCAGGGGAGCCGAGAGGTCGCGGATGAAGGCCGGCGGCGTGAGCAGCACCGGGTTCGGGAACGCTCCGACCACGAGGAGCATCGTCGTGCCGACGAGGCCGGCCGCCCGCGCGATCGCGCGACCGTCACGGGCGCGAGGTCTCGGCCGGACCAGGTAGATCCCAACCGGGATGACACAGAACAACAGGTAGACGCTCGTGGTGAGCGGCCCGGCGAGAAAGTCGCCGACTCCTGCGTGCACCGGGAGACCGTGCACCTGCGAGACAAGATTCAGCCACACGCGCCATCCCAGCAGCGCGAAGAGCACAGCCGGAAGCGAGCGCCCGAAGACCAGGAATCGGATCTCTTCGACGCGACGTTCCAGGTCGCCACGGCGTGCTGGAATCGCGACCGCCTCGGCCATGGCCGGAGTCTAGGTCAGGCCAATTCAGGGCGACGCTCTCGTAGCGCGGTTGTCATCGGATCACCACCGTTTCTCGTTGCCGGAGCACCGTCCGGCGCTTGTCCGATCCTTCGTTACCAATATTTAGCACGCAGGCCATTCCGTTGCCGCAGCAGGGGTCCACACTCGCAGCAGTCGGGTCCGAGCAATCGTCTCGGTCTCGAAAATACAACCCGAAAGGAGGTGAAAACGGAATGGATATGCTGAGCACCCTGTACCTTCGCGCAACAGAGTTCATCGCTCGCAAGCGTGAGGAGGCTGAGGAAGGCCAGGGCATGGTTGAGTATGCGCTCATCCTCGTCCTTATCGCCATCGTCGTTATCGTTATCCTGCAAGTCGTCGGCAAGCAGGTCAACAACGTGTTCTCGAACATCAGCAACGGCCTGGCCTCGTAGCTTTTACAAGCAACCAGGACAGTCAAGAGGAGCCGGCCATCGGGGCGGCTCCTCTTTTTGTTTGCGGGTGTCGGCGCCGTGTCGCCTTGCCGTGCACGACATCCACCGGTCCACGATTCGCCGTACCATGCGCTCGATGCACCGGGCATGCGGGGGGCGGATGTGATCCGCGTACTCATCGCGGACGAGATCGCGCGGATCGTCGGCGACCTCGAGAAGCTCGAGCCGTACGGTGACCTCATCGACGTCTGCGGCGTGGCGCACCAGGCGTCCGCGGTCATCGAGGAATCCGGGCTGCGACAGCCCGACGTGCTCCTGCTGCACGAGCACTTCTCGGAACTGCCGTCTGCCGACATCGCCGCGCACCTCAGATCGGTGTCGCCGGCGACCCGAGTGCTGCTCATGACCGCCGGTCAACCTCGTCTCATCACAGAGAGTTGGATCGCGGGAGCAGTCGCCGAGTCGGCCGAAGGCGCGGAGCTCCTCGAGGCTCTTCAGGTCGCCGGCGGTGTCCTCGCGCCGGGCGGTGTCACGAGCGACGCGACGCGCCTCGACGACGCCGCGACCCCAGTCGAGCCGGAGCAGCCGGATCTTCGAGCGCGGCGTGGCCGGTCACAGGTGGTGGTCGCCTTCTCGGGCAAGGGTGGGACCGGCACCTCCATGGTCGCCACCAACCTCGCAGTGACCCTTGCCGGCGATGCCCGAGGTCGCGCCGTGCTCGTGGACGTCGATCTGCAGTTCGGCGACGCCGCCGGAATGCTCCACGTCGAAGACCACCAGCTCTCGATCGCGGACCTGCTGACGCACGGCGACGACATCGAGGGGGCGCTGCTCGAGTCCGTCCTTGCCACAGGTCCAGCCGAAGTCGGCGTCCTTCGGGCGCCGACGAGCCCCGAGGTCGCCGAGACGATCGATGCGGCCGACCTGCGATCAATCATCAGGGCGACCGCCCTGTCGCATGAATTTGTGGTCGTGGACACACCGTCCTGCATCGACGAGCGTGTTCTCGAGACATTCGAGCTCGCGGATCGTGTCCTCCTGGTCACCAGCTACAACCTCAGTGCCGTCCGCGGTACGAGGGCGACCCTGCTGCTGCTCGAAGCGCTCGGTGTCGACCCGGCGCGCGTCGATGTGGTTCTCAACCACACTCGCCCACGCACGAACTACCGTCGCGAGGATATCGAGGAGATCCTCGGCAGGACCGTCCTCGTCGATCTTCCGTACGACCCACGGGTCGACCCTTCGCTCGACTCCGGAACGCCGATCGTCGTGGCGCAGCCGCGCGCCGAGCTTGCCCGCCGCCTTGTCGCCCTGGCTCAGCTGATGGCCGTCCCTGCGGGCGCGAACGACGCGGCCGGCGCCGAGCATGTCGAGCTTCCGGCCCCCACACCGCCGGTCTACCGCCGGCGATTCAGCCTGGGCCGGAGGTAAGGTGGCGCCGTGATTCGCGTCCTGGTGGCCGACGGTAGCGAGAGAATTCGTGCCAACCTTCTCCGCCGCCTCGCCGCCGAGGAGGACATCACCGTCTGCGGAACCGCCGAGGACGGCGAGCATGCGCTGCAGGAGGCGCTGCACCTCGTGCCGGACATCGCGGTGCTCGATGCCGGGCTGTCAGGGCTCGACGGCGTTCAGACCACCGAGATGCTCGCGGAGTACGCGCCCCAGGCCGGCGTGATCCTCATGTCGATGGAGAGCGGGAGCGAGCTCTTCCGGCGGGCGATGCTCGCCGGCGCCCGAGAGGTGCTTCAGAAGCCGTTCGCCGGAGACGACCTGGTCGCCGCGATCCACCGAGTGCACGCGTTTCAGGCTCGCAAGCGCGCAGCCCAGGGGATCCGCGAACCGGGGCCCGGCGGCCCCGCCGCCACCGACGGGACGCGGCGGCGGGATGGAAAGATGATCACGATCGTCTCGGGAAAGGGCGGGGTCGGCAAATCGATCATCGCCACCAACCTGGCGCTCTTACTCAACCGCCCACATCCGGGGAGCGTCGTGCTCGTCGACCTCTCGTTGCAGTTTGGCGATGTTGCGGCGCTGCTCGCGATGACGCCCGAAGGCTCGATCGCCGAGTTCGCGGCCAGTGACGCCGGGATGACCGATCGCCACGTCATCCAGCAGGCACTGACCCTTGGTCCGCAGGGTCTGACGGTGCTCGCGGCGCCCCCGAGCCCCGAGCTCGCCGACTACGTCACCACCGCTCACCTGCGCTCGCTGGTGGCCGAGCTTCGCTCGAGCTTCGAGCTCGTGGTGGCCGACACCACCTCACAGCTCTCGGAGATCACTTTGGAGGCACTCGAGAACTCCGACCACATCGTCCTCGTCACCGACTTCAGCGTGACCTCGGTCAAGAACACCCGTCTTATCATGTCGGTGATCGGCGTGCTCCAGGTCGATCCCGAACGCATCGTGGTGGTCGCCAACCACCGCGATGCCCCACTCGCCGGCGGCATGGATCGAGCGCGAATCGAGGACTTTCTTCGGCATCCGGTCGCCGCCGAGATCCCGCACGATGCGGTCGCCATCGGCGGCTCGGTGAGCTCGGGTGTGCCGGTGGTCATCGGCGGGCATTCCTCCCCCGCCACCGCGGCGTTCGAGCGCCTCGCATCCACGCTCACCGGCGATGCCGGCCCGGAATCGGCCGCCGAGCAACCTGGCAAGAAGCGCAGCCGGCGCCGCCTCGGCTTCGCCCGGGACTGACGAGTCTCAGCGGCCGAAGATCCGCCGCTTGCGCTTGTCCTCCGCCTTGCCGCCGCCGACCGCCGCGCCGACGGGCTGACCGCCGCCTGGGACCAGCGCACCGGCCAGCTCGCGAATCGAGCGGCTGATGTCCGATTCAGGGCTGGACGTGACGAAGGGGATCCCACGATTGATCGAGTCACCCACGACACGCGGGTCGTAGGGAATCTGGGCGCCGACGCTGTGACGGAGATTCTGCTCGATCGAATCCTTGTTGAAATCGGAGTGCGAGTCGCTGCGGTCGACGACGAGGAGCACCGCACCGGGGTCGACGGTCAGCGACTCGAGTACCTTGAGCGCCAGCTTCGCGTCCTTGATCGCCGGGATCGTGAGCGCGGTGACCACCAGGACGTGCTGCGCCGACTCGATGACCTCGAGGTTGAAGTCAGCCAGGTGACACGAGGTGTCGACGATGACGTAATCAAACGTCTTGCGCAGCTCGCCCATCACCATGCGAATGTGGTCGTTGGTGATCAGGTCGGCGAGCTCCGGGCTGATCGGCGCTAGAAGGACGCGGACTCCGTTCGGCCCCTGAGCCATGATCTCGTTGAGCATCTCTGGCTCGAGGGTCTCCGACTCGACCACGTCGGTGATGCTCCTGCTGTGATCGAGGTTGAGCATCACCCCGATGTCCCCAAACTGCATATCGAGATCGACCAGCGCCACGCGTGATTCCGTCTCGACGGCGAGCGCCACCGACAGGTTGGTTGCAAGAAGGGTCTTGCCCACCCCTCCCTTGCCGGAGAAGAGCACGATGACCTCACCCAGCGCCGCGGGGCGTGGAGCGCCGCTGCCGTCGGGTGCCGCCGCCTTCGCGAAGGTGCCCTTCTTCTCTTCGAGCTGATGAACTCGGCGGATCGCCGCGACAAGCTCGTCGTGACTGAACGGCTTGATCAGATACTCGCGCGCTCCCGCCTGCATCGCGCGGCGGAGATAGTCGCGCTCGCCCTGGACCGACATGATGATCACCGGTGAAGCAGGCAGCTCCTGGGCGAGCCGCTCGGTGAGCTGGATCCCATCCATGATCGGCATGTTCACGTCGGTGAGCACGATGTCCGGCAGGAGCCGGTGCGCCTCTTCGAGGCCCTGCTTGCCATCGCCCGCGGTGCCGATGACCTCGATGTCCTCTTCGAACCCGAGCAGTTTGCGCAGGTTATCCCGAGTGCTCGCGATGTCGTCGACGATGAGGAGCCGGATCAAATCGATCGGTACCTCAGCCCACCGTCAGTCGTGCTGCCTGCACAGGGTCGACCGGAATGCCGGGCCCCATAGTCGCAGCGACAGTCACCGTCTTCACGTAGGTGCCCTTCGCGCCGGACGGTTTGGCTCGAACGATCGCATCCATCAAAGCGGCGAAATTGTCGCGCAATTTGTCGTCGTCGAACGACGCTTTTCCAATTGCGGTGTGGATGATGCCCGTTCTGTCATTGCGAAACTCGACGCGCCCGCCCTGGACGTCCTGGATCGCCTTGGCGATGTCGAAGGTCACCGTACCGGCCTTGGGGTTCGGCATCAGCCCGCGCGGACCGAGGATCTTGCCCAGCCGTCCGACCATGCCCATCACCTCGGGAGTCGCGAGCGCGACGTCAAAGTCGATCACGCCCTCCTGCACCTTCTTCACGAGATCCTCGCCACCGACGACGTCGGCTCCGGCCTCGACGGCCTCTCGGAGCTTCTCGCCGGTCGCGAAGACCGCAATTCGCCTCGTCTTCCCTGTGCCGTGCGGGAGCGTCACCGTGCTCCGGACGACCTGGTCTGCGTGCCGCGGATCGATGCCCAGTCGGATGTGGGCCTCGATCGACGAATCGAACGCCGTGACCGCCGTCTGGCGGACCAGGCTCATGGCCTCGGCCGGGGGATAGAATTTGCCCGCCTCGATCGCGCTCGCGGCCTGACGGTACTTCTTGCCGTGTTGTGGTGGCATCTCGCTCTCTCCGTGGTGTTGGCGGGCGCGCTGGGGCACCCTCCCACTCAGTGGCTCAGTTGACGTTGAGGCCCATCGATCGTGCCGTGCCCTCGATGATCCTCGTCGCATGTTCGAGATCGTGGGCGTTGAGGTCGGCTTGCTTCAGCTCGGCGATTTCACGCACCTGCTGTCTCGACAGCGACCCCACCTTGTCGCGGTTCGGGTTTCCCGACCCCTTCTCGACACCCGCGGCCTTCTTGAGCAACTCCGACGCCGGCGGCGTCTTGGTGATGAAGCTGAAGGTCCTGTCCTCGAACACGGTGATCTGGGCCGGGATCACCCCCGACTGATTCGCCGTGCGTTCGTTGTACGCCTTGCAGAACTCCATGATATTGAGCCCGTGCGGACCCAGCGCCGTACCCACCGGAGGAGCGGGCGTGGCTTTGCCCGCCTGGAGTTGCAGCTTGATGACGGTCTTGATCTTCTTCTTGCTCATCGGTGTCCTTGAACTCGTGCCTAACGGAGCCGCTCGACCTGGAGCAGGTCGAGCTCGACCGGTGTCTCGCGTCCGAACATGTTGACGAGCACCTTGAGCTTGCCCTTCTCGACATTGATCTCGGTCACCTTGCCATGGAAGTCGGTGAAGGGCCCGTCGATGACGCGGACGTTCTCTCCGACCTCGTACTCGACATTGACCTTGGTCGGGGCCTCGGCCTTCACCTGCTTTTGGATGCCCCGAATCTCGTGCTCCTGCAACGGAACGGGCTTATTGCCCGAGCCGACGAAGGAGGTCACGCCCGGCGTGTTGCGAACCACGTACCAGGACTCGTCCGACATGACCATGTTGACGAGGATGTAACCGGGAAAGATCCGCTTGCTCACCTTGCGGCGCTGACCGTCCTTGATCTCCATGACCTCTTCGGTGGGGACCAGGACGTCGAAGATCTGATCGTGCATGTCCATCGACTCGACGCGCTTGAGCAGGTTCGCGCGAACCTTCTCCTCGTGGCCGGAATACGCGTGCACGACGTACCAGCGGGCGTCCTTGGCGGAAACGGCGTTGCTCACGGCGATGTTCATTCTCCCACGACGGCTACGGGGACACCGTTGGTGCCACGGTTGGTGCCGCTGTCGCGGCCGGGACGGTGGTCGGCGCTGGTGAGGCTGTGACCGCGGCAGCCTGCTGCGTGATAGCCCGCTGGACACCGAGGCTCAACAGGTAGTCCGCGGAACCGACGAGGACGGCGAACAGAATCACGGTCGCGATCACGATGCCGGTCATGCGCATCAATTCGTCGCGAGCGGGCCAGACCACCTTCTTCAGTTCTTCCCAGACGCCACGGAGATACCCGACCGGGCCCCCCCGTCCGGCAGCTGCCGCTGGGAGGGCCGGGCGCGGGGGCCTGGGGCCGCCCGGGGCGCTTCGAGCCTTGGCCATTGACGGTGATCTCTCCTGATGGTGATGCCGGGGCGGGCACGACTGGGTGGGTGATGGCAGGGGCGGCACGACTCGAACGCGCGACCCTCGGTTTTGGAGACCGATGCTCTACCAGCTGAGCTACGCCCCTTCGGTCACTTGGTCTCGCGATGCTGCCTGTGCACGCGGCAACGCCTGCAGAACTTTCGCAACTCCAGGCGGTCCGGGTCGTTGCGCTTATTCTTGACCGTCGTGTAATTGCGTTCCTTGCACTCGTTGCATTGCAACGTGATGATCGCGGAACCGCCCTTGGCCGTGGCCACGTGTCAAATGCCTCAAACACAAAAGAGACCTAGCGGCGCTAGGTCGGCGTGCAGTCTACCACAGATCGGGAAGGCCGCCGACGGGACATTTCGAGATCCAGGCGGGGCGATCGTCAGCGGGCCGCGGACGCCCCATCGAGCGATTCCGATTACGCTGTGACCAGGCAACCGTACACCCGGGGGACTCCACCATGCACCCGCTGCTCCGCCCGACGAGTGTCGTCATCGCCGTGCTCGGTGCCGCCGTCGTCGGCCTCGGCACCGTGGTGGCCGTCGACCACGCCACGACCGCAGCCCCTCGGGCAGGGACCGTGTCGCTGTCCGCCGCGTCGACGGCGGCATCCTCGCTCCTGGCGTCAGGCGGCTTCGCCCCCACCGGGCAGCTCAAAGGCGAGGCGTCGCGCATCTTCGATTTCTTCACCGCCGACACGAAGCTGACCTGGCAGCAGATCGGGAACGATCTGTTGCGCGGCGAGACCCTCGATGAGATCGCCGGGGTTCACGCCTCAAAGGTGAGGGCGGACGCGCTCACCGAGGTCAGGGCGGGGCTGTCGCTCGGCATCGTCAGGGGGGCGATCACGCAAGCACAGGCGACGCGCCTGGTCGGCGACGCCCAGGACGCCATCTCGGTGCTCATGGCCGCGAAGTTGAGCGCGCTGCTGCCGGCGGGTCGCTGACCGGACTGCCTCGCAAGGTGACCTGCAAGCCGCCGTCGAGTGGCGGGTGCAGGAGGCATTCCTTGTCGGAATCCCCCTCCCACCACCAGCGCCCGGCACGCTCGTTCTCCCCCGGTTCGGTCGCACGGGTGCAGGGAGCACAGCCGATCGACGTGTAGCCGAGGTCGTACAGGGGGTGGTGGTCGATGGCGTGGGCGGCGAGGTACGACCGCACCTGAGCGCGCGACCATCCCGCCAGCGGGACCACCTTGGTGATACCTCCATGGCCGGGGTCTCCGGCGACGACCGGCGTCCTGGCGCGGGTCGGTGTCTGTTCGCGGCGCAACCCGGTAATCCACGCGTCGTAACCGCGCAGCGCCCGAGCCAGCGGGTTCACCTTGCGTACCGCGCAGCACTCGTTGCGCAGCGCCACGGATCTGCGGAACTGCATGGTCCCGTGCTCCGCCATCATGGCGCCCAGTTCGCCGGAGTCCGGGGCGAGGATGCGCAGACGGATCGGGTAGCGCCGCCGAACCCGCTCGATGTAGTCATGGGTCTCGCGGTGGAGCCTGCCCGTGTCGAGGGTCACCACCTCGGGTTCGCGTACGAACTCGCACGCCATGTCGATCAAAACCATCGACTCCGCCTGAAAGCTCGCCACCAGCGCCACCCGTGGGAAGCGCTGATACGTCCAGGAGAGCACTTCCTCGGCGCTGCCGTGGCGGAGGTCGACGATGGTCACGCGTTCGGCTCGATCGGCACGAGTACGGCAGTGTGAAGGTTCGGACCCACGAAGCACATGATCAGGCAATCCCCTCGATTGCGAACGGATTACCCGGTAGACCTGGCGGAACCCTGCGGAACCTCGTTCCGAGACGTCAACGGTCTCAGGTCCGCCGGCCCCGGCGTGAGCCAGAGATGGATCGCCGCGTGCGCGCGCCAGGGGCGCCATCGCTGTGCCATCTCGCCGAGCTTCCGAGGAGTCACGGTACCCGCGGTGAGCGCTTCGAGAGAGCGTCGCAGACCGAGATCAGTCGACGGGAAGGCGTCAGTCTCGCCCATCCGCAAAGCCACGTAATGAGCGGTCCACGGTCCGCAGCCGGGCACCGCGACCATCGATGCCACCTGATCATCGAGCGTCCGACTCCGGTCCAGGCGGAGGGACCCGCTGGCCACCGCTTGGGCGAAGCTGTGGATCGCAGCGATCCGCGCACCGGTGAGCCCGGTGCCGGCGAGGTCGGCTTCCGCCAGCACCTCGGCGGCCGGGAAGAGATGCGTCAGCCCGAACTGGCTCAATCCGGCGACGGGGATTCCATGGCGGGCGACCAGGCGAGCGATGATCGTGCCTGCGCCGGCGACGGTGACCTGCTGACCGACGATGGCCCGCACACCCACCTCGAACGCATCCCACGCGCCCGGCACGCGGAGCCCGAGACGTGAGGCGATCCGCCCCCCGAGCACAGGATCTCGTCCGAGGGCTTCGTTCGCTGCGTCGATGTCGAAGTCGAGGTTGAAGAGACGCCTGACCTGGTGCACCACGTGCATCAGGCCACCCCAGTGGGGCAGATGCGCGGTGACCACGAGATGGTCAGGGGCCGCCCGTCGTACCTCGATCGCTCCTGGGTCGCCATCGACCACGATGGCTCTGCGATAAACACCCCCCGAGATGTGCTCGACCCCTGTGATCGCTCGCGCCGACAGGTAACCGAGCATGGCGTCCCAATCGAGCGCTCCGGCGAAGCTCAGCCTTAGGGGCAGTCCTCCGTCCGCGACCAGTCGATCGGCCACACGCCGGCGGGCTCTCAGCTCGCGCGGCGTCGCGCGGAAGATATCACTGACGGTGCGGTTGAACTGCCGGACGCTCCCGAAACCCGAAGCGAAGGCGATGTCCGTGATCGGCAGGTCGGTGTCGTCGAGCAGCCGCCGGGCAAAGTGCGCGCGGCTCGAGCGCGCGAGCTGCGCGGGTGTCACGCCGACCTGCTCCTGGAAGAGCCGGCGCAGATGGCGCGCCGACAGCCCAAGGCTCCGCGCGATCTCGGCCTCGCTGTCGCACACGCCTTCCCCGACAACCCTCCGGATCCCGCGGCAGACCACTTCGGACGCCACGCGGTCCTGGGGATCGGCGGCGCGGTAGGGACGGCATCGCATGCATGGTCGATACCCGGCGACCTCGGCCGCGGCGGCCAGTTCGAAATGCCTGACGTTGGCTGGATTCGGGCGCGCCGCGCACCCTGGGCGGCAGTAGATGCCGGTCGTGATCACCGCCGAGAACCCACCCACGGTTCTTGTTGTATCGCGCCGTCACGGGTTTCCACCGGCCATATCAGGACACCGGATCGATCTGTCCGAATACGGCCAGATTCCGGCGCCGGAAGGTCCCAGGATCGCATCGTGACCGCAATGGCGACTTCAAAGACGTCCGGGTACGCGTCAACGCCCCTGGGCCGGATGCTGGTCGTCATCGGGGACGGCACCCTGGTCGGGCTTTATTTCGACGGCCATGAGCGCACACCCTGCGTCCGGGATCACGCGGCCGGAAAGAGCCAACTGCTGATCACGGTCAGGCACCAGCTCGACGAGTACTTCCACAGGGCCCGGACCCACTTCGATCTGCCGCTTCGGCTCGAGGGGACACCCTTCCAGATCGCGGCCTGGTCCACCCTTCTCGACATCCCACACGGGCGGACCGCAGCGTATGGGCTGCTCGCGGGGCGGATCGGCCGCCCGCGGTCGGCTCGCGCCGTCGGTGCCGCCAACGGCCGGAACCCGATCTCAATCGTCGTCCCATGCCATCGACTCATCGGCGCGGATGGCGGACTGACCGGCTACGGGTGGGGGCTCGAGCGAAAGCGGAGCCTGCTGGAGCTCGAGGGCGCGGATCACTCCAAGTGTGAGCCGCCGGGGGGGGCCCGGCCCCGTCAGGCCGGTGACAGCGGGAGGGTCACGGTATCGCGGAGTGCAGACCGACCATGGATCGTGCTCCCGTTGGTCACCGGGCTCACGGCGGGATCATGGACGCCGTTGGTCGCGCTCCCATCGCAGTTGCCGAAGAAGTCCTTGAGCACCTCGAGCTGGCGATGCACCGCCGCCTCGTTCCAACCGTGGCCCTGATCGCTGTCGGTGAACACCCGGAGGCGGGGCAGCGTTGCGATCAGCTCCTTGAGTCGATCGACGTCCACCAGGCGATCGTGCCTGGCGACGATGATGAGGGTCGCCTCGGCTCGACCCGCGACGACGTCGACGTCGTCGCGTCGCAGGCAGTCGTTGAGCCACTCCCGTGCAGCTCGCGGATCGGCCCGGCGCTGATTCTCGTAATTGACATCGGCGGTCCGGTCATCGACGTCGCCCTCGACGATCACGAAGCGCTTGTACAGGTCGCTGATCCAGCGCTGACGGCTGAGCCACACCACGCCGTCCCACATGGGGCGCCTGCTCAGCAGGCGCACCTGATCTCGATAGCGCCGGCGCATGAGATCCGGTGACAGCAGCGGCGTGTGGAGAACCAGGCGCTCGGCCCTGTCGCCCGCCCGCTTCGCGAGCGCGCAGGCGACGGTTGCCCCGAGACAGAGGCCGCCGACGTCGAACCTGTCGATCTCGAGTTCAGTGAGGAGGTCGAAGAGCAGATCGGCCATCGCCCCGGACGAGTGGCGCCCCGGGAGCGGCGGCGAGGCCCCGTTGCCGGGGAGATCGGGAATGATCAGGGTGCGGTGGGCACCGAGCTCGCTGAAACGTCCGCCGAACTCCTCGGCCGAACTGAGGAAGCCGTGGCACAGCACCAGCGGTTTGCCACGTCCCCCGACGAGGTAGCGCAAACGCTGACCACCGATGGTGGTGAACCGCTCGTCCATCATCGGAGGGTCACGCTCTATTCCGACGAGACCCGGGCGGCCAGGTGCGCGTCAAGACCGGTCGCCATGTATCAATGGCGTCATTAAAGCCACAGCGCGGGTCGCTTGGGCGGTCCGCTGGCGTACAAAGTCCCTCCGGAGGCCCCGGCGCTCATGATTCTGCCCCAGGCCCCGATCTCTCGCAGGGCGCCGATCAACCTTCGCAAAGGGGCATCGCAACCTGGCTGACGTCGCCCTCGCCACCTGCTCGTTGCTTCCCGGCCTCGACGATGACGAGCGCCGGGTGATCCCCGCGCTCGAGGAACGCGGCATTGCGGCCGAGCCTCGAGTCTGGGATGACCCGTCGGTCCGGTGGGCCGACTTCCGCCT
This sequence comes from Saccharimonadales bacterium (SeqCode), assembly GCA_035534875.1. Classification (GTDB taxonomy): domain Bacteria; phylum Chloroflexota; class Dormibacteria; order Aeolococcales; family Aeolococcaceae; genus Palsa-851. Next base: position 88,836 of record DATLRB010000013.1, read on the forward strand.
CGTGATCATCCGGTCCACCTGGGATTGCGCCGAACGACGCGATGCCTTCCTCTCCTGGTGCGCCCGCCTCCCGAATGTGCTCAACCCGGTCTCCGTCGTCGCCTGGAACACGGATAAGACCTATTTGCGTGTCCTGGCGGAGGCCGGAATCCCAACGGTCCCGACGACGTGGGTCGGCACCGGCCGCCTCGATCCAGTCCCCCCGCTCCCTGCCGGCGAGCTGGTGGTGAAACCGTCGATCTCGTCAGGAGCTCGGAACACGTCACGATACGGCCCCACCGACCACAATGCGGCGCGAGCCCATATCCGGGGTCTGTTGATCGACGGACGGGAGGTCATGGTGCAGCCCTATGTCACCTCGGTTGACACCGACGGCGAGAGCGGGCTCATCTACGTCGACGGGTCGTTCTCTCATGCCATCCGGAAAGGTCCGCTCCTCCGAACGCCCGGCGTCGCGAGCGACCGGCTCTGGGCAATCGAGGACATCTCGCCGCGTGTGGCGGATGCGCGGGAGCTGGCGGTGGCGGAGGCGACGCTGGACGCGCTTCCGTGGCCCCGAGCCACATTGCTGTATGCACGCGTCGACCTGGTTCGAGGCGACGATGGTTCGCCGTTGTTGCTGGAGCTCGAGCTCGCCGAGCCCTCGCTGTTCTTAGGACTTGACTCCGGAGCCGCGACCCGGTTCGCGTCGGCCATCGCTGCACGTCTCGAGAATATCGGGCACGATCGTCGGTCTGATCCTCGCTCTGGTCGCACGCTCGGCCCTGTTGGTGATGATCAGCCGCGTGACGAGGGCGCTGAACGTCTCATCGGCCCCGAGTGGCTCTTGCCGCGACTGTGACCGGCGAGCGCTCATCGAGGACGTCCTCCCCGATGAGGCGCTGTCCGAGCGCCGGACCAGCCGGCGCTTGGCATCACGGGTCGGGCGCGACCTTCGCCGGATCCCCGAATGCGCTCCACGCTGTTGGTGACCTCGCCCTCCTGAGTCGCCGGCGCGGCGCGCAGGCGCGACTGTGGGTTGCGCGGACGGAGCGGACGCAGAGTGTCGCGCGTCCTCCACGCAGCCGCCGAATCCAGGAGGTCGGCCGCCACCGTGGGCCTGCCGAGACCGAAACCCTGACCCAGGGGGATGTTCAACGACCGGATCTGGTCGCTCACCAGCTCGTTCTCGACACCCTCTGCGATCACGATCGAGTCGTGGACGCGCGCAAATGTCAGGGCCGTTCTGATGGCAACGCGCGAGCTCTTTCGCGCCGCGTTCATGGTCAGGCTCCGTGCCAGTTTGACGAACTCGGGCTCTGCCGTCTCGAGCAGCTCGGTCGTCGCGAACCCTTCACCAAGGTCGTCGATGGCAAAGCGGACACCGGCTCCGCGATATGACGTGAGCACGAGCCGGAGGCGATCGAAGTCGCGGACGCTCTCGTGCTCCCCAATCTCGAGCACGAGGCGATGCGGAGACCGTCCCGTCCATTCAAGCAGCAGCATGAGTTGATCCACGTCGTGCAGCGGGTCGAGAAGGGCCGCCACGCTCACGTTGATGAACAGCAGGATCCCCGCCGGAAGCGACCCGGCCTGGCTCAGCGCCGCCCGGCGACACAACCAGTCGAGGTCGCGTATGTGCCCCGAACGATGAGCGACTTCGAAGAGTGTCTCGACGCTGTCGGAGGCTCCGAATCCCTCGGGCCGTGCCAGCGCCTCGTAGCCGACGACGTGCCCGTCGTTGAGATCCACGATCGGCTGGTACACCGCATGGATCGGCAGTCCGTCGACGAGTTTCCCGATGAGCTCGGTCATCGACGAGCCGGAGGGCGCGAGCTGCTCGGCGCCGTCCACGTGGCGACCGACCACCCGGTCCCGTCCACTGCGCTTCGCCTCGTACAGACACTCATCAGCCCGCCGCCATGCGGACATCGGGTCGGTTCCGGCTGGAGCCGACGCCCAGCCGAGGCTGATGTTCGATCGACCACCGGGAGTGGGCACGAGGTGCATGGCGGCTCTGAGCCGTTGCGCCGCCGACGCCGCCTCATTGGGGTCGACGTCGAGCAGGATCGCGGCGAACTCGTCGCCGCCCACTCTCGCGATGACGTCCCATCCACGAAGCATCAGGGCGAGCGTGGTGGCGACCGTCCGCAACACCGTGTCGCCGGCTTCGTGCCCGAACTCGTCGTTGACTCGCTTCAGGTGGTCGACGTCGATGGCGAGGATGGCAAACGACTGCCGGGGAATCGTTCCGAGGATGCGGTCGAACTCGCGCCGGTTCTTCAGCCCGGTGAGCCGGTCCGTGCTCGCAAGCTCGGCCATGCGGAGGGCTTCATCCCGAAGCGCGCCCTGGGCGCGGATGCGCGTGACAACATGGGCCGCTTCGGCGCCGATCTCCGTGATCGTCTCGAGCGTGAGGGTCTCAGCGCTCGGCAAGGTCTCGAAGAAGTACGCGAGCACCCCGACGATGCCGGTGCCCGTCGTGAGTGGGCAGGCGATCGCCGAACGCACCCCGAGCGACACTGCCGAAGCGACCTGCGCCGACGTCCCCAGCTCGTTGAGGTCCGGCATCATCACCATCGACCCGGTCGTGCGCACGCGCGCAATCAGCGCGTCGAGCGGACCTGCCGCGCCGTCCGCCGCGACGTCGAGCGCATCGAGCGTGGCACGCGGAAAGGCATGACGCGCCGTCGAGTCGAGACGACCCTGCTCCTGACGCAAGACGAACATCTCGCTGAAGGTCGCCCCGAGGGCGAATGTCGACAGGGTCAGAATGGTGTCAGCGGCCGCGTCCACGTCTGCGCAATCGTCCAGTGCGCGCACGAGGGAGTAATGCAGGTCTCGGCGTCGCTGCTCCGATTGCTCGGTCAGGTCGCGTGTCACCGAAAAGAATCCGCGCACCTCGCCGTTTTCGCCATACATTGCAGTAATCGACACGCTCGCCAAGAACAGCCTGCCGTCCTTGTGGACCTGCCAAGTCTCGTGCAGGGGCTCCGCGGATGCGGCGACCAGGTCCTCGACAGGACTGCTGACGGGCCATCCCCTGGGATAGAGCAGTGAGTAGGGCCGCCCCACCATCTGGCCGGCCGTGTAGCCGAAAATCCGCTCCGCACCCGTGTTCCAGCTGACCACGCGTCCGGTGGGATCGACGATCACCAGCGCCTCGTCGAAGACGCCGTCCACGAGAGCGCGAAGGCTCTTCTCACTCCGCCGAACCCCTTGCTCCGACTGCTCCCTGGCGGTGACGTCGCGCAGTGTGACCAGAACCCGATCGCCATGTCTGCTGATGCGCACATCGCGCACCTGGTCGGTCGAGATGCCCGCACGAAGGACGCGGTATCGCAGCCCGTCGATGGCGCAAGGGACGTCGGTCTTCAGGACGTCGCGGAAGGCGGCGACAATCGCCGTCGCCGCCGCGCCCTCGAGGTTGAGGAACCGGGTTCCGATGAGGACTCCGGCTTGGAGACGGCCCGCCGACCGGTCGTCCGAGAGCTCCTCTGCGGCAGCATTCGCATAGTCGACCCGGAAATCGGTGACGCGCTGATCCCGGCCGCGCACCGGTGACACGATCAGCACCGCGTCGGCCATGGCCTCGAGCCAGAGTTGATCGCCGGGATCCAACACTCCCGGTTCCGGGAAACTGCGTTCTGCAGCCACGCGCCAGCCTCTCCTTTGATCGCAGCGAACTGCGCGCCCGTTGTCGTCCCTTCCAGTGCGGCATAATCTGGAACACTGTCAACACCACGTCTGTCCCGCAGCGCACATAGGTCGATGTCAAGACGAGTCCGAACATGAATCACGACGAGGCCGTCGAGGTCGCCTCGGCAGGTGAGAACAGGATCCTCACAGCCCTTCCGGCGTCGGAACGACAGGAGCTGTTCGGTCTTGTGACAAGCGTCGCGCTCCCCGTCAAAACGGTTCTGTTTGAACCTGGGACGCCGATCGACGCCCTCTACTTCCCTACGGACGGCGTCATCTCACTGGTGACGCCCCTGCATGACGGCGCCATCGTCGAGGTGGCAACCATCGGCAACGAAGGGATCGTCGGCGTTCCGTTGGTGCCGCTGAGCGGCCTCGCGGTCCGCGCGATATCGCAGGTCGCGGGGCACAGCCTCCGAATCGACGCGACGGCGTTTCTCACCCTGTTCGAGCGCAGCGGCGCGTTTCAGTCATTGGTGGACAAATACACCCAGGCGCTCTTCGGTCAGATCTCGCAGGCTGCGGCGTGCAACCGCCTCCATTCCAGCGAGGAGCGGCTCAGCCGCTGGCTGCTCATGAGCCACGATCGCGTGGGATTCGACCAATTCATGATCACCCAGGAATTCCTCGGCCAGATGCTGGGCGCCCGGCGGTCCACGGTCTCCGTCTCGGCAGGCATCCTGCAACGAGCAGGACTGATCCGCTATGTCCGTGGTCACGTCACGATCGTCGACCGCGCCGGTCTCGAGGCCGTTTCATGCGAGTGCTACTCAGTGATCCGGACGGAGCTGGAACGGGTCCTGCGCCCGGAGCCGCATCCCCCGAGGTCTCTTTCGGATCCTCGCTCGTCCTTGTGACGGCTCCTCCTTCCGGGCGCCAGTTCGAGCTGGGGTACGGGCAGCAGCGGGCCGTGGTCGTCGAGCTTGGGGCGGGTCTCCGCGAGTACAGCGCCGGTGGCGCCCCGATCGTCGACGGATACGGTCGCGACCGGGTGGGTGATGGGAGCCGAGGGGACCTCCTCATGCCGTGGCCGAACCGCATCGCGAACGCCAGGTATCGTTTCTCCGGTCAGGAGTACCGGCTGCCGATCAACGAGCCCAGGACCGGGAGCGCAATCCACGGGCTGACCAGGACTAAGCGGTGGCGTCTCGTCGACGCGTCCGAAGCGACCGTGACCCTGGCACTCGTGCTGCCCCCGAGCGCCGGCTACCCGTTCAGCCTCGGCATGACCGTGACGTACTCACTTGGCGGCGGTGGCCTGACCGTACGTGTCACGGCGACCAATCGTGGCGAGCGGCCATGCCCGTTCGGCGCGGGGGCGCACCCGTACGTCCGGCTCGCCGGCGACGGATTGATCGACGATGCGCTGCTACGCGTTCCAGCAGATGCGACGCTCGAGGCTGACGCACGTGGCATCCCGACCGGCGCCGAACACCCCGTTGACAACAGCGACATCGACTTTCGTGTCCCCCGACCCGTCGGCGGCGCGGTGCTGGACACCGCGTTCACGCGGCTTCGCCGGGATGACGACGACATCACCAGGATCTCGCTCACGGCGGCGGACCGCAGGCACGGCGTCGATGTGTGGATGGACAGGTCCCACGAGTACGCGATGATCTACAGCGGCGACACCTTGGGTGAGATCCCGCGCCGTCGCCGTGGCCTGGCCATCGAGCCGATGACATGCGCTCCCGACGCGTTCAACTCCGGCGCCGGGCTGATCGTCCTGCAACCGGGACAAGCGCACGTCGGTGTGTGGGGAATCGCGCCGCTGTAGATGGGATTCGACTGGAAACGTCCCGGGCCAGGCGCTGTTCGGTGGCGGCCCGACACCGCCCAAGGCCCCGGATGACGTGGCCTTTCTCGCTCAAACAATCCACGCGCTCGAGGCGGGGCTCTGCATCGACCCCCACCGCGTCGACGCGACCGGATTCTCGGGGGGCGCGAGGATGACGAGCCAGCTGGGGTGCGACCTCTCCACCAGCATCGCAGCGATGGCGCCGGTCAGCGGGCTTCGTCTTCCCACGCCGTGCGCGGGCACCCGCCCGGTGCCGGTGGTCTCGTTTCACGGAACGGCCGACCCGATCGATCCTTACAACGGCAACGGACAGGCTTACCGGAACGACAGCGTCCCCGCCGCCGCCCAGGAGTGGGCAGCGCACGACGGATGCCTGGCGTCTCCGGCGCGCTCCGACCCCGCGCCCGGGGCGACGTTGACCGAATATGCCTGGCTGCGACGCCGGCGCCGCCGTGGCGTTGTACACGCTCGCGGGAGAAGGGCACGAGGGGCCCGGTGGGCCGGGCCTCCCGACCACACTGAAGCGCGTTCTCGGCCCGAAATCGAACGCCATCAACGCCGATGCCGCGATGTGGCGGTTCTTCGAGGCTCATCCCCTGCCGGCGACAGCTGCCTCCAGCGCACCCACGCGCACCTCCGGGGTGCTATGAACCACTGGTGACTGCAGCCACCCGTCCCTCGTTCGCGCTGTTCATCAGCGAGCCGGGACGAGCGATCGTCGACTTCGGCGCGATGCTGGCGTCCGCGCCGGTGTTGCTTCGTGCGCCGCGAGGCGACCGCCGCCCGGTGCTCGTCCTGCCTGGGCTGCTTGGCGAAGACGCTTCCACGGCGACGATGCGGACGTACCTGCGCTCGCTCGGTTATGACGTTCACGGGTGGCGACTGGGCCGCAACCTCGGGCCGACGGCGGCGATTCTCGGCGGCATGGCGGCGCGGCTCGACGAGGTGCATCGCGCCTCGGGGCGCACGGTCAGCCTCGTGGGATGGAGCCTCGGCGGCATCTTCGCCCGGGAACTCGCCCGCTCACGGCCGGCGCTCGTGCGTCAGGTGATCACACTCGGGAGCCCGTTCGGCCTCAACGACCCAAGCGACAGCCGGGCCAACGCCGCGTACCGGCGGCTCGGCGTGCTCCACGTGAGCCCCGGTTCCCTGCCCGGGCGCGAGCGCCTGTCGCAGCCGATCCCGGTGCCCACTACGGCTGTCTACTCCCGTCTCGACGGTGTCGTGCCATGGCGCGCGTGCATGAACACGTCGGGACGGCGCCACGAGAACGTCGCCGTCTACAGCAGCCACCTCGGGATGGGACACAACGCCGCCGTGCTCTGGATCATCGCGGATCGACTCGGACAGCCTGAGGGGGCGTGGCGGCCCTTCCGGTCACCCTCCCGCGCTCGTTACCTCTTTCCGGTGCGCACGGCGGCCGCCTGACCGTCCAACGACACCGCGCGCGTGCGGGAGCCTCGCTGCGTCCGCTTGCCGCGAGACCGCGAGCCGTCTGCTGCCGAGCCGCCTGCCGCGACCACGAGCTCGCCCATCCCCTCCTCGATGCCGTCGCGAAGCACGTCGATGTCGCGGACCGAGTCGTAGTCGCCGGTGATGCCAAAGAAGAGGCGTCCGCAGTACGAGAAGATCGCGATGCTGATGCGGACGCTTCCCATGATCGGCACGTACGGATACGAGTAGACCATTCGGCGACCCACGACGTAGAGCGGATACTGGGGACCGGGGACGTTTGTGGTCACCGTCTGGAGCGCCCTTTGCGGTGTCCGTGCCGCAAGCCGCGAGCCGAGCGAGAGCAGCATCGGAGGTGCGAACCCCGCGAGCTTCACGAGCGCGTCGCCGGCGACCGCCTGCTTCGAGCTCTTGAGCTTTGCGAGTTGCGCCGATATCGCGTTGAGACGGTCACGCGGATCAGCGATCGACACCGGAAGCCCCGGGAAGATCCCTGACACCCGGTTGTTGTAGACACCGCGCTCCGAATCGCCGCGTACCGATACCGGCACCAGGGTTCGCACCACGCGATCGGAGACGTCCTCTCCCCGATGGATGAGCAGCCTCCGGAAGCCGGCGGTGATCGCCGCCAGCACAACGTCGTTCACGGTCCCGCCGAGCCCGTGGCGAACGGTCGTGACATCGTCGAGGCTGGCCTCCGCCCAGCTCCAGCGGCGATGCGGTCCGATCGGGCCGTTGAGCGACGTCGCCGATCGCTTCGTCCACTCGGCGAGTGAACGCAACAGCAGCGCTCCCTCCGCAAGACGGGTTCGTGGCCCTCCGGCGATCCGGAGTCCCCCGGGGAGATCCCGCAGACGCCCGAGCGGGCCGGCGACGGCGCGGACCACGCCGTGGGCCGCGATGGTGAAGGATCCCGGCTCAGGCTCGGGGGTCCACTCGACAGGCTGCGGGTGCGGCGCCGGGGCGTCAGCGGCATCGAACATCACGGTCAGCAGGTCGGTGGCGGAGACGCCGTCCACCATGCAGTGATGCACCTTGGAGATCAGAGCCCAACGCCCGTCCTGGAGCCCTTCCACCATCCAGAGTTCCCAGAGGGGTTTGCTGCGATCGAGGGTCTGCGCGAACACGCGGCCGGCAAGGTTGCGGAGCTCGTCCCGGCCGCCCGGTGGGGGAACCGCCGTGTGGCGTATGTGATAGAGGATCTGAAAGTGCGGATCGTCGACCCACACCGGCCGTGCCAGCCCAACCGGGGCGAACCGGACCTTCTGGCGGTAGCGCGGGACCAGCGCCAGCTTGGAGGCGATCAGCCGCACCAGCTCGCCATATGCCGGCGCCGGGCCGTCGAGCACCGCGACCGACCCGATGTGCATCGGATTGTTGCCGTTCTCGATATGGAGGAACGCCGCGTCCTGCGCGCTCATCACGTCCACGTCATGTCCCTCCAGGTACCGGGTGCGGCACGTGCTCGCGGACCATCCTCCGCAGCGGACCGATCATCACGCATCACAGGGCTGAACGCCTCGCGCACCTCGCTCGCATCCCGCCTCCAGGCGCAGGTGAGCGGGATGGCATGTCAGCGCACCACTTTCGACTTGCCCGGCCGTGCGCTGCAGGGAACGCACAACGCGGCCCAGGGCACGGCCTGGAGGCGTTGCGCGGGGATCGCGGTGCCGCATGCGATGCAGCGCCCGTACGCACCGGCGTCGATGCGCTCCAGCGCGTGGTCGATCTCGGCAACCGTCGCGTAGATCGTGCGCGCCTGGTAGGCGTCGGTCATCCTCTCGACGGCGTACGTGGTTCCGTCACCGATTCGCTTGCCGAAACCGAGGTTGGCCACTTCGGCCGGATCATGAGCGCCCAGCCGGTCGACTCTGTCGAGGATCTCGGATCGCTTGGTGACGAGTGCTTCGCGGGCATCGCCGAACGGGTCCCGTTCGATCGCCGGCGTCACGCGGACACGGCGAGCAGCGCGCGCACGCCCTCGGGATCGACGCGCTCGGACCGCGACGTGCATCCAACCAGGTCGGCGAAGAGCACCGTGACGACCTTGCGCTCCTCACGCGGTGCCGCCGACATATGAGGCATGGCGGCGCCGCATTCGGAGCGGAACGTCGCTCCCTCCCGATTCTCGTGGCCACCGGTGGGACAGCGACTCATCCCCGAAGCGTACGCCGCTCCCCTTCGGGCGGAATGACGCAGGGCACGTTCCCGGTATGTAAGCTGCTGCTTACATACCGGTGCGCCACCGAGGTGAGGGAGGCGGGAGATGTGGCGATTTGCCGATGGAAAGCGACCGTTTCGTTGTCGGCCACCGCCAGGAAACGCAGGACACTCAGCCCGTGGCTCCCCGGTCTCCTGATCTGCGCCTCGATGTCCTCACGCGCCTCGGACACTCCCTACCAGGCGCGCGAACTCCAGAAGAGGCGAGCGCAGAAGTCGTGACGGCGCTCGCGAGCCTGAATGTCGCCGCCGTTGTCAGTGCCGTCGAGTCGGACATGGCGGTTGTGCTCGCAGTGAACATCCCCCCGTTCCTGGTTGCCCGGCTGTCGTCGCGACTGGCCGCAACGATGGTGGGTATGCGGATCCCGCTCGACGGGGTGGAATCGCTTCGCAGACCCGTCCGTCTCCGACGCCCGTACGTCGGCGCGGCCGACGCCTCTGAAACACTGCGACGCCTGACAACCGACTCGGCACTCGCGAAGGCGTTGCCCAGGGCGGCGGATGAGCGCGAAGTGATCGCACTGCCCGTGACCTGCCGGGACCGCGTCGTCGCGGTCCTCACCGTGTGGGGCCCCGGGTGCGCGCCGACCCTGAGCCCGACTCTCGAGGTCGTGGCGGCCATGCTCGCCGGGGCCTGGTCCCCTGAGGCGCACCGCTTCGTCGAGCGTTTCGATGCTCCCGGCTCTCTCGTACCCGACCGCCGGCTTCGGGGCACGGTCGCCTCGCTGCTCACCAGCGACACGATCGTCTCGGCGCTGCAGCCGATCGTCCGGCTGGTGAACGGCACGGTCATCGGGTATGAGGCGCTCGCACGGTTCCCCGCTCGCGCTCGGATGGCCACGCCTGATCAACTGTTCAGCGCAGCGGCCGCGCTCAACATGCAGTCGGCCGTTGATCTCGCCTGCGTGCGCGCCGCGCTGCGGGCGGCATCCAACATCGGCGAGGCCGACCTCTTCGTGAATGTGCTCATCGGGACGCTGGTCGACCAGAGCGGAGTGGCAGCTCTCGACAAGGCCGTGTGCGACGCCCGGGTGGATCCTGCCGCGGTCGTCCTCGAATTCAGCGAGCGGGAGCCCGTGCCCGACCTCGCCTTGCTGCAGCGGATCGCGGCGGAATTGCGGGCGCGAGGGTTCCGCATCGCCGTCGACGATGCGGGCGCCGGCCATGCCAGCATGCGGGTCATCGCGGAGTTGCGGCCTGAGTTCATCAAGGTCGACCGTTCCCTGATCACCGCCATCGACGCTGACCGCGCGCGCCGCGCCCTCGTGGTGGCGCTGCTGTCCTTCAGCGGGCACATCGGCGCGAGGGTGATTGCGGAGGGGATCGAGACACAGCGTGAACAGGAGACGCTCCAGTCGCTCGGCGTCCAGTTTGGCCAGGGATGGCTCCTGGGTCGCCCCGTGCTGCCCCATCCCCTCAAGGGAGACACGTCGATGGAGGTTGTCGACGCGACCTGGTTTGCACAACGAACGATCTCGCCCACACGCGTCGCCGCGCCCGCGACCGAACCGGCAGCTCCGTGCGACATCGCGTCAGGGCTGAGCGTCTCCGGCCCGCGCCCGCGACGGGGCCTGGCTCGCGCCCTCAGTGACGCGGCGCTGGCGCTGCAGAGCGAGCACGACCCGATGCGGATTCTCGGGGTCATGGCGGAGCAGATGGGTCGCGTCCTGCCGGTCAGCGAGATGGCGATCTTCGTCGCCGACTACGAGACCTTCCGCCTGGTTCCCGTGCTGGCGACCGGGCCGGATCGCGACGAGATCATGGCGGACAGCATGGCGCTGGACGCGGGCATCACCGGCTGGGCCTTTGCGAAAGGCACACCGCAAAACATTCCCGACACATCAATGCATCCGCTTGCGCGCCAGATTCCCGGGACCTCGTACGTGCAGGAGTCACTGCTCCTGGTGCCGCTCGTCGCCACCGAGCACAAGCTTGGCATCATCAACTGCTGGCGTCTCGGGATCGGGCAGTTCAGCGGCGCCGAACTCGAGGCTGCGTCCCTGTTTGCTCACGTCGCAGCATCCGCGTGGCGTAACGCCCAACTCTATGTCGAGCTTGTCAACGCGGCTATGACCGACCCGCTCACCGGCCTCAACAACAGCCGCTGGCTGCGTGATGCGGGCGAACGGGACATCGCCCGTGCGGCACGCGAGTCTCGGCCGCTGTCACTGCTCCTCGTCGACCTCGATCATTTCAAGACAGTGAATGACAGCAGCGGCCACGCGATTGGCGATGTTGTCCTCCAACGCGTGGCCGCGCAGCTGCGGACCTCCGTGCGTGGCGCTGACGCGGTGGTGCGGCTTGGCGGTGAGGAATTCGTCGTCCTGCTGCACGACTGCTCCGCGGACGGCGCATGGATCGCCGCCGAGTCGGTGCGCGCGGCGGTCCGCGGCGTGGTGATGCCCGACGGATGCAGCCTGGAAGGACTCACGGCGTCGATCGGGATCGCCACGTATCCGGAGCACGGCGGGACGCTGGATCAATTGCTGGGAGCCGCGGACCGGGCCATGTACTCGGCGAAGCACGCGGGCCGCGATCGCTCGGTTCGTGCAACACCGTTGCGCGCCGGCGGCAAGATCATCGCCCTCCCACGCCGCCGGCCCCCTCACCCGAGCGCTCCGGTCATCGTCTCGGGGAGCTGAGCAACCCTAAGGGACATCGCGGCGGATGGTGAGCACCCACCCGCAGACCGCAAAGAGCAATCCCCACCCCAGCAGTACGAGGCCACCCTGGACCGGGTCGAGATGTGCCAGGTCCCCACGGCTGGCGCCCGTGATGGCCGCGGCGGCCGCCCCGGGAAGGTATTGATACACGTTCTGAATCACGGGAATGATGTCGATGAGCGGCTCGAGGACGAACAAATACACGAGCGCGGCGATCACGGCGGCGATCTGATTGCGGACCAGCACGCCGACGCCGATACCGACTACCGCGAATATCGCGATCACGACGATGTCGCCGAGCATCGAAAGGAGGACGCCGTTTTCGACCCACCCAATCGTGACCCCCATCGCGGCGAACCAGGGCGCCATGATCGCGGCGGTCAGGGCCGCGCAGGCGACACCATAGATGACGCCGACGAGCGCAGCGACGATCAATTTCGCCACGATCACCAGACCGCGTCGCGGTTCGATGAGGAAGGTCGGACGCGACGTGAAGTGACGAAATTCGGTGGTCACCAGGATGATCCCAACCACAACCGAGAAGAGATAGGCACTGCCCGCGGAGGCAGCAATCGACCGCTGCGTCGCCGCGGCGCTGAGCGGCAACGCGATGTTTCCGCGAACGCCGTTGCTGGCGATCTGCGCGACGACCCCGAGCGCCGCCAGTGCCATGGCCCCGAGCAGCATGCCCCATCCCAGCTTGACGGTGATCACCTTTCGCCACTCGGCGCGGAGCAGGTGGATCACGGGCTCGGCCCCGGTTGTGCGTTCGGCTCAGCGGTCAACCTCAGGAAGGTCTCCTCCAGGCTCGAGCTCCCTGCGCGAAGCTCGTGCAGCTCGACGTGGGCTTGCCACGCCGCGCGGCCGACGTCGGAGGGGGTCGCACCCACGATCGCAAGCGTTCCATCGGGTCGAGGCGTGACGTGGGCATTGAGGGGCCCCACAGCCGTGATCAAAGCATCGGGCGTCGGTGTTCGCACCACGACGCCTGCGCTCGCGCCTTCGAGATCCGACAGTCCCCCCTCGTAGATGAGCCGTCCGCGCGCGATGATCACAACCCGGTCGACCGTCTGCTCGACTTCCGAGAGCACGTGGCTCGAGATCAGGACCGTCCGTCCGTCCACCTCCGCGAAATGACGGAGGAGGCCCCGCAGCCAGGCGATACCCTCGGGGTCTAGTCCGTTCGCCGGCTCGTCGAGCAGCAGCACCCTCGGATTTCCCAGAAGTGCCGTGGCCAGTCCGAGCCGCTGGCGCATTCCGAGGGAGAAGCCCCGCACCGCGTATCGGGCTGCCTGCGTCAGCCCAACCCATTCGAGCACCTCGTCCGCTCGCTTGTCCGGAAGCCCAGCCGCGGCGCAGAAGACACGCAGATGGTTGCGAGCCGACCGGCCCGGGTGGAAGCTGGTCGCCTCCAGAACGGCGCCGACCGTTCGGCCCGGGGCGGGGAGATGCGCGTAGGTGACACCGCTGATCGTCCCGGTGCCCGAGGTGGGTGTGGCCAGTCCGAGGATCATTCGAAGGGTCGTCGTCTTGCCCGCCCCGTTGGGGCCGAGGAACCCGGTCACCGATCCCGGCTCGACACTGAAGGACAGCCCATCCACCGCCTTGACCTCGCCGAACATCTTGGTCAGGCGTGTCGCCACGATGCGACCCTCCACCCCGCTGGGATCGCCGCTCACCCCGCCGTGCCCAGGTGCGCCTGCGCCCACGCGCCCAGTGCCGTCAGTGCCGGCCGGAGCGCTTCGCCGCTCGGCGTGAGCCGGTAGAGCGAGGCGATCGGTGGGCCTTCAAGCACCTCACGGGTCAGCAGCCCCGCGCCTTTGAGCTCGGTGAGGCGGGCCGAGAGCATGCTCTCGGTGATCCCGGGGATCGCGCGCGCGATCTCGGCGAACCGAGCCGGACGCTCGAGGAGCACGCCGATCACAAGCCCCGTCCACCGCTTCCCGAGGACGCCGAAGACCGACGTCAGCGCCTCGTCGCACTGAATCGCGGCCGCGCGGCAATCGTCGTCCATAACAAGCTCATGGTACCTGCTGTCGTCGTGCCGGCTAGCAACTTGCATTACGCTAGTTACGAGCGAAGCCCACGCCGAGAGGCAATCGTGAGTCCGAATAGCCCCGGTGCCGGCGCCGCTCGCCGTGAATCGGCGGATATCGCGGTGCCGTCATGGCGTTTGCCGAGCGGATGACCACTTTGCTACCGAACAACGCGGCGCTGTCGCGGACTGACGGGTAAGTGCGTTTGCGTACAGACCGCGCCGCGGGCTCCTACCAACGTGATCAGCAGCCATCGCTCCATTCACGCTCACGGTGACTCTCAGTGTCGATACGGACTCCTCACGCGTCACGCATCCAGGTGCTGGATGGCGACATCCATCGGACTGTCCGCGAGCGCGGACGCGAGGTCTTGGGACGCGTCGACCGGCCGCTCCTGGTACACGCCGGCGACCCGGCTGAGCCGTTGTTGGTCCGCGCGCTGGCGCTGTTCAACGAGTCGGACGATCTCGATACGACCCTTCGTTCGGCCCTGGCCATGGTGACGACGGCGCTCGACGGACGCATCGGAGAGATCTGGTTGCGCGGTGGCACGGCGCGCGACGTCGAACTGTGCTATTCGTCCTCCGACGGAACGCCGTTTGTGGCAGCTTTCGAAGCCGAAGGAAGGGCATTGGGACGCGGTGCGGGCCCGGCGCTCATCAGCCGGGTCGTCAGGACCGGCCGAGGGTCACCCCTGGCATCGGTGATTGCCGGCGGACAGGGCGGCCGAGTAGCCGAGGCAGCGGCCGCTGATATTCACAGCGCTCTGACCTTCCCCATCGGGGGCAAGGACAGCGTCGTCGGGGTCCTCGTCGTCTTCCGTGAGTCGACGGTGCGCTCGAACCGCCCGGCGCTCGCCGCGATGCCTGAGATCTCCCGCCACCTCGGACGGTTCATCGAACGGGTACGCGCCGAGTCAGCGATCCATGCGGCGGCGATGGAGTTGGCGGCCCTCGCGGCCACCGACGCGCTCACCGGCCTCAAGAATCGGCGCGAGTTCGACCGCGCGATGCGCACCATCCCTCGCCTCCCGTTTGCGGTGCTCTCCCTCGACGTCGACCGCCTCAAGGACATCAATGACTCCGAAGGTCATGGAGCGGGCGACGCGTTGCTCCGCGTCGTCGGGCACACGCTCGGTCTGCTGGTCCGCGGGTGGGACGTCATGGCACGGATCGGTGGTGACGAGTTCGCGGCACTCCTGCCCGAGGTCGGCGTCTTTGGCGCTCACCTGGTCGCTGAACGCATGCGCATCGCAATGCACTCTCTGATCCTGCCGTCCGGACCGGTCCGCATCACCGTCGGATGGAGCGCGGCGCCGGCGGGCGCGGACCCGCTCTCCGTCTGGCAGCGGGCCGACGAGGCGCTCTACGACGCCAAGCGAGCCGGCGGCGACCGGGTCGCGGGTTCACCGTATGAGGGTGGCGGCGAGGCTTCCGACATTGCGGAGCGGTCGTACTCCGACGTCGTCACTCGCATCCTCGAAGGCGGGGTGATCTCGACCATGTTCCAGCCGATTGTCAGCCTCGACAACGGCGCGGTCATGGGATACGAAGCGCTGGCGCGACCGGAGGGATTCGCCGCCATGGACTCGGTCGAGCCCGTCTTCGAAGCCGCCCGAACCGGCGGTCGGATCCGGGACCTCGATTGGGTGTGCCGCCGCAAGGCGGTCGAGGATGCCAGGCAGCTTCCGCAGAGCACCCCGTTATTCCTGAACATCAGCGCGGCTGCGTTGCTCGACCCGGTGCACGGCGTTGATCAGCTTCTGATGCTCCTCAGCAACGCCGGGCGAGCGCCCGCGACCGTGATCCTCGAGATCACCGAACATGAACGCATTCGTGACTACGACGTGCTCGCGGGCACCCTCGCCGCCTATCGCGCCGAGGGGATCCGATTCGCTCTCGATGATGTCGGCGAGGGACACTCCACACTCGAACTGCTCGCAGCATCGTCGAGCGAATTCCTCAAGCTCGGTCGCAGTCTCACCATGACCTCCACCAGGGTCGGATCACGCGCTGCGATGGATGCGACCATGGCGTTTGCGCGCGTGAGCCGCGCGACTGTTATTGCCGAGGGTGTCGAGAACGAGTTCGTCGCCGACCTCATGAAGGCAAGCGGTATCACGCTCGGCCAGGGATTCGGGCTGGGCAAGCCCACCGTGGCGGCGGATATCGAGGATGTCGCCACCGCGCTGGCCGAGCGGGCGGCCCTCAGTTCGCTCCGGCCCCGTCCTGCGACGGTGCGCTCGCTCAGTTAGCCGGTGGCGCCGCGCTCCACACCGGCCGGGTGAGCGCGGGCGGCGGGCGCCGCTGCGGGATCCGGCGCCAGTTCCGCGCGCAGGGCTGCTGCGCACATGCCAGTGAGCGCGATGGGGCACACCGCACGGCTGCCCCCACCGCGAGCACTGCCACGAGGTCGTTCATTCCCTTCCTGGGCGCACAAGGTGTTCCATCGCAAGGGAATGGGTCTGTTCGTCAGCGTACATACGAGCCCGCCGTTCCGTACTGTCACAACTGTCACGACCGGCGCCTCACCCAGCTGTGATCAGGGCCACCGCGACCATCGCCGCCCCGACTCCCACGAACTGCGGGGTGCGCAGGCGCTCCCCCAGCACAGCCATCGAACACAGCACGGTCGAGACCGGGTACAGGGACACGAGCACCGCAACGATGCTCAGCAGGCCACCGTGAACCGCGAGCAGGTACAGCGCATTGGCGGTGACGTCGAGCGCGCCGGCCCCGAGGATCACGAGCGGATGGGCGGCGCCGAAGCTCGGGGCAGTCCGCGTGATACCTGAGGCCCCCAGCAGCACCGCCACCGAAGCGCCGCGCGCGGCCACCAGGGGCCACAGGTTTGCTCCCATCGACGTCCTCGCGATGGCGACGTAGAACAGCCCGAACCCGATGCCGGCGCCGAGTGCGAGCAGCAGCGTCCCACGACCGAGCCGTGCACCCCTGCTTCCGCCCCCGCTGAGGAGCGCGACAGCCAAGACCGCCGCAACGATGCCCGCGTACTGGAGCGCCGCAGGACGCTCGCCGGTTCCGACGCCAACGGCAATGGGCACGACCACAGCGACCACGCCGGTGATCGGCGCGACCAGCGACATGGCGCCCGAGGCGAGGCCCCGATAGAGCATGGCGACACCGGCCGCTCCCGCCAGCCCGGCGATGGCGCCGTAGCCGAGGTCGGCGCCACTCGGGTTGCCTCCGAGTACCTGGGCGACGCAGAGCATGCCCACCAGACCGATGCCCTGCGAGATCAGCAGCACGGAGAGCAACGACGCGGCGCGGTTTGCAAGTCCGCCCAGGAAATCCCCGCAGCCCCAGAACGCCGCCGCGCCGAGCGCCAGTGCGATGCTCAGGCGGTCGTCACCGACGCCGCCGCGTGCAATCCCAGCTCGTCGACGGATGCCTCGCGCATGAGGTACTTCTGCACCTTCCCCGTCACGGTCATGGGAAAGGATTCAACGAACTTCCAGTACCGCGGGATCTTGTTGGACGCGATTCGGCCGCGGCAGAACGCCCCGAGCGATTCGGCGGTCGGCGTCGCACCGTCTTTCGGCTTCACCCAGGCCATCACCTCTTCGCCATACCGCTCGGAAGGAACCCCGATGACCTGAACGTCGCTGACGTCGGGATGCGTGTACAGGAACTCCTCGATCTCGCGCGGATAGATGTTCTCGCCGCCACGAATGATCATGTCCTTGATGCGCCCCACGATATTCACATAGCCGGCTTCGTCCATGGTCGCAAGGTCGCCGGTGTGCATCCAGTGCCCGGCGTCGATCGCGCCGGCGGTCGCGGCGTCATTGTTCCAGTATCCGAGCATGACGCTGTAGCCGCGGGTGCAGAGCTCGCCCGATTCCCCGCGCTGGACGACGCGGTCCGTCTCGGGATCGACAATCTTGACCTCGACGTGCGGATGCACCCGCCCCACCGTCCCCACCCGCTTCTCGAGCGGATCATCAAGCGCGCTCTGTGTCGACACCGGTGAGGTCTCGGTCATGCCGTAGCAGATGGTCACCTCACGCATATTCATATGAGACTGCACCTTCTTCATGACCCAGACGGGGCACGGCGAGCCGGCCATGATCCCCGTGCGCAGCCGGCTCAGGTCATGCTCTCCGAACCCCGGATGGTCCAGTTCCGCGATGAACATCGTGGGCACGCCGTAGAGCGAGGTGCAGCGTTCCTGCTCCGCAATCCGGAGAGCGGCGTCGGCGTCGAACGCCTCCCCCGGAACCACGATGCACGCTCCATGCGTCGTGCATGCGAGGTTCCCCAGCACCATCCCGAAGCAGTGATAGAACGGTACCGGGATGCAGACACGGTCCTCGGACGTGTACTTGACGGTCTCCCCGACGAAGAAGCCGTTGTTCAGGATGTTGTGATGGGACAGCGTCGCGCCCTTCGGGAATCCCGTGGTCCCCGACGTGTACTGAATGTTGATCGGGTCATCGAATTGCAGGCCGGTCTCGACCTCCGTCAGCTGCTCCTCGGAGATCTGGCCACCCTCTCGAAGGAGCGATTCCCAGCCATCCTCGAACACCAGCGCCTCCCGAAGCTCGGGGCAAGCGCCCTTCACCTCGCCGAGCATGCGCACGTAGTCGGCCTGACGGAATGCCCGGGCGAGGAGCAGAAATGAGACGCCGGACTGCCTGAGCGCGTATTCCAGCTCCGTCGTCCGGTACGCCGGGTTGATGTTGACGAGAATCGCCCCGATGCGGGCGGTGGCATATTGGACGACCACCCATTCGAAGCGATTCGGCGACCAGATCCCAACCCGGTCTCCCGGGCCGACGCCCCGGGCGATGAGGCCTCGCGCCACGAGCGAGGTCTGCTCCCAGAGCTCCCGGTAGGTCGCCCGATAGTCCTGGTGCGGTACGACGAGCGCCTCGCTGTCACCATGCCGCTCGACGGTGCGCCTCAGGTTCTCGCCGACGGTCTCGCCGAGCAGCGGTAGTGAACTCGGACCGGATGCATACGAGAGCAAGCTGCGTCGACCTCCTCGTCACGTGTTGACACGGTCTGTGCGCGGCGCACAGCGCAACGATACGCGGCATGAGCGAACCGCACGAGGTGCTGTTGCTGACGCCTCAGACTGTCACGCCGGGGTGTTCTATGGCGTCGGTCATCCCGTCCACGGCGGCGCGAGCGCCGGGGTGGGTCGCGGATGCCGTCTGGTCGCCTCCAGAGCGTGGGTGCAGAAGCCCGAGCCTGGTCATGGCGAGAAGGCCGATCGCGGCCGCCGCGAAGCAGGAGAGTCCGCCGACGCCGAGTCCGATGCGCGCACCCGCGATCGCGACCACCCAGCCGATGAGCGGGCCACCCACGGGGGTTGACCCCATGAAGCCCACCGCCCACAGCGCCATCACGCGGCCACGCATCGATGGCGCGGCCTCGAGCTGGAGCGTCGAATTCCCGGTGGCGAGGAAGGTCACACTCGACCACCCCATTGCCGCCAGCGCGACGAACGCGAGGGCCAGCACCGGTGAGAACGCCGCACAGAGGATCGCGACGCCGAAGCCGGCGGCGGCAAGGGTCAGCGGGCGCAAGCCGGTACGTCCACGCGTCGCGGTCACGAGACCGCCGGCCACCGCCCCAACTCCCATCGCGGCAGTGAGGAACCCATACGTGGCGGCGTTACCGCCGAAGGAGTCCTTTGCCAGCACCGGCAGGGTGACCTGGAACTCGTATGCGAGCGTCCCGACGATCGCCATCATCAGCAGCGGGACGCCGAGGCGAGGCTCGCGTGCGACGTAGCGGAATCCCTCGCGAAGCTGTCCACGTGCTCGAGACATTGGCGCACTCGGTGTCAGTGCGGTCGTGTCCATCGACACCAGCGAGTAGACGACGGCCACGAAGCTGATCGCGTTGACCAGGAAGCAGACGCCGATACCGACTGTGGCGATGAGCAAGCCCGCGATCGCAGGTCCGACGGCGCGAGCGCCGTTCACCATTGTCGAGTTGAGGCTCACGGCGTTTCGGACGTCGCCCGCTCCCACCATCTCGCGGACGAAGGATTGGCGCGCGGGATTCTCGAAGCAATTGTTGAGGCCGAGCACGACAGCCAGGGCGCAGATCTCCCAGAACACCACCACGTGGGTCACGACGAGAATCCCAAGCACCAGCGCCTGCACCCCCATCAGCGACTGCAGCACGATCATGAGCTGTCGTTTGTCGACACGGTCGGCGATGACGCCACCATACGGTCCGAGGATCAGCACCGGCAGCGTCTGCAGCGCGAGGACGAATCCGATGGCGGTGGCCGAGTGTGTCAGCGTGAAGACCAGCCACGATTGAGCAACCGACTGCATCCAGGTCCCGATCAACGACGTGCTCTGACCGAAGAAGAAGCGCCGGAAGTTCGGAATCGAGAGCGCCGAGAACGTACGGCGTGCGACCGCGACGACGCGGTTCACCTGCTGCCGACCCGAGCGGTGGTAGGCGGCTGGTCCACCATCCGATCTGCCAGCGCTTCGAGGACCGGCACGGCACGAGCCAGAGCGCTCCGATCCGCGGCGTTGAGCTCTCGAAGCAGCCGTGACAGCGCGTCGTTGCGCTCGGATCGAATCCGTTCCAGCAGCCGCCGCCCCTTCGCGTTGATCTCGACACGACACACACGCCGGTCGGCCGCGCTGGCCAGGCGGCGCATCAGTCCCGCGGCCTCGAGCTTCGGGATGAGCCGCGACAGCATGGTCGGATTGAGCCCCGCGAACCCGGCGAGGTCCGAGAGGCGCAGCGGCCCGCGGCGATCGATGGCAACCAGGACATCGACCTCGGTCGGGGTGAGCGAGCCCGCCGCAGCGGTGGGCCGGAGCCTTCGGGAGAGGCGAGCCACCGCGATGCGCAGCCGAGCGGCACTCGTCTCCGCGCCGTCGCCGGCCGTGATTGCCGGCTTCTCGATCACCCCGGTGGCAGTCATCGTCCTGGCCGCCGGCCTCCCGCGTTCCGATACTTGTTTGCTGGCAAGCATGGTACTCCCCTTGGGGTGTCGACGTCGCGGGCTACAGCCCCGGCGCTGTGCTCTGGCCGAGGCAGGCCGCCGCGAACGCGGCCATCGACTCGAAGGTCCAATCGGGCGTGACCGCGAACTCCTCACCGACATCGAGTCGGTAATTCTCGTCGGCTCGCCCTGGTCGATGGGGCGGATGCGCGGGCTGCAAGACATCGTCCCCGAGGAGGTGTGAACCACGGATGACGGGGGCGCGCTAGTCTTCGCCCCGTGGAACGGTTCGACGAGGGGCCCGCCTACCTCGGCCCGACGACGTTTTGCCGGGTTCCCCTGCTCACGAGCCCTGATCAGCTCGACGAGGTGCGCCCGGACGTCGCCATCATCGGCGCCCCGTGGGATGAGGGGGTCACCTACCGGCCGGGAGCACGCTTCGGCCCGCGTGCCGTCCGGACCGCTGCGTATCAGAGCGCTGAGTGGCACATCGAACTCGACGTCGCGCCGCTCGAGGTGCTGCGAGTCATTGACTACGGCGACGCGCGATGCCTGCCCGGCATGACGGAGATCTCGCATGCCGCCATCCGCCGGCGTGTCAGCGAGGTCGCCACGCGGGGCATCACTCCCATGGTCATCGGTGGCGACCACTCGATCACCTGGCCGTCGGCAACCGCCGTGGCGGCGGCGCACCCCCCGGGAAGCGTCGGCATCGTGCACTTCGACGCCCACGCTGACACGGGTGAGGGTCTCTGGGGAAACCTCTACTCGCACGGCTCGCCGATGCGACGTCTCATCGAGTCCGGCGCGATTCCAGGCCGCAATTTCGTGCAGGTCGGACTGCGCGGTTACTGGCCCCCCAAGGACGTCTTCGACTGGATGCGCGTACAGGGAATGCGCTGGCATCTCATGGGCGAGCTGCGCGATCGCGGTGTTGTGCCGGTTATCGAGGAGGCGATCGCGGAAGCACTCGACGGTCCGGAGCACATCTACCTCTCGGTCGATATCGATGTGCTCGACCCAGGCTTCGCGCCCGGAACCGGAACGCCGGAGCCCGGCGGCATGCAGCCGGTCGACCTGCTCCGCGCCATTCGCCAGATCGTGCTGCGCACCGACGTCGTCGCGATGGATCTCGTCGAGGTGTCACCCCCCTACGACTGGGCCGAGCTGACCTCCCAGAACGCGCACCGTTGCCTGCTCGAGGCCATATCAGCGCTCGCCGTCAAACGTCGCGATCGCGCGCCCGCTGACGTCTGAGCGACCCGGCAGCCCCAGCGCGAGCGGCAGCCCCAGCAGGCTGATGACCGCGAGCGCGCCGAGCGGAAGGTACGCGTTGCCCATCACCCCCTGGATCACAAGCACGAGCACAACGCCGCCGAGGTTGCCGGACATCAGCAGAAATCCCGCAGCAGCGCCCTCGCGCGCGATGCCGGCGTGAATCGCCGACCAGTCGAGGACAACCGGCAGGCACGCCATGATCGCGAAACCGGTGGCGAAGAGCCATATCCCGAGCCACGCGATGTCGTGGCGCACGTCGGTCGCGACAAACGCCAGGGCGCTGAACGCAAGGGCGACCACCAGCATCGAGCGCCGCACGTTGCGGGCGGCGACGATCGAGGGCAGCACCGCGGCGCCGGCGATGCCGCCCGCGGTGAGCACCGCGATGAGGTTGCCGGCCGCACCACCCTCGCCGAAATTCGCGAGCACCGGCTGCAACCAGGTCGCGACGGCGTTGTACACACCCATGCCGATGAAGATGAGGCCGGCGAGCAGCCACATGAACCGGTCTCTGACGAGCCAGCGCATGCTCAGACGGGTCGATGCGTCGTCGGGGTAGATCGCCGGGACCCGAAGAACGAGCAGCATCAGAGCCGCGCCGACGACCGACGGGACGGCTTCCACGACGACCACCAGTCCGAGCCCACCCGCGGAGAACAGCGGTGCCGCGATGAGCACCGATGCGAGGATGCCGACGAACAGCGCGACGCTGCCGATCGATATGGCGGTGGCGCGCTCCGGCTGCGGGAAATAGCGTGCCGCCACCTTGGTGATGCTGTTGAGCACGAACGGCTGGCCCGCCGCGATCACGACCTGTCCGGCGAGCTGAACGCCAAACGAGGATGGCGCCAGGATGCGGATGACGGCGCCACCGCCCGTGAGCATCGCACCGACCCCGAGCGCGTGGGCGAATCTCGCGTCGAGCCATCGGCCGACCGGCAGCGCGAGCACCACATAGATGAACGGAAAGATTGCCGCGAGGTCGCCGACGGTTCCGACATCGACGTGCAGCACCCTGGCCGAATCGGTGTCGATCGCCGCGAAGGTGAGCCAGAGAAGTTGGGTGCACGCGGCGAGCAGCGCGTACACGGTCAGGATCGCCCAGCGCACGGCCGGAGCACGGACCGCAGTGGCGTTCATGCGTTCAGCCTCGCGTAGACCCCGTGGAGGCGGTGGTACAGGCGACGATATTCGGCGTAGATCGGCGCATAGACCTCGCGCGCGTGCGCGTCTGGTTCGAAGGTGCCATCCACCCGGACCCGGGCGGCGGCTCCCGCGAGGTCGATGTTGCCGAGGCTCATCGACGCGAACAGCGCGGCGCCGCGAAGGTTCGCGTACATCGGCTCGGCGACCCGTTCGATGCGCCGATCGAGGACATCGGCATGTATCTGACACCACAGATCGGAGATCGCACCACCGCCGAGGATCCGGAGCGTCGGCATGGGGCGCTTGACGAAGCGCTCAACTGAGTCGAGCAGCCATCGTGCGTTCAACGCCACTCCCTCCAGCACCGCGCGCGCCAGATGCGAGCGCTCGGTGGTCATCGAGATGTTCAGGAATGCCGCACGGAGCGTCCGATCATCGACCGGGCTGCGCTCCCCATTCAGCCATGGTGTGAAGAGCACGCCTCCCGAACCGACCGGCGCCGTCGATGCGAGCTCGGTGAGCGCCTCGTACCCGCCGTGGCCTGACGCATCGGTTACGCCGGTGGTACCGATCGAATCGCGCAGCCACTGCAGGCACACCCCTGCGGTCTCGTGATTGTTGGCGACGAGGTATGACCCTGCGCGCAGCCCGGGAACCGACGCGATCTGATGAAAGACGTCTGTGCGCTTGAAGGGAACCGCGCAACCGATCCACGCACTCGTGCTGATGGTGACGTGGCCGGCGAACGGCGCGACGGCGCCGGAGCCGATGTACCCGGTGTGGAGGTCGGGGATCCCGGCGACAACGGGGATTCCCTCGGGGAGGCCGAGCTCGGCAGCGACGGCCGGCCGCAGGCCGCCGAGGACGCTCCCCGTGGGGAGGAGCTCCGGCAACTTCGCCCGCTCGCGACCCGATCGCCGCACCAGGGTTGGCTCGTATCCAGTCTTCGTGCGTCGAGGACGGTTGTCCGTGAGCCACGAGAGGATCATCGACGCCTGGGTCGCCGCCCGCCTCCCGGTGAAGCGCATGCCGAGATAGTCCAGCGGCTCGAGGAGCGTCTCGATGCGGGCGTACAGCTCCGGCTCGCGGCTGGAGAGATGCAGGTGGTGCCCGAGCGGGTCGGCGCCGCCCGGTGACGGGGCGCCACCGGTGAGGCGCAGCCAGCGCACGAGGTTGCCCGGCGAGTAGCCGACGACGCTGATCACTCCGCCGAGACGCCGGGCAGCAAGGGCTCGACCACGCGTATCCGACCACAGCAGGCACGGTCCGACCGCATCGCCACCCACGCCGACCGGCACCGTCGACCCCCACTGACCGGTGATGCCGACGCCGACGGCGTCGCCGGCGACGGCGCCGTTGCCGAGGACCTCGGCGACGCCCTCGCGTATCCCACTCCACCATGCGTCTGGATCCTGGACGGCGCCGCCGTCGTCGCTGAACCTGGTCGCCACAGGCCGGTGGGCCACCGCGAGCAACTCGCCGGACAGGGTGACAGCGCCCGTCTTCGGCCCTCCCGTGC
This sequence comes from Saccharimonadales bacterium (SeqCode), assembly GCA_035534875.1. GTDB lineage: Bacteria > Chloroflexota > Dormibacteria > Aeolococcales > Aeolococcaceae > Palsa-851. The sequence goes on from DATLRB010000013.1 coordinate 113,568, forward strand.
CGAGATCAACTGCGAGGATCCAGGGCTCGGCCACGGTCTCAGGGGACCACGTCGAACATCGCGTCGAGAGCCGCCGCAAACAGCATGTCGAGCGCCTCGTTGCCTTCGGGCGATCCCCCGAGCCCGTAGAGCGCGCCGCTGCGCGCTGGGCCGAGGTCGGGGGTCTTTGCATACTCGACCGCATCGCGCAGATCGGCGAGAAAGGCTCCGGCCACACCGTCTGCCGTATTCGGTCTGGTGACGCAGAAATGCAGCCCCGGCGGAAGCTGCAGGGCATTGAGGCGCCAGCCCTTGCTGATCAGGAAATCGTTGACGTGGTAGATATCGATGCCGCGCCCGCGAAAGGCGATGCTGAAGGTCGGATCGCCGAAGACCTCGAGCTCGGGAATCGCCGCGACGCCGGCCAGGATGGTCGCGGCGGTCTCGAAGATCCGCTCCGCAATCTCGAGGTACCCCTGCTCGCCGAGGCTGAGCATCGCCGCCCAGGCCGCGGCCACGACCCCGCCCGAACGGCTGCCGGAAAGCCCGGGCGACATGTAGATGCCGCCCGGCCAGTCGGGATAGCTGAAGTACTGGTAGTGGCGGAGCGTGCTGTTCCGATAGAGCAGCACCGAGGTTCCTTTGAGCGCGTACCCGAATTTATGCGTGTCCGCCGAGATCGAGGTGACCCCCGGAAGCCGGAAGTCGAAGGTCGGGATCGGATAGCCGAGACGTTCCGCCCACGGCAGGATGAAGCCTCCCATGCATCCGTCGACGTGGAAGCCGAGGTCGTGCTCGAGCGCGAGCGCCGACATCTCCTCGATCGGGTCGATGAGGCCGTGTGGGTAGTTGCCGGCCGATCCCACGATCGCCACGGTGTTCGCGGTCACGTGGTCGCGCATCCAGCCGACGTCGGCACGCCAGTCGTCGCGAAGCGGCGCTTGAATGAGGGTGATGCCAAGCATATGAGCGGCTTTCTGCAGCGCGACGTGCGCAGTGATCGGGACGATGACCTCGGGAGCGGTGATCCCCTTCTCGAGCCTGCCGCGCTCCCGGTAGACGAGCATCGGATCGATCAGGCTCTCGGTTCCGCCGAATGTGACGACGCCGCACACCTCCTCGCCGGGGTGATGCTCTGCGACAGCGCTGCCGTTCAGCAATGAGGCCGTCATCGCGACGATCTCGCCCTCGAGCTTGGTCGCACTCGGGTACATGTCCCGCTGCAGGACGTTCGCGTGGGCGAACAGCCCGTACGCGTCGGTGAGGAAGTGATAGTGGTCGTGGCCGCCGTGGTAGATCGAGCCGGAGACGCGACCGGCATTCCCCATCCGGTCCTCCTCCTCAGCCATGGCGCTGAGCTCGGCCAGGATGCTCTCGCGGGAACGGGGCTCGGCCGGGATCCGATGGTGGGCCTCGAATCGGTCTCGATACGGGTGGAAGTCGATCAGTGCCGCGAAGTCCTGGGACTCGTCCGACTCATGCGATTCCCTGGACGCGTGGTGTTCCTCCATCGAGGCCGGATTGTCGTCGAAGCGCCGTGACGGGCGCAGCGGCGGCGGCGCGTCTATGCTCGCCGGCGATGGCTGATGACGTCGTCCTGGTCGAATCGGGGGGCCGAGAGATCACGATCACCAACCCCGCGAAGGTGTATTTCAACGAGCGCGGCGAGACCAAGCTCGATCTCGTCCGCTACTACCAGGCGGTCGAGGCACCGCTGCTCCGCGCCATGGGTGGGCGCCCGGTGCTCCTGCAGCGCTTCCCCAACGGGGCGAGCGGCCCGTCGTTCTTTCAGAAGCGCGTGCCGGATACGCGCCCCGACTGGCTGGAGACCACGATCGTCAGCACACCCAACGGAACCACGTCCCGAGCCCTGGTGGCCGCCGACCTCGCCCATGTGCTGTGGGCGGTGAACCTGGGATGCCTCGGGTTTCATGTCTGGCCGTCACGGGCCTCGGATCCGGAACATGCGGACGAGCTCCGGATCGACCTCGATCCGAGCCCCGGTGTCGTCTTCCCGATGGTGCAGGAAGCAGCACGCGAGGTTCGCGCGCTCTTCGACGAGCTCGGGGTGGCATGTCTCCCCAAGACGACGGGCAACCGAGGCATTCATGTGTACGTGCGGCTGCAGCCGCGCTGGACGTCCTACGAAGTTCGGTCGGCCGCGGTTGCCGTGGCGCGGGCGCTCGAGCGGCGCCGTCCGGATCTGATCACCTGCGCCTGGTGGAAGGAGGAACGTGGACGCCGTGTGTTCGTCGACTTCAACCAGAACGCACCGCACAAGACGATCTTCGGCGCCTGGTCCGTCCGCGCCCGGCCCGGCGCACAGGTCTCGACGCCCTTCGCGTGGGATGAGCTCGACACGATCGCACCTGACGCACTCACCATGGTGACCGTCCCGCCGCGCGTTGCTCGGAGCGGCGACCCGTGGCTGGCGATGTCGGCCGCGCCGCAGTCGCTCGAACCGGTGCTGGCGCTTCACAACCGGGATACCGCAGCGGGTCTGGTCGACGCGCCATGGCCGCCGCAGTACCCGAAGATGCCGGGAGAGCCATCGCGCGTGGCGCCGAGCCGGGCGCGGAAGCCAAATCCGCCCGCCTGAGGAATGCGCCGAGCGAACCATTCGAGTCGCGATGTACGCTCGACCGGTCTGCGGAGAGTCGACCCCGAGAGGAGGGTGCCGCCGGGGTTCCCCAAGGTGCCGTCGCGCCGCCTACTCCCGCGACCCCGTCCACGCCGAGCGGTGCCGCGGCTGGGCGAGAAAGGCGTCCCGCACCTTGTGGCGCAGGTCCCGGTCGAGAATGACGTCAGCGCCGATCCTGCCCAGCACCTCGGCCGCCTGCAGCATCGCGCTCTCCGCGCGCGGGGACAGTGCGGCCTCGCGAAAGGCGTGCGTGTGCGGCCCGATGCCCGCATCAGCGATCGCGAATTCCGGGTGCAGGGTGGGCGCCGCGTATGAGACGTCGCCGACATCCGTTGAGCCGGTCCGCTCCCACGGGACGACGCAATCCTCATCGAGTCCGACCGCGGCCAGATGGACGCTCGCGCGCTCGGCGAGGGGCTCGTTGGGACGGAGGTCCAGGTAGGTCTCCTTCTCGTCGAGCTGCAGCTCGCAGCCGGTCGCGTGCGCGGCGCCCTCGAAGATCGCGCGGAAACGTGCGTTCATCGCGCGCAGGTACTCGCCATCACGCGCACGCGTCAGGTATTCGCCGCGCGTCAGCTCTGGGATGATGTTCGGAGCGGTACCGCCCTCGATGATGAACCCGTGCACCCGCGCGTCGTCGCGAAGTTGCTGGCGCCACAGCGACACACCGTTGTACGCCTGAACAAAGGCGTCCAGCGCGTTGATGCCGTGATCGGGATGACCGGCCGCATGGGCAGCCTTGCCACGGAAGGTCCACTCCCAGTGCGTGCACGCGAGCGCGTACTGCCGCGACGCCGTCCGGTCGGAAGGGTGAAAGATCAGCACGGCGTCGAAGTCGTCGAAGAGCCCGTCGTGGCAGAGGGGAATCTTGCCGCCACCGCCCTCCTCGGCCGGCGCGCCAACGATGGTCACCCGAGCGTCAATGTGGCACTCGTTGAGCGAGCGCGCAAGCGCAATGCCGGCCCCAGCAGAGGACGTCGCGATCAGGTTGTGCCCGCAGGCGTGACCGAGACCTCGCAACGCGTCGTATTCGCACACGAATGCAACGTGCGGGCCCGCGGTGCCGTGCCTCGCCACAAAGGCCGTCGGCATCCCCGAGACACCACGTTCGACGCGAAATCCCTGCTGCTCGATGACGCGGCTGAGGAGGCGCGCCGACTCGACCTCCTCGAAGCCGATCTCGGCCAGCGCGTGGATGGAACGCGAGGTGGTGATCAACTCGTCGGCGCAGGCCGTGGTGGCGTCATGGATCGCCCGATGGATTTCGACGGGAACAGCTGTCGTCATGCGCTTCTCCTGGGCCGCTATTGTGCATAACGTGGAGAGTCCCGAGCGCCTCTACGTGGACGCGGAGGCGTCGTTCGCCGCGTGGGACGTGGTCAAGGATGTCGTCGACGAGTTCATCGACCTGGCGCTGAACTATCGCCAGAGCGGGCACCCGGGTGGTTCGCGCTCGAAAGTCCATCTGCTCCTCGCGACCATGCTGTCGGGGGCGATGCGCTGGGACATCCGCCGCCCGTGGCTCCCGTTCGGCGACCGGTTCGTCCTCTCGGCGGGGCACACCGTCCCGGTCGTGTACGCAACACTCGCCGCGCTCAACGAGACGCTCCGGCTGCGCGCGAGCCGCGACCCGAACCCGGCGTTCACCCTGCCCGAGAATGGGCGCTGGGCTCTTGCGCCCGAGGACCTGACGAGACTGCGGCATCGCGGCGGGCTTCCGGGACACCCGGAGATGGCGGGCAAGACCCTGTTCCTCAAGTTCAACACCGGTCCATCGGGTCATGGGATGCCTCCCGCCGCCGGCGAAGCGCTCGCACTCAAGCTCGCGGGAGCCGGGGAGGTGCGCGTCTTCGTCGTCGAGGGGGAGGGCGGCCTGACCGCGGGTGCGAGCCACGAGACTCGCAACGCGGCCTGGGGGCTCGGGCTGTCGAATCTCGTGTTCCTCGTCGACTGGAACGACTACGGCATCGATGACTTCGCCGCGTCGTCGGTGGTGCCGGGAACACCCTCGACGTGGTTCGGGTCGTACGGATGGCGCGTGTCGGGGACCATGGATGGATCGGAATGGTCACCGGTCACCAAGGCCGTCCTCGAGGCTGCATGTGGCGAGAACCCCGACGGTGTGCCGTCCGTCGCATGGTTCCGGACTCGCAAGGGACGCGGATACGGCAAGTACGACAACAAGAGTCACGGCTCTCCGCATGCCATGAACAGCGATCAGTTCTGGGACCTGCGCCACGCGTTCATGGCGAAGTACGGCATGAGCTACGCCGGAGTGGACGAGCCGGCGCCCGCGGATCCCGTCGCCGTGCGCGAGCAGGCGGCGGAGAACCTGCGTCGTGCGGCGCGAGTGCTCGCAGACCATGCGGAGGTTGTCGATGCGGTTTCCGATCGCCTCGTCGAGCTGGCGGACCAGGTACCGGACCAGATCGACGGCCTCACCGTCGGCGGTCACGGCGCCGATGTCTTCGCGGATCCACGGCTGACGGATTTCCGCGCCTATCCGGCGGCGCTCTACCGGAAGCCGGGCGATAAGCAGGCCAATCGCTCCGCGTTCGGCGCGTGGAGCGCGTGGGTGAACGCCATGGCCAAACAGGACTATGGGCGCCCCCTGTTCATCGCCGCATCGGCCGACCTCGCCGATTCGACGAACCTCTCGGGCTTCGCCAAGGACTTCGGCGACATGCGCGGGTCTGGCTGGTACGAGCGCGATACGAACCCGCGCGGTGCGCTGCTCCCCACCGAGATCACAGAGTTCACCAACGCGGGCATGATCGTCGGGCTCGCGACGGTGAACCTGTCGCACGAGCCGTTCACGTCCTTCAACGGTTTCTGGGGTGCGTGCTCCACTTACGGCTCGTTCAGCTACCTCAAATACGGCGAGATGCGTCTGTTCAGCCAGCTCGCCCAGGACTGCGAGCTCAAGGTCGGCAAGGTCCTCTGGGTGGCCGGTCACTCCGGTCCGGAGACCGCCGAGGACTCGCGAACCCACTTCGGGATCTATGAGCCCGGGGTGACTCAGCTCTTCCCGGAGGGCAAGGTCATCGACCTGCACCCGTGGGAGTACAACGAGGTGCCCGTGGTGCTCGCCGCCGCCCTTGCCACCGAAGTTCCGATCGTCGCCCTCCACCTGACGCGACCGGCGATCGAGCTTCCGGATCGAGAAGCGCTCGGCATGCCGAGCCACTTCGAGGCGGCGCGCGGTGCCTACGTCCTCCGTCCGTTCCGCAACGACCTTCCCGCGATGGGGACGGTGTTCGTGCAGGGGACGACCACCACGGCGAACCTGGTCAAGACGCTCCCGGATCTCGACAATCTTGGCCTCAACGTCAAGGTCGTCGCCGCGATCAGCCCGCAGCTGTTTCGGATGCAGCCGGCAGCGTATCGCGACGGCGTGATCGCCCCCGCCGACCGCCTTGATGCCATGGCGATCACCAACCGGACCGTCAGGCTGATGCGTGACTGGGTCGACGGGCCGCTTGGTGCCGAGTATTCGATGGGCGCGGACTGGGATGACCGCTGGCGCACGGGCGGATCGGTCGACGAGGTCATGGACGAGGCGCACCTCACGACGTCGCACATTCTCGAGGGCGTTGGCCGGTTCGTCCGCGACCGCGAGAGCCGGCTCCAGCGCCTGCGAGCCCTGGTCGCCGCGGCCGATCGAACGTCGCCCTAGGGAGCGGCTACACTGCGGCTCGATGCACATCGGCGTGCGGCACGATCGTACGAGCGAAGCTCTGGCGACGCATGACGAGGCCCCGCCGGTGCGTGGCCGTGGAGAGGCGCCGGCCGTGGCAAGGACGAGCGATGGATAAGGGCGTCGCCCTCGGATTGGTGCTGCCCATGCACGAGCGGCCCGACGACGGCGGCAAACCGACGTGGACGGACATCAGCACGTGGGCTCGTCGTGGCGAGGAACTGGGCGCCGACACGGTGTGGTTGGCGGACGAGATTCTCTGGCGCGTTGACGAGTGGCCCGGTCCCCGAGGCTGGTGGGATTGCCTCACCATGACCGGAGCGGTTGCGGCGAGCACGTCGAAGGTCGGCGTCGGGACGTGGGTGATGTCGGCGCTTCAGCACAAGCCGGGGATGATCGTCAGGGCTGCTGAGGCGCTCGACGAGATATCGGACGGACGCTTCGTGCTGGGGCTCGGTGCCGGCCACGGCGGTGGCGCCGAGTCCTTCGGATATCCGGCCGACAGGCCGGTAACGCGCTACCTCGAGGCGCTGGACATCATCGTGCCGTTACTGCGCGGTGCGCCGGGCGCGACGTTCGACGGCCAATTTCATCATGTCAAGAACGCTGACGTGCGTCCGCGTGGACCTCGAACGGGGCGCATCCCTCTGATGATGGGCGGGCATTCGACACGCACGATGACGGCGGCCGCGAAGCACGCCGACATCTGGAGTGCATACGCAACATCGAGCAGCTTGCCTGAAGCCTTTGCGACGATGACAGGCGAGCTGGATCGGATCTGCGAGAGCATCGGCCGCGACCCGACGACCATCGGTCGGTCAGTCGGCGCGTTCGTCGAGCCGGGGGACGCGAAGTCGACCGAGGCGACAGGGTTCGGTATTGCGATATCGGGCTCGATCGATCAGATCACCGAAACGATCGCCCGCTTCTCAGCAGTGGGTGTCACGCGCGTGGAGGTGATGCCCTGGCCGCCCTCGATCGACACGGTCGAGCAGCTGGAACCGGTGTTCGCCGCCTTGTCTCGCGGCCACCCTGTTTGAACTGACGTCGAGCGTCGCTAGTCCAGGACCACGTCGTTGCCCTCGTCGGCCAACGCTCGAAGGGTGCGGTCGGGTCGATCACGGCGGCGAGAGAATGGTGATGCTCCCCGACTTGGCGGGTGGCGCTTTGGTCAGGGCGAGGGGCACGGGCCAGGAAAGCTCAATGAGCCACCGGCGTTCCTCATGAAGGCGCCCGCGTTGCCGGAGGCATCAGTCTCGACAACGACTTCCTGACCCGGTGACCCATGAGCGCCCGCGAGTTGGTCCAGGACGATCTTGCCATCGGGCTTGACGGCAACCACAACCCGCCACGGGAGCCGGGGCGCGCCGCGTGATCCGTCTCGGAACTCCACCCCATTCCCGCACGTGATCGTGCGCTTTGGGCCACCGACCCACGGCGTCACGACAACTGCACCGGCCGAGTAGTTGTTCACGTCAAGGACCCATGTCCCATCGCGTGTGGGCGTCGCAAACGCGCTGCTGCATGCCACCCCGGTCAGGCCGGTCAGGAACAGCGCCGCGGCACGCGTCCACTTCATGTGGGGATCTTCGCCCCGTCATTCTGGGAACGGGATGACGTCGGGGTCGCAGTCGGCAAGCCCGGCCCATCGGCTGGCGCGACCCGCTGCCCGACGTGTCGGCGAGGGCCTGACGAACACCTGTACGACACCGGGATCGCAAGTCCTCGCCGTCGATCTCCCGCCGAGATGGAAGCTCGTCTGCGAGTTTCGAACGACCACCTGCCTCGATCGTGAGCGGGCTGAGAACGATGCCCCCGTTTCGGAGCTGGACGATACGGCGTCCTCGCGCCCGTTGTGCGCGCCATGCGACTAGCATCTGAGGTCGTGAGCATCGGTAGCTGGTTCGAGGATCGCGTGAATCAGGTCGACGCGCGTCGTATGCATCGCCGCAAGCATCTCCCGGATTCAATCGAGAAACCGTACTGGCACAACGACGCGTTCGCCAAGGACTCAGCCCGTCTCGAAGCCTTGGGCTACGCGGTCGAATCCGAGGTCGACAACGATGCGTATGTCAATTCGACGTACCCGGCGAACACCGGCGGAGGCTTTGGTCAGTTGAGCCGGACCGTCACTCGGCGAGTGCCGTCCATACACGTGAAGTACCGGCGGGAGCCACCGACGCGCTGAGTGACGTCACCGTTGCTCCGGGCGGCGATGACAGCGTGGCCACAGATGGCCGCGGCGTCTGGAGGATCCGCCTTCTTGGGAGTCGCTTCAGACGTCGGCCCTGCGCAGCGTGTGGGGCCCGTATCGCAGTGCGGTGGAACGCCCCGCGGCACCCACCGCAAAACTCACCTCTTCTCCGAAGTGGCCGTAGTCGTCACCCTCGACGATGGTGAATCGCCGGGCACCATCCGGCCGCAATCGTGCGGCGGACGCAAGCGGCATCGTCATCTCGGGATCGATGATGTATAGCGACCGGTTGATGCGCGCGATGGTGATCTCGCCGATGTCGCCGCGGAAGTGGCCGGCGAGGCGGCCCAGGCTCACCCGCGAATGTCCGTGCGCGGTCTCGGCAGCGTCCCCCCAGCGACGCAGCACCGAGGCCACGCTGTGAAAGATCATGTCGACGCCGAGGCTCGGCACCGGAGTGTTGGTGTTGCTCAGCACGGCCGCGCACAGGCCCCATTCCGGCGAGAACCCGATCTTGGTCGTGAAACCGGGGAACCCACCACTGTGCCCGCGGATGCCGACCCCGTCGACCTGCCAGATCATCCAACCGAGCCCGTGACTCGGTTGCTCGGGCCGCTGCCATTGCGTGCGCTGCATCTCGCGCCGTGACAGGTCGGAGATGAGGTTTCCGACGCCCGGGAAATGAGCGTGCTGATAAGTGAGCAGATCCGGCACTGTCGAGACGAGCCCACCCGCGGGGGCAAAGGCGCGCGCCTCGGCGTGACGCGTCGGGCGTCGCGGCTCTCCGGGGCGTCGACGGTAGTACCCGGTCGCGAGCGTCCGACGCACGCGCGGCGCCAGCGACGGGGCGCTCCCGTGCATACGGAGCGGCCCCAGGAGATTCCGTTGCAGCAGCGACTCGAACGATCTGCCGGTGACGGATTCGAGTGCCTCACCGAGCAGCACGTACGCGATGTTGGAGTATCGAAAGGTTGTTGACGGCTCGGCGAAGGTGAGTCGCTGGCGGACGTCGGCTCGCACCGTGTCGGTGTCTGGAAAGTCATCGTCTCCCCAGATGTTCGATCCGTCGCGGATCACACCGCCGCCATGAATGAGCAGGTGGCGAATGCTGATGTCCCTCGCGTGCGCCAGGCGCCGCGTCCAGCTCAGATATTTCGTGATGGGATCATCAAGTCGCATCCTTCCGGCCTCAACCTGTTGCATGACGAGCGTCGCCGTCATCGTCTTGGTGATCGAGGCGCAGCGGTACGCTGTCGCATCGGCGGTTGCGGCGCGCTCTGACGCGAGGTCAGCGCTGACGATGGCATCGAGCATCACCGGGCGTCCACCGTGGCTGATCCCGAACGAGATTCCAGGAACATCCCACAGCATCGCCTGATACCGGATCCAACGGCGGGCGATCTCCGCCGCATCAGCGAGCTGGCGCGGTGCGACCTTCACCGCGGGAAGCCTAGCGCGTCATCGCGGATCCTGTGGTCACCGCACGCCGGGCACCGCCTCAGCGGCGCTCCATGCCTCCCGAGACGCGCACGATCGCGCCCGTCACATGGGCTGCCTCGGGGCCGAGCAGCCATGCGATGGCGTTCGCGATCTCGAACGGTTCCGCAGGGCGCCCGAGAGGAATTCGCGTGGCAGACCGTCGGCGCGATCCGGCGCGCCCGCCGCCGAGTGGGTGTCGGTTCGGACGACCCCGGAAGCCACGGCGTTGACCCGGATGCCCTCGCCGGCCAGCTCCTTCGCGAGCCCCACCGTCAGAGCGTCGACGCCGGCCTTCGCTGCCGCGTGGTGGAAGTACTCGTGCGCGCTGCCGAGAGTTGCTGCCCGGCTGAAACGCCACCGAGTACGCCGATCGGAGGCCGGAGCGACGTGCCCGGTCCGGGGGGTGCGAAGATGACGACGTGGTCGACGAACTCCTCACGCGCCTGCTGGGAGCGCGAAGCTCGGTCATCGCCGACGTCGCACCGGATGGTGCCGAGCTCCTCGTGCGCTGCGACGACACGGGCAGCATGCAGGTGTACCGGCTCCCCGCCATGGGCGGCGACCTGGTCCAGTTGACGTTTCTCGATGAGCCCGTCTCGGCCGCTCGCTACATTCCGGGGACCGGCGATATCGTGGTTGCTGTCGATCGTGGCGGTAACGAGAGCTATCAGCTGTGGCTGGTGAGCCTGCAGGGTGACGAACCACGACCGCTTGTCGTCGAGGAGCATGTCAAGCACGACCTCGGCGACGTCAGCCGAGACGGACGCCTCATCGCGTTCTCCTCGACCAAGCGGAATGGCGTTGATATCGACGTGCACGTGCTGGATCGTGCCGACGGGTCGATCCGCACGGTCTTCGAAGGAGGTTGGAACCGGGTCGAGTGCTTCTCCCCTGACGGCCACTGGCTGACCGTCGTCCGCCTCGACGGATCATTCGCGATCAGCGACGACCTGTTGCTCGTCGACCTCGAGACCGGCGAGGTGCGCATCGTGGTGGAACGCACCGGCGCCGGGACGGCGGTGGCTCCCACGTGGTATCCGGACTCGTCGGCTTTTCTCTTCAGCACCGACGCGGGTCGTGACGTCGCGTCCATCGCTCGGTACGACGTCGGGACATCGTCCTGGCACTACGTTCTCGACACCGCTTGGGACAGCGAGGCGAGCCTCAGCACGGACGGGCGCAGGGCCCTGGTCTTCCATGCGGAGAACGCCATCACCCGCCTCCAATTGCACGATGGCGAGACGCTCGCCCATATCCGGAATCTCCGGCTGCCAGAGGCCGGCACCGGGTTCGGCCTGCCGCTCATGCCTCGGCCGTTGCTCTCCTCGAACGGGACCACCGCGCTCCTGACCTACACGACGACGGCGACCCCATTGACCCCACTGCGCGTCGACACCAATGACTCAGAGCCCCCTGTCCAGCTGCTCCCCATCGATCAGGTGGTCTCGCCAGCCCTGGTCACGCCCGAACTGCAGAAGATCGAGTCGTTTGACGGCGAGCAGATCACGTATTTCCTGTACAAACCCGAGGTCGACAACCCCCCGGTGGTCGTGGTGGTGCATGGAGGGCCAGAGGCACGATTTGCGCCTCGATACGACCCGTTCATCATTCGACTGGTCGCCCAGGGCATCGCCGTGGTGGCACCGAACGTTCGTGGTTCGGCAGGCTGGGGACGCCGGTTCGTCTCCCTCGACGATCGCCGCCTGCGGCTCGACTCGGTGCGCGATCTCACAGCGGTGCATGCGTCCCTGGCGGAGCGCGGAGTCGATGCGACGAGGGTGGCGGTGATCGGGGGATCGTACGGCGGCTACATGACGCTGGCCGCGCTGGCCTTCCATCCAGACCTCTGGGCGGCCGGTATCGCGACGGTGGGTATCAGCAGCCTGGTCACCTTCCTCGAGAACACCTCCCCATACCGGCGCCGGGTCCGCGAGGTTGAGTACGGCTTCCTCGACACCGACCGCGACTTCCTCATCGAGGCGTCGCCGATGACGCACGTTGACCGGATTCGTGCGCCGCTGATGCTCATTCACGGCGCCAACGACCCTCGCGTTCCCGTTGGCGAGGCGCGGCAGCTGCACGCTTCGCTCCGCGCTCGGGGAGTCGCCAGCGAACTCCTCATCTACGAGGACGAGGGACACGGACTCGCGAAGCGTGCCAACCGGTTGGACGCCGCCCCCCGAATGCTCGCGTTTCTGCGCAAGAACCTCGATGCGTAGGCGACGATCGGGCGCGCTGCGGGGACGCCGCGATGCGCCGATGGTATGGTCCGCCGGGCGTACCCATGGGTGCGAGACCGATACCCGGAGCGACGAACGATGGTGAGCGTGGTGGATCCGGGCGGCGACAAGCATGCGTATCAGACAGGGCGGTACATCGAAGTCGTCGACGGTCATCTGATCATCAGAGACGGCGCAGGCGGCACTGCAATCGGCATCTTCGCGCCCGGGAAATGGCAATCCGCGCACATCGACGCGGTACCGGCACGCAGCGCCGGAACGGTCTCCGGCATCAGGCCTCGATTGGGGCAGTCCCCGTAGTCACAGCGGCGACGTGAGCGTGGACGTGGGAGAGGAAATCGGCCATGCTCCCGTGATAGCAATAGCAGCGCTATCATGTTTTGTGATAGGATGTTTCTGCAGGTGGGAGCGGAGACAAGCGACAACTGCTGGAGGTACCCGATGGCTCGCAAGTACAAGCCGATACATCTCGATGTCAAGCCGGTGATCGGCCCGTATCTGGACGAAGCTGCAACGTGCCCGCAGTGCAGTTCGCGCATCACCGAGGTGCTCGGGCGTATGGGCCTCCGCCTCGTATTCCGCTGCGACCGCTGCCGCGTTCAGTTCTTCCGTCAGCGGACCGTGGCGAGCGCGAGCCTCGTCTGAGGGGCGCTCCGCGGCGACCCCGGCTTCGAGCGTCGCACAGACGCATCGGGGAGGTCGAGGTAGGCTCCGTGACGGACTCCGAATAAACCGGGGGTGATCGTTGCGCCTGGTCACCGCGTGTAAACACTGCATCGCAAACCGTCGCATGCCGTCACGTGAGCGGTGCCGATAGCGTCTGATTGGTCCAGGGGCGCGAGCGAGGGTGGCCGCGTCGAAGAGTGGGGCTTGGAGGGCCGATGCCGTGCCGATTGCGGAGACTCCCCGGAAGGATGCGAGCGTGCTTCGTCGTCTCGGGGCACTGCCGGCGACAGCACTCTTCAGGCGTCGCGAGCACTCCTCGCCACCGGCTCGTGCCGCGTCAGGAATCGCCTGCACCATGCGGGGTTGCAGCAATCACACCGCCGAACTCTGCGCCTACCGCGATCGCCGTGAACGCTCATGCGCCGCAATGATCTGTCCGGCACACCGCATCTCACTCGGCGGGGTCTCGTACTGCCGCCGGCACGCGGGCACGGTGCAGGCGATTGGTGAGCTGGCACGGGACCGGAGCGGGCATCCCGATGTCGACGATCGCGCGCCATCGCTCGTCGACTGGATCGGGCGCGACCTCGACAAGGACATCCGGCGGCTCCTCGCGCGGGCGGCACGCCCCGGCGAAAGTGTCATCGCGGACGAGGTGACCCGACTCGCGCACGACTTTCACCGCAACGCGCGCTGGGAGCGCAGCTGGCGTCTCGTCGAACACACCGGGCCCATCCTCAACGTGACCCTGCACGTCGCCGAGGATGACGACTCACTTGTGCACGTTCGGGTCGGAACCGAGACGGTCGCCGACGGCGTGCCGCCCTGGATCGCGCGACGCCGGGAGGGTCAGGACGTCGAGGCGGCGATCGACATCTCCCAGCGCCGGCTCTTCTACCGCTACCTCGAGGCGACGATCTCCGAGGCGGTGGCCCGGTTCCGGGACCGCTCCGACCGCATCGACCGGTAGGGGCACACGCCTGCCCGAATCCCCCGGCGCCGGAGTCCGCCGGACGCCCAGACACTGATCCTGCGCGTCGTCATGCCCGCTCCAGCAGGGCAATCGGCGCGCTGTCGAGCAGGACGTCGAGGAGCTGCTCCTCGCCCCCGGTCTCGCGATTCGTGAGCACGTCGCGCCAGCGCCCCTCGGGAAGTGCGGCCGCAGTGTCCTCCCAGCCGGCCCGGAGCATGAGCGGCCAGCGGAATCCGACCGTCACGGTGACCGGGAGCCCATCTGAGCGCGTTCGGGAGAAGCAGATGGCGTGAGCCGCGCGTGACCCGGCCACCTCCACGCGCTGGTACCCGGAGTCACTGCCGAAGGCCTCGGGGTGTCTGGAGCGTACGGCGAGCGCGGTTGCGATGAGCCGTAGCTTAGGGCCACCCTCCTCGAGCCGTGACATGAAATCACCGCCTCCCTCCCCCAGCACGTCGCCAAGCAGGCGACGGCGACGTTCAAAGTCAACCGGCGTGCGGTTGTCCGGATCGACGAGCCGGAGGTCCCAGAGTTCCGAGCCCTGATAGATGTCAGGAATCCCGGGCACGGTCAGCTTGATCAGCGTCTGCGAGAGCGACAGCCACTGCCACTCCGGCGTCATCGCCGCAATCACCGCGCTCATCTCGGTATCGACGTCCGGGTCGGCGACCATGCCTCGCACATACCGCTCGAGACCCAGCTCATACGGGTGATCAGGTTCGATCCAGTTGGTCTCGCACTTCGCCTCCCGAGCGGCCTTGAGCATGTACGCCCACGCTCGGTCACCATCCATCGGGTGGGCCGCCACCAGTGTTTGGTAGAGGAGATACTCGGCCTGGCGCGGGAGCGGATGCGAGCCCCGATGGCGCGCACCGATCGCGTCGAGGCGCGCGACGGCCCGACGCCAGCGTTCCGGCATCTCCGAGAGCATCCCCACCCGCAGGCGCGCATCCTCCGCGCGCTTGGTGTCGTGCGTGGTTGTGGCCAGCAATGTCAGTGGGTGCTTCCGTGAGGTCTGGGCGCACGCCGCATGAAACCCTTCGAGATCAACCGTTCGGTCAGGGTCCGAACCCACCTCGTTGAGTGCGACCAGAGGCACGTATCGGTAGAAGGCGGTGTCCTCGACGCCCTTGGCCATCACGGCGCCGGCGACCTGCTGGAAGCGCTCGCGAAGTTCCCGACGGGCCGGGACGCCATCGCTCGCTCCACGCAGCACCGAAAGAAGGGCCCCCAGTCGCGTCTCGTCGCAGCGACCCGATCGGCGCGCCCGCTCTTCCGCAATGCCGATCGCCCGCTCGTCATCGGCACTCAACCGGTCGTCTCCCTGCGGATAGGTTCGGTACCGCGGCATGCCTGCCACGAGCTCCGCGAGCTCGCTGCGGGCACCCGCGATCCCGGACGCTGCCGCGACCCGAGTGAGACGGCCGAGCTCGGCGCTGAGCAGATCCCCGAACACCTGCAGCCGGGCTCGATGCGAGTGTGTCGCGAAGTCGCCGGCGTCGCCGGTGAACTCGCGGTAGAGGTCGGAGAGCGCCGAGAGGCCCTCGGGGTGGACCAGGAGCGACGTCGCCAGCGCGCCGAATTCGTACCCCGTCGTTCCGTCGATCGGCCAGTCCTCGGGCAGGCTCTCCTCGGTGGCGAGGATCTTCTCGGCGACCAGCCACGCCCCTGCGGCCTCGGCACGCAGGCGAACCGCACATGCGGCGGGGTCGCGGAGCCCGTCGATGTGATCCACTCGCAGGCCGTCGACGGTGCCATCGGCCACCAACTCCAGCGCTCGAGCGAGCACCCTCTCGAACACCGTGCCGGCCTCGACGCACACGCCGGCAAGGGAGGTGACATCGAAGAAACGGCGGTAGTTCAGGTGAGCGGATCCGCTCCTTGCATCCTCGAGGATGTAGTGCTGGGCGTCGAGCGTCTCGAGAGACACGGGACCAGCGGCGCCGGCCGTACCGGGTGCAAGCGGAAACGCATCGGCCGCGTAGCGGAGCTCGAACTCGCCGTCAGATCCGCTGACCACCTGCAGCTCGTGATCCGCAAGCAGCTCGGCTCGGGGAGCCCCGAGCACGGGAAGGAGCAGCCGGCCCTGCAGCGCCGGCGCATCCCAGTCGATATCGAAAAATCCGGCGTACTCGCTGCCCTGCCCTGCGCGGAGGACATCCCACCACCAGGCATTCGCGCGGTCGGAGATGCACATGTGATTAGGAACCACATCGAGCAGTTGCCCCATCCGCGCGGTGCGCAGAGCCGCGTCGAGCCGGCGAAGGCCGGGGTCGCCGCCGAGCTCACGGCTCACCCGAGCCGGATCGACGACGTCATAGCCGTGAGGGCTGTGCGCCGCCGCCTGCATGTACGGTGAGCAATAGAGGTGCGAAATCCCCAACGCTTCGAGATACGGCACGATGGCCGCCGCGGCGTCGAAATCGAACTCCTCGCGCAGCTGCACCCGGTAGGTGGCGCGAGGCTCGGTCCTCACCGTCGCCGCGCCCGGACGATCGATTTCTCTACCATCAGCAGCACTATCAGCCTATATGCATGTAACTCTATCAGCCTGAGAGCAGGGGAGCCACCAAGGTGCGCCATCATGAATCGCGATGACCGCTCCTAGACGGCGCACGGCGAGCAGGTCGACCCCCCATCATCAGGCCTGGCCCGGAAGCGAGGCGCCGCTCGGAGCCAAATGGGACGGCGAGGGCACGAACTTCGCGGTGTACTCGGCGTCGGCGGACTCGGTGGAGGTCGTGCTCTTCTCGGACGATGGCGCCGAGAGTGCCACATACGAACTCCAGGAGCGCACCGATCTCGTCTGGCACGGATACGTCGACCAGGTGCGCCCGGGGCAGCGATACGGCCTGCGCGTCCACGGGCCGTACGACCCGCGCCGAGGTCTGCGCCAAAATCCGCACAAGCTGCTCCTCGACCCGTATGCGCTGGCGATCTCGGGACGATTCGAGCACGGCCCGGCCCTGTTCGGCTACTCGTTCGATGGCGACGATCTCGATCCGAGCGACATCGACTCGGCTGGCGCGATGCCGAAGAGTGTTGTCGTCGACAGGAGCTTCCCGTGGGGCGATGACCGCCGACCGGATACGGCATGGGCTGACACGGTGATCTACGAGCTCCACGTGAAAGGCTTCACGATGGGCAATCCCGACATCCCGGAGGCGCTTCGCGGGACGTACGCGGGGCTGGCCCATCCAAGTTCGCTCGAGTATCTGCAGCAACTCGGAATCACGGCCGTGGAGCTCATGCCCGTACACCACTTCATCGACGCCGGTCACCTCGTCGAGCGCGGCCTTGTGAATTACTGGGGGTACGACTCGGTCGGGTATTTCTCCCCCGAAAGTCGCTACTCGGCCGGTGGTGGCAACGGCGACCAGGTCCGCGAGTTCAAGGCAATGGTCCGCGCCCTGCATGCGGCAGGTCTCGAGGTGATCCTGGACGTCGTGTACAACCACACAGGTGAGGGCAATCACCTGGGCCCGACGCTGAGTTTCCGGGGCATCGACAACCCGTCGTACTACCGGCTCGTCGAGGACGAGCCCCGTTTCTACTTCGACGTGACCGGAACCGGCAACAGCCTCAATGTCAGCAGCCCGATCACCCTGCAGCTGATCACCGACAGCCTCCGATACTGGGTGACCGAGATGCACGTCGACGGGTTCAGGTTCGATCTTGCCGCCGCCCTCGCGCGCCAGTTCTATGACGTCGACAGGCTCTCGGCGTTCTTCGACATCATCCACCAGGACCCTGTGCTTTCTCGCGTCAAGCTCGTCGCGGAGCCGTGGGACGTGGGTGAGGGCGGCTATCACGTCGGCAACTTCCCGGTGCGATGGGCCGAGTGGAATGGCGCGTACCGAGACACCGTTCGCGATTTCTGGCGCGGCGAGGCAGGCGGGGTGCGCGACATCGCCAATTGCCTCACGGGATCGAGCAGCCTGTACCAATGGGATGGCCGGCAACCGTGGGCGAGCATCAACTTCGCCACTGCGCATGACGGATTCACGCTTCGCGACCTCGTCACCTACAACGACAAGCACAATGAGGCGAACGGCGAAGACAACGAGGATGGTTCCAACGACAATCGGTCGTGGAACTGCGGCGCCGAGGGTGAGACCGATGACCCGGCGATCAGCACGCTGCGCGACCGCCAGCGCCGCAATCTGATCGCCACCGTGCTCCTCTCACAGGGATGCCCGATGATCTGCGGCGGCGACGAGATCGGCCGTTCTCAGCAGGGCAACAACAATGCGTACTGCCAGGATAACGAGCTGTCGTGGCTCGACTGGGCGAACATCGACCAGGTGATGCTGCAGTTCGTGCAGCGAGTCGTCGCGTTTCGACGCGAACAGCCTGTCCTGCGGCGGAAGCGTTTCTTCTCCGGCGAGGCGACCAAGCGCTCGGGACGAAAGGACATCATCTGGCTGCTGCCCAACGGTCAGGAATTCACCGATGCGGACTGGG
This sequence comes from Saccharimonadales bacterium (SeqCode), assembly GCA_035534875.1. GTDB lineage: Bacteria > Chloroflexota > Dormibacteria > Aeolococcales > Aeolococcaceae > Palsa-851. The sequence goes on from DATLRB010000013.1 coordinate 131,901, forward strand.
ACAACGACGGAGAGCGTTCCATCGGCATGATCCTCAACGGTGAGGAGATTCCCGACCGGGATCCGCGCGGCCACCGCATCGTCGGTGATTCGCTGATGATCCTGCTGCATAGCGGCGATGTGCCGATCACCTGGACGATGCCGTCAGGGTGGCGCGGAGGATGGACGATGGTCATGGATACCGATGATCCTGAAGGGCGTCGCGGGTCGAGCGTTCATCACGCCGGCGACGAGGTGCCACTCCAGCCGCGTTCGCTCCTCGTGCTCAACCATCCCATCGACACGGCGCGCGACCACGCTGCCACGTCTGCGCGACTCTGAGAGTCGTCGCGCGGCTCGGCGATCGCGTTTGGTCGCGGGCGAGGTCACGGCGTCGCTATCATCGAGATGCCGAAGGCTTGGTCGAGCTGGACGGCTCCGACCGGCGTGATCACGAGACCGCGGCCCGAACGCCGCCGTCGCACCCATCCCCCGCGCACGACGGTATGACAGAGCGCGGCTCCGAGCGCACCGGCGAGGTGCGGGCGCCGCTCGGTCCAGTCGAGGCAGGGGCGCGCGAAGTTGCGCCGCTGCCGACGCGCCCACGACACGTCGACACCGAGGCCGGCCAGACGCCGTGCACCGACGCGCGTGAGCAGGTAGTCATCAGCGTTCGCCACGAGCCATTCCCGTTGCAGCAGCGCGGTCAGCATTCCGACACCGAGCTGCCCGGCAAGATGGTCGTAACACGTGCGCGCGCCACGCAACGCATCCATCCTTCGCGCTGCGCGAAGTGACCGTACCGGGAGGTCGGGGCAGATTCTTGAGAGCGCCTCCAGAGCGAGCGCAACATCGCCATCCGCGATCCTGTAATCGCGATTGCGCCCGCGCGTGGTCACGACGACCATACCTCCCTCGACGAGTGCGGCAAGGTGTCCGCTCGCGGTCGACGGCTTGACCGCCGCCGCGGCAGCCAGTCCACCGGCCGAGGCCGTCCCGCCGTCGAGGAGGGCCTCGAGCATGGCAGCGCGTGCTGGACTGCTCAGCAGCCGTCCGACCACCGCGAAGTCTGTTCCCATCGTGACCAACGGTACCGCGTCGATGATTCGGTCGGGGCCGAAGTGTTCAGCGGATAGGCTTGCACAATGACCAGCGAGTTGGCCGCCCGATCGGTACCTTCGGGCGAACGTCGCCTGGCTCTCGCGGCTGCACTGGCGACGGTGGTCCTCTGGGCATCCGCCTTTGTGGGGATCCGCGCCGCCGGCCGTGGCCTGGCTCCCGGGCCGCTCGCCCTGGCACGTCTCGTGGTCGGCACCGTCGCGCTCGGCGTGCTCCTGCTGTTCCGCAGGCAGCGGTTGGTGCGACGCGCAGACATTCCCGGCTTGATCGTCTGCGGGGTCCTGTGGTTTGGCGCCTACAACCTGCTGCTCAACCAGGCGGAGCGAACTGTCGACTCGGGCACCGCGGCGATGCTGGTGAACACCGGCCCCATCTTCATCGCGATTCTCAGCGGGCTCTTCCTTCACGAAGGGTTTCCGCGCCGTCTGGTCCTCGGTTGCATCATCGGGCTCGGCGGCGCCGTGACAGTCGGGTACGCTACATCGACGCACGGGTTCCAGGCGGGATTGGGTGCCGTACTGTGCATCCTGGCCGCAGCGGTCTATGCGGGCGGGGTCACCGCAGAGAAGCCGCTGCTGAGCCACAACTCCGCCCTGTCGGTCACCTGGCTCGCATGCGCCATCGGCATGATCGTCTGCCTGCCGTTCGCCCCGCAGCTCGCCCACGACCTGGGCCGGGCAGACGCCGGTTCGCTGGCGTGGGCGGTGTACCTGGGGATCTTTCCCACCGCCATGGGCTTCAGCTTCTGGGCGTACGCGCTTGCCCGCACCAGTGGCGGGCGAATGGGGGCGATGGGCTACCTGGTTACGCCGGTGGCGATCCTCCTGGGCTGGCTGCTCCTCGGCGACGTGCCCCCAGGACTGGCGCTATTCGGAGGCCTCCTCTGCCTTGTGGGTGTCGCGGTGGCCCGCGGGACGGGCGTCCGCCGGAGCATTCGCCGGAGGATCACCACGTAGCGACCGCTCCGATCGGGTCACGCCGGACGTCCACCGTCTGGACGCGCCGGCCGAGGGTAGCTGGCAGGACGTCGCCGACCGCCTCGGGATGTCACGTCAGTCCGTGTGGACCCGCTATGCCGCCGAGGATCACAACCCGCCCGGCCGACGTGCGGCCGGCGTCCGCGTGCACGGAGCGCCGCGCGCACCTTCTCGAATTGCGCCGCCGACAAGGCGGGACCACCCGTCAATGATCGGGAGACCCCACTTGAGGCACTAGCCGCCGCTATCCCGGACGCGTCGCGGGCGCGGGCTGGCGACGACGTCGAACACGTCCCACATCGCCGCGTACCGCCCATGCATCGCGACGAGCTCATCGTGGGTCCCGGCCTCGACCACCCGGCCACCGTGCAACACGATGATCCGGTCCGCGGCCCGGGCGGTCTGGAGCCGGTGGGCGATCACCACCGTGGTGCGGCCGTGGGACACCTCCTGCATGGCTGCGGCGACGCGCGCCTCAGTCACGAGGTCGAGGTTCGATGTGGCCTCGTCGAGAAGGAGCAGCACCGGGTCGACCAGCTCGGCGCGGGCCAGGGCAATGAGCTGGCGCTGACCTGACGAGAGCGACCGCCCGCGTTCGGTCAGCTCGTGGTGGTACCCACCGGAGAGGCGGGCGATGAAGTCGTGCGCGCCGACGGCGCGCGCCGCAGCCTCCACCTGGGCGGCAGCGGCGTCGGGCCGGCCGTACGCGATGTTGTCCCGGACCGTGCCCGAGAACAGAAACGCCTCTTGAGGGACGTACCCGAGCTGGAGACGGAGGTCGTGGAGATCGAGGGCGCGGAGGTCGTGCCCATCGACCACGACGCTCCCCTCGTCGGGATCGTAGAAGCGCGCCAGCAGCTTCATCACCGTCGACTTGCCGGCTCCGGTCTCGCCCACCAGGGCGACGGTCTCCCCCGCCGCGATCCGCAGATCGATGCCCCGCAAGGCCTCGGGCGGCCTGCGCCAGGTCGCGTCCCGCGACTGGAGCAGCCGCGGATCCTGAGGTCCGCGCCGGTCGACTGGACGTGCCCCCTCGAACCCCGGCCGGCTGACCGGAAGCGGATACGAGAAGCGGACGTGGTTGAGCGCGAGGTCCCCGTGCAGCCGGCCGCTCTCCACGGGTATCCCAGGGTTCGGCGTCAGCGACTCGAGCTGCATCAGCTCGGCGATGCGCCCCACGGAGACGCGCGTCTGCTGCCAGGCGTCGAAGACCTGGGACAGCTGCTGGATCGGTGAGAAGAACAGGTCGATGTAGAGGAGGAACGCGATCAGCGCTCCCGAGGTGAGATGCCCGGTCTGGATGAGCCGCGCACCGACGCCGAGCACGATCGCATCGGCGACCGCCGCCATGAACTGCACGAACGGGAAGTACGTCGCGACCAGACGTTGCGCGGCGACGCGCGTGTCGAGGTACGAACGCCCGAGCCGGTGAAACTGCGCCATCGCGGCACCCTCGTGCACGAACGCCTGTGACTCGCGGACACCGGACAAGCTCTCCTGGAAATCGGCGTTGACGATCGCGATGCGCTCGCGCGACACGCTGTACAGTCGCGCCGCCCTGCGCCGGAAGATCACCGTCGCGACGGCGAGCGGCACCGCCACGGAGAGCGTGCACAGGCCGAGCTCGGCATTGATGACCACCAGGGCCACGCCGACCCCGACAAAGGTGACGATGGAGACCAGCGCCGAGAGCAGGCCGTTCTCGATCAGCGACTCGAACTGGTCGACGTCGGTCGTCATGCGGGTCATGATTCGGCCGGCCATCTCGCGCTCGAAGTAATCGAGGGAGAGCCGCTGCAGCTGCGCCCAGATGCGGATGCGCAGCGAGAGCATGATGCGTTGTGCGGTCCGGCCCGTGACGAACGTCTCGCCGATCTCGTCGACGAGATCGATGAGCGTGACCACGAGGAAAACGCCCGCGGCCGCGAAGAGGACGATGGACGACCCCTTGGCCACGCCGTTGTCGAGCCCTGTTTTCACCAGCACGGGACCGGCCAGGGTCATCAATCCGTCGATGACCACGAAGACGAGTCCGAGGAGCAACGGCCGGCGAAACTCGCGCAGCAGGCGCAGCAGGCCGAAGTTCCTGTCCGGACGCGATTCGCGCTCGAGGTCCACGGCGGGGACGTCGCGCACCGGCCGCAGGCGCGCCACCCGCGCGAGTAGCTCGGGTGTCGGCGCGAGGTTGAGCCGCCATCCCGAGCCGCCTCCTCCGAGTCCGGGGCCCAGCGTGGCCGCGCCGATGGTGCGGGCGGCGGCGCGCGCTCCCGACCGCTGCCAGTCGCCCGCCCACGCCGTGGCCGTGACGCCGTCGGCCCCAGCGCGCGAGACGACGGTCGAGAGGGCTTCGATGGAGTCGACGACCGCGGCTGCGTCGAGCTCTTCGAGGCCCGACACGAGCGTTCTGTAGAGCGCGCTCCGAGCGATGAGCTCGTGGTGCGTGCCCTGTTCGGCGACGACGCCGCCATCGATCACCACGATCCGGTCGGCGAGGTGCAGCGTCGATTGCCGGTGCGCGATGAGCAACGTGGTACGACCCGACATGATCCCTCGGAGTGCGTCATGCACCTCCGCCTCGACCCTGGCGTCGATCGCGCTGGTGGCGTCGTCCAGGATGAGGATGCGCGGGTCGTAGAGGATCGCGCGCGCGAGGGCGATTCGCTGACGCTGACCGCCGGACAGGGTCAGGCCGCGCTCGCCGATCGCGGTGTCGTACCCGCGCGGGAGCTCCTCGATGAACTCGTGCGCCTGGGCTGCGCGGGCGGCGGCCTTGATCTGCTCGTCGGTCGCCTCGGGACGTCCGTATGCGATGTTGGCGCGGACCGAGTCGGAGAACAGAAAGCTCTCCTCGAAGACGACACCCACCTGTTGGCGAAGCGAATGCAACTTGACGTCACGCACGTCGCGCCCGTCGACAAGGACCGTCCCCTCGGCTGGGTCGTAGAAGCGCGGAACGAGCATCGCCAGCGTCGACTTGCCGCTCCCACTCGGACCGACGATGGCGACACGCTCACCGGGCACGATGTGCAGGTCGACGCCGCGGAGCACAGGTTCGCTGTCGGCGTACTCAAAGTGGACGTTCGTGAACTGGATGTCGCCGCGAAGTTCGGAGAGTTCCACGGCCCCCGGTCGATCGGAGATAGCCGCGGGCAGGTCGAGCAGCTGGAAGATGCGCTCCAGTCCGGCTCTCGCCTGCTGGCCGATCGTCAGCACGCCGGCGAGCTGGCGGGCCGGGGCCATCAGCTGGGTCACGTAGGTCGAGAATGCGAGGAATGTCCCGAGGGTGATCTGGTGGCGGAGCGCGAGCCACCCACCGAGCGCGAGGACGGCCACCTGCGCGAACAACGGGATGGCCTCGAGGAGTGGCTGGTATCGCGACTGCAGCCGCACCGCGCGCATCTGTGACCCGTACACAGCCTTGGCGGCGTCGGCCACTCGTTCGACCTCGCGCTGCTCCTGGCCGAACGCCTTGACGACCCGAACGCCGTTCAGGTCCTCGTCGACGATCTGGACCAGATCTCCCTCGCGCTGCTGTCCGTCCCATGTGGCGGGGAAGACGCGCCACCGCATGCGGTAGGACACGATCAGCAGGCTGGGCGCCACCACCAGAGCCACCAGGGCCAGGAGCGGCGAGAGGTACACCATGACGCCGAGCGAGAGCAGAAGCAGCAGGATGTTGCTGCTCATGATCGGAAAGAAGCTCAGGAGCCCCTGGACCAGCGTCGAGTCGGAGTTGGCGCGGGCGACCAGCTGGCCGGTCGGCATCCGGCCGAGGTTGTCGAAGTCCAGGGCCTGGAGGTGGTCGTGCATGGCGTTGCGCAGGTCGTACTGGACTTCGAGCGCCACCCGGCCACCCCGGTATCGGCGGATGTACGCGAAGACGAAGCTGGCAGCCGCGAGCCCGACCAGCAGGAGCAGCCACGGCCACAGCGCCGACCTGCTGGTGAGGATGACGCCGTCAACGATCTGGCGAGCGACCAGCGGGACCGCCGTCTGACAGACGCTGCCGAGCACCGCCGCCCCCACCGACAGCACGACGTCGCGCCGGTGCCGGAGCATGTAGCCCCAGAGGCGCCGGATCCAACCGGGCTTGACAGGAGCTTGGCTCAACCGCGTTCGTTGATCGTTCGTCGATCCTCAGCGAGACAGGTGGACGCGGTCAGCGTAGCGCGAGTGGGCTCGCGAAGCGCCCGCCTATCCGGTGGCAGTCGACATCGACGGCGAAGCCCGGCGGCCGATCGCGTTGAGGATGCGGAGGGCGAACTCCGGGCTATCGGTCAGGGTGAGGCGGTACATGCCGGTCTCGTTGGTGCGGGGCTCGATCCGGATCACCCGGAGGCCGGCATCCTGCAGCGCGGCGAGCATGCGGGCAACACCGCCCTGACGGTGTTGCGTGGTCACCATGATGTCGCTGTCCCTGACGTCGATCGCGAGCATTGCTCATCCCCTATCGCGGTTGAATCACGGTCGCATCATGGACTCGGCATCCTGTCAACTTCGTGAGCAAGCTGTCTCAGAGGGATTCCACATGTACGTCGGATCGGTGGTGATCGACTGCAACGACTTCCCAGCCATGTACGCCTTCTGGATCGCGGCGCTTGGCTACGTGCCTCGAGATCCGCCCGACGACGGGTGGGCAGTGCTCCGGGACCCCCGGGGAGGCCACGTCAACGTGTCGCTCCAGCGGGTCCCGGAGCCACGGATGGGCAAGAACCGCCTCCACCTGGACCTGTACACCGACGACCAGGCCGGTGAGGTGTCGCGGCTGGTGGCGCTCGGGGCGGTTCCCCACCCACGCACGCCGGAGCCCGGGGAGGACTTCGTGACCCTCGAGGATCCGGAGGGCAATCTCTTTGACGTGATCGACAAGGTGGGAGGGTGAGCATGGAATCGAGCCGCGCGCTGTTGGATCAACGGTGCTCCCTGCTCCGCTCCCTGCATGTCGCGGGAGCGCCGCTGGTGCTGCCCAACGCGTGGGACGCGGCATCGGCCAGGGCGGTGGTCGCTGCCGGCTTCCCTGTGGTCGCGACGACCAGCGGCGGGGTGGCAGCGACGCTCGGGTATGCGGACGGCCAAGATGCGCCGCCGGACCAGATGTTTGCTGCGGCGACGCGAATAGCTCGCTCGGTCGATACCCCGGTGACCATTGACTCCGAAGCCGGCTATGGGCTCGCGCCGGAAGTGCTCGTCGAACGGCTCCTCGACGCCGGTGCGGCCGGATGCAATCTCGAGGACAGCGACCACGCGGCGGGTGGTCTGATTGATGCGCAACGGCACGCCGAATGGCTCGCCGCCGTGCGCCGCGCGGCACTCGGTCGCGGCTTCGGGCTGGTGATCAACGCGCGCATCGACGTCTTCATCGGACAGGACGTACAAAACGTCCCCGACTTGTTGCATGACGTCATCTCCCGAGCCCGCGCGTACATCGACGCCGGCGTCGACTGCGTCTTTCCGATTGTCTTGAGCGACGTCGATGTCATCCGGGCGTTGCTGGATGCCATTCAGTTTCCGGTCAACATCTTTGGCGTTCCACCCGCGCCCTCATATTCCACGCTCAAGAAGATGGGCGTCGCGCGGATCAGCTATGGGAGTTCCCTACATCGGCAGTCGATGCGCGAGCTGGCGACAAATCTCGGCCAACTCACGAGGTGGTCCCGCCGGCGTTGAAGGGACCCGGCGATGGCGACTGATCCGCTCTCGGGGACCGACCCCTTCGTGAGCGGCTGCATCGGCGCGTTGATCATCGGTTTCGTCATCGTGGGCACCCGACACGGCCTCAGCCCGGAACGGTGTTCACGCAACACCCGTTAGTGCATCGACGATGTTTGCACCCCGGGGCAGCTCATTCACCGTGGCCACGTCCGACCGAGGGGCATTGTCCTTCGTCGTGCTCGCGGCGGTTCTCACCGCGGCGCTCGCGGCGTGCGCCGGCGCGGCGCCGGCGCGACCAACTTCGAGTCCGCTGCCCAGCACTCCGTCGCCCGCAACTCCCTCACCCGAACCAAGTGCCCTGCCGAGCGTCGCACCAACCGCGGCACCAACCGTGGCGCCTACCCCGTCCCCGACACCGCCGATCGTGACTGCCGGCGAGCCGACCTGCGCGAGTTCACAGTTGCAGATCGCATACTCGCAGGCGCTCGGCGGAGGGGCCGCTGGGAGCTTCGTCGTGGCGCTCGGGATCTGGAATCGTGGCAGCCGACCGTGCAAGCTGCGCGGCTGGGCGACCGTGCAATTCCTCAATCCCACTGGCGGTCTCGTGCCCGCCCACTGGGTGGAGACCACGTCGGACTTTTCGGGAAGCGCGGAATCAAGGGTGGTCAGTCTCCTCCCCTGCGCCGGAGCAGGCGGGTGTGCGCCCGATTCCACTCCCGCCGCGTACATCAGCGTCGCCGGCGACGACGTCATCGAGCCATGCGTGACGGCGGCAAGTGTTCGCGTCGTCGTACCCGGGTCGTCGACGCCGGTTGTCGTCAATCTCCGTGCCTCTGGTTTCGAGGATGGGCAGATCTTCTGTTCCGACGGGGAGGTATGGCTCCTTCCGATCTTGTCCCCGTTCTCGGTACTCGGACCGCAGCTGCCCTAATAGGTGTCACGCCGGCCGGATCCTGCCGCCGCGGGAGCGAACGATCCGGATTCCCGGGATTGGCAGGCGGAATTCGAGATGCACGGCGGCGGGCAAGCTTGTCGGGTTGGTGAAATCGCCCGAACCGATGCTCCCGCTACTCGCTGCCCAGTGGTATCTCGAGCGACGCTCGCCAATCCGGGCTGTGCAGGAAGGCTTTGAACGCGCTGGCCGCGGGGCTCAGCAGGCGATCGCGCGCCCAGGTCACATGCCACATCCGCTCCACCGGAAATCCGTCCACCCGCAGCGGTCTCAACAGCCCGAGCTGGAGCTCGAGGCGAACCGCGTACGTCGACAGCACGGTGACACCCAGGCCACCGGCGACGGCGCGCTTCAGGGCGCCGTTGCTCGCCATCTCCATGGCGGGAATCGGTTCGGCGCCGGCGCTGCGCAGGATCCGTTCGGCGGACTCGCGCGTGCCCGATCCGCGTTCGCGCAGCAACAGTGGCCCGTCGAGCAGGTCGATGGGTTGCAGGGGTTCGCGTTCCGCCAACGGATGGCCGGGAGCGCAGAAGCACATCAACGAGTTCTCGAGAAACGGCTCGGCCGCGAGCACCTCGTCCTCCCACAGCGTCCCGATGACGCCGACGTCTGCCACGCCCTCCAGAAGCAGTTCGCGCACCTGTACCCGGTTGACGACGTCGAGGCTGAGCGCGACGCCGAGGTGCTCGCGATGGAAAGCCGCCATCGCGTCCGGGAGCACGTAGATCCCGACTGTGGTGTCACCCGCGACGCGCACCCTCCCGGCCCGGAGGCCGGCCACATCCTCGATGGCTTCCTGCGCGTCACCGATCATCGCCAGGATGCGACCGGCGCGCTCGTGAAGCGCCTGCCCAACCGCGGTGAGCACGGGAGCCCGGCTCCCCGGATCCAGGAGCGGCTGGCCCACCGCCCGCGCAAGGGCCTGCATCTGATGAGTCACGGCCGGCTGCGTCAGGGAGAGCGCCTCAGCGGCGCGGGTGAAGCTGCGGTGCTCGATGACGCTCATGAAGATTCGCAGCTGGCGGAGCGTGATGCTCCGTTCGAGGTTGGTATCCATTAGACAATCTTATTGAAGAAATAGAAATCATGCATTGGACGGCAGTATGCCGACGTTCTATGGTCCATCCATGGTTGATCTCCCGCGCGACCGGCGAACGCGATGCCGATGAGTCACGTCCGCGCGGAGGCGGCGCCCGTCTTCGTCGGGATCGGTGGGGACAGCGGCAGCGGCAAGTCGACGCTGGCGGCAGCCTTCTACGACCTCCTCGGTGCGGACCGAATCACGACAGTGTGTCTCGACGACTATCACTCGCTCGACCGTCGTGAGCGCGCGCTGATCGGGGTCACCCCGCTCAACCCGCGCGCCAACAACTTCGCGCTCATGGAGGAGCAACTGTGGGCGCTCAAGCGCGGTGAGGTGATCGCCAAGCCGGTCTACGACCATGCCGACGGAACGTTCAAGCCAGCAGAGCGCGTGGAGCCGAACGAGGTTGTGATCGTCCAGGGACTGCATCCGTTTCTCCTCCCCGGCATTCGCGAGGCCTTCGACCTCAAGGTCTGGCTCGACCCCGAGACCAAGTTGCGCATCAGGTGGAAGTTGCAGCGTGACATCGCCAAGCGTGGCTACGACGAATCCCAGGTGCGCGCCGAGATCGAGGCGCGCCGACGCGACGCCGAAGCTCACATTCAGCCGCAGCGAGCGCAGGCCGACCTGGTCGTGCGCTTCTCATCCCCCACCGAGGATCTGTCGTCCGGAGCCACCGACCATCTCAACGTTCGCCTGACCCAGCGTCATTCGATGCCGCAGCTTGCCTTCGAGCATGGTCTCGACAACGGCACGACCGTGCGCCTCCGCAACAACGTCGAGGACGAGGACGGCCGGCGTGCCGACATCGTCGAGATCGACGGGCGCATCTCCGTCGAGGATGCCGCCCGCGTCGAGCGTGCTGTCTGGGAGCACGCGAGTGACCGGCACCATCACCTGCATCACCTCCGGCAGAAGGAGCTGGGGAGCTATGACGAGCCGCACGGGCGCCGCCACAGCGACCCGCTCGGGCTCACCCAGCTCATCCTCGCCCATCGAATCCTCAGCGCCCAGAAGTCGTTGCTCGTTCGTGTCAAAGCTGACGACTACGCGGCGATAAGCCACCAGCTGACCGCGCCTCGCGTCAGCTCCACGGAGACACGTGAATGACCGTGACCGAGAGCCCCCCTCGAGACGCCGCCACCGACCGCTGGTCGTCGGGCGTCATCCCGTACGCCCAGATGGGTTACTGGGAGCCCGATTACGTGCCCAAGGACACCGACGTGCTCTGTGCATTCCGAATCACCCCGCAGGAAGGCGTCGCGCCCGAGGAGGCCGCCGCGGCCGTGGCCGGCGAGTCGTCGACCGCAACCTGGACGGTGGTCTGGACCGACAGGCTCACCGCGCACGAGCACTACCAGGCGAAGGCCTACAAGGTCGACCCCGTCCCCGGCACGCCAGGCCAGTACATCGCGCTGATCGCGTACGCGCTCGATCTCTTCGAGGAAGGCTCGATCGCCAACCTCACATCGTCGATCATCGGCAACGTGTTCGGGTTCAAGGCGCTGCGGGCACTCCGGCTCGAGGACATGCGAATTCCGCTGCATTACGTGAACACGTTCCAGGGTCCGCCGCACGGCATCGTCATGGAGCGCGAGTACCTCAACAAGTACGGCCGGCCGCTGCTCGGCGCCACCACCAAACCGAAGCTCGGGCTCTCCGCGCGCAACTACGGTCGCGTCGTCTACGAGGCCCTCCGCGGCGGTCTCGACTTCACCAAGGACGACGAGAACATCAACAGCCAGCCGTTCATGCGCTGGCGCGACCGCTACCTCGCCTCGATGGAAGCGGTCAACAAAGCGATGGCCGAGACCGGCGAGATCAAGGGGCATTACCTCAACGTCACCGCCGGTGACATGGAGAGCATGTACGAGCGTGCAGAGTTCGCCAAGGAACTCGGGAGCGTGATCGTCATGCTGGATCTCACCGTCGGCTACACCGCGATGACATCGATGTCGAAGTGGGCGCGGCGCAACGGCGTGCTGCTCCACCTCCACCGTGCCGGCCACGGTACCTACACGCGCCAGAAGACCCATGGTGTGAGCTTCCGGGTGATCGCGAAGTGGTGCAGGCTGCTTGGTGTCGACCACATCCATGCAGGCACCGTTGTCGGCAAGCTCGAGGGCGATCCGAACATGGTGCGGGGCTACTACGACACCCTCCGCAACGGATTCGTGCAGCGCGATCCGATGCACGGCATCTATTTCGACCAGGACTGGGGGTCCATGCCCGGAGTCATGCCGGTGGCATCGGGTGGCATCCACGCCGGGCAGACGCACCAGCTCATCCACTATCTCGGCGAGGACACGGTTCTTCAGTTCGGCGGTGGCACCATCGGCCATCCGATGGGCGTCGCGGCGGGCGCAACCGCCAACCGCACCGCGGTCGAGCTCATCGTGCAGGCGCGCAACGAGGGCCGCGACTACTTCACCGAAGGGCCGGAGATCCTGCGCGCCGCCGGCCGTTGGTGTGCTCCGCTGCGTGCCGCCCTCGACGTCTGGGGCGACATCAGCTTCAACTACGAATCGACCGACACGCCCGACGTCGCCACCACGGCAACGCCGGCATAGGGAGCACGCAGATGCACGTCACCCAGGGAACGTTCTCCTACCTTCCTCCGCTCACCGACGCACAGGTGAAAGCGCAGGTGCAGTACGCGCTCGACAACGGTTGGGCGCTCTCGGTGGAATTCACCGACGACCCACACCCGCGCAACTTCCTCTGGGACATGTGGGGACTTCCCATGTTCGATCTGCGCGATCCCGCAGCGATCCTGCTCGAGGTACAGCGCTGCCGCGACACGTATCCGGCACGCTACATCCGAGTCAACGCATACGACCGCACGCTCGGACGCCAGACCACCGCGCTCAGCTTCATCGTGCAGCGCCCGAAGAACGAGCCGGGCTTCCGGCTGGACCGTCAGGAGGGTGCCGACCGGCAGGTCCGCTACACCCTGCACGCATACGCGGCCGACCGCCCCCCCGGCGAGCGGTACGACGACTGAGCTGTGACCCAGGACGCTCACGTCCCCTTCGGGATGCCCCGCCCTTCGGCGCTCGATCTCGCCACGTCGGTTCCGGAGATGGTGGCCGGGAACGGTGATGCCGCGCCCTCCGACGTGGAGTCAGGAGATGCGGCCGGCGCGGGTGTCAATGTCGAAGCAGAGGCTCGGGACTCCGGCGTGTTCGAGGTGATCGACGACCTCGACCGCGAGCTCGTCGGGCTGGATCCCGTCAAGACCCGGATCCGCGAGATCGCCTCGCTGCTCGTCGTCGACATGGCGAGGCGGCGTTTCGGGCTCGAGGCGGAACGGCCGAACCTGCACATGTGCTTCACCGGGAGCCCTGGCACTGGCAAGACCACCGTCGCGATGCGCATGGCAGCGGTGCTGCACCGTCTCGGCTATCTCGCCAGGGGACACCTCGTTGCGGTCACGCGCGACGAGCTCGTCGGACAGTACATCGGGCACACCGCGCCGAAGACGCGCGAGATCCTGAAACGCGCCATGGGCGGTGTGCTCTTCATCGATGAGGCGTATTACCTCCACCGTCAGGAGAACGAACGTGACTACGGCCAGGAGGCGATCGAAATCCTGTTGCAGGTCATGGAGAACCAGCGCAGTGACATCGTCGTGATCCTGGCGGGATACCGCGACCGCATGGACCAGTTCTTCAGCAGCAACCCCGGCATGGGATCACGGATCGCGCACCACATCGACTTCCCCGACTACGACCTGGATTCGCTGGTCGCGATCGCGCGGATCATGCTTGACCGTCAGCGGTACACCTTCTCGGCCGGCGCCGAGCCGGCGTTTCGGGAGTTGATGTCGCGGCGCATGACCCAGCCCCGGTTTGCGAACGCGCGCAGCGTGCGCAACGCCCTGGAGCGGGCGCGGCTGCGCCAGGCCAACCGGCTCGTCTCGGACGGGAGGCTCCTGACCCGCGACGATCTGATGCGCATCGACGCGGAGGACATCTACAAGAGCCGATGGTTCAGCGAAGCCCCCGACGAGGCGATGCTCGACGAGCGAATCCTGCCCGCCGGCTAGACGGTGACGTTGCGTTTGATCGGCGGGTCGACGAACCCGGTGGTCGTCCGCTCGCATCACTTCAGCGCGCTCGCGGACCTTCGCTCAGCAGATCCTCGGCAGGGGGTCTCCGATCAGCATGTCGACGACGCGGGTGCCGCCGAAGCTCGTGTGGATGAAGACCATGCCTTCAGGATCGGCCATCACCTCGCCGATCACGGCTGCCTCGGCGCCCTCGGGGCGGGAGCGCATGAGGTCGAGGGCGCGCGACGCATGCTCGCGTGCGACGACGGCGACCAGCTTGCCCTCATTGGCGATGTACAGCGGATCGATCCCGAGGATCTCGGCAACCCCGCGCACCTCGTCGTGGACCGGAAGCGAGTCCTCGTCGATGGCCACGGCCACTCCGGCAGCCTGGGCGATCTCGTTGAGCACAGTCGCAACACCGCCCCGGGTCGCGTCCCGCATGAAATGCACGTCGATGCCGTCGGCGAGGAGTGCCGCGGTCAATCCGTGCAGGGGCATGGTGTCGCTGCGCAGGTTGTCGGCCTCGAGGTCCACGTCGCCGCGGGCGAGCATCACGGTGGCGCCGTGATCGCCCATCGCGCCGCTGAGAATCACAACGTCGCCCGGCGCGACCCGCTGGATCGCGGCACGCTGTGGGAGCGGAACGACCCCAACCCCCGTCGTCGTGATGAAGAGCTGGTCGGCCTTGCCGCGGGGCACCACCTTGGTGTCACCGGTGACCACGTTGACGCCGGCGCGGTCGGCGGCCCGGCGCATCGATTCGACAACCCTGCGCAGCACCGCCACGTCCAGCCCCTCCTCGAGGATGAACGCGGCCGAGATGCCGAGCGTGGTCGCGCCCCCGACCGCAAGGTCGTTGATGGTGCCGTTGACGGCGATTTCGCCGATGTCCCCTCCCGGGAAGAAGAGCGGGCTGACCACGAATGAGTCGGTCGTGACCGCCAGGCCGATGTGGTCCACGCCCGGGAGCACGAGCACGGCCTGGTCTCCGAGCTGGTCGAGCACCGGGTTGCTGAGGATGTCGCCGAAGAGCGCGGTCACGAGCGTGTGACTCGCCTTGCCTCCGGCGCCGTGACTCATGGTGATCGCGTCCTCACGCAGTGTCGGCTTGCGCTTGCGAATCTCCGCGATGCGCTCGAGGACTCGCTGCTCGGGGTCGGCGATCCGCGCTGACTTCGCTCTGATCGCGGCACCACTTCCAGGTTGGACGACGGTGTCGGTCATCGCGCCTGCACCGGAATGGGTCGCAGGTCACGCTCGGCGACGGCTGTACCGGCATAGCCGTTGCCATCGCCACCGGCATGCTCGCCCGACGCCAGCACCCGCTCGCGCTCACGCGCTCGCGAGTACCTGCCGAAGTTGTAGTACGCGGCGCAGGCTCCCTCGGACGACACCATGCAGGTGCCGATAGGCGTTTCCGGCGTGCACGCCGTGCCGAACACCTTGCACTCCCACGGCTTGAGGACGCCCTTGAGGACTTCCCCGCACTGGCATGCCTTGGGGTCGGCGACGCGGACACCGGGAACGGAGAACACCTTCTCGGCGTCGTAGTGGGCGAACTCGTCCTGCAGTTCGAGGGCACTCTGGCTGATGAACCCGAGGCCGCGCCACTCGAAGTGCGAGCGCAACTTGAACACGCGCGCGAGGACCTCGAGCGCCTTGGGATTGCCGTCGTCGTGCACCACGCGCTTGTACTGGTTCTCGACCTCGCAGCGCCCTTCACGGATCTGCCGGATGATCATGTGCACGCCCTGGAGGATGTCGAGTGGTTCGAATCCGACAATGACCACCGGCTTGTTGTAGTTGCTGGTCACGAACTCGAATGGCCTGATCCCCACGACGGTGGAGACGTGGCCTGGGCCGAGGAAACCGTCGAGCTGCACGTCCGGCGAGTCGAGGATCGCCTTCAACGGCGGAATGATCGTGACGTGGTTGCAGAACACAAAGAGATTGCGAATCCCCTCCGCTTTGGCACGCATCAAGGTCAGCGCCGTCGACGGTGCCGTGGTCTCGAAGCCGATCGCATAGAAGACGACCTTGCGATCCGGGTTCTGCTGGGCGATCTTGAGCGCGTCGAGCGGCGAGTACACCATGCGCACATCGGCACCGGCAGCCTTGGCGTCGAGCAGGCTGCCCTCGCTGCCCGGGACGCGCATGAGGTCGCCGAAGCAGGTGAAGATGACTCCCGGCTCATGGGCGACCGCGATGCCGTCGTCGAGACGGCCCATGGGAATCACGCAGACCGGGCATCCGGGTCCGTGCACCAGCTCGACGTTGCCCGGCAACAGGTCCTCGATGCCGTACTTGAAGATCGTGTGTGTGTGCCCACCACACACCTCCATGATCTTCCAGTGCTTGTCTCCTGACTCGGCTCCGATTCGCGCACCCAGAGCCCGAGCGATGTCCGCGTCGCGGAACTCGTCTGCGAACTTCATGACGGCTTTCCGTTGCCCTCGCGATAGTCGGCACCGACGAGCCCGTCCTCCATTGCCTGCCACTCGCGGATCTGCTCGACCTCGTCGGTATACGCGGAGCCCATCTCCTCGAGAATGCGCAAGGTCTCAGCCGCCTCGGTCTCGCTGACCCGGCTCAGCGCGAAACCGACATGCACGAGCACGTACTCGCCGGGCTCGGTGGCGTCCTCACCCACCAGCAGCGATGTGTTGATCCGACGCTGGACTCCGCCGAGTTCGACCTTGCCGTACAGGCGATCCTCGTCGACGTACTCGACGAGACGGGCTGGAATCGCTAGGCACATGCCGGCTCTCCTTCAAGTGCACGTAGCACCAACTCGGCGAGGAGGTGATAGAGCGTCATCTGGACCTCCTGAATCCGGTGGACGCTGCTGGATCGAACGATGAAGCAATGCTCGGTGACCTGTTCGCGAGCAAGACGTCCTCCGTCGTACCCGCAGATCGCGATGGTGCTCATGCCCCTGCGCCGGGCTTCGCCGAGCCCGCGGACGAGGTTCTCCGAATTGCCGCTGGTCGACACGGCGAGCACGACGTCGTCGGGCCGCCCCAGGGCGATGATCTGACGGACGAACACATCCCCGAATCCGACGTCGTTGCCGATAGCGGTGATCACCGCAATGTCGTTGGTGAGGCAGATCGCGGGGATCGGTCGACGGCCGCCGGACGGAACGAGCATTTCGGTCACCATGTCCGCCGCCGAGGTGGCGCTGCCGCCGTTGCCGAGCGCCAGCAGCCTCCCCTCTTTCTGAAAAGCGGCCGCCATCTCATCGGCGGTCCGGACGATCTCATCGCCGAATTCGTCGAGCAATTCCAGGCGGAGGCGGTTGCTCTCCGCGGATTTTTCGATCGGTGCGCTCGCCAGTTCGAGGATGAGGTCGTCGCCCGCGGCCGGCTGAGGGCGCAACATCGGGTAGAGCAGCTGCGAGAACGGGTCGCGTCCGGATTGCGTCACGCGCCCGCCTCCACCGGATCGCAACGCTGCAGGGCGACGCCTCCGTGACAGAGGAGCACATCGCCGATGGTGACGCCGTCGAGCAGATCCGTGCCGACTTCGGCTCCCAATCCGTTGATCGTGCCCCGAGCGGTGCCCGCGGCTTTGTCGACACCGGTGACCAATATGGTGAGGAGCTGGTCAGAACAGGTGATGCACATCTCGTCGTGACACTCGGCGCTCATGCGATGTCTCCAATACCACGGTGGTTGAGCACGATGTGCACGAGCTCCCAGAGCATGTGATACGTCGCCAGGTGCAGCTCGTGTGCTGCTTCTCGGTCTGACCCGTCCACGTGAAACACGAAGTCCGGGTGCTCCCCCGCGATCGGGTCGCCCGATGTCAGCGCGATGGTGAGCATGCCCACGGCCGCGCCGGCGGCGAGCCCACGGGTGATCGACGGGTGCATCGGTGCATGTGCGAACGCGAGTGCGATGTCGCCGGCGCGGCCGAGAACACGCACTTGATGTGCGTACACTTCCTCGGCAGCGTCTCCCTGGAGGATGTCGGTGACGGTCGCCATATCGTTGGTCAGGGACAGGGCCGGCAGGGCGCGGCATCCCGGCAGAACCGGATGGACGAACTCGACTGAGTTGTGCTGAGCGTCGGTCGCATGCGGACCCGAGCCGAAGACCAGAAGCGTTCCGCCGGCGAAAAAACGATCCGCCATCGCCGCCGAGCATGCCGCGATCGCATGCGCGTAATGACCGAAGTACGCATCGCCGGATTGATTCGACGCCTTGACACGCGCATCGAGCAAGGCGCGACCGGTGGCGACGGCCGCATCGCGGTCAGGTCGCATCTGCACACTCACCTCACGTCACCTCTCGAGCCTGTGAAGCCGCCACGAGCGCCTGCCCCAGGCTGATGCCGCCGTCGTTGGCAGGGACCTGTTGGTTGGCGTACACGAATAGTTCGCGCTCGCGCAACATGCGCTCGACCCGATTGAGCAGCAGGACATTCTGAAAGACACCACCACCGAGCGCGATGCGATCAACGCCGAGCTCAGAACTCAGCCGCACGCACATGCTGACGATGCCACAGGCCAGGCTCTGGTGAAAGATGGCGGCGAGCGCCTCTGGCGATCGTCCTCGCTGCCGCGCCTGAAACAATGTCCGCACCAGGCCGACGGTGTCGAGAACCAGCGGATCACCGCCGAGCACAACGTCGAGGTGCTCGCCACCGGCCAGATCCCCGGCCGCGGCCGCGAGCGCCTCCAGACGCATCGCGGCCTCGGCCTCGAACGTCGACACATGTGCCACCCCGAGCAGGCTGGCAACACCATCGAAGAGCCGGCCCGCGCTCGTGGTGATCGGAGCCGCCTCCGAGGTGGCCAGGCGGGACACGAGTCGCCAATGACGTTGGTTGGGTGCACCGGCGACATCGTCGAACCAGGGGGGTGGCGTCTCGCCGAGCGCGCCGGCAGCCGCAAGATACGCGATCGCCATACGCCACCCCTCTCGAGCGCAAGCATCGCCACCAGGCTGGCGGACGGCTGCGATGTGGCCCACGCGACAGTACGACCGCTCGTCACAAAGCAGGAACTCTCCGCCCCAGATCGTGCTGTCGGGCCCGAGGCCTGCGCCATCGAACGCGACTCCGAGCACGGCGCCGCGCAGGCCGTGTTCCGCGAGCACGCTGGCGATGTGCGCGTGGTGGTGCTGCACGCCCACGGAGCGCGCATCCGAATCCCACCACCGCTCCGCGATGCGGGTCGATGCGTAGTCAGGATGGAGGTCGGCGGCGACGGCGGTGGGCGTTGCCCGGAAAAGACGGAGGTACGTGCGCAGCGCCTCGTCCTGATGGCCCAGCGTCCGTGGGCTGTCCAGATCGCCGATATGTGGCCCCATGAAGGCGTTGCCCCCGTTGAGCACGCAGAACGTGTTCTTGAGGTGCGCGCCGAGCGCCAGCACCGAGGCCCCGTTCGAGTCGACGCGAACCGGCAGCGGGCAGTATCCCCGGGCGCGACGGATCATCCGTGGCGTTCCGTCAACGACGCGGACCACCGAGTCGTCATAGCGGGCGTAGATCTCGCGATCGTGGAGCAGAAAGGCGTCTGCAATGTGACCGAGCCGCTCCACGGCCTCGTCGTTGGCTTTCGCGATCGGCTCCTCGCTGACGTTGCCACTGGTCGTCACCAGCAACCGCCGCGTGGCGCGCAGGAGGAGATGATGCATCGGCGTGTAAGGAAGCATCACGCCGAGCTCCTCGAGGCCCGGCGCAACGGGACCGGCGACGGCGTCGCGAACATGTCGCCGTTTGAGCAGGACGATCGGGCGCACCGAGCCTTCGAGGAGCTCTGCCTCCGCGTCGCTCACGACGCAGACTTCGCGCGCCGCGGCGATGTCGGGGCACATCACCGCGAACGGCTTGGCAGGCCGATGCTTACGATCCCGCAGCCGTTGCACAGCGGCATCTTCGGTCGCGTCGCAGCAGAGTTGGAAACCGCCCAGCCCCTTGAGCGCGACGATCTCCCCCCGAGCTATCGCGGCGGCCGCGAGGTCGATCGGATCGCCCGAGAGCTCGGTCCCTTCCGCGTTGGCATACCAGAGACGCGGACCGCAGGCAGGACACGCGTTCGGCTGCGCGTGAAAGCGGCGATTCGACGGGTCCTCGTACTCCCGCGTGCAGGCCGCGCACATCGCGAAATGCCGCATGGTCGTGAGCGGACGGTCGTACGGAATATCCTCGATGATCGTGAACCGTGGACCGCAGTTGGTGCAGTTCGTGAACGGGTATCCGTGTCGCCGGTCGGCGGGGTCGAGGATGTCCTCGACGCAGTCGGGACAGGTCGCCGCGTCGGGCGCGATGGACTGATAGTCGCCCTCGACCGCGCGGCTCTCGACGATTCGAAAGCCCCGCTCGCCGGTTGCCGCCACGTACGCGGTCTCGACCGACTCAATCCGGGCGAGACGAGGTGCGTTGTCGCGCAACGCGATCACGAACGCGTCGAGCACGCGCCGCTCACCCTCGACCTCGATGAGCACCGCTCCCGACGTGTTGTAGATCAGACCGCCGAGTCCAAGCCCGGTCGCAAGGTTCCAGACGAAGGGCCGGAAGCCGACCCCCTGCACCACGCCGCGAACCGCGAGACGCCGCCGCTCAGGCGCGCCATGATCAGGTGCGTTCACACCCGCCGGGCGGCTCGTCGGTGGCCGGGTCGCGACGCTCAAGGGCTCACGCTGCGCGCAGATGCTCAGCGGTCGAACTGAATCGCTCCTTGCGCGCCCGGGTCCCGAGCACATGAGCGATCCCGAAGATCACGAGCTCCTCAAGTAGTGCATTCCACTCCGCGTTCCGTGTCGCTACGACTGCCGTTCGGCCACGATGTGGACCTGCAGATCCACCTCCGGCTCCACCTTGAGAATGATCAAACGCGGAGGATCGATGCCGAAGTCCTTGACGTTGATCACCTGCTGCCCGTCGATCGTCATCGTTGTTCCGTCGACGCTGAGATGCAGGTCCCCATTGATCTCTCGCGTCTGGCCGTGCATGGTGAGCTGCGCCGCCGCACGGTAGTGACCGTCGGCGTCCAGTGCTTCACCGTGAGTGACTTTGGCGGTGATCGTCGGATAGCGCGAGACGTCGAATCGCCGGCGCATCTCCCGATCCTGGATGCCGTTTCCCGACTTGATGGCATCGACCGGCAGTGTCAACTCGGCACTGTAGGGCTGGTCGAGGCGAGGTCTCCCCTGCTCGTCGACCTCACACTCGATCACACCGCTGAGCGCGTTGGCGTTGATGTGCGACGGGTGAAGGTTGACTCTCAGGCCGACTTTGACCGTCGTCTGGGCGGTGTTCACTCGGAAGCGCGGCATACCAGTCTCTCGTCCGTCCTACATCGACCGGATCTTCAGATACCGCTGAATGGTGCGCTGCGAGTGGCGATCACTCCGTCTCATCGTGATCCACGTCGGAGTCGCTCGAGGAAACCGGCGCCGGTCGGCGCCTGTAGAGAACGTGGATCGATGCAACTCGTCGCTGGATCCTCCGATCGAGGTGGCCGGTCACGCCGTTCGAAGCGGCGGGAAGGGTGACGCCGACGTGGGTCGGTGTTCGATCCTTGGCAACCGCCATATAGCCAATGGCCTGCAGCGCCGCCTCATCCCTCCCGTACTCCGCCAGGTCGACGTAGTGCCGCACGATGGCCTCGGGGAAGGCGTCATGGCGGACCATTCGCCGGACATCGCGCGTGTTGAACCAGTCTCGGATCGAGCCCGCAACTCTGATCGCTGCCACGAGACCTCCTGCGGCTCCACGCCCATGGATGGTTCAGAGCATACCTTGTGGCGTCGCGCGCTATCCCGCGAACGGCCACCGCGCCGCACCGAGCTCCCGCGATACCCCGCGCGCCGCCTCGACCACCGCCGTGGAGAGGCCGCGCGCGGGACCGCGGGGAAACACCCGATCCGTGTCCCCCACGACGGCGATGGCCCCGACGGCATTGCCGGCGCGATCGATGATCGGGGCCGCGATGCTCGACTCACCGAGCACGGCCTCGTCCCGCTCGGTCGCGATTGCCTGGAGCCGGATGGTGTTCAACTGAATGCGCAGCGCCGCGGCGTTCGGTGTTCGCTTGGTCAGCCGCTCCAGCGGCGCCGACAGTAGATTGTCGATGGTGTCGCCGGGCGCGAAGGCGAGCAGCGCCTTGCCGAGAGCGCTCGCGTGCAGCGGAAGCTGCGATCCGACCTCGAGGATCTGCAGTGTCGCGTCGGGACGAAAGACGTGGTGCACGACCACCGCGGTGGGGCCGTGCATCACACCGACGCGAACGGCGAACTTGGTGCGAACGGCAAGTTGTGCGGCGTAGGTGATCGAGCGGGAGCGCAACTCGTTGACGTCGAGGTACGAGTACCCGAGTTGCAGCAGGCCCGCACCCAGCTGGTACTTCTCCGAGACGCGATCCTGCTCGACGAATCCCTGGGCGAGCAGCGTCTGCAGGAGCCCGTGCACCGTGGGACGCGCGAGGCCGAGCCTGTCGGCAAGCTCGCTGACACCCAACCTCCCAGGACCGCCCGCGAGCGCCTTGAGAATCGCGGCAGCGCGATCGACGGACTGGATGCTCGTCGGTCGCCGGCTATTCGGCATTGCTGAATTATGGTCGAGGATGTAGACTAGTTGGAATTCTGAACCGACCGCGTGACAGCGAGGGAAGTCGTGGCTGTCGGGATTGTACTGGTCTCACATAGCCCACAGTTGGCTGAGGGGCTTGCCCTTCTCGCCGGCCAGATGGCGGGGCCGGACGTCCATATCGAGGCGGCAGGCGGCGACCGTGACGGCGGTCTCGGCACTTCGGACACCCTCGTTCGCACGGCGATCGAGCAAGCCGACCAGGGTGACGGGGTGCTCCTGCTCTGCGACCTGGGGAGCGCTATTCTCACCGTGCGCGACGTGCTCGGCGGCAACGGCAACGGCCATGTCCGCCTCGTTGACGCTCCGTTCGTTGAGGGCGCCGTGGCGGCTGCTGTGGTTGCGTCGTCGGGGGCACCGCTTGACGAGGTGGCCCGAGCTGCCGAGGAGGCGCGCGATGCTCGCAAGCTCTGAGGCCGCCATGACCCTCCCGGACGGCGTCGCGCTCCACGCCCGTCCAGCTGCGCTGTTTGTCCGCACCGCCATGCGCTTCCGCTCGAAAATCGTCGTCGCCGCGAACGGGCGTGACGCCGACGCCAAGAGCATCCTCAGCGTGCTCGGGCTCGGTGCAACCGCAGGCACCATCCTGCTCGTACGTGCGGAGGGGGAGGATGCGGCGGATGCGCTTGACGCTCTCGCGGAGTGTCTAGCCGGCGTCGTCGAGTAACAGGCGGAGCGGGCGCTCCAGGGACTCCACCTCGGCTGCGGACTCGGCTTCGAGCGCCCGACGTGCGATGCGCGAGGCTTCGCCATAGTCTAGGGCGCGCACCCACGCGCGAACACGCGCAACCGCCGCGGCGCCGACACTGAGCTCGTCAACCCCCAACCCGACCAGGAGCGGCATCACCACCGGATTCGACGCCGCCTCGCCGCAGATCTCGACCGGGATGCCTGCCGCACGAGCGGCGTCAACGGTATCGGCCACCAGTTGGAGCACCGCCGGGTGGTGTGCGGGCGAACCACCCGGCCGCGTCCGGTCGATGCCGAGCTGGAAGCTGGTCAGGTCGTTGGTGCCGATGCTGAACATCCCCACCTCAGGAGCAATCCGGTCCGCCATCGCGGCGGCTGCGGGAACCTCGACCATCGCGGCAACGACTGGCACCCGCTTCCCCCGCCGGGCTGCGATCGGCTCGATGACGGCTCGCACGGCGCGCACCTGACCGGGCTCGGTGACCATAGGGATCAGCACGCGCAGCTCGGTGGCGTCGCCGGTCTCGAGGATCGCCTCCAGCTGCCACGCGAGCGCCTCGGTATCCTCCAGGAGGAGCTCAACCCCGCGTCCGTACACTCCTTTAAGAAAGGGGGGCGTCTTGTCGCCTCCGAAATCCAGGAGGCGCACCGTCGCCGTCATTCCTTTGAGCTGAGCCAGCGCGGGATTGAGCGTGCGACGGTGTTCGGCGACGGTCGGCCAGTGCTGCGCCTCCAGAAACGCGAGTTCGGTGCGCAGGAGGCCAACCCCGTCGGCACCCGCCTCGAGCGCGGCGCGAACCTCGGCCGGGGTGGCGGCATTGGCAAGGACGCGAACCGTCCGGCCGTCACGGGTCACCGTTGGGAGCGTTCGAGCCGCCAAGGCTCGATCTCGCGACTCGCGGGCGGCCACGATAGCCTGCCGCACCATGTCGACCCGCTCCGGATCCGGAGATGCGATGACGGTGCTCCGGTCCCCGTCGACGATGCAGCGCTCGCCTTCCGCCAGCGAGAGGATGGCCGGTCCCAGGCCGACGACCATTGGAAGACCCAATCCGCGAGCAACGATCGCCGCATGGCCGGTGACGCCTCCGACCGCGAGGGCGATGCCGCGCACATCGCCGTCGAGCTCGATGACGTCCGCAGGCCCGAGGTCGGACGCGACCAGAATCGTGTCGCCGTCGGTGCTTCGATCGGCACGTGCCGGGTCGCCAGATGCGAGTCGCGACGCGCGCCGCGCCAGGCTTCTGACATCCGCCGCCCGCGCGGCAAGCTCGGGATCCCCGAGCAGATCCAGCCGAGCCGCGATCGCCTCCGCCTCGACTCGAATCGCGCTCGCCGCAGGAAGGCCACGCGTCAGCACGGCGCTCTCGACGGCTTCGACGAGCACCGGGTCCTCCGCCATCATCATCCCGGCATCCAGAATGTCAGCCTCGTCGGTCCGGCCCTGAGATCGAAGCCCGGCCGCGAGTTCGTCCAGCTGGTGAGCCGATCTCGCGAGCGCGTCGAGCGCTCGGGACGCCGCCGCCGGCCGCGCGCCGTCATCGAGGACGCCGGCGTCGGTCTCGCCGTCGTCGTCGAGACGCCGGACCAGTCCGAACGCCGTCCCCGGTGACGCCGGAACGCCAGCGAGCACTCGCTCGGTCATTTAAGGAGTGCTCGCTACCGTCCGTTCCAGGGCGCGGATGATCATCGCGGTCGACGTGGCTCCGGGGTCCTGATGGCCGATGGAGCGTTCGCCGAGGTACGACGCTCGCCCCTTTCGCGCCTGCATCGGGATGGTGGCGCGCATACCTGCCTCAGCCGCTTCAGAAGCGGAGCGCAGCATCTCCCCGCTCGAGGCGCCCCGCGCAAGCCCCTCTCGCATCGCGGTCACCGCCGGCTGCAGCGCATCGACCATGGTCTTGTCACCCGGCACCGCTGCCCCGAGGTCTTGAATCGAGGCCAATGCCGCCGCCATCGCCTCGACCAATTGGGCGAGATCGAAGGTCGGTTCCTCTCCAAGGGCACGCCCCGCCTTGCGCAGCGCCGACCCCCAGAGTGGACCGCTGGCACCCCCGACAGTGGACACGAGCGTCTTCCCCGAGAGGATCAACAGCTTGCCGGGTGTGCCATCGGTCTCGGTGCTCAACACCAGCGTCACGGCGTCGAACCCACGATTCATGTTGATGCCGTGGTCGCCATCGCCGATCGCCGCGTCGAGCTGGACCAGATAGTCCCGCTCGGCGCGGACCGATGCGGCGATCTCGTTCATCCATGCGGTGACGGTCTGCGCGTCCATTGCTATAGCGACCGCCACGATAGCATCAGCCTCCCCAGCGGAGTGCGGCAGTATGCACGGGCGCGTCCCAGAGCGCGGTGAGGTGATCGTCGAGCTCAAGAATCGTCAATGACGCACCCGCCATCTCGAGTGACGTGATGTAGCTGCCAACGAGATTGCGGACCGGTATGAGTCCGGCTGCCCGCAGGCGCTTGTCCACCTCGCCGTAGAGGAGGTAGAGCTCGAGCAACGGCGTGCCACCCATGCCGTTGACGAAAGCGAGCACGTTTGAGCCAGGCTTGGCAGCAAGGTCGGACGTGACCGCCTCGACCATGATGTCCGCGATCTCAGCCGCGCTGCCGAGCGGCGCGCGACGGCGTCCCGGCTCTCCGTGAATACCGATGCCCACCTCCATCTCGCCTTCGGGAAGATCGAAGATCGGGTTGCCCGACGCCGGGGGGATGCACGACGACAGCGCGATGCCGAAGGAGCGCCCCCGCGCATTGACCTGGCGGATGACGCTGACGACGGCCTCGAGCGAGTCGCCGCGTTCCGCCGCGGCTCCACCGATCTTCTCGGCGAGCACCGTGGCGCCGACACCACGCCGGCCCGCGGTGTACAGCGAGTCCTGCACGGCGACATCGTCGTCGATCACGATCGCCTCGACGTTGATCCCCTCGTCGGCCGCCTCGTCGGCTGCCATCTTGAAGTTGAGAACGTCACCCGTGTAGTTCTTGACGATGTGGATGACGCCGGCACCACCGTCCACAGCCTTGGTGGCGGCGAGCATCTGATCGGGAACCGGGGACGTGAAGACCTCGCCGGGGCACGCCGCGTCGAGCATGCCCACGCCGACGAACCCGCCGTGGAGCGGCTCGTGCCCGGACCCGCCACCCGAGATCAGCGCGACCTTGCCCTTGACCGGCGCACCCGCCCGAACCAGGATCTGGTTCGCGACGTCATACCTGAGCACGTCCGGAACGGAGGCGGCGAGCCCGGCGAGCGACTCTTTGACCACCTGGTCCGGCTCGTTGATGATCTTCCGCATGCGCCTGGTGGCTGTGGCCATGGTTCGACACTCCTGTTATTCGACATTATCGAACGTTGGTCGGAAATTACTCTCTTGCCGAGGGGGATGTCAATGGTTTTGTTGAGATACTCCGAGCCGGTTCTCTGAAGTCCCTTTGGGGCTCGTCGGGGTGATTGCACCGAGCGACGGCGTAGGCTCACAGTGCATGGCCGGCAGAGCGTTTGTGACGGGCGCGAGCGGCTTCCTCGGCCGAGCGATCGTGGAGGAGCTGGCCGCCGCCGGGCGTCCGGTTCGAGCCCTCGCCCGGTCCGATGCGACCGCCCAACGGCTGGCCGCCCTGGGCGTCGAACCGGTCCGGGGCGACCTCCGTGACCGCGCCTCGCTCGAAGCAGGGTTCGCGGAGTGCGACGTCGTCTACCACGCGGCCGGGGTGAACGCGTTCTGCCTGCCGGATCCGGGCCCGATGTTCGAGGTCAACGTCAACGGCTCGCGGGAGGTCGTCCTCGCCGCCGCGGCAGCCGGCGTCGGCCGGGTGGTCTACACGTCGTCAGCAGCCACGCTCGACGCGGCCTCAGACGACCGGCGCGCGCGCCACCACGGCGCTCGCCGGTTTCTCTCGAACTACGCTCGGTCGAAGTTCGAGGCCGAGCGCGTTGTCATGGCCGCCTCCGCGAGCACCGGGGTCGACGTGGTGTGTGTCAACCCCGCCTCGGTCCAGGGCCCCGGGCGCACCAGCGGGACGGCGCGGCTGCTGATCGGCTATCTCAACGGCAAGCTGCCCGCCGCGGTCGACGGACCACTCAACGTCATCGATATCGCCGATTGCACCCGAGGCCATCTGCTGGCCGAGGAGCGCGGGACCCCAGGGCAGCGCTATCTGCTCTGCGGTGCGTCGATGACGCTGCGCAGCGGGCTGGCGCTCCTGTCGAGGCTCACCGGGCTCGAGGACCCACCTCGTTTCCTCCCCGCCGGTATCGCCCTCGCGGCGGCTGCCGGCATCGAAGTCGTTGCGCGCGCACGCAGGAAACCCACGCGTTTCTGCCGCGAGATGGTGCGCACCCTGATCGAGGGGGCCGCTTACGACGGGACCCCGGCGACCCGGGACCTCGGGCTCGCCTACACCCCGATCGAGACGACGATGCGCCGGACCATCACCTGGTATCTCCAGCAGGGCCTCATCACGCGGCCACTACCCGGCTTCACGGACTCGGATGGCGCTGGGCCGCGGCTCGCCTAGCCCATCAGCCGGCCTGCGGCATGCGAGCGCCCGCCCACGGCCAGGCCGAGCGCAGCCGGCTCAGAGCCGTGCGATGCCAGACGCAATCCAGACCCATGGACCTGACCCCTTGGACGTGGTGGGATGCACACTGACGCCGTGACCCGCCACATGACGATCCCCAACCAGCTGACGATGCTGCGCATCCTCCTGGTGCCGGTCATCGGCGCGGTTCTGGCGATCGATTTCACCGACCACTACCAGATCAGCGCCGTCGCCTATGTGACCGCAGCCGCCACCGACACCCTCGACGGCCGGATCGCGCGCAGCCGCAACCTGGTGACCGAGTTGGGTAAGTTCCTCGATCCGCTCGCGGACAAGCTGCTGGTCATCACCGTACTTGTCATCCTTGCGACGCAGTCGCTGCTGCCTGCGTGGGTGGTCGTCGTCGTCGCCGCCCGCGAATTCCTGATCACCGGGTTGCGATCGGTGGCCGCCGCTCAAGGCGTGGTGGTCAGCTCAACTCCGTGGGGCAAATCGAAAACACTGACGCAGAACTGCATGATCCTGCTGATCATCCTGGCCCAGCCGTATCCGTGGCTGATGCCCCCCGCCATCGCGTTCATCTGGATCGCGGTGATCGCCACGGTGCTGAGCGGCCTCGACTACCTCTGGCGGTATCGGCGCTTCATCATCTAGGCACCGGCGACGTCAATCGTCGTCGTCAACCCAGTCGAGCGTGCGCTGGACGGCCTTCTTCCATTTGCGATAGCCGCGCTCGCGCTCGCTCTCGCCCATATTGGGGAGCCACTCGGCGGCCTTGTGCCAGTTTGCCCGGAGGCTCTCGATATCCGGCCAGAAGCCGACGGCGAGGCCGGCCGCGTATGCCGCCCCGAGCGAGACCGTCTCGGCAACGTTGGGGCGCACCACTGGCACGCCGAGCACGTCGGCCAGAAACTGCATCAACAGGTTGTTCGCGGTCATGCCGCCGTCGGCCTTGAGCGAGCTCAAGGCGATGCCGGAATCGGCATTCATGGCGTCGACGACCTCGCGCGTCTGCCAAGCGGTGGCCTCGAGCACCGCACGAGCGAGGTGCCCCTTGGTGACGTAGCCGGTGAGACCCGCGATCACGCCGCGCGCATCGCCCCGCCAGTGCGGAGCGAACAACCCCGAGAACGCCGGGACGAAGTAGATCCCCCCGTTGTCGTCCACGGTCCGCGCGAGGGTCTCGACCTCCGGTGCGCTCCCGATCAAGCCCACCTTGTCGCGGAACCACTGGACGAGTGCCCCGGTCACCGCGATCGAGCCTTCCAGCGCGTAGGTCGCCGGCTCATCACCGATCTTCGAGCCGACGGTGGTGAGCAGTCCATGGCCCGACAGCACCGGCCGGTTTCCCGTGTTGAGCAGCAGGAAGCTCCCGGTTCCGTACGTGCACTTGGCCTCGCCTGCCGAGAAGCAGGTCTGTCCGAAGAGCGCCGCCTGCTGATCGCCGAGGGCGGCGGCGATGGGCACACCGCCGAGCGAGTCGCCGGCCTGGCCATAGATCTTCGACGAGGGTTGGATCACCGGCAGCATGGCCCGTGGGACTCCGATCGCCTCGAGCAGCGTGTCATCCCAGTCGAGTGTCTCGAGATTCATCAGCATGGTTCGGCTTGCGTTGGTGACGTCGGTGACGTGACGACCGGTGAGGTTCCAGACGAGCCAGCTGTCCATCGTCCCGAACAGCAGGTCGCCCTCCTCCGCTCGCCTGCGCAATCCCGGCGCGCTGTCGAGCAGCCAGCTCACCTTCGGTCCGGAGAAGTAGGTCGCGAGCGGAAGCCCGCACCTGTCGCGGAACCGGTCCTGACCGTGCTCGGCGCCAAGCTTCCGGCAGAGGGCGTCGGTCCGCGTGTCCTGCCACACGATCGCGTTGTGCACGGGCTCGCCGGTGTGCGGGTCCCAGACCACAGTGGTCTCGCGCTGGTTTGCGATGCCGACCGCGACGAGATCGCGCACATCAAGGCCACCGCTGTCGAGCGCAACGTGCACGACTTCGATGACGTTGCGCAGGATCTCGCGCGGATCGTGCTCGACCCAACCCGGTCGCGGAAATATCTGCTCGTGCTCTTTCTGGCTGAGCGAAACGATATGCCCCTGTTGATCGAACACAAGGCATCGCGACGACGACGTTCCCTGGTCGATGGCGGCAACGAATCTGGCGCTCAACGCTCGCGGCCCCGCGCAGATTGCCCGGTTGCGGCAGAGCAGCCGGAGTGTCCGTGCATCGAGGTGTGTGACCCGCTGTCGCCCTCGCTCCGCGCGGCGACCATGAGTCGGAACGGATTGCGTGTCAAGAGCGTATTCCTCCTACCGGCTGACACTGCGTGGCCATCACCATGGAACCGCCCCCAGGTCGCGCGATATCGTCCGCGCTCCCTCCCTGACGTACGACACCAGCTCGCTGCGCGGCTGCGCGCCGTCGCAGAGTCGTTCCGTCGGTCCGGAGATGGCGATGGCACCGACCGCCGCACCCTGGCGGTCGCGGATCGGTGCAGCGCACGACGTCTCACCTTCGATCAGCTCTTCCACCGATGCCGCCCATCCGTGCTCCTGCACATGCTCGAGCTCGACGCCGAGCAGCTTGGGGTCGGTGATCGTGCAACTGGTGAAGCGTTGGAGTGATCCGTTGCCGAGCTCCGCCGTCAGGTAGGGGTGGTAGGCGAGCAGCACCTTGCCCATCGCGGTCGCGTGCAGCGGCAGCAGCGCACCCACCTCGAGCACCTGCGGACTGTTGTCGGGACGGAACACGTGATGCACCAGCAGCACCTGACCGTCATGCAGCGTGCCGAGGCGCACGCTCTCGTTGGTGCGCGCCGCAAGCCAGTCCGCCCAGTTGAGGGCCCGCGTGCGCAGCTCGTTGCCGTCGAGGTAACTGCTCCCCAGGTGGAGCAGGGCGGCGCCCATCCGGTACTTGCCCGACTCCGGGTCCTGTTCCACGAAGCCGACCGAGAGCAGCGTGCGCATGATGCCGTACACGGTCCCCTTGGGGAGCCCCAGCTCGCCCGCGACCTCGGCCAGGCTCCTCCGGGTGCGCCCGGAGAGCAGGCGGAGGATCGCCGAGGCTCGTTCGATGGATTGGATCGGTTTGGGCACGGGCGCTAAGCCTACCAATTCCTTAATAGGGCAAAAGGGCCATTGCCAAAGGTGATTGACAATGCCCTACGACCGAGGGTACTGTCCCCACACCCAATCAGGGTAGAGATCGCCAAGGAGGTGGCACCAATGCCGAACCACATCTTTTTCTCGGAGGTCATAGGGACTGGCCTACTGATCCTTCTGGGGGACGGCGTCGTCGCGGGCGTGCTGCTGTCCAAGTCGAAGGCCGAGAACAGCGGCTGGATCGTGATCACCTTCGGATGGGCGATGGCCGTGGCGATGGCCGTCTACGCCGTCGGTCAGTTCGACGGCGCGCACCTCAACCCCGCGGTGACACTCGGGTTGGCGGTCATCGGCGTCACCCAGTGGTCCAACGTTCCGTCGTACATCGGTGGTGAGCTGGTGGGTGCCTTCATCGGAGCGGTTCTGGTGTGGGCTCATTACAGCCATCACTGGAAGGAGACTGAGGATCCTGGCCTGAAGCTCGCCGTCTTCGCGACCGGCCCGGCGATTCGCAACCCTGCGTTCAACTTCATCAGCGAGGTCATCGGGACCTTCGTGCTCGTGTTCGGGGTTGTGGCGATCACCTCGGGAGGTAACAAGCTCACTGGCGGCCTCGCCCCGCTCCTCGTCGGCTTGCTGGTTTTTGCGATCGGCCTGTCGTTGGGCGGTCCGACCGGTTACGCGATCAACCCGGCTCGCGACCTCATGCCGCGCATCGCCCACTTCCTACTCCCCATTCCCGGCAAGGGATCATCCGACTGGGAGTACGCCCTGATACCGGTGGTTGGGCCGATCGTCGGTGGCATCCTCGGCGCGATAGTTGCGCACCAGCTTCCCATCTAGACGTCGCGGAACGCTGAGCGATTGCTGAACGAAATATGGGCGAAAGGAAATAAGAATGGCGAAATACGCAGCAGCGATTGACCAGGGCACCACCAGCACGCGCTTCATGGTGTTCGATCACAGCGGCAAGGTTGTCTCTGTCGATCAGAAGGAGCACGAGCAGATCTTCCCGAAGCCGGGCTGGGTGGAACATGACGCGCTCGAGATCTGGCAGCGCACACAGGAAGTCGTGCGGGCCGGGCTCGACAAAGTGGCGATCGGCGACCTGGCGGCCGTCGGCATCACCAATCAGCGCGAGACGACGGTCGTCTGGGACCGGGGTACCGGCCGTCCCGTCTACAACGCGATCGTCTGGCAGGACACCCGCACCGACAAGATCGTCGACCAGCTGGCGGCGGACGGCGGCCAGGACCGCTTCCGGGCCAAGGTGGGGCTACCGCTCGCAACCTACTTCTCAGGGCCGAAGGTCAAGTGGATCCTCGACAACGTCGACGGAGCACGCGCCAAGGCCCAGGCGGGCGACCTCGCCTTCGGCAACATCGACGCGTGGCTCATCTGGCTGCTCACCGGCGGGACCGACGGTGGCGTGCACGTCACCGACGTGACCAACGCCAGCCGGACGATGCTCATGAACCTGGAGACGCTCGACTGGGACGATGAGATCCTCAGCACCATGACCATTCCGCGGTCGATGCTCCCCGCGATTCGCGCATCGAGCGAGACCTACGGGACGGCAAAGGGTGTGCTCGCCGGCGTACCCGTCGCGGGCGACCTCGGCGATCAGCAAGCAGCCCTCTTCGGGCAGACGTGCTTCGCGGTCGGTGAGGCCAAGAACACCTACGGCACCGGCAACTTCCTGCTGCTCAACACCGGCACCAAGCCGGTGCAGTCGAAGAACGGACTGTTGACGACGCTCGCGTACAAGATGGGCAGCGCCGACGCGACCTATTGCCTCGAGGGTTCGATCGCGATCACCGGCGCGCTCGTGCAATGGCTGCGCGACAACCTGGGCATGATCGAGAAGTCGTCGGACATCGAGGTGCTCGCCAAGACGGTCGATGACAACGGCGGCGCGTACTTCGTGCCGGCGTTCTCGGGCCTCTACGCTCCGTACTGGAAGTCGAGTGCCCGTGGAGTGATCGCCGGCCTGACACGCTACGTCAACAAGGGGCACATCGCCCGCGCGGCGCTCGAGGCGACCGCCTGGCAGACGCGTGAGATCGTCGACGCCATGAACGCGGATTCCGGTGTCGCACTGACCTCGCTCAAGGTTGACGGCGGCATGGTCTTCAACGACACACTGATGCAGTTCCAGTCCGACGTGCTCGGCGTACCGGTGGTGCGTCCGACCGTCGCCGAGACAACCTCGCTGGGCGCCGCCTACGCCGCCGGCCTTGCGGTCGGATTCTGGGCACAGGTGGAAGACCTCCGCGAGAACTGGGGCAAGGACAAGGAATGGACCCCGCGCATGGACAAGGCAACCGTCGACCACGAGTACGCGCTCTGGAAGAAGGCTGTCACCCGGACCTTCGACTGGGCGGAGTGACGCCCGCCTGAGGCGGATGGAGCAGACTGAAATTCGTCCTCCGTGGGAGCTCGGCGGCGCGGCGAGCGCCGGTGCCGGCCGGGCCCCCCGAGGGCGCCCACGCGATCGAAATTGGCGAGAGTCAGGCTACAAGGAGGTCGACCATGGCTGGCGAGGGTCAGGAATCTGAAGGCGTCCCAGGAGCAGGCGACCACGAGCACGGGCACCAGGGCTCTTTTGCCACCGGGCAGGAGGAGACCGAGCACCACCCCGAGCGCGCGGCGGAAGAGGGGGACTTCGCGACGGGCGAAGAGCACGCCAAGCCCGCGCACGAAGGCAGTTTTGCCGAGGGCCAGGAGGACGTGGAGCATCACCCCGAGCTCCCCGAGAACAAGGGTGACTTCGCCGAGGGCCAGGAGGAGGAGCATTCGCATCCGGGCTAGATCGTGAGGTCCCGGGTGGTCGAGCGAATGGCAACGGCCGGCTCGATACGCTCAGTCCTATGGCAACGCACAACACGTCGATGAGCTCGCTCGAGGCCGACGTCCTCGTCATCGGGGGCGGCTCGACCGGCGTCGGTGTCGCGCGCGACGCCGCGCTGCGTGGCTTCTCCACCGTGCTCGTGGAGCGACGTGATCTCGCGGACGGGACCACCGGTCGCTTTCACGGCCTCCTCCACTCGGGTGGCCGCTACGCCGTCAAGGATCCGTCGGCCGCGCGAGAGTGCATCGCCGAGAACCGGATTCTCCGCGTGACCGCGGCGGACTGCGTCGAGGACACGGGCGGGCTGTTCGTATCCACCCCGTGGGACGACCCCGAGTACGGCGATCTGTTCCTCGAGGGTTGCAGGGCGACGGGCGTCCCCGCTGAAGAGATTCCCGTTGCCGAGGCGCTCCGCCGCGAGCCACGCGTCAATCCCGACATCAGGCGCGCGTTCCTCGTTCCGGATGCAGCGCTGGACCCATGGAAGCTGGTCTGGGGGTGCGCCCGTTCGGCCGAGGAGCACGGGGCCCGCATTCTGCCGTATCACCGTGTGCTGGACCTTGAGGCGGAGGGTGATCGGGTGGTGGGCGCTCACGTTCGCAGCGAGCGAAGCGGTGAGGAATTCGAGATTCGCGCCACTGTTGTCATCAACGCGGCGGGCGCCTGGGCCGGTCAGATTGCGAAACTCGCCAAGTGCACGGTCAACGTTCGTGCAGGAATGGGCCTGATGATCGCCATGAACCACCGTCTGGTCCACATGTGTGTCAACCGGTGCAAGCGACCGGCGGACGGCGACATCCTCCTCCCCCTCCGCACTGCCTGCGTGATCGGCACCACCGACGTCTTCGTCCCGGATCCCGACGAGACCGAGATCCGGCAGGCCGATATCGACCTGCTCCTCGATGAGGGCGAGAAGCTGGTGCCCGGATTTCGTCAGGCGCGGGCGCTGCACGCCTGGGCCGGCGTCCGTCCCCTCTTCGAGGACACCGCCGAAGTGGCGGAGACGCGCGACGTCACCCGCTCGCATGCGCTCCTCGACCACTCGTCGCGCGAAGGGATCGCCGGGTTCCTCACCATCACGGGCGGCAAGACGACCACGTTTCGGCTC
The DNA here is from genome assembly GCA_035534875.1 of Saccharimonadales bacterium (SeqCode). GTDB lineage: Bacteria > Chloroflexota > Dormibacteria > Aeolococcales > Aeolococcaceae > Palsa-851. The sequence goes on from DATLRB010000013.1 coordinate 166,602, forward strand.
ATGGCGGAGGCGGCGGTGGACGCCGCGTGTCAACAACTCGGCGGCCCTCGCGAATGCACGACGGCCGAGGTACCGCTCGCCGGGTCTGAGAGCCACGTGCTGTACCAGATCGGCCACCGACTGGCAGTGCGTGAGCCCGTTCCCCAGGCAGAGGAAGTCATCTGCGAGTGCGAGCTGATCACCAGGGCTCGCCTCGAAGACACCATCAAGCAACGCGACACAACGAGCCTCGACGACATCCGCCGTCTCCTGAGGCTGGCCATGGGGCCCTGTCAGGGTGGGTTCTGCATCTACCGGGCAACCGGCATCCTGCACGCGGGCGGGAATCTCGACGGGGCAGCTGCGAATCGGACGCTGCTCGACTTTCTCGAGGAGCGCTGGAAGGGGATTCACCCCATCCTGCACGGCGATCAGCTTCGACAGGCACGGCTCGACGACTGGATCTTTCAGGGCATTCTCGACGTGGAGCACCTGCCGGCATGAGCTACGACACCGTCGTCGTCGGCGCGGGGCTCGCGGGTCTCACCGCGGCGCTTCGCCTGACAGAGCAGGGGCAGCGCGTGCTCGTGGTCGCTCGAGGCGTCGGCGCGACACACCTTGCTCCGGCGACCGTCGACGTGCTCGGCTACGCTGGGGATGCTCGAGTCGAGAGCCCGGCGAGCGACGTCGCGGCGCTGGTCGCGAGCTCGCGCGATCATCCCTACGGGCATGTCCCCGCCGGGGACCTCACTGCCGCGCTCGACTGGTTCCGCGCACGCACCGAGGCGCTCGGCTATGCCGGACGCCTCGAGGAGAACCTGCTTCTCCCGACGGCGCTCGGGGTGCCCAAGCCCTCGGCGCTTGCGCCGCGCACGATGTCGGGCGGCGATCTTCGAATGGGGGGCCGCTTCGTGTTTGTCGGTTTCAGGGGTTTCAAGGATTTCCACCCGACCCTCATCGCCGACAACATCGCGCGTGCCCGTCTCCCCACGCCGATCTCTGCCCGCGCACTGGAACTCGTGCTTCCGGCGCAGCGTCGGGTCGACATGAGCGGCCGGCTGATCGCCGGGCAATTCGACACCGAGAACCTGAGTGAGTGGCTGATCAATGCGCTCCGGAACCGAGTCGACCCGGACGAGCGGATCGGCGTGCCGGCGGTGCTCGGTCTGCGCCGGGGCGATGAGATCTGGCAGGAGCTCGAAACGAGACTGGAGCGAAAGGTGTTCGAGGTCGCAACGTTGCCGCCGTCGATAGCGGGTATACGCCTCTTCGATGCGCTGACGAACGCACTCCGAGCAGGCGGGGCACGCATCGTGCTCGGCGTCAGGGCGGTGGGTGCGCGCACCACCAGGGCTCGCATCGACGCTGTTGATGTGGCCAACGCCACGGGTACCGTCTCGCATCCCACGGGAGCGGTGGTGCTCGCCTCTGGCGGATTCGCGAGCGGGGGGATCGAACTCGATTCGTTCGGGGCGGCACGCGAGACCGTGTTCGATCTCCCGCTGATCGGGATCCCGGAGGCCGATCGCGTCCGCTTCGCGCCCGGATACTTCGACGCGCAACCGCTCGCCGGCGCGGGAGTCGGGACCGACGATCTGCTGCGACCCGTCGACTCCGAGGGGAGCCCCGTGTTCACGAACCTGCATGCCGCCGGTGCCATTCTCGGCGGTGCGGTTCCGTGGAAGGAGAAGTCGGGCACGGGGATCAGTGTCGCGACCGGCTACGCAGCCGCTCGGGCGGTCCTCGCGCCGGCGGCGCCGGCGGTCGCGGAATCGGTCCCATGAACGACTTCATCCGTGATTCCCTCGATCACTGCGTCAAGTGCACCATCTGCGAGACGTACTGCCCGGTGTCCCAGGTGACACCGCTCTTCCCCGGGCCGAAGTATGTGGGCCCTCAGGCGGAGCGGTACCGCGGCGCGGGGCCTTCTGCAGATGCATCGGTCGACTACTGCTCGGGATGCGGTATCTGCACGCAGGTGTGTCCCCAGGACGTGAAGATCGCCGAGATCAACTCGCGGGCGCGGGCGAAGCTCTGGGAGAAGCGCGGCGTGCCGCTCCGCAATCAGATGATCGCCCGTCCAACCGTCGTCGGAAGGCTCGGGACCCCAGTCGCTCCACTGGCAAACTGGGCGCTCCATAATCGCGCAGTCCGCGGCGCGGTGCAGCGTGTCGTCGGCATCCACCGCGATGCGCCGATGCCCAGCTTCGCGGGCAGGACATTTCAGCGGCGCTCACGCAGCCATCGCGGCCCGGTCGACGCGCCCGCGGTCGCCTACTTCCATGGCTGCGGCACCAATTACTACGAACCGGTGCTCGGCGAGATGGTCGTCGCGGTCCTCGAACACAACGGGTTCCGGGTGATCGTTCCCCAGCAGGACTGCTGCGGCCTTCCCCTGCAGTCGAACGGCAACTTCCCGGCGGCGCGCACCTACGTGCGACGGCTCGTCGACCATCTGGCTCCGCACGCGCGCGCCGGTTTGCCGATCGTTTCGAACTCGACGAGCTGCGGTCTCATGCTGAAGCGCGAGGCGCACGAGATTCTCGGCATCGAGGACGACAACCTCAAGCTCGTCAGCGAGTCGATGTTCGACCTCTGCGAGTTCCTGCTCCGTCTCCATGAACGCGGTGCACTGCGCACCGACTTCGGCTCGTTGCCGCTGACGGTTCCATACCATGCCCCCTGTCAGCAGCGCGGCCACGGCATCGGCAAGCCGGCACTCGATCTGCTTGCGCTCGTACCGGATCTCCACATGATCGAGCTCGACGTCGACTGCTGCGGCATCGCGGGGACGTACGGACTCAAGAAGGAGAAGTACGAGATCTCGATGGCGGTGGGCAAACGCCTCTTCGACGACATCACGGCCACGGGATCCGACCTTGCCGCCTGCGACAGCGAGACGTGCCGGTGGCAGATCGCCCACGGCACTGGCGTGACAGCGGTGCATCCCATCGAGCTCCTCTACCGCGCCTACGGGCTCGACCGCCGGACACGATCAGGGCTGGTCACGGCCGAGGCGCAGCCCACACCGGTGAACAGGTGACCATGGCGAAACGTCGCGCAAAGCGGCCCGTGGTTGGAGCCTCCCCCACCGGGCAGGCTGTCATGCGTGTCGACGACGTGCTGCTCTCGCGCGGCGAGCGCGGCACGTGGCTCATCGACCTGAAGGTTCCGTCTGCCGGAGGCTACCGTTACCTGCAGATTCCGATCGGCAAGCATCGGGCCATCGACCGTCTTGCCTGGGAGCTGAGACGGAGCGAGGTTCCCTCCTGATCGGACGTGCCGGCGCTCAGCGCATCCCGGTGACCACGTGCGCCAGGTGACTCTGCGGCAGCACACTGCGCGCGTCGATGAGCAGCGAGTCGCAGACCAGCGCCACACAGCGCTGCCGCTGCGGGGGATTCATGAACGACGGGTCGCTGTGACTGAGACCGGCCATCATCGCCGACACATCGGTTATGGTCACGTCCGGCCGGATCCGTCCTGCCTGCTGAGCCCGCTGAAGAAGTACGGTCACTGCGGCGATCAGCTCACCCGAAATCTCGTGTTTGGCGACGCTGAGGTCGACACCTGACGCGACCATCGCGTCGGCGAGTGCCTTGAAATCCGCGAACTCGTCGCACAGCCGGCGGACGAAGGTGACGAAGGCATCGCCCGGATCGTCGGCACCGGCCGCCGATCGAGCAGCGGCGAGGAGCGGTTTGACCCGAGCAATCAGCAGTGCCTCGAACAGCGCGCCCTTGGTCGGGAAGTTGCGGTAGAGGGTGCCGACACCGACCTGCGCACGCTGGGCGATCTCGTCGATGGAGACGTCGATGCCCTGGGTGGCCATCAAGGTGCTTGCCGCCTCCAGGATTCGCTCCCGATTGCGCTGTGCGTCAACACGCAGGTGCCGCTCAGCCGCCTGCGGCGCAGCCGCGGGCAGCTCTCTCCCGGTCGTCCCCGTGCTCATCGGCCGTCCTGACTGCGTTTGACAAGCGGAACCATCGTTCCGTATAGTACCCCCATAACCGGAGCCCACGCTCCGATTCTACCCCAAAGTGAGGACGAAGATTTGGAACTGAGACGCGTCAACCCCTGGCTCGTCCTCGTCATCGTGGGTCTCGCCCAGTTCATGGTCGTCCTCGACGCCACCATCGTGAATGTGGCCCTTCCCTCGATTCAACGGGGCCTCCACTTCTCGCCGGTGAGCCTGCAGTGGATCGTGAACGCGTACACGCTCGCCTTCGGCGGCTTCCTGATGCTGGGTGGTCGCGCCGCCGACCTGATCGGCCGCCGGCGTCTCTTCCTGATCGGGATCATGCTGTTCTCCGCCGCATCGCTCATGAACGGTCTGGCCGGCTCCGCCGGAATCCTCGTGGCCGGGCGCGCATTGCAGGGCCTCGGGGGCGCGCTCGTGTCTCCGGCGGCACTCTCGGTGCTGACCACCACATTTGCCGAGGGCCGTGAGCGCACCACGGCACTCGGGGTGTGGAGCGCGGTGGCGGTGGGTGGCGGTGCCGTCGGCCTCCTGCTTGGCGGCGTGCTCACCAGCCTTTTCTCGTGGCAGTGGGTCTTCTTCGTGAACGTGCCGGTGGGCGTGATCGCCATCGCCCTCGCGCTCCGCTTCGTGCCCGAGAGCCGGGTCGAGAACGCCGGCCGAGGCGTGGACATAGCGGGAGCCGTCTCGATCACCGCGGGCCTCGTCGTCCTGGTGTACGCGCTTGTGAACGCTCAATCGGCGGGGTGGATATCAGCCGAGACGCTCGGGCTCGGAGCGCTTGCGGTGGCACTCCTCGCCGCATTCGTGATGATCGAGAGCCGGCTCCGCCACCCGCTGATCCGGCTGGGCATCTTCCGCATGCGGTCGATCACGGGAGCCAACGCGGCGATGCTGCTCGTCGCCGGTGGGATGTTCGCGATGTTCTTCTTTGCTTCGATCTACGTGCAGGAGGTCCTCGGCTACAGCGCGCTTCGCGCAGGGCTCGCATTCCTCCCGGTGACCCTCGGGATCATCGCCGGCGCGGGGCTGTCCCAGCAGCTGATCCGCCGGGTCGGCGTTCGTGCCGTCGGGCTCACCGGCATGTCGATCGCGGCGGTGGGACTCATTGTCCTGAGCAGGATTCCGGTGGCCGGAACCTATCTCGGTGATCTGCTCCCCGGGCTCATGATCATGTCCGTGGGCATGGGGCTCACGTTCGTGCCGATCACGCTGATTGCGACCACCAACGTCGCCGCAAGCGACGCGGGGCTCGCATCGGGACTGCTCAACACAGCCCAGCAACTCGGCGGAGCAATCGGGCTGGCGGTGCTCTCAACCCTCGCCGCGAACACCACGGCGCATACCCTCTCGGCGCTCGGGCACGCCCCCAGCCCGGCCGACGGAGTCAGCGCACTGGTCTCAGGATTTCACGTGGCCTTCCTGGTCGGCGCGTTGCTGATGCTGAGCGGCGCCGTGATCCTGGCCGCGACGGTTCGCCGTGGCGACGTGGCCCGCATCGACAGCACGAACGAGGAGACCGGAGCGGTGCTCGCCCCCGTCGAGTCGATCGCCAGTTGATGCCCGGTGCACAGGGGTTGCAGCGCAGATGTGTGCGTGAAGGACGAAGCTTCTCGATATGACGTCTGACACAGTTGCTGTCGATGGCACCGATGCATGTGGCGTTCCGGCGTATCGACACTCGTGCGAGTGACGTGGCCGCGAGCGTGCTCCCTGAGTCGCCGCGCAGCGAGGACGACGAGTCGCCGGCGGTGACCCTGCCGATCAACCAGGCCAGGTGGCGGAACCGAATCCGCGCCACCGGCACGGTCCGGGCGCTGCAAGTCCAGGTCACGGAAACGGGATCGAGTCTTGGATGCGAGATCGGCGACGAAGCCGGGAGCCTGCTGCTCATCTTTCCGGGACGCCGGCGCATCCCCGGGATCGACCTGGGTGCGAGGGTCCTCGTCGAGGGGATGGTTGGGCTCTGGCGGCGTCAACTCGCCATCCTGAATCCGTACTACGAGCTGGTCAGCGACTAACCCCGAGTGCGAGGGGACGCGCGGGGCTCAGGCGATGGCGCGCATCTCAGCGCGATCGCCTGGCCCGAGCGCGGTCATGAACACCCGCTTGGTCGCGATGAGCGAACCCGTGAAGGGCGCGCGATAGGTTCCGGAGAGCGGCGCGACGTCGGAGTAGTCGCGACCGACGGCAACGGTGATGTACTCGTAGCCGGTCGCTCGACCATGCGTGGGATCGAGTGACAGGACGCGAGCGTGACCACAGCCGTCCGGTACCATGACTTCGACCCAGGCATGAGAACCGCCGAATCCAAGCATCTGTCCTGAGACGTACCTCGACGCGAGCCCGAGGCGGCGGGTCAGCGCCAGCAGCACATGCGCGTAGTCCTGGCACACCCCGGCGCGACGAGCGAGCGCCTCCACCGCGGTGGTGCGCACCGAGGTGGCCCCGTGCTCGTAGGTCATCGCGTTGTGGACACATTCGTTGGCGGCGGACGCGAGTGCGGCACCGGTGAGACAGCTGGCTCGCAGCTCATCGGCGAGAAGGTCGATGGTGTGATCCGAGCCGGTGAGCGGGGTGGGGTCGAGGTGCCGGCGGTCGTCGAGCATCGAAGCTGAAACCAGGTGCGGACCGTGCCGGGCGTCCCGCTCCACGATGCAGGATGTCACGAAGGTGACCTCCTGCTCCACCCGCGGAATGTGCAGTGTCACGATCGTATTCCCAAAGGCATCCAGGCTCGAGTCGACGCGTCGAGGAGTCGCGTCGAGAACGGTGAGGCGACGGCTGATGCGTCGCTGATCGCCATGCACACTCCGCGGTTGGACGACGAGTCGCTGCTGCAGCGAGCGCACCGGTCCCTCGTAGCGGTACGTGATGCGCTGTTGAATCCGGTACCGGGTCCGGTGCACCGTCTCCCAATCGACGTGCAGTGGCTGCGACGACCAGGTCCGCGCCGCGACGGTTCGCGACAGGTCCGGCCGCAGCGTCACGGGAGGTCACCAGGAAATTCGCCGAGCACCGGCGGAATGGCGCTCGACCACGGGTGAGCATCGATCGGCTCTGCGACCACGCGCATGGCGCGCAGGGGAGCGGCGCCGTAGTGGGTCATCATTGCGATGTCGAGCGCATCGCGGCCGCGCCCGATGAGCACGCGGCCCGTGCGCCTGCTGTTGTTGCGTGGATCGAAGGTGTACCAGCGGTCGCCCACGTACGCCTCGAGCCACGCCACGAAATCCATGGGCTCGCCGGGTGGTGGAACGTCGATATCGGGCAGGTATCCGAAGCAATAGCGGGCCGGGATGTTGAGTCCCCGCAGAAAGGTGACGGCGAGATGGGCGAAGTCGCGGCAGACGCCCTCGCGCTGGAGATAGATGTCCGTCGCTCCCGTGGACGTCCCGCTGCTTCCGTGCCGGAAGGTGATGTTGGCGTGCACCCAGTCCATGACCGCCTGCACGCGCTGCCATCCCGGGGTCACGTCGCCGAACAGGCGCCACGCCGTATTGCCAAGCCTGTCCGACTCGCAGTACCGGCTTGCAAGGGTGAAGTGGAGAGTCTGGTCGGGCAGATCGGCGACCGCGGCTTGAGCCGCCGCTGGATCGACCTCGTCGATGCCGCCATCCACCTCGACCTCGGCCTCGTAGCGGATGCGCGCGCTTCCGGGGCCGAGTACGAACCGCTGGCACGTGTTCCCGTAGAGGTCGGTGTACTCGTGAAGGTCTGCCGGCGGCCAGGTTTCGACGCCCGCGCTGCGCATCCGGACCACCGCGTCGCGGCGCGGTTCCACCTGGAGGACAAAGGTGACCGGCCACTCGAGATCATGGAGGAACTCACAGCCCACGCGAAGCCGCCGAACGCTCGTGGGCGCGTCGATCACGATCCTCACTGTACTGCCGAATCGCCAGGTGTGAACCGCTCTGGTTGCACAATCGCAGCCACGACACCTTGTGCGCCGTGACCAATGACGATGCGCCGGATTCGGGGAGTACTGTCGATGGATGACAACCGAGGCCGGCACCGCCCGGGAGATCGCCTTCGGATTGCCGCCGGACGCTGACGAGTGTGTCGACCTCGACGGGGTGTTTCGGCCTCCGTATGCCCATTTGCTCGCAACCCTCGAGCGCGTCGCCGCCACCCTGCCCCAGATCCACCGCGATGCGCAGCAGTGGTTCGCGGATCGGGGGGTCACCTTCGGCGTCCCCACGGAGGGCGTCGCCCCGATCTTTCCGTTCGACCCGGTACCGCGGGTGCTCTCGGCAGTCGAATGGCGATCCCTCAACCGCGCGCTGTCCCAACGCGCCATGGCACTCGACCTGTTCGTCTCCGACTGCTACGGATCCCAGCGGGCCATACGTCACGGTGTGGTGCCCGGACGGCTTCTGTACAGCAGCACGGGGTACCTCCGCGACATCGTCGGGGTCCGCCCACCCCGTGCCACCTGGTGTCACGTCTCCGGCATCGACGTGGTCCGCGTCAAGGGCACGTTCCACGTGCTCGAGGACAACGTGCGCATTCCGAGCGGCATGGCGTATGCGCTCGAGTCGCGGCGCGCGATGGAATCCCTGGCGCCGGACTGGTTCGAACTGGCACCCGTCCGCCCCATCCACGGCTACACGGGCCGGCTTCGCCGGATCCTGCAGCGCATCGCGCCGCGACAATGGGACGCGGACATCGTCGTGCTCACGCCTGGCTCGTACAACGCCGCCTACTACGAGCACCGACTCCTCGCCGACGAGATGAACGCCACCCTGGTCGAGGGACACGAGCTCATCGTGGTGGAGGACGAGGTCTACCGGCGAGACGCGGAAGGAGTCGCCCAGCACGTCGACGTGATCTACTCACGCGTCAACAGCGAGTGGCTCGACCCGCTCGTCTTTCGCCGGGACTCGATGCTCGGAGCGCCCGGGCTCATCGAGGCGTGGCGCCGCGGCAATGTCGCCATCGCCAATGCGCCGGGAACGGGCGTCGCGGACGACAAGGTGATCTACCCGTACGTTCCCGCGATGATTCGCTACTACCTGGGCGAGGAGCCGCTCATGGACAACGTGCCCACGTTCGATCTCACCGACGAGCGCCAGCAGGCACACGTTGTGGCCAACATCGGCAGCATGGTGCTCAAGCCCGTGGACACGAGCGGTGGCTATGGAATCCACTTCGGGAGGCTCATGGCGTCCGCCGAGCGCGCGGACTTCCTCGACCGGGTGATGGCCAACCCCCGGCAATGGCTCGCCCAGGAGGAGGTGGCGCTGAGCCGGGCCGTGTGCCTTCGAGCGAGCGGCGGGTTCGAGCCACGCGCCGTCGACCTGCGTCCGTTCGTGCTGCTCGACGAGCGGCCCTGGATCGTCCCGGGCGGGCTGACGCGGGTGGCCGGCGATCCCGACGAGCTCGTCGTGAATTCCTCACACGGAGGCGGGAGCAAGGACACGTGGGTACTGACACGCTGACCTACTCGGTGTCGCACCGCACGATCCTGCGCTACTCCGGGAAGGTGACTCTGTCGTACAACGAGGTTCGCATGCGACCTCGAGACCGCGGGTCGCAGCGCACGCTGGCGTTCTCGCTGCTGAGCAAACCGTGGGCGGTGCCCCGCAGCCGGGTCGATTACTTCGGCAATTTCGTCCACCGCCTCGATGTCACGACACCGCACAACACGCTCGAGTTAACGGTCGAGGCCGTCGTCGAGAACACGGAACCCCGACGCCGGCGGCTCTCAGAGTGGGATGAGCATGCGCTCGCGGGCGACCCACGCCTGGAGTTCGTGCTCCCGAGTCCCCGCGTGCCCCTTGCGGAGAACACACGGTCGCTCTGGCATGCGTGGAACGGCGCTGACACGAGCTTCGACAGCGTCCTGGCAACAGCGCAGCGTATTCCGCGCGAGCTGCGATATGTGAGCGGGGCGACGACCGTCGAATCGAGCATCGACGACCTCCTCGCCGGGGGCGCCGGAGTGTGTCAGGACTTCACGCATCTCTTCCTGGCGATGGTCCGTGGGGCTGGATGGCCCGCGCGATACGTGAGCGGCTACCTGGGACCGGTCGACGAGGAGAAGGTTGTCGAGGGTCAATCGCACGCCTGGGTCGAGGTGTGCGGCTCCGACGGTCGCTGGCTCGGACTCGATCCGACGCTCGGACAGCACGTCGGTGCGCACCATCTCCGGCTCGCGGTTGGTCGTGACTATGGCGACGTCGCACCCCACCACGGTCTGTTCTTCGGAGAGGCCACGGGCGCACCACCCGACGTGACCGTGCGAATCGCCCGAATGTCCAACCAGCAGGTGGACCAGGTGGAGCGTCACGCCGCGGTCCATTGGCAGCAACAACAGCAACAGTAGTGAGCGGTCAGGTCCAGGGTCGCGCCGACCTGGCGGTCCAGTAGGCTTCAGCCGGCTCCGCGACATCCGGGATCTCGACGGCAGCGATGTCCACGGCCTTCAGGTTGCTCGCCAGCTGGTCGACGGTGGCGGCGCCGCTGAGGACGACCGAGGCCCACGGTTGCGCGAGCGCAGCCGCGATCGCAAGGGCATCCGGCTCGACACCCGATGCAGAGGCGGCGCGGCCGAGCGTGCTGCTCGCGCCGCCCTCGCCCCCGAAGCGAGTGAGCCTCCCGTTGGCCAGAACCTCCTTCACGATCACCGCCCATCCGGCGGCGGCCGCCTCGCTCAGCGCCGGACCGGCCGACGGCTCCAGCAGGTTCCAGGTGGCCTGTACCGCCGAGAACACCGGCACGCCGTCAACACGAGCCTCGAGCGCTGCGCGGATCGTGTCCGCCTGTTTCGTGCCGGTGGTCGTGATGCCCAGCAGCATCCCGTCGGCGCGGAGGCGCGCGAGCGCGGCGAGCAGCGGTCGATTCTCCAGCACGCCTGACTCGAGCGTGAGCGAGTGCACCTGGTAGAGGCGAAGGTGATCGCCGAGGAGGGCGCGCGTCTCACCGTACTGGCGCTCGAAGGTCGCGAGGGTGAGATCCTTGACCTCCTGCACCGGGGCGTTGAGATCCCATCCGGCGACGTAGGTGTATCCCCACTTGGAGCCGACAAGCACGTCCTCGACGTCGCCGCGCGCCGTGATCCAACCGCTGAGAAACTCCTCCGCCGATCCGTAGGAGCGTGCGACATCGACGTAGCGCACTCCGGACGCGTATGCGGCGTCGAGCAATTGCCACGTCAGTGCGCGAAAGGTGCGCTCCGAGCGGTCATCCCCGAAGTCGGCGGTGCGATTGGTCGTGATGTAGGCGGGGCGGCCGATAGCCGCAAGGCCAAGCCCGATACGGCTGACCTTCGGGCCGTCGCGTCCGAGCCGTGCGACGTCATGCGAAGCATGGACCCACCGGCCGTCGGGCTTGAGCATGGGGCACATGGTGATCGCGAAGGATCTGAACGACAAGCTTCCGCAACGCCGAAGACTCGCCTTGTCGAGCGGGAACAAGCCGGCCGGCCGGAGTCCATGCCGGCAATGTGGGAGATGCCGGCGTTCGACGGTAAGATCCAGAGGTGGCCTCGCTCATCGTCGACGGAGCTGATCTCGTGGTCAAGATGTCCGAGGTCGAGAAGTTCGAGGCCGTGCACCCGGATGTCCGCGTCCCGATGAGCGCGTTGCGGGCGGTCCGGGTTGTCGATGACGCGTGGCCGGAACTCCGAGGCATCCGCGCGCCGGGGACCGGGATTCCGGGCGTCATCGCCGTCGGCACGCGCAGAGGCTCGTTCGGCAAGGACTTCGCCGTCGTGCATGGGAAGGCGCCGGCAGTGGTGGTCGACCTCATGCATGCCGACTACGCTCGCCTTGTCGTGACGACGCCCGACACCGAGAGCGTCGCCGCGGAGATCCGGAACCACCTCCATCCGCCGTTCAGCGAGCTTCCGCCCCCGGTCTGACTGCCTCTTGGGGGGCTCAGGTGGGGACGAAGAGCAGACCCTTCGCCTGGATGAAGGGGCTGTTCGTCGACGGTTGACCTGCGGCGGTCCGGAATCGCTGTGTCAGCCGAAGAGCGCGCTCCAGTCGCCTCCGGCCGGCGCGGCGTTGCCGAGCAGCGGCAGTCCGAAGGCCGATTCGATGGTCCGCAGCGTGCTGTAGTGGTCGCCCGGGGTGGCGATCGACCCGCGGCCCCGTGTGTTCGCGGAGAGCACGATCATCGGAACCCGGCCACCGGCGGCATCGCCGCAGCAGAAACCCGACGGAGCTGCGTCGTTCTCATCCATGGTGATGATCACCGTGCCGTGGTCCGCGAACCACGTGGACGCAAGCACCGCCGGAAGATTCGCCCCGAGCCACGCATCCGCCTGTCCAACACTTCCGTCGTGCATGTCGTGAGCGAGATTCGGTGTGATCCAGACGAAATCCGGTGGAGCCACGGAATCGAGCGTGGTCAGCATCGGGCGCACTCCCGGATATGGCACGACATGCGACGCGCACGCCGCCCCCCGGTCGGCGCTGAAGTACATGAACGGGTCGTGCTTCTCCGCGTAATCGCCGGCGCTCTCGACCCGGTCGCACGCGGACGGCATGCTCTCCATGTAGGCCACCCAGGGGATAGCGGCGCCGGTCAGCTCGCTGCCGAGATCGCGCCCCGGGAACGGTCCGCATCCCCCGCCGTCCGGCGTGCAGTCCGAGCTCACACCCTGTGTGCTGCCGCTATCGAGCGCCAGGTAATTGGGAGTGCTCGGGTGCGCGATGCCGTACCACGCCGTCAGCGACACGTAGCTCGCAGCGAGGGAGCACAGATAACGATCAGCGAAGCAGGCGCCGAGCGTCGCCGCGTAACCCCTGTTCTCCTCAACGATCACCATGACGTGGGGCTCGGCACCGGCCCCCGAAGTCGGCGATGCCGCTGCGGCGGTCGGTGACGGGCGCGATGTTTGAGGGTATGGGGAATCACCCGCCGGTGTCGCGCAGGCGGCCACGGTGGCAGCGAGCAGCCCAGCCACTCCCAGTCGACCCGCGCTCATCTGGACATCACCGGACGCCGATCATCTCGTGAGCGACCGACCCGTGATTGGACAGTGGCCCGTGTCGAGCTCCGTGAGGGCGTTACGCCCGGGATCGCCCTCGCATGAGGTACCAGCCGATGATGATCAGCACAATCACCACGACCACGTAGGCGATGATCTCCTTGGTCCCGAACAGATTGAACGCGAGCATTGGGCTCTCTCCTTGATCAATGGTGCGGCTGCCGCGGCTGGGGCGGACGCCCCACGAGTGGATTCGCCGCCATCCTACGGTGCTGGTCCGCTCCTTCGCTCAGCCGTCTGCTCGCCCACGTGGAGCTCGCGCAGGGCCGTGACGAGATCAGGGCGCGACTTGATCAGTGCCGGGAGCGTCCCGGCGAGTGCCGTCTGCGTGACGTCGACATGCCCGAGTGCCATGAGGGCCCGTGCCCAGTCGATCGACTCGCCGATCGAAGGCGTCTTGCGCAGGTCGATGCGGCGCGCGGCGCGCACCACCCGAGCGACCTGACGGGCCAGCCGGTCCTCGATTCCGGGAATTCGGGCGAGCAGTATCTCCCGCTCGCGCTCCACCGTCGGGTACTCCAGCGCGAGAAACAGACACCGGCGACGCAGCGCCTCGCTGAGCTCGCGCGTGTTGTTGCTTGTGAGAACCACCAGCGGGCGTCGTGTGCCGGTGATCGTCCCCAGCTCCGGGATGGTCACCTGGAACTCCGCGAGCACCTCGAGCAGCAGCGCCTCGGTTTCGACCTCGACGCGATCGACCTCGTCGATGAGCAGCACCACGTCGTCTTGGGCCCGCACGGCGGCGAGCAGCGGGCGCTCGAGCAGGTACGGCTCGCTGAAGATGTCGGCTTCGATGTCCCTCCAGTCCGCGGCCGCATCCGGAGCGCCGCCCCCGGCCTGAATCCGCATCAGCTGCTTGCGATAGTTCCACTCGTACAGCGCGCGGCTTTCGTCGAGCCCCTCGTAGCACTGCAGGCGGAGCAGGCGCGAACCGGTCACCGTGGCGAGCGTCTTGGCGAGCTCGGTCTTGCCAACGCCTGCGGGACCCTCGACAAGCACCGGCTTCTCGAGTCGATCCGCCAGGAAGACGACTGATGCGATCGATTCGTCGGCCAGGTAGCCGGCCCCTCGCAGCCGCTCCAGGACATCCTCGGTATCGCGGAAGCGCTCACCCACGTCGCGGCCCTCGCGCCGGACCGGATCCGATCAGCGGCTGCGGCTCACGGCCGGCGAAGGCACCGTCGAGCATGCGACGAACCGCGCCCTCGTCGTGGACGAGCGGGTCGTCCCGGCTTGCCTCGAATACCCGGCGAGCTGCCTCGGCGAGGGCATCCTCGGGCATCCCAAGCATCGCGAGCGATTGGGGCAACCGAAGCCGGTGCAGGAGCGTGAAGAGGGCAACCGGCGGATCGTCGGACCCGAGCAGGCGGCGAGGCCCGTCCATCGCCTCCGGCAGACGCTCGCCCACCAGCGCCGTCGTGTGCGGCAGCAGGACCGCATGGGTTTCGGCGTGCGGCAGATTCCAGCCTCCTCCCAGGACGTGACACGTCCGGTGATGAATGCCCGTGCCCGCCTGGGCCAACGCCGCGCCGGCGAGACACGCGCCGATGAGGTTGTCCGCATGCGCGACCACGTCGCTCGGGTCCTCGACCACACGCGGAAGGCCGTCCGTCAAGCGCTGACCGCCCTCGCGGGCCAGCGCCCCGGTGATGGGATTCGCGCCCGACGACCAGAGTGCCTCGAGGCAGTGGGCGAGCGCGTTCATGCCCGTGGCCGCCGCGAGCCGGGGCGGCATCCCTATACAGAGCTCCGGGTCGTACACGACCGTCCGCGGAAGCACGCGCACATCCGACCACGTCTGCTTGCGCCCTCCGGTCGTGCGACCCCAGATCGGGGTCATCTCGGATCCCGAGTAGGTGGTCGGGACGGCGACGAGCGGCACATCGCACGCTTGCGCGACCGCCTTGCCAAGCCCGGTTGCGGACCCACCCCCCACCGTCACGACGACGTCGGCGACCGCCTCGCGCCCGACACGAACGGCTGCGTCCGCCAAATCCGACGGCACGTGCTGGGCAGCTTTGGGCACCTCTGCCGCACAGCGAGTGCCGAGCGCCGCACGCAGGCGCGAGAGCGCGCCATCCGTCGAGGCGCCGCTGCCGATCAGGAGCACCCGCCGCCGCCCGAGTCGGGCGACTTCGTCGGGAATTCGTTCCAGCGCGCCGGCTGCGAAGACCACGCGCGAGGGAAACGCGGACCACGTGAAGGCATGCGTCACCGCCCCGCGTCCGGGCGCGGGTACCAGGCGGGGAGCTGCGCATCGACATTGATCCACACCGACTTCGGCTGGGTGTATTCGTGCATCGCCTCGAAACCCATCTCACGACCGTACCCTGATCCCTGCACGCCCCCGAAGGGCGATGCGGGCGACACACGTTTGTAGGCGTTCACCCACACCATGCCCGACCGCAGGAGGTTGGCCATGCGGTGCGCGCGAGAGAGATCGTTCGTCCAGAGCCCGCTCCCGAGCCCGTACTGCGTTGAGTTCGCGATCCGGAGCGCCTCGTCCGCGTCGCGGAAGGTGGTGACCACGACGAAGGGTCCGAAGACCTCCTCCTGGCTGACGGTCGCGTCCGGAGCCGCGCGAACCACGGTCGGCTGCACGTAGTAGCCGCCGGCGAGTTCAGGGGCAGTGGGGGCTTCGCCGCCGCAGAGGATCTCACCGCCCTCTCCGCGGGCCACATCGACGTACTTGAGCACGCGGTCGCGATGGAGTGCCGAGGTCAGCGGTCCCATCTCGGTCGCCATCTCGAGCGGATCGCCGAGCCGGATCGTGGTGGCCACCCTGAGAAAGTCGTCGAGAAAGCGATCGGCGATCCGCTCGTGCAGCAGCAACCTCGACCCCGCGATGCACGCCTGACCCTGGTTGTGAAAGATCGCGAAGGCCGATCCGCTGACCGCCTGCGGCAGATTCGCGTCCTCGAAGACGATGTTTGCGCCCTTGCCCCCCAGCTCGAGCTGCAGCCGCTTCAAGCTCGGCGCGCTCGCCGCAACGAGGCGGCGGCCGACCGCCGTCGATCCTGTGAAGGACAGCTTCCGGACTCGCGGATCGGTCGCGATCGCCCAGCCGGCGGTGGCGCCATAGCCGGGGACGATGTTCACAACACCAGCCGGCACGCCCGCCTCCTCGAGCAGGGCGGCGATACGAAGCGTGCTCAGAGGCGTCAGTTCGCTCGGCTTCATCACCACGGTGTTGCCGGCGGCGAGCGCCGGGCCGAGCTTCCAGCTCGTGAACATCAGCGGAAAGTTCCAGGGAACGATCTGTCCCACGACGCCGATCGGCTCGCGGAGCAGGTAGTTGAGAAACCCTGCCTCGACCGGGATCACCGACCCCTCGTGCTTGTCGGCCATGCCCCCGAAATACCGGAAGGTCGCCGCGGTGCGTGGGACATCAAGCCGCGACGAGTCGCGAAGCGGATGCCCCGTGTCGATGGTCTCGAGCGTCGCCAGCTCGGAGGCACTCGCCTCCACGAGATCGGCGAGTCGGAGCAGGATCCGCCCGCGCTCCGCAGCCGGCGTCGCCGCCCAGGCGGGAAATGCGCGCTCCGCAGCGTCGACCGCCCTGTCGACGTCGGCCGCACGTGCCTCGGCGACGCGCGCAATGGTGGAACCGTCGTGCGGATCGAGGACCTCGATCTCATCTCCATTCGCAGCGTCGACCCACGTCCCGTCGATGAACAGACGGGTTCGGAGAGCGGCCGGATCGAGACGTGCGCGCGACGTCAGCTGCACGTCGAGCCCCACGAAGGTCTCGGTCAGAAGTCCACGGGGTGGCTGGGGAGCTTGCCGGTCGCGTACAGCTCCGGAAGCGCCCCATCGGCGTTCTCCCAGACGAGGAGCATCGCCCGCTTCGGCGCGTAGCCCTGGTGGCGGATGTTCGCGGGCATGGACGCCACGTCTCCGGGCTTCATCACAACGCGGGTTCGAGCCGCGCCGGTGTCTCGATCCTCGACCGCCCAGATGATCTCGTCGCTCAACTGGACGAACCACTCGACTCTGTCGTTGCCATGGATGATCGGGAGGATGTACTCCTCTGTGGTGGGGCAGTAGAGGCTGTCTTTGCAGACGCTGACCACCGAGGGATTCCAGGTGACGTCCGACCGCGACAGATAGGCGAAGAGGTTGTATGCCTTGACCTCGGACTCAAAGCCGCGCTCGGGTTCGACCACGGGGCTGTCCTGGAGCACGTCGGCGAACATCCTGTTGATCGGATGGGTGGCATCGGTACGCAATTGCTCGTCGTCATCACACGAGACCATGCGTTTCGACGCCACGCGCCGCCGGGTCACGGCTGCGATGTTACTGCCGTTCTTGTCTCCAAAAGCGCTGCCCGTCTCCTCGGGTGATGCAAACGGATCAAATGATGCGTTGGTCCAGTCGGCGAGCATCCGCTCGAATGTCGCCTTGATGTTCTCGCTCTGAAAGTTCTCGACGTGGTCCATCTCCGCCTTGCGGTAGGCGTCGTTGTAGCGGCCGGCGAAGAGATCGACGGTGCCGTAGTGGTTCACAGTCCCGACAACGCCGTCGAAGTTGACGATCCCGTAGAAGAAGTTCCAGGCAACATCCCGTTGCATCGCCCGGAGGAACGCATCCACGGACATCACATGACTGCCGGTCGGCCACTTGACGTACACGAAGTACTCATCACGCCGGAAATGGAACTCACCAAGTGTGAACTCGGCGTAGCCGTGCGCATTCGGCTCGCTCGCCATGACATCGGCATCCATGAGCAGTGCCATCGCTGATTCGACTCCCATCACGTCATCTGAGGACTCAATGAGTCTGGCAGATCTCTGACCATCGATAGACGGTGTCGGCGCCCTCGATGGTCTGTAGCAGTACGACCGAGGGCTTGTCGGCGCAGAGGCGGTAGGCGGCGTGCGCCGGCAGCAGCGCCATGTGACCGCGCCGGGCGACGACGCGACCCATGCGGGGTCCGGCGGGCTCGTGGCCGAGTTGCACCGAGCCCAGGGTGCCCTCGGGCGGCTCTTCGTCCGGCATCAGCCGGTGCAGAACCACCTCGATCTCGCCGTCCATGACCAGCGCAAACTCGTCGTGCGCGGTGCTGCGCCACTCCGACTCTCCCTCGGCGCGGATGGCTTCTAGCACATACTGCCGGTTCTTCCCGACGGCGACCTTTTCGTATGGCCGCGAATGCGCGGCGACATCGAACACGTTCGAGAATGTGTAGCGCCTGGGATCATCATCGATGATCTCGACGCCCCCTTTCTCATAGTGCTCCAACGAGCCGAAACGCGTGACATATGCCGGCACGATTCTTACCCCTCGGCTATCGACCGCCGATCTGTGCGACATGCGAACATTGCGGCGCTCTTCGAACAGTTGAAGACTACGCTCGTCATCGCCGGCGAGTCAATCGGCGAGCGATCAAGTGCGGCCACCCCAGTCCTCAGGTGCCGCGGGCGCCGGCGAGCGGGGCATTCCGGCTCGCAGCCCGCTGAGAGCTTCGCCCCGAAGGGCCGACATCTGCGCGATCACATCCGGGATGTCGGGCGTTGCCGGCAGCCGAAGCCGAAGCTCCCGCATTCCCGCCGCATACAGCTCGGCGACGCTCCGCTGGCAGTCTTCGAGAGTCCCGACGAGTGCGGGCGCCGCCTCGGCCTCCGCGCGCAGACCAAGGTCATTGGCGAGCCGGGCGCAGGCCTCCGCCACCGTGCGACCCGGAGACGCCGGAAGGCACACGATGCCGCTGCCGGCGGAGTCGCGCAGCAGAGCGAGGAGCGCCTCGATCGGCGCCGGGCCGAAGACGGGGACCGCACCCGCGGATCGAATCGAGGCTGCCGCCGTTGCATCGATCGCGTCGGCTGAGACCTGGTGCCGATCCGCGACCCTGGCAACCTGTGCGGCGACCGCCGCGGTCGAGAAGCCGCGAATCCAGATGTCCGACGCGGGCTCGGGCGCGAGCTCGCCGGCGTCGACGATCCACCCGCCGCGCATTCCGGCGGCCACCGCCTGCGCAGGCCATGACGAGGCCGCCGGCACCCAGAGGTCCTGCCATCCTGCGCGCGCCGCCAGCACCGGCAGCGGCGCGAGCGGCCCGGCCCCGCGCGGCAGGATCAGGCCGAGCTGCAGCGACCGACGCGCCCGGGGCTCCATGACGATGGATCTTGACACTGAGGGTTCCGGGGCAATGCACAATCGCGGCATGGCCGGTTCCGACGTCCTCGGTGGTGTCGTGGTCAGGACAACGTCAGCGCTTCGTCAGGCGGGCGTCCCTGTATCGACAGGAGAGGCCGTCGATGCAGCTCGTGCGCTCGAGGTCGTGGACGTCGGGCGGCGCAGTTACGTCCGATCGGCGCTCCGCGCGACTCTGATCAAACGCCGGGATGATATCGACACGTTCGAGCGGGTGTTCGATGCCGTCACCGGGTCCCTCGACGACCATCTCGAGGAGACGCAGGCACAGCCGCTTCCCGCCGGCACCGCACCGAACCGGGTGATGGAGGCCCAGGATGAGGCCGCCGCAACCTCGCTCCTCGAAGCCCTGCTCGCGGCGCTCCGGGATGACGACACGGACGCGCTCCGTGACCTCGCGTCACGTTCTGTCGACCGGTTTGGGGGAATCGAATCGACCTCCCAGGATTCGGAGCGCGCCTTCCTGTACCGAGTGCTTCGCGGACTCGATCTGGCTCGAATTCTGCAGCGCGCCATTCGCGATCAGGACAAGGGCACAGCGGACTCAGACGGCATCGGGGGGCTCGGGACGGCGGAGATCACCGCTCGTGTGGATGAATTCCGCCGCCTGCTGGCGCAGGAGGTGCGCCGGCGCCTCGACCGACGGGCCATGCGAGAGGGCAACGGAATCCAGAGGTCGTTGCCAAGTCCCGAGGATGTGCCGATCCTGGGCGCGAGTCCAGCCGACCTCGCTGCCCTGCAACGAGCATTGCGGCCGCTCGCGCGACGGCTCGCGGTGCGCGGCGTCCGCCGGGCCCACCTGACGCGTCGCGGCAGGCTCGACGTCCGCCGCACGATCCGCAGGTCGCTGTCCACGGGCGGGCTCCCGCTCCAGCCGGCATGGCGGCGCCCTCGGAAGACCCGCCCCGAATTGGTGGTGCTGTGCGACGTGAGCGGGTCGGTGGCGGAGTTCGCGAGATTCACGCTGGCGCTGATGAGCGCGATGAGCGCCGAGTTCTCGGCGCTTCGCTGCTTTGCGTTCGTCGACGGCGTCGACGAGGTGACCCGCATCGTCGCCGACGCCCGGGGCGAGCTGATGCCGGCGCATGTGCTCGCCCGCACCGAGGTCGTGTGGGACGACGGGCACAGTGACTACGGTCGCGTCTGGAGCGTCTTCGCCTCGCGGTTCTCGCAGGCACTGACCCCGAGGGCCAGCCTCGTGATCACCGGTGACGCGCGGAGCAATTACCGGGCAGCGAACCCCGCGGGGCTCGAGGCGATCGCGCGAACCGTCCGGGAGGTCCACTGGCTCAACCCCGAACGCCGGCAGGACTGGGACACCGGCGACTCCGTGATGTCCCTCTATGCCCGCACCTGCAACTCGGTGCACGAGGTGCGAACACTGCGACAGTTGGAATCGGCCGCACTGGGAATCGCGACCGGTGCGCGGGTGTCGTCCGTAGACTTCGCGGGTGCCTGAGCCCGACGGCGAGCTGCTCGCCCTCCGCAATCGCGTCAGCGACCTCGATCAGCGGATCGTCCAGCTGATCGCCGAGCGGTTCCGCGTGGTTGCCGATGTCGCCAGGGAGAAAGCCGCATCCGACACGGCGATCCGCGATTCCGACCGTGAGCGCCAGATCCTCGCCGCGGTGGAACACATCGCACGAACGGAGGGCGCCCCGGTCAATCTCGTGCGCCGGATCTACCGCGATCTCCTCGCGGAGTCGGTGAGCAGGCAGGTTTCCAGCCGTTCGGGGGTGCAACGTGAGGTGACACTTCGCGTCGCCGTGCGTGGCGAGCACTCGTTCGGGTACCTCGCGGCGCAGAAGTACCTTTCGGCGCGGGACGTCGCCGGGGACCTGATCGTGACCCGCACATACCAGGCTGCCGTCGACGCTTTGAAGGATGGGGACGTCGACCTCGCCGTCCTGCCGATCGAGAATACCGCCGCGGGGAGCGTCGACGAGACCTACGATCTGCTTCGCGAGCATGAGGTCTCGATCGTCGGCGAGGAGACGTCGAGCGTCGACTACTGCCTCTGCGGCGTGAGTGAGATTCCGCTCGGGGCGATCAGCCAGGTCCTCGCGGCCGGCGACGGCCTCGAGCAGTGCTCTCGGTTCGTCGAGACGCTTCCCAATGCATCACAGATCCTGCATTTCGACACCGGCGCCGCAATGCGGCTCGTGCACACGGCGGGCGATCCCACACGCGTTGCCATCGGCGCCCCGGAGGCAGCCGCCGCGCACGGTCTGGTTGTCCTCCGGCGCGGAATCGCCAACCACGCGGAGAACTACACGCGATTCGTCGTGCTGGCGCGGCATCCGGTTGCCGTGGAACTCAGCGCGCCGTGCAAGACGAGCCTCATCCTGATCACACGGCACGAACACGGCGCGCTGATGCGCTCGCTCGGTGTCCTCGCGGCGAGCGGACACTCCATGACCAAGCTCGAGTCGCGCCCTCGTCCGGGCCGGCCCTTCGAGTACATGTTCTTCATTGATTTCGAAGGGAACACCGCGGATCCGCGCACCGCGGATGCGTTGGACGACCTCCGCTCGACCGCGCTGCATCTGAAGGTGCTGGGAAGCTATCCCGCAACGACGACCAAGAGTGACGCCCAACCGGGAGATGCCACCCCGCTCGTACCACCGCTCGCCGACGCCGACGCGGTCGAATCCGTTGTGCCACCGCGCCTCCCGACCAAGGCTTCGAAGAATTACCGGCTCGCCGGACGTGGCGCCCGGTCCGACGACACAGTGATTCCCGTCGGCAACCTGCTGATCGGCGGCGGTGGTTTTCTCGTGATGGCCGGGCCGTGCTCCGTGGAGTCCGCCGACCAGATCAACGCAACGGCTCGGGCGGTTCGCGAGGCGGGCGCGCAGATCCTTCGCGGCGGAGTGTTCAAGCCGAGAACCTCGCCGTACGCTTTCCAGGGACTCGGCTGGGACGGTCTCGAGCTGCTCGCCGCGGCAGGCAGGGCCACGGGCATGCCGATCATCAGCGAGGTCATGGCGGTCGACCAGGTCAGGCGAATGGCAGAGATGGTCGACGTGCTCCAGGTCGGAACCCGGAACATGCAGAACTTCGACCTCCTGCGCGAGCTCGGCAAGGTTGATCGTCCGATTCTGCTCAAGCGCGGTCTCTCGAGCACCATCGACGAGTGGCTTGGTGCTGCCGAGTACATCCTCGCCATCGGCAATCAGCAGGTCATGCTCTGCGAGCGTGGCATTCGAACCTTCGAAACGAGCACGCGCAACACGCTCGACCTGTGCGCGATACCGGTGCTCCGCGAGCTGACCCATCTTCCCGTCATCGTCGATCCGAGCCACGGTACCGGTCACCGCGCCTACGTCGCACCGATGGCGAAAGCCGCGCGCGCCGCGGGCGCTCACGGTCTGCTGATCGAGGTGCATCCAGATCCTGACAGAGCACTCTCGGACGCCGAGCAGAGCCTGTCGTTTCCCGAGTTCCTCGCGCTGATGCGGAGCCTCCAGACCGTCGCGCCGGCTTCCTAACGCTACCGGGGCCGCTCCACCCACAGGAAGCTCGTGAAATTCTCGTCGAGGTCCTGCAGGTTGTCCTCGACCACTCGGAGGCCGTTGAGATCGGCAAGTGTCTTGCTCCCCATCGTCGCGATCGAGGCGGGAAGCTGACCCGCACCGATGAGCTCCGCCACCTTCGCCTGATCGATGAGGTCTCCCTCGCCACTCGTCTGCTTGAGATTCGCGTACTTCTTCTCAAGGTTGGTGCGGCACTGACGCAACACCTGCGGATGCGCCATCACGGTGTCGACCTTGGAGAAGTCGGCCCCGCCGGCGATCATCAACGCGTGTGAGATCTTGATCGCAAACTCCTCGACGATCGCGAAGCGATACCGGGCCATCGCCGTCACCGATTCACCCACCATCCCTCCGACGGAATTGTGAATCGCGAAGACCCCGCGGTCGATCTCCCCCTCATGGAGCGCGCGCAGGACCCGCTCGGTGGTGTGCAGATACACGATCTCGCAGGGGACTTCGGGCGTGCGGCCCAGGTAGTACCGGGCCGCTTCTTCGTTGAAGCTGCCGCGCCCGCCCTGGATGCCGACGACCACGCGGTCGGTGACGGCACGATTCGGGAGCAGGAGATCGAAGACCGAGTCCTGTGCCTCCGACAGGCGCAGGCGCATCGCCTTGGTGTGCGGGTTGAGGGTCTGCAGATCGACGAAGAGCTGCCAGGTGTCGTTGCTCACCTGTGACGTGACGTCCTGCAGCCGCCTGGTGCCCAGCGTGTCGATCGGCGTCGGGGTGAAACCGAAGCGTTCGAGGGTGCGACCGACGAAATGGGTGACGCCCTGGCTCTCCGCCGCCAGTCGATCGTGCTCGTCGGATGACATCGGCACGACAACGAGTCCCTTGGATTCGAAGTAGCGCCTCCATGCGTGCAGGGCGTCGGGCGGCAGGCGGTAGCCGTCGATCACGATCGTCTGACCCTTCATCCCGCTCGCCGCGACACTGTCCGGACCGAACAGCGGATGGGTGAGCAGCGCCTGATAGCCGGCCGGAAGATGACGGGCGAACACCTCGCGCGCGTGCAGCTTCACGGAGAGAACGTCGATGAGCGTTCGCGTCCCGCCGAGGTCCTGAAAGTATGGAAGGTGCTCTTTGATGGTGTCCTCGAACGCGGAGATGGGGATGCTGTAGAAGACGGCGTCGGAGGCGAGCGTGTCGCGCAGCGCTGCGGTGTGCAGTCCCCGGCGCTCGGCTTCCGCGCGCTGCGCCGGGTCGGAGTCGTATGCCCGCAGCGTGAAGTCGTCCTGAAGCATGGACGCCCAGAGGCGTCCAAACCGGCCGAGGCCCACCACGCCGACTGTTGCCGGCAGGGCGCTGGTCATCACCAGGGCTAGTGTACGGATGCGCCACCGGGCCGCTCGATCGCCTCTCGCCGGCGCCGCAGCGCCGAAGACCGGTGCGTCGGTATGGTCTTCGGTTCATGGCGATCCCGGCCGAGCCCTGAGACGAGCGACCGTAGCGCCCGAGACACCGCGCGGCAGCAGATGCCGCGTGCGCTTCGCGAGGAGGTCCGTCTCGTGGGTGACGCACTCGGCCAGGTGATCGCCGAGCACGGCGGCGCCGCGCTGCTCGCGGACGTCGAGTCCCTGCGGGGTACCGTGATACGGGCGCGGTCTCAGGACGAGCGGCGAGGTGGCTACGCCGGCGCGGCGGACACGCTGGTGTCGTCCTGGTCGCTCGATCGCGCCGAGCAGGTGGCGCGTGCCTTCACGTGCTATTTCCACCTCGTCAACCTCGCGGAAGAGCGATACCGGGCTCGTGCGCTCCGTGAGGCCGACTCCGGCGAAGCGGGGCCGGCTGAAGCGCTCACAACTGCTCTCGGAACCGTGCGCGCGGAGCTGGACGGCGAAGGCCTCGACGCACTCCTTGCGACCCTCCGTGTGCACCCGGTGTTCACCGCGCATCCCACCGAGGCGCGCCGCCGAGCCGTGACCTCCGCGCTGCGTCGCGTGGGTGATCAGCTCGAGCGGCTCGCGGACACGCGGTCATCGGAGGCGCCCTTGCCTGAGATCAGGCGACGATTGCTCGAGGAGGTCGACGGCCTCTGGCGGACCGCCCAGCTGCGGAGCCAGGAGCTGCAACCGCTCGATGAGGTTCGCACCCTCATGGGTGTCTTCGATGAGACGCTGTTCCGCCTGGTTCCCGCCGTCTACCGGGAACTCAGCGCGGCGCTCGACGCCTCCGGCAACGGCACAAGCGTCCCGCCCGCGCCGGCGTTTCTGCGATTCGGCAGCTGGGTGGGCGGCGATCGTGACGGGAACCCCCGTATCACCGCTCACGTGACCCGCGAGACGATGCTCATCCAGTCAGACCACATCCTTCGCGGGCTGGAAGCGGCAACCACCCGCATCGGCACGGGGTTGACCGCGGATTCGGTGACGACACCACCAGACGGACCCTTCCTCAGCCGCCTTCGCGTCGCGCGGGAGATCGTCGGCGCGCGCTCCGTGCCGATCGGCGCGCGTTCTCCGAGCGAGCCGTATCGGGAGTTCCTCCTGCTGGTCGCCGAACGCATCGGTGCCACCCGCCGGGCGGATCTCTCCCTGGCATACGCAGGCCCCGATGAGCTGCTCGAGGACCTCCGCAGCCTCCAGGCGGCGCTTGCTGCCGGAGGGGCTCCGCGCCAGGCGTACGGAGAGCTGCACGCGCTCATCTGGCAAACGCAGACCTTCGGCTTTCACCTCGCGGATCTCGAGATCCGTCAGCACAGCGGCGTGCATCGCAGCGCGCTCGCCGAGCTCGCCGCGGGTGGCACACGTTCACCCGAGACGGAGGAGGTCGTCGCGACGTTCCGAACCATCGCACTGCTGCAGCAGCGGTTCGGTGCGCACGTCTGCCACCGCTACGTGGTGAGCTTCACGCGGAGCGCCGACGATGTCGCCGTCGTGTATGCGCTTGCGGATCGAGCGTGTGCGCCCGGCGCAGCCCCGGAGCTCGACGTCGTCCCGCTTTTCGAGACCATCGTGGATCTGCGCAACGCGCGCGAGACGCTCGACGCGATGCTCGTCCTCGAGCCGGTGCGGCGGCGGATGGCGGCGACCGGGCGCGCCCTGGAGGTCATGCTCGGATACTCCGATTCCGCCAAGGAGAGCGGGCCGGTCAGCGCGACCCTGGCGTTGTACGCGGCTCAGGCCGACCTCGCAGGCTGGGCGGCGGAGCAGTCCGTTCGGCTCACGCTCTTTCACGGACGCGGAGGAGCCCTGGGGCGAGGCGGCGGGCCGGCCAATCGCGCGGTGATGGCGCAGGCACCGGGCTCAGTATCGGGGCGTTTCAAGGTGACCGAACAGGGCGAGGTGATCTTCGCGCGGTACGGCAACCGAACCCTGGCGCAGCGGCATCTCGAGCAGGTCACGTCAGCCGTCCTGCTGACCTCGACACCGGCAGCACGCCACCACACTGAACAGGCGGCAATCCGCTTCGCAACGCTCGGTCGAAAGCTCGACGAAGCCGCGCGCGCCGCATATCGCCAACTGATCGAGAGCGAAGGGTTTGCCGAGTACTTCGCCGCGGTGACTCCGGTCCGCGAACTCGCTCGCCTTCATCTCGGATCGCGCCCGGCACATCGAGGCGGCGACGGGACCCTGGCATCGCTGCGCGCCATCCCCTGGGTCTTCGCCTGGTCGCAGATCCGGCTCAACCTCCCGGGCTGGTACGGCGTGGGCAGCGGGCTCTCAGGAGCGAGCCTGGATCAGCTGCGCATCGCCTATGACGAGTGGCCGTTGCTCAACGTCCTCATCGACAACGCCGAGATGAGCCTCGCCAAAACCGATCGCTTCATGGCCGCCGAGTACCTGCGGCTCGGCAGCCGGCCGCGCATCGCCGACCTGATCCTCGCGGAATACGACCGCACGATCGAGCGGATCCTCGCGGTGACCGGTCAGTCCCGTCTGCTCGAGAAACGCCGGGTGCTCTCGTGGGCGGTGGAGCTGCGCAATCCCTACATCGATGCGCTCTGTCATCTGCAGCTTCGGGCGCTCCGCGCGCTGCGCAGTGGCAGCGCCCTGGATGCCGGTCGCAGACGGCTGGAGCAGCTTCTGCTCCTGACGGTGAACGGCATCGCCGCGGGACTGCAGAACACCGGGTAGCATCCGCGAAGGCGTCGGAAGCAACGCTGGGGCGGGCGTCATGATGACCTGGCGGGCCCTGCCTCACCGTCAGCGACTGCGGAGCCGCCACAGAACCGGGCAGCGCGATGCGCGGTGATGGACACGGATAATCGGCTCGTGGTTCACATCCGGCGGACGGCGCGATGATGAACGTCGGCGTGGTCGGTATCGGAAAGATGGGCCGGCCGATTGCCGATCGGCTGATCACCGCCTGCTACGACGTGGCCATCTGCAACCGCTCCGAGAATGCAGGGGTTCGCTCGTTGCGAGACAGGGGGGCCAGCGTGCGCGCATCGGCAGCAGATCTCGCCGCCGCTTCGGAGGTCGTCCTGACCGCGCTGCCGACCGAGGATTCGGTGCGGCAGGTCTACGCCGAGATGTCGCTGGTGGCAGGCGCCGGGCAGGTCTACGTCGATCACTCGACCGTGAGCCCGGCGCTGAACCGGCACTGCGCGGACCTCCTCGCGGCCCGGGGCGCCGCGTTCTTGGACGCGCCGGTCTCAGGCGGCCCCGCGGGAGCCGAGGCCGGGACCCTCACGGTGATGGTCGGCGGTGACGAGGCGGTGTTCAAGCGAGCGCTTCCAGCCTTCGAGGCCTTCGGCAGCAAGATCCGTCTCTGCGGACCGGTCGGCGCCGGGCAGGCGATCAAGCTCGTCAACCAGTACCTGGTCGCAGTGCACACGCTGGCCGCCTCCGAGGCGGCCGCCCTCGCCATGAGGCTTGGCGCCGATCTGGGCACCGTCGGGGATGTGGTCGGAACCTCCTTCGGGACTTCCGCGATGCTGCTGCGCAATCTCCCGCGCTTCACCGCTCGCGACTTCAGCCCGGCAACCCCGGTCGGTCTGATCGCCAAGGACCTGGCGATCATCCACACCGAGGCAGTCGACGCCGGAGTGCCCCTTCTCCTCGGCGGGCTCGTCGAGCAGTGCTATCTGGAGGCGAAAGCACGAGGCTGGGCCGGCGAGGACATGTCCGCGCTGGTGAAGTTCTGGGATCGTCAGGCAAGCGCGCCGGACGATCAGGAGAGCAGCGGCTGACGTGCCCCGTTTCGCCGCCAACCTCACGATGCTCTGGCAGGACCTCGACCCATACGAGCGGTTCGAGGCAGCCTCGGCAGCTGGATTCACGCATGTCGAGATGCTCTTTCCTCACGAGCTGGACGCGGACCGTCTCGCGTCGACGCTCGGGGACCTCGGACTGGATATGGTCGTCTTCGACCCCGCTGCCGGTGACTGGGCCGGCGGAGACCGCGGGCTCCTCGCACTCCCCGGTCGCGAGGATGAGTTCGCGGACACGCTGGGAGCGGCGATCAACCTCGCACGCCGGATTGGCACATCGAAGCTCAACGCATTGGTGGGTGTTCCACCTGCCGGCGTGAGCAGCGGCCGGGCCCGCGAAGTCGCGATGGCGAACCTCGAGCGGGCGGCTCCCCTGGTTCGTGAGGCCGGCATCACATTGCTGGTCGAGGCCATCAACAATATCGACATCCCGGGATACTGGGCGGGCACGGTCGCGGTCGCCGCAGATCTGGTGCACACGGTGAATGACCCCGGCGTGAGGCTGCAACTCGACCAGTACCACGCTGCGATGGCCGGCGAGGATGCGGCGGAATGCCTCCGCAGATACCGCCCGCTGGTCGCACACGTCCAGATTGCCGACGTCCCGGGGCGGCACGAGCCTGGAACCGGGACCCAGCCCATCGGAGACTTCCTGCGCGAGCTCGATCACCTCGGATATGACGGCTTTGTCGGCCTCGAATACCGCCCACTCGTCGACACGGCATCCAGCCTGGAGTGGATGCGCGCGATGGATCTGCGTCGAAACTAAGGCTCGCGGATGGGGCCGCCGGGGCGCATGCCCTCGATGACGTGTCGAGCCGCCCTGCGTAAGAGTGCCCGCGTGTGACGCATCGGATCAACGCCGGCATCGAGATCCTCGAGGGAGACCACCGCATTGAACAGTCGGGGCAGGGGATCCCGAATCGAGCCCGCGATCGCGAAGCAGGGTACGCCTCGGATCGCGGAGCGTGCGGCAACCTCGGCAGGCGCTTTGCCGGCCGGTGTCTGGCCGTCGAGGCGTCCCTCACCAGTGATGGCAACGGTCGCTTCGCTCATCGCAGCGTCAAGGTCCACGAGGTCGCACACGAGCTGAGCACCCGGCAGCAATCGAGCGCCGGCAAGCGCGAGCCCGAATCCGCACCCGCCCGCAGCACCCGCGCCGGGGAGCGCGGCGAGATCGCCATCGCCCAGGCCTGACGCCAACAACGCGAACCGCATGAGCGCTCGCTCCAGCCGGGTCACCTCTTCAGGCGTCGCGCCCTTCTGGGGCGCGAACATCTGAGCAGCGCCGAGGGGGCCGAGGAGCGGACTCCGGACATCGCACGCAACCCGGATCGAGCATCGGCTCAGTGCCTCGCGGGCGACCGACATGTCGATCGCGTCCAGGGCCTCGAGCCCTGCGCCGCCGAACCCGATCTCCTCACCCTTTGCCGTTGTCAAGCGCGCACCGAGCGCCTGGAGCAGGCCCGCGCCCCCGTCCGTGCAGGCGCTGCCGCCGACTCCGACGATGATCGTGCGCGCGCCCGCCGCCAGCGCGATTCGTATGAGCTCCCCCGCTCCTCGCGAGGTGGCGTGGAGTGCGTCGAGCGCTCCCGCCTCGAGCCGGCGGAGCCCTGACGCCTCGGCGAGCTCGACCACGGCTTCGTGGGCGCCCAACCATCCGAGCCGGGCGGTCACGCCGGGTCCGGTTGGACCGGTGACCCGATGCCGGGTCAGACGGGCTTCCGACACTCGTGCGCGGAGGAGCACGTCGAGCGTGCCATCGCCTCCGTCGGCCACGGGTATCTCAATCGCATCGGCGCCCGCGTCGCGCACCCCACGAGCCATCGCAGCGGCAGCACCCTGCGCGCTCAGCGTTCCTTTGAATGCGTTCGGCGCGCAAACGGCAACGAGGCTCCCGTCGAGCCGGGGGTGACGAGGAGGCGGCGCAGGTCGGCGCATGCGCGTCCATGGTGAGGAATCGCCGGCCGAATGCGGCGATCACAATGGCGTCGTGACCAGCCGCGCCGTGACAGTGGGAGCCGGCGCGGCATTCGTGGGGATTTCGGCCCTCAGCCCACTGCTGTTGAAGACAGCGCCGTCGGACCTCGACCTCTTCTTCTGGCCGTCAGCCGAGACCGCACTGTCCGGTCACCCCATGCTCATCTACTCCGTACAGTTCCACGGCAGCTTCTTCAACGACAACGGCCCCATCGGGCTGATTCCACTGGTCCCGACGGCGGCGCTGGCCAATGCGCTGGGGTGGTCCGCGAGCCTCACCGCCCGCGCGGCGCTCACCGGAGCGGTCGTGTCCCTCTTCGTCTTGCTGCTGGCGTACCAGGCCGTCCGCTTCGTGGCGGCGGCGCGCGGCGGCGTTGGCCCCCCGCTTGCGGTCGCGGCCACGGTGCTCCTCGCACCGGCACTGTGGATCGGCATCCTCGATTACGGGCATGTCGAGCAGCCCGTCGAGCTGTGCCTGACCCTGCTTGCGATCTCCTTCGCATTGAGCGACCGAAGCGCGCTGACCGGGATCGCTCTCGGCGCGTCGGTCCTGACACGCACGATCGCCGGCTTCTGCGCGATACCGCTCATTCTGGCTCCCATCGCCGCGCGCCGGATTCGCCCGATGGCGGTGACCGCGCTGGCGACCGTCATCACCATCTGCATCGGCCTCGCACCGTTCATCCTCGCCGACGAGTCAGCGGTCACACGCGCGCTGCTCACGTATCGAGCCGGCCTTCCCATCGGGGGAGGGTCCTTCTGGATCCTCGCGCGCCATGCAGCATGGGCGGGACTCATCAGGGAGGCGGACGTCTACATCGGCGCGGCGGTCGCCGCTGTGCTGGTCGCAATCACGCTGCGCCGGAAACCCGCCCTCGCGACGACGCACGCCGGCCTGATAGGCCTGGTCACCGTCGCGTCCTGCTGCTTTCCTCTCTTCGCCAAGACCGTCTTCCCGTACTACCTCGCGGAGCCCTACGTGTTCGCGGCGATCTGGTGGCTCGCGCGTCCCGGCAGCGCGCTCAACTGGCGTGCGTCGGTCCCGCTGCTGCTCACCGTCGATGTCTTCATCGTCAAGGCAGCGCTCCTGTCGCCGGTCAGCGGGTGGGGCGTCATCGAGAGCGTGACAGCATCCGTCGTGACGGGGACAGCGGCGGCGCTCGTCACCTTCGACCTGCTCCACTCACCGGCCGATGTGAGCGCCTCGCAGCTGTTTCGCCATGGACCTCTTCACCGGAGGACCGCGGCGCTCCAGGATGCGAAGTAGATGGCGATCGAGCACGGTCGTTTCCTCCTGCTCGGCTCGGGGGAATTCGAGCCCTGGGCAGCGGATGCCGAGCGATTCGCACTGGCCGAAGCCGTCGGTGATGGTTCGGTCGCGATTCTGGCGACCGCGAGCGCACGCGAGGGCGACTCGGTCTTCGAGCGCTGGACCGGCATGGGCCTGGCTCACTACGAGTCGCTCGGCATCACGGGCCACCCCATCCGTGTCCGCACGCGTGCGGACGCACTCGACACGAGCACGGCGAAGCGGCTCGACGACGTGAGCATGGTGTTCTTCAGCGGCGGGAGTCCGAAGTACCTCGCGCAGGCGTTGACCGGAACTCCACTGTGGGACGCCGTGCAGCGCCTGATCGTGCGAGGTGGCGTCTTTGCCGGATGCAGTGCCGGCGCGATGATCGCAGGCGCTGCCGGCATGCCATTTCCCTTTGGGAGCGGTCTTGGGCTGGTGCCGGCGACCGCCTTCGGCGTCCATTGGGATGCGCTGTCCGGTTGGTGGATTCGCTGGTTGCGCGATCTCGCGCCGCGACGGCTGCCGCCCGGCGTGCGCTTTGTCGGAGTCGCCGAGCGCACCGCGATTGCGTCAGGGGGCGGTGTCTGGAGGGTCTTCGGAACCGGCGTCGTGGACATGCGCCGCGGCTCGATCCGACGAGCGCTCAGCCACGGCCAGGAGTTCCCGATCTAGTGTGCTGAAGGCTCCAGCGACCGCAGGTCAGGGCTCCCTGGCGACGGTGGTCCCGGTCTCGCCCCGAGCCGGGCGACGGTGCCGATGCGCAATCATTGAGCCCGAAATGATCTCGGAACCCTGCCGCGCGCCGATCGCGGCCGGCGATGATGGCGCTGCGGGACTGGCATCAGCACACGTGACTCCAATTCGACCTGGCACAAACCGCGTGTCATGAGGCCCCCTCAGAGGGCGCGCTGGCTGACCGCAGGGGTCCTCCTCGGGCTGACCGCCTGCTCGCCGTCGCCGGCCGTCGTTGCCACGCCGAAGGTGAGCCCCACGGCACTTGCTTCTCCCTCCAGCGCGCCGCCCCCGACGGCGACAGCGGTCCCATCACCAGCGCCGAGCCGCCTGCCGGGGGCGTCGTTCGGGCTCCCCGCGCTGCCTCCCGGCGTGGCCTTCACGGGCAAGCTGCTGATCGCGGATCGTGGCCACGGCAGGATCATCGAGATCAACGCCCGCGGGGTCGTGGACTGGG
>DATLRB010000014.1:0-30058 GCA_035534875.1 Saccharimonadales bacterium (SeqCode)
GGCATGAGCTCGCGCCAGGTCGGCGCGGGGATGTGCATGGCAACGAGTGCGCAGGTCGGAAAACGCTCCCTCAGTCGATCCAGCCCTGGACCGTGTCCTGCGAGCGTCAGCGCGAGATCCTGAAGGCCCGGATTGTGGCCGATGAGCAGGGCTGATGGGAGCACATCGGGAATCCGGCGAAGGCGTTGCAGGAGCGCCTCAGCCGGGGCGGCGTACAGTTCGTCTTCCACCAGGATCTTCGTCTTTCTGGGAAGCGAACGAGCGATGAGCTCCAGGGTGTCTCGACTCCGCCGCGCCGACGAGCACAGGACGAGCGCGGGCGTCACGCCGTGTTGACCCAGGTGCTTGGCCAACCGCCTGGCATCGCGCTCCCCGCGAGGGGCCAGGGGTCGGTCATGATCGGCGACCCCGGTGTCGGACCAGCTCGACTTGGCGTGCCGGAGCAAGTGGATGGTCTTCACACGCGTCAACTCTCCGTGGAATGGAACCCCATCATCCTTTGTCGCCGAGGCTGCTGTCTGGGACCTTCGGCTCTGGACCGAGCCCGCCGACCTGCGCATCATCAGGGTGCAGCACCGAGTACGGAGGTGATGGCATTGCGAACACGAGGACGGTGACTGGGAATGTCCATGATGTGGGCGGCCCCCCTGCCAGGAGCTTGAAGCCGGAGACCGAACCGACACCGCAGGGCTCCGAGGACGCGGTCCGGCGGCGGCCCGCGGAAGGGTCGCCGCTGCAGGTATCCCTGACGCGTCGAGCGATGCTCTTCTCGGGCTCGTGCCATCCTCAACTCGCGACAGCGATCGCCGCTGCGCTGGGTACCGACTTGGGTCGGGTGGAGGTCAGCCGCTTCGCGTCCGGCGAAATCTACGTGCGTTTCCTCGAGTCGGTGCGTGGGTGCGATGCCTACGTCATCCAGGCGCACGGGGCTCCGGTCAACGAGATGATCATGGAGCAACTCATCATGATCGATGCCCTGAAACGGGCCAGCGCTTCCCGAATCAACGCGGTCATCCCGTACTTCGCGTATGCGCGTCAGGACCAAAAGGCGCTGGCGCGCGAGCCCATCTCTGCCCGCTTGGTGGCTGATCTCCTCAGCGCTGCGGGCTGCGACCGGGTCATGGCTGTTGACCTGCACACGGGGCAGATCCAGGGATTCTTCAACGTCCCGCTCGACCACTTGACCGCTCTGCCGGTCCTTGCCGAGCACGTACGCGCCAAAGGCTGGAGCAACCTCGTGGTCGTGGCGCCCGATCCAGGCCGCGGCAAGATGGCGCAGAAGTATGCGGCCCACCTCGAATGCGGCATCGCTTTCATGCAGAAAGCTCGCCGCCCCGATATGCGCAACGTGTCAGAGCCATTGGGCCTGATCGGCGACGTGCGCGACCGTCGCTGCGTCGTCGTCGACGACATGATCGACACCGGTGGAACCATCGCGAACGTTGCTGCCGCCCTCCAGCGGGCAGGTGCGGCAGACATCGTGGCGGTGGCAACCCATGCGCTGTTCTCCCCTCCGGCGCGAAAGCGTCTGGACGAGACCGCGATCAGCGAGGTCATCGTGACCGACACGCTGCCCCTCGACCCGGCAGGCCGGCCCGCGCGGCTGACCGTGGTGTCGGTCGCTCCAATGATCGCGGCCTCCATTCGCGCCGTCTTCGCGGATCAATCGGTTTCTGAGATCTTCCACGACGAGAATCTGGAGTCGCTGCCGCGGGCATCGCCCCGGCGCGTCTGAGCACCCGTGGTCACAGCGGCGGGAAGACCCGCATGAACATCGTCATGGTGTCCTCGTACGACTGCTTCTACCCCGGTGGTGTGGGTGAGCACATCCGATCGTTGTCGGCTGCGCTGCGCCGGCGCGGTCACACTGTGACTGTCCTGGGTCCCAGCAACGTCGGCGACGCGCGCACCTTCCCCGGCCACGTGAGGACGGGCCGGAGCCATCAAGTACCCGGCAATGGCTCGCGTGCCCATGTCGGCATGACTCCGCGGTTGCGGCGCCCAGCGAAAGACCTCATGCGGACTTCGCACTTCGACATCGCGCACTATCACGAACCGCTGCTGCCGACCCTCCCCATGCTCGTCATGCGACTCCACGGCGGAGCCAACGTGGGAACGTTTCACGCCTCCGGTGACCGAAGCCCGGCGTATCGCTGTGCACGTCCGGTTCTCATGCCATGCTTCCGACGGCTGCACATGTGTGTGGCGGTGAGTGAGCCTGCCCGGGACTTTGCGGACCGCTACTTCCCGGGAGATTATCGAATCGTCCCCAATGGCGTCGATACCACGCGGTTCCGCCCGGACGTCGTGCCGGATGCGCAGCTTCGGAGCCAGGTGGCGTCGACGCTCCTCTACGTCGGGCGCCTGGACAGGCGCAAGGGTGTTCTGAACCTCCTGGAGGCGTTCGCCCGGCTTCGCCAGATGCGCGACGATGTTCGTCTGCTGGTCATCGGCGATGGCCCCATGCGCAGCCGGTGCGAGCGGTTCGTTGCTCACAATCATGTTCCCGGCGTAACCTTCGCCGGGTTCGTCGAAGCCGAACGGCTTCCCGGCTGCTATGCCGCCGGAGACGTGTTCTGCGCTCCAAGCACCGGCCAGGAAAGCTTTGGGATCGTCCTCCTCGAAGCAATGGCCAGTGGCATCCCCGTTGTCGCATCGAGTATTCCAGGCTACTCGCGCATCGTCCGTCACGAACGAGATGGGTTCCTGGTCCCGCCTCGGGACGTCTTCGCCTGGACACGAGCGCTGCGGCAACTCGTCGATGATCCTGTGAGACGCCACCGAATGGGATCGCTGGGGGTTGGCGACGCTGCGCGCTATGACTGGAATCGCGTCGCGTCGGAGATGCTCGAGATCTACGCTGAAGCCATCTGGCGACGGCGACGGGGTCTGGTCGCCGCCGATGCGACGATGCGGGGTGCGGTCGCCCGCACGTATCCCGCATGACCGCCGGCTGTCAATCTAGATCAGCTGCTCGACAGCGCTCACCTTCCGGTGCATCTCATCGCTGTCCACACCGACACGATCATCAATCTTGATGACCGTACTCGTGCGACGGACACCGGGAGCAGTCGCAAGCGCGATGTGGCAGCGCACGAGCAGCGCGAGCACTTCATCGCGCGGCCCTTCCACCTCGGTCCCCATGGCACCCAGGCGAAAGGTGAGACCGCTCCCCCGGATCATCTCGAGCGCTGCGGCCACATGCTTGGAGTACGAGCCCGAGCCGTCGTCCGGAGCGATGCTGAACCAGGCAATCATGCTGCCCTCTCCTTCTGTTCCGGGGTGTCTCGCTTCGAGATCCCTCGCGAGCGTCCGCAGGCAGTCTACCCGCAGCCGCGCTGATCAGACTTGTGCTCTTCGTGGGAGGCCGCCCGATCTGACCGCCACTGAAGGGCTCGAGTGCCTCATGGTGCGACCGCCTCGCTCCAACTGAGTTTGCATCAAGGGGGAATCCCTTATCCTAGATAGGGATTGCGGGTTCGAGGCGAACCGAGCGCTCGGACTGGGCAGCTCGGCGAGGCGAGCCTCCCGGCGGTGGCGGCGGCGCCCGCAGGTCGAGAAGATCCGCTACTCCTCTCGGTTAAGGACCCTTCCCGCCCGGTTGAACGGCCACCTGTGTAAGCGGCTCCCGTCAATCCGCAAGTGTGGACCACGAGATTTGCCGTGGGAACGATCAGCGTTAGCCGTGCGACATAAGCCAGCGGATCAAACGCGACGGTCAAGTACGAACCAACAGCGCTTTCCGACGCGGCGACCGTTGCCAGTCGCTCACGCCGCGAGATCGCGCCGCTCGTACAGCATGATCGCGACCCCGAGCAGAACAATGGGGCACACCACTAGGGCCATCATGCCGGGCCATGCCACCCCGGTGGCGAGGACCCCTGCGCCACCGACCCAGTGGAACGGCGACACCGTGTTGGCAAAGCCGGTGAGCGACGATACGAGCGACCCGAAGACGTTGAGCACGTACATAAGCACCGCGAGAGCGGCGGCGACCCCGCCGCCTAAAGCCGTCGATCCCGTCGCGCCTGCGACGAGAAACGCCAGCATGCCGAAGCCGGCAGCGAGCAGCGCCACCGCGATCAGGGCAATCGCCAGAACCCCAAGGTTTACGCTGAGCCCCTGCGAGGGCCCGATGAGCGCCACCGCCAGCCAGACGAACGCCGCCATGACGAATAGCGGTAGCTGGGCGCCCACCGCCTTCTCCGTGACAAGCCGGCGGCGCCTGATCGGTGTCGCCAAAAGGAGATCGATCGTGCCGTTCTGCTCCTCCCCGGCGAGCGCACGGCTGCCTGTCAGGATGCCCATCACCAACATAAGCGCAGGCACGAGGATGGAGAAGAGTTCGGTGCCGAGGTATCCGTTGGGTGACAGGAAGTCGACCCCGGTGCCGAGGAAGGCGTCGCGGAACGCCCTGGGCATCGTGTCGAAGATCGCCTGAATTCCGGCGCCACTGTCATGGACGGTGGGGTAGAACAGGATGTACAGCGACGTGAGCAGGACGGCGCCGATGCCCCACGCGGCGATGGCGCGCTGATGGTCGGCGAGCTCTCGGCGCAGGACGTCAGCGTGCATCGGCGGGCTCCGAGCGGTAGTAGTCGCGGAACACCTCGTCGAGGTCGACCTCGGCGGTGTGTAGGTCGCGCACGCGATAACGCGCGGCCGCCTTCACGACCGGGTCGAGGTCACCGCTCACCGTGAGCGTCACCGTGTGATTTGCCCGGCTGATCTCGGAAACCCCTGGGACGCTCTCGAATATCCTGGGGTCCACCGGCTCGAGGAACTGGATCGAGAGCACATGTCTTCCCTGCCTGGCGAGTTCGCCGACGTCGAGCACGGTGACGAGCTTGCCCAGACGGAGGATCCCCGCGCGATCGCAGAGGTGGGCGACCTCGGGAAGGTCGTGTGACGAGACGAAGATGGTCGCGCCGCGGTCACGTGCCTCGCGGACGAGGTCGTGCACAGTGTGCTGCATGAGCGGATCGAGCGTAGCGGTAGGCTCGTCGAGGATAAGCACCTCCGGGTCATGCATGAACGCCTGGATCACCCCGACCTTCTGCCGCTGCCCGTGAGACATGGCGCCGCAACGCTGGGTCAGGTCGCACTCCATGCGCTCGGCGAGCTCCGCGACGCGCTGTGCGGAGACGCCGCCGCGCAGGGTCGCAAGATAGCCGAGCGTTTGTCTGCCGGTCAGGTGCGGCCAGAGGCGCAGGTCACCGGCCAGGTAGCCGGTGCGGCGGCGCACCGCCACGCTGTCGGCGCGGCTGTCCAGCCCGATGACGGTCGCGGTGCCGTCGCTCGGCCGGATCAGATCGAGAAGGCAGCGGATGGTCGTCGTCTTGCCGGCGCCATTGCTCCCCAGGTAGCCGAAGATCTCACCGGCACGCACCTCGAGGTCGAGATGGTCGAGTGCTCGTTTGGGACCGTAATCCTTGGTCAGCGCCGCACATATGATCGCGTTGAACTCGCCCATCGGAAACGACGGTGATGCGGCGCGCGGGGGAAAGCCAGAGACGGCGGTCATCAGCGCGCCGGGACCTTGGTCACCATGTTGTGACGCCCCGCAGGGGTGACTCATGGCCTCATTCCACGCCCGCGGTCGACCACAATGTCCCGCTGCCGCGAACGGGCACCGGTCGAGCACGTCACAAGCGGTCTCCCCGGGCCGCTGCTGGACCGCCTGCACCGTTGCAAAGGGCCGGTGGAGTGTGTAATGTCACCCAGTGCGGGCCCACCTGTCAGAAATGGCGAGTGGACGGCCCGGAATGATGGTGGCCCATCAGTCCGGACGAGGGTCGAGCCTGAGGGCCACCGAAAGGCACCGCCTCCCGTACTGAGAGCCCCGCGTCTACGGATACGGGGCTCTTCTGACTCTCGACTGGAAACCAAGGCGACAACCAGGTGACGACCATTCCCTGGTCCGCGCGATTGGAGCGTACTTCTCGGGCGCGCTACTCGACCTGATCAGCTCAGACGCCGCCCCTCAACCACGGTCCCGATGATGCTGACGGCAATCGCGAGTTCAAGCGCCCCTTCGTCGCGGGGTCGATCGGACCGAGGCACGCGGACTTCGGATCGGTCATGCTGGGTACCTAAGAGAAGGTCCGGCTGCTGGGCGGCGTTCAGCTCAGCGCGAGGACCGCGGCGGTGCATGACGTTCCCGCCGGCCCCCGGCCATTTTCCTCTCGAGCGACACCGTGGGGCGTCTGCTCACAGGTCCGAAGACTTGGTTCAGGTGGCGAAAGCCGGGAGTGAAGTTGGCTTCTCCGCAGCTGGTTATCGCCATCTTTGACGGCAATCGCGCCATGGTGGTCACCGACTGCTGGCCCTTCAGGGCGATCGCCATCTCACGAGGCGATGTGGCGCCGGGCAGTCTCGATCTCGTATGCATCCCTTCGTTTATCAACATCTCGATCGACGGTGAGGAGCGGACTGGCATCCGCCTCGTCGTCGAGGCGAGCTAGTAGCTTGTGCTCAAAGACGCAACAAGTTCAGCGCCATCGACGCGCTGGAGCACTCCATAGCTCTGCTGCGCTGATTGCACGCTGGGGTGCGACACTGGGCTCTCACCCGACAACGCCACGCCGGCGACTCGAGGAAGTCGATGAATCTCCTGCTGCGCGATGGTTGGCGCAGCTGACGCAGCGCCCTGCTCTCGATCTGACGAATGCGCTCGCGGGTGACCCGGAATCGCTTGCCCTGCTGGTACGTCATCTCCGTCGACCCACCGGAAGTAGAGCACAGCTGTGCAGTTCCCGAACCCGCTCCTAGGCACTCAGGCGCTTGAGTGCTTCAATCGTGGTTGGTCTGGCCGGAGCGCCCGCCAGAGCACATGTATACAAGCGCAGATACGATCCTGCCATCACTCGCGGGCTGAATCGCTCGCGCGCGACGCGAGCGCAGTCGAAGGGGTCAACCTCGTACGACTCCCCTACGGCATCAACCATCTCTCGGATGTCATCCACAACGAATCCGGTGATCCCAGGCTCGATCAACTCCGGTGCAGAGCCCTGCCGGAAAGACACTGCCGGCGTGCCGCTGACCATCGCCTCAACAATGGACAGGCCGAATGGCTCCGGCCAACTAATCGGCGCGAGCATCGCCGTGGCGCCGGCGATCAAGCGCGCTTTCACGGCTCCGGTGACATTGGGGAGGTACTGAACATGCGCACCATCGATGAACGGTTCAACCCGGTGACGGAAAAACGCGCGCGAAGCAGGCGTCTGCTCAATCTTACCCGCGAGGATGAGGTGAAGACCGCAACGTCGAGCCACTTCGATGGCGACGTCCTGACCCTTCTCCTCACAGATGCGCGCTAGGCACAGGAGGTACCGCGGATCGCGATCAGCCGGAGCCACGCAAAGCTCGTTAACGTCGACAGCATTGTGCACCACTCCGGCCCATGCGAGACCCGGTGCCTGGCGGCGCTGACTGCCGCTGATGGCGATGAGAGTCCCGTTGGCGGGCAGCGAATCGTAGAACTCGAGCTCACTCACTCCGATCGGACCGTGAACCGTATGCAGCACCGGGGCAGTTGTGCCCAATAGGCTGGTCATGAGCGCAGCGCCGAAGCCCGCGTGGTCGCTGATAACCTCGAACGGCCCAAGCAGGTGCAACATGCGCTCGATCCGGGCGAGATAGGTCATCTCGTGCAGCACCTGCGTCGCTTGGCCGAGGTGGGCATCCAGCCCTTCGGGGGCGCACATGATGGTGCCGCCCTCGGATCCCTCCGCACCGAACAGGCTCACCCGATGCCCTAATCGGCGCATCTCCCGGGCCAGCAGGGTCACGACTAGCTCCACGCCGCCGTAGCCACGTGGCGGCATCGGATACCAGGGCGGAGCGATGAGCGCGATGTGCAATGGCCGGTGGCTGGTATCCATGGGTTCCCAACCTCAAACGCTGCGACCACCTATCCCTTCTCGCCAGAGGCTTTCGTATGAGAATCACTGTGACAATGGTCCTCGGCGTTGCCCTAACGGTGCAGGTCGTTCAACCGGACCATTGCCGCCCGACCCAGCTGAAATCGCCCCAAACGGGCTCGCTGCGCCTCAGGATGATGCTGTGACCAGCAGCAGGAACCTCCCAGTGCACGCCGCTCACCTCGAGGTGTGGCCTGAACCGTTGAAACGGCGCTTCGAGGCCATCGCTTTCGACTGGGATGGCACCGCAGTCTTCGATCGCCGTGTCGACGCTTCATCGATTCGCGTGCAGATCGAGCGGCTCACCAGCCTCGGGGTGCACGTTGGGGTCATCAGCGGCACCCATGTCGAGAATATCGATGGCCAACTGCAAGCCCGACCGACGGGCCCTGGAAACCTGTACCTCTGCGTGAACCGTGGATCCGAGATCTATCAGGCCGATTCGGATGGAGTCCATCTCATACACCGGCGAGAGGCGTCCGCCGACGAGGAGGCGGCGCTCGACCTGGGGGCCCAGCGATGCGCCGCTGCATTATCGGCGCGAGGCCTGACCCTGCCACCGATCACGCGTCGCTTCAACCGCCGCAAGCTGGACATGATCTCCATGCCCGGCTGGGAGGAGCCACCCAAGGCACGGATCGCCGAACTCGTCGATGCAGTCGGTGAGCGACTCCGTGCGCGGGGCATCGCATCTCTTGCAGCGGTGGTCGAACTGGCCACCCGCGAAGCGCATGCGGCCGGCCTCGAGGATCCGCGCGTCACAACCGACGGCAAATTCGTGGAGATCGGCGTTACCGACAAGTCCGAGTCACTCCACTGGCTAATGGAGACGTGGTGGAGATGTGGCATCGGACCGGCGCTCGTGGTCATCGCTGGTGACGAAATGGGACCGCTTGGCGGAGCACGCGGGAGCGATCACTACATGATTGTCCCGGAAGCGCAGCGTGCAACTGCCCTATCCGTCGGTGTGGAACCCGAGGGTGTCCCGCCTGACGTGGCTCACATCGGCGGCGGCCCTGCCGCGTTTCTCACCTTTCTTGAGGATCAAACAGTCCGCCATGAGAGGCGCGAGCTGCCCAGGATCGACGTCGATCCCCTCTGGTCTATCACCGTGACAGGCGCTGACCACGAGCTGGAGCGCGTGCATCAGGTGCTCCTAACCCTCGCCTCGGGAACGGTCGGCAGCGGTGGGGCTCCCTGCTTGCGACATCCCACGGTGACACCGACTGTGTTCGTCGCTGGAGCCTTCGAGGGGGAGCGTGATGAATCTCATCTCCTCCCCTGTCCGATCTGGCAGGAGACCTCGGCGATGCTGCCGCGCGACGCTGAGGTGCGGCGAGTGCTCGATCTGCGGTCAGGGATTCTCTGGCAAGACGTGGCCGCCGCGAAGAAACGCGTCAGAGCGGTGGGTCTGGCTGCCATCCATCGCCGCGGCGTGGTCGCGCTGGCTGTCGAGGGGGTCGACCCCCTCGAGCACCCGGCCGTCGTCCCGTATCGGCGTCCGGCGGTAGAGAGCGATCGCGCCCGGAGTCTCGACGGCATCAACCACCAGCAGGTCGGCGACAAGGGCAGGTCAGTAACGGTGTCGGCAACGACCCAGATTTACGCCTCACCGGCAGGACCGCGCGTCGATCTTGTGGCGCGCTACCGACGCGACGACCAGGGAGAGGATTCTTCGCCCCATGAGGCAGATGATGTCGATGCGTTGGTGCGTGAGCACCGCGGTGCTTGGGCGGCGCGGTGGGATCGGGCGGATGTCGTCATCAGCGGCGACGACGAACTGCAGCGCGCCGTCCGCTTCGCGCTCTTCCATCTGATGAGTCAGGCACCTGATGATGCAGAGGCGTTCGTGGGCGCCCGGGGTTTGACCGGGGAGGCGTACCGCGGTCACGTCTTCTGGGATGCCGATGTCTTCGTTCTTCCGTTTCTTGCGCTCACCCATCCCCCTGCCGCCCGCGCCATGCTCGAATACCGAATCAGGCGCCTACCCGCGGCACGTGCCCGAGCGGCAGCCTTCGGGAAAGCTGGGGCGCGATTCCCATGGGAGTCCGCCGCCACTGGAGAGGACGTGACTCCGGCGAGGATGCGCGACCAAACGGGGCGCGAGGTGATCATTCACACCGGCACATACGAGGAGCACATAGTCGCTGACGTCGCCTGGGCCGCCTGCCTCTACGCTGACTGGACCGGAGACACCGAATTCATAGCCGGTCCGGGCGGCGAGCTCCTCGTCGAGACAGCGCGATACTGGGCCTCACGCTGTCGGCGCGACGACACCGGACGGGTCCACATCGATGCCGTCATCGGGCCTGATGAGTACCACGAGATCGTCGACGATAACGCCTTCACCAACGTGATGGCGCGCTGGAATCTCCGCCGCGCGCTGCAGTTGCACGACCAAGGTCACGTACACGTCGACGATCTCGAACTTGATAGCTGGCGCTCACTTGTCGCGAACATGGTCGACGGGTACGACCCGGCCACGCAGCTCTACGAGCAGTTCGCCGGTTTCTATGCCCTCGCGCCGTTCGATTTGGCGCAGGCTGTCCCCCACCGCCCCGTAGCGGCAGATCTGCTGGTCGGCCACGAGGTTGTGAACCGATCGCAGATCGTCAAGCAGGCTGACGTCCTGATGCTGCACCACATGGTCCCGGATGAGGTCGCGCCCGACTCTCTCGCAGCCAACTTCGCGTACTACGAACCGCGGACCGCCCACGGCAGCTCTCTGTCGCCCGGAATTCATGCCGGACTGCTGGCGCGTCTGGGTCGCCCCAATGAGGCCGTGGAACTCTTGCGGCTTGTCAGTCGCCTGGATCTCGATGACGTCACCGGCACGACCGCCGGTGGACTGCATCTCGCCGCAATGGGGAGCCTGTGGCAGGCGCTCGCCTTCGGTTTCGCAGGCCTGAGATTGACTGCCGACGGCGTCGCCCTGGACCCGCATGTGCCTGCGCACTGGTCAACATTCAGGCTGCCGCTACGGGTCCGCGGCAACCCATTGACGATCACCGTCCTTCGCGACCGGCTCGAGGTCGAAGCCGGCGCGCCGACAATGGTGCACCTGCCGATGGGCCTCGAGATGAGAGCGTCGCCAGGCCGGCCGGCGGTTGCGCGACGCGTCGATGACCGGAGATGGCTTGCTGCGTCTCCACCTTTTGACTGACCCCGCTCGCGTGTGCTACCGCTTGGCCAACCCAACCTCGACGCCGGCTGCGGCGACCTCGGGCTGGGCGAGCCCGGAGAGTTCCACGTCATCGACGGCCGCGGGCCGGCGCCGGGAAGGCAGGAGCAGAACGGGGGTTCTTGACTCGCGCAGGGCTCGCCCTACGACTCGCGAGCGTCCCGGCGACAGGTTTTGACTCCAGGCCAGCACCAGCAGATCCGCTCCAGTTTCCTCGACCATCCTGATGATCTCGTCGGCGGGTACACCCACTCGATGCTGCAACGTCGGGAATGGCGTCGGTCCGGGCCAGTACCTGCGCAAAAACTCATCCGACCATGCCGGCACCTCGTGCTGCGGCTGATCAGTGAACATTGGGAGAGCATGATACGAGTGCACGTGCAGCGTGATGAGTTCGACGTCCGCGGCCCGGGCCAGCTCAACCGCATCGTGCAGCGCGTCCCGCGTCATGGGCGAGGCGTCGAGGGGAACGAGCATGCGGTGCAGCACGACAGGAACCACCGCATCGACTGGTACGACGATCATCGGCCGCTGGGCGGCCGCGATGAGGGCCAAAGCGTGCCGCCCCAGCGGCTGATCCGGGCCGGGCCCGGTCGATGCACCGACCACAACCACGGCGACATCGCGGGACATGACATGCGCTGTCAACCTCGCCAGTACGGGTCCGGTGATCACGTCCAGCGTGACACCGGCGGCCGCAGCCAAGCGTCGGGCACGCGCCGCCGCACGAGCGGTCTCGAACACGTGCACGGCCTCGACGCTCGCATCGAACATCGGCGCGGCCGCCGCGGCCGAAGCGAGTACGCGAGCCGATAAGTCCGCGCCATCGATCGCGGCGACAACTCGCTTTCGCACACGCGTTGCAACAGTCATTGCGTGGCCTCCCACGCGGATTGTTTCAAGCCTTCTGCTGGCTCGAGCGTATCCTGCTCCTGGAGGCAGGGCTGCGCCAGGGTCGAAGGTCCTCACTCGCCAAACTCCCTGGTTGGGGAGTGGTTCCGACGCGATGCCTCAGAGTTTGGGCTTGGGACCCGCGACTACTCCGAACGCCTGCTCCGGTACACCTCGATGACGCACAGCGTAGGACCGGGCTCCGGTCGTGGCTGATCC
Source organism: Saccharimonadales bacterium (SeqCode) (assembly GCA_035534875.1). Classification (GTDB taxonomy): domain Bacteria; phylum Chloroflexota; class Dormibacteria; order Aeolococcales; family Aeolococcaceae; genus Palsa-851. Next base: position 12,214 of record DATLRB010000014.1, read on the forward strand.
CCATGCGCCCGGCGAGGCTGGGGAGTGACCCATGACGTTCGCACCCGCGGGGGTCGCGGGAATTGCACGCTGGGGTGCGGCTAGTCTCGCGCGCAGCCTCCGAGGCTCTCCGGGCATTTGCAAGCCACACGACAACTGCGCACACGATGAACGCGAACATGGAGATCGCGACGAGGTAGAGGAGGACGGTGCCGTACCCGCCCTTGATGGGATTCAGCAACGGGCAGTGGTACTGCCCGGAAAAGGCTTCCCGGATCATCTCGTGCGTGAGCCACGCGGCCGGAAAGCTCAGCCGGAGCAGTCCCTGCCTCAGTGTGAGGCGGCGCTGGGGTGGGTTGAGGAGCCAGTCGGCCATCACGACGATCGGAAACAATTGATGAATCACATCGTTGACCCATGGAATTTGGGCATCGACATTGACGGCGCTCAGCAAGACGGCGAAGACACGCCAGCGACCCGGCAAGGAGCCTGGCCTCACGTCGCGTGAAACCGCAGAACTCGTTGCGGCGCGGCACCCGACCTACCATCAGCGCTACCGACGGCAACTCATCGGAAGCGTCCGCTACGAGAACTGAGCGCGCCCGCGATGATGGTTACCTGGAGCGAGTTTGAGCCCGACTCCGCTCCACGACTCACACAGTGCTCGCCACGACGGAATCGGCGATTCTCTTCAGATCGTCGTCGTCCAGGAGAGCCTTACGCTCCAGTGAGAGTGCCTTGACCTGCTGAAGGATCTCAAGTGCCTCCTCCGGCGTCGCGCTCACTCCGATACGCTCGAGTCCTTCAAACACGTTGTCGATACCGCTTCCCTTGCCCAGCACAATGCGCGGTCCGACCTGGCCCACGAGCTCCGGAAGATAGGGCAATGACTCGGTGCGATCAACCGCGCGGACGTTTCGCACCCACGTGGCGATGATGCCCGACTCGACCTCGAAGAGTCGGCTTCCGGTAACCGCACGATTCGAGGGCTGCTGAACCCCCGATATCTCGGCAACGAGGCGAGCAAGAGGTGTGAGTGCCTGGGTGTGGATCCCAAGATCCTGTCCGTACAGCGTCAGGAGCGCAAGCACCGTCTCCTCAAGTGGTGTGTTACCGGCGCGCTCGCCGAGGCCGCTGACCGTAACCTGGAGGCAGGACGCCCCCGCGGCGGCGGCGATGATGCTGTTGGCGACCCCCATGCCGTAGTCCATGTGGAAATGCGTTTCCAGGGGTACCTGCAATCGCTCGCGACTCAATCGGACGAACCGCTCCACGGCGTGAGGCGTCAACACCCCGAAGGTATCCACGAGACCGAGCGAGTCGATGTGGCCATCTCGGGCCACCGTCTCGACAAGGCTGAGGTACTCCTGCACCGATGCGCGCGTGGCGTCGATGGGAAAGAATGATACGAGCAGGCCGTTGTCGTGCGCGAACTTGGTCGCCTCGATGGAGAGTTCAATCGCGCGCTCGACCGTCCAGCGGTAGCCGAGCTCGATCAGATGCCGGCTCGAAGGGATCTCCATGACCACCCCCCGAACACCACAGTCGACAGCGATTTGAACGTCCGCGACCATGCAGCGTGAGAACGCATAGATAGTGGCCGGCAGGCCGGCGGCTGCGATACGGCGAACGGCTTCGGCGTCCGCAGCCGAGACTGCGGGGAGTCCCGCCTCAATGCGGTGAACCCCCGCCGTCGCCAGGGCCTCCGCGATGCGCACCTTGTCGTCAGCAGTGAACTCGACCCCGGCCTGCTGTTCGCCGTCACGCAAGGTCACATCATGGACTGTGATCGTCTCTGGGAACGCGAAGGAGGCAGCGACCTCGGGATCATGATTCCATGGGCTCGTGAACCACTGCTCGGTGTGCCAGGGTTCGTCATTTCTAACCGGCGACATCACTTATCGATCTCCTTTCAATGTGTTAGAGGCCTAAACGGCGTTCGATGGTATCCTTGGTGAGCCAAAGCTTCGGTCTACCTGCGCCCATGCAGCGCACTGCAATGAAGCCAATGCGAGGCGTTGTCTCAGTCGCCACAGCGTCTTATCGGACATGCCGATGACGTATTACGTGGTGCGACATGCGCGTTTCACGGCGGCTCTCTCCAGCGTGCGTTCATTCTGTCTGCTTGGTTGGCGCGCGCAGCTCCGTGCGCGCGCCTCCGGAATCCCCTCACATCGCACGATTCAACACATGCTGCGCAACCAGTCGAAGTGTCAACAAGTCGGCGGTGAGAGTCCACCTACGACTCAATGCCGTCCCACGGCACGGGCTCGGCTCGCCGGGCCTCATGACGCAGCGGCGCCGCGGTCCACGCCGACTCCAGCTCTATGGCGCGGACGATCCTCCCAGCGACGTAATCTGCGCTCACCGGGGTACTGCCGGTGGGGCTGAGGCCACCTTTGGCCGGCGGCTCGAGGGAGTCACCGCGCAGTGCCATCTCACCAAACTCCGACGTGGTACGGCCCGGACTCACGAGAATCACGCGGATTCCGAGATTGGCGAGCTCCTCGCGTACCGCGATGCTCATCGTCTCGACGGCCGACTTGGTGGCGGCGTACAGGCCGACATTGGGTCGGCCCATGCGAGCCGCATTCGAACCGATGTTGACGATAAGACCCCCTCCCCGGCCGCGCATGTGCGGTACCACGGCGCGGATGAGCTGGAGCGGGGCAATCACGTTCAGCTCGAACATCGCGCGGGCGGCCGTTGGTGTGACTTCGACGAGTGGAAGATAAGCACCCCGGCCAGCATTGTTGACAAGAATGTCCAGGCCACCCAAGTCGTTCACGCAGCCGCGCACGGCCTCCTCGGCCGCGCCCTCCCCTGTGAGATCCAACGGTCGCTCCGAGACGGCGACCCCGATGGCTCGGATCTCGTCCGCGAGGCGGCGCAGCCGGTCTTTGCGCCGCGCGACAATGCAGATGCTGGCGCCGCGCAGCGCGAGCGCTCTAGCAGTGGCTTCGCCGATGCCGCTAGAGGCGCCGGTGACGAGCACGCGAGAACCGGCGAGGCGCATCAGTGCGCCACGCGGAGAGAGGCGTCCCGCCGGACCTCCGTGCCAGTCGCGACCAGCGCTGCTGCCACGAGAACGCACCCACCACCAACCGCCCGCGTCGCGGAGATCCGCTCAGCGAGGAGCATGGACGCCAGCACTCCGGTGGCCACCGGTTCCAAGGTGCTCAGGATCGATGCGCGCGTCGGCCCGATCCTCGACAAGCCGAACAGGAACAGGGTTGCTCCAAGCACCGTTGGCAGTAGAGCGGCACCGAAGACCGTCAACCAACCGGCGGCGACGAAGCTGCGGATCGAGCCAGTGATTGCGCCATAGGCCAGAAGCGTTGCCGCCGCCGTGGTCAACACCGCCGCCATGCTCAGGAGCGGGGTGACGTCGTTCAGAACACGCTTGCCGACCACAATGTACATCGCATAGAGAAGGCCGGCCCCGATCCCCCAGGCGACACCACCAACGTCGAGCCGGCCCGATGGCGTCACCCCGACCACTAGCACCACTCCAAAGGTCGCGACGAGCAGCGCTCCCGCGCTGCGGAGCGATAGCCTCTCGCGAAACAGCAACCATCCGAGCAGGACTACGACGATTGGATATACGTACAGCAGGATCGAGGTGACCGCGGCCGGCACGCTGCGCAAGCTGAGGAAGTAGCACGCGGATTGGCCGACGAATAGCAAGCCGAGCGTTCCCAGCTGTGCAACGCGACGGACGCCGGGCCAGCGCAGTTGACCGCGGACGACCACCACCGCCCACAGGACGACGGCGGCAATCAGAAAACGCAGGCTCAGCAGGGTGACGATGGTCAAGCGCTCCCTCTGGGCGTACGTGCCATACACCGCGAGCGTTCCGAAGAGGAGAGCGGACGCCACAACAGCCATCAGGCCAGGCCATTGTGTTCCTCGTCTCACACACACTGGTCAGGGATGGAGGGCGCGCAGGCGAGGCAGGATCACGTCCGCGTAGGTGCGGAGAAAGCCCTCCTGATCCGGGCCTGGCGCATGGAACACAAGATGGCGAAAGCCAAGCTTGATATATTGCGAGATGGCCTCCACATGAGCGTCGGGATCCGACGACACAATCCAACGCGTCGCCGCACGCTCGGCGGTGAGTGCGTCGGACAACCGCTCCATCTCAAGAGGGTCATCGACGCCCATCTTCTCCTCGGCGCTCAGCGCCAGGGCGGCCCAGTGCCGCGTGTTGTCGCGCGCCTGCTGCAGGTCCGGCTCAAACGAAACCTTCATCTCGATCATCAAGTCGAGTTGACTGACCTCGCGCCCAGCCTTGGTCGCACCCTCAGCGAGTGCGGGGAGCAACGTTTCGCGGTACAACTCCTGCGGCTTGCCACTTGTGCAAATGAAGCCGTCAGCGAGGCGCCCCGCCAGGCGCGCTGCGGCAGGGCCCGACGCCGCAATATAGATCGGCACCGGCTCGTCTGGACGCTCATAGATGGTGGCTCGGTCCGTGCGGTAGAACGCTCCGTCGTAGGTGACCCGCTCCTCCGTCCAGAGTCTGCGGATGATGTCCAGCGACTCCTTGAGGCGGGCGAATCGCTCTTTCGCATCAGGCCACGGAATACCGAGTGCCACCTCGTTGAGCGCTTCACCGGAGCCGACCCCAAGAACGACGCGGCCGGGAGCAAGACACGCAAGTGTTGCGACCGCCTGCGCCACCACGGCCGGGTGGTAGCGGAACGTGGGAGTCAGCACGCTGGTGCCCATGAGCACACGGTGGGTCCGCTCACCGAGTGCCGCCAGCCACACCAGGGCGAACGGAGCGTGGCCGTCATGGTGCCGCCACGGTTGAAAGTGATCGCTGATGAACACGGAGTCGAACCCCAACTCCTCCGCCAGGGTTGCGTACTCCAGCAAACGACGAGCGCCGAACTGCTCCGCCGATGCCTTGTAGCCGAGCCGCAGCGTCATCGAGCGTTCACAATCGCCCAGGTCGCATACACCTTGCTGATCTCGTATGTGTCGTTGAGGTTGGTGAACTCGGTATCGCCGTGGCAGAAGCGCATGTCGATAGCGCCGAACATCACAGTGGGGATTCCGGCTCTGTTGAGATACCCGGCGTCGATGGTGTAGTCGACATACCGGTACTCGGGCTCGCGACCAAGCGCCGCCGTGAACGCGTCGGCCACCCCGGTGATCAGTTGCGAGTCCTTGGCGTGCTTCGACGGATATTGAAGCGCTCCCCGCTCGAAGGTGATCCGCCATGGCGCCATGTCGCCGATGGCATCCTTGATCTCCTGGATCGCTTCCTCGACGTCCTGACCTGGCGTCAGCCGACGATCGAGGAGAAAGCGCATCAGGTTCTGCAGCGTGTGGCCCCCGCTGCCGACGCCGTTATGGTATCCGGGCGAGAAAGGGTAACTGGCCATGCCGATGACCGACAACCGGCCGGCGGTCCCCATGTCGGGGTCGAGGACTGCCTTGGGCGGGAACGGCATGATCGAGTTCAGGCGTTCGAGTGCGAGCAGACCGCCTTCGATGGCATTGCTTCCCGCCGAGAGCTCGCCGCCGCTGTGGACGGACTTGCCGAAGATGTTGACGCGGAGGTCGAGGCGTCCGCAATTACCGAGCACGATCTGCTTTGTCCCCGGGGTGATGCAGAGATCGGCCGTGACCTGGTCGTTGTAGAGGAGATGGTAGATGGGGTCGGAGCTCGACGTGTGTCCGCCAGAGGAAATGACGTAGATGATCTGCCCGGGGATATCAACCTTGGCGTCGTGGATCAGACGCGCGGTTTCGATCATCGCGGCGTTGGTTGGATGCCATTCCGAACCGCCCCGGCCCCATACAACCTCACCTTCGACGCCGAACTGCTCGCCGTCGAGGAGGTCACCAGACCATGGGTTCTGCATGGTGCCGATCCCCCAGGCCATGGCATAACTCATAAACATGATGGTTCGGCCCGCGCGTCCCGAGCCCTGCTTTGCGATGAGGTTGCCGTAATCGTCGATCCAGGTATCGCACCCCGCAGCCTCGAACGCCGGACGGTACAGCAGTCGGATGGCACTGAGCACGAGAGGCTCGCGGTCGTAGTACTCGGTCTGTGGACAGGGAGTCGTAGCGATCGCAATGACGCTGTCCTTGATCTTGCCCTTGTCAAGGTTCTTCTTGACGACTGCGGCGGCGCTCTCGGTATCCATGTACAACCTCGTCTGTATCGGACTGAAGTTACTGAAGCGTTACGGGCAGCTGAATCATCGGCATGGCGGCACCCTCACACACTGGCTTCGTCGCGTTGAGCACCGCCAACGCGGCTCGAACCATCGTTTCTGTCCCAACGGCGAGGCACGCTTCGTCAATGTCGAACTCAGCGTGATGATGCGGGACCAACGTGCCGCGCTCCGCATCCCCCGCACCGACGAGGAAATAGCATCCGGGCACCCGCTCCAACATGAATGCCATGTCATCGCCGACGGTCACCGGGTTGGAGTTCTCAACGTTGCCCTCACCGACAGTGTCAATCGCCGCGGTGCGAACCAGCTCCGCGGTAGAGGCATCATTGGTCACCGGCGGGCAACCGGCGAGGCGCTCGTACGTGACCTCACAGCGGTGGGCGGCGGCGATCGCCGCTGACATTTCCTCGACCCGGCGTAGCAGTCGTTCGCGATCGTCGGAGGTGAGCGCGCGAACTGTGCCACGCATCGACACGTCGTCAGCGATGACGTTGTACGCCGTCCCGCCCTCGATGCGGCCAATGGTGATCACGGCAGGAGCAAATGGCGACGTCTCCCGCGACACGATGCTCTGCAGACCGCTGACCACGGCAGCGGCTGCTGTGATCGGGTCGATGCTCGTGTGCGGCATGCCTCCGTGCCCCCCGCGGCCGCGAATCGAGATCCGAAATTCGTCAGCGCTACCAAAGATCGGCCCAGCAGTAACCCCCACCATCCCCGCCCGCAACGGCGCCCAAAGGTGAATGCCGAGGACCCTCGACACGCCGTCGAGCACACCCGCCTCGATCATCGGCATCGCCCCTCCCGCCTGCTCCTCGGCAGGTTGGAAGCACAGCCGGACGCTGCCGTCCCATCCGTCCCGCAGATCCGCCAGCACCGCTGCGGCGCCGAGCAGCATTGCCACATGACCGTCGTGCCCACACGCGTGCATCACCCCTGGAGACTCCGACACGGCGACACGGCCGGCGCCGCGTTCGGTGATGGGCAGGGCGTCCATGTCGGCGCGCAGCAGCAGCCTCGGACCGGCACGTCCACTGTCGAGGTCGGCCACCACCCCGGTCGCAAGCCCGAAGTTGCGACGCACAGCGTAGCCGAGCTCAGCGGAGCGTCGCGCGACGAGTTCAGCGGTTCGGTGTTCTTCGAACGCCAGCTCGGGAGACCGATGAATGGTGCGCCGAAGTGCAACTACCTCCTCCCGCGTGCGATCCACCGCAGCGCGGATCTCGTGGTCGCCTGCCGTTCTCATGCGCTGTTTCGACGGAGGGGCAGCGGATCGCCCGTCATGCCGGCGACTCCCGCGTGGAGGCCTCGAGATACCGGCGGATGCGATTGCAGCCCTCGACAAGGGTTGTCTCGTCCGTGGCGAGCGAGATCCGCACCGTTCCCTCCGATTGGCGCCCGAAGGTCGCCCCTGGCGCCGTGGCGACGCGTTCGCGACGGAGGAGGTCGCGGGCGACGATGTTACTGTCGGAGCCGGCATTCGACACATCAACCAGCGCGTAAAACGCACCGCGAGGCACCGCCATGAGCAGACCCGCGGAACCCAGAATCTCAACGACGATCTCGGCACGCTGTGCGTACGAGCGACGCATGACTTCGACGCGGTCAGCCGGCAGCCGCAAAGCCGCCTCTCCAGCCTTCTGGACCACCGACGACGCGCACGACACCAGGGGCTCGAGCAGTTTAGCCATTAGCTGAGCGATCGGTGGTGCCGCGACGGCGTAGCCGAGTCGCCAGCCGGTCATCGCGAACGACTTCGAGAAGCCCGAGACCACAATGACTCGGCCGTCACGGTCGAACTGCGCTGGACTCTCGTGCCGACCATCGAAGACGAACGACTCATAGACCTCGTCGGAGAGCAGGTACAGGTCTCGTTCTGCCGCGAATTCGTAGAGCTCCCGCACCGTGTCGCGCGGGAAGACAGCGCCGGTTGGATTGGCTGGCGAGTTGGTCATGAGCAGCTTCGCCTGAGGACCGGCAGCCGCCGTGAGGCTGCCATTACGAGGGAGGTAGCCGACGCTGCGGTCCAGCTCGTAGGCCACGGGTCGTGCTCCGGCCAGCAATACCGCTGATCGGTAGTTGGGCCACCCGGGGTCAGGCACAAGAACGTCCTCACCAGGGTTGACGATCGCGAAGATCGCCGTGGCGAGTGCGCACACCGCGCCTGGGGTGATGACGACGTGCTCCGGGGTTACATCCTGGCGACCCGCCGCCACCAGACGCTCCGCCACCGCGCGACGAAGGGACATGAAACCCGCGTTGGGGCTGTACTTGGTGAAGCCCTCGACCGCGGCGTTCGTCGCCGCGCTGATCACCTCGGCGGGCGTGGCGAAGTCGGGCTCCCCCACCTCGAGGTGGATGACGTCCTCCATGGTGCCCGCCAGCTCCATGACCTCCCGTATTCCGGAGCGTGGCATCGCTGTCGCCGTAGCCGCCAGGGGCTTCATGGCCGATGGACCCCTATCACCTCAATCCGAGGATCTTCGGCGCTCGCTCCAGGGTCACCCGGAGATGCTCGCGAATCACGGAGTCCATGCCGTCGGCGTCGCCCTTCGTGACCATGTCCACCATCTGGACATGCTGGGCGTGGGCGACGCGCGCGAAATCGTCATTCATCTGCGTCGCAAGCCGCACGTACGGCTCTGACTGAGCTCGAAGCAGGGCGACGAGAGCGACGAGCCGAGGACGCCCGCAATTCTCATAGAGCTCCATGTGCAACTGGCCGTGGGCGCGCGAAGTCTGCTGCCCCGGCTGCGCGTTGGTAAGCTCGTCGAGGCGAGAGCGCATCGAGCTGGCGAAGGTCGGCGTGCTTCGTTGCACCGCCAGAGTGGCCGCCAGTGTCTCGAGCAGCACGCGCATCTCGTAGACCTCAGTCAGGTCGGCCACGGTCAGTCGATAGACACTCGCGGCGCCAACCTCGTCGCGAATCACAAGCCCCTCGCTCACAAGTCGCTGAATCGCCTCGCGGACCGGCGTCCGGCTGACCGCCAGCCTTCGAGCCAGACGAGTCTCATGGAGGCGAGCCCCCACGGCCAGGCGGCCGTCGAGAATGTCTGCTCGCAGGACGTCGGCCACGTCGTCGGCGGACGTCCGCCGGGCGGGACCTGCAGCCGAGGTGACGGCATCTGTATACAAGCCAGGGCTCCGTGTCAACCGGTTCGAAGAAGAGGAGCGACGTATTCCCGCTCCTCATGGATGGGTAGTATAACGGACGATGTGCCGGTTGGGTGGGCGCGTCCCTCTTGACCCGGGGATACAATTCTGTATACAGTTCGGCGGACGCCGCGGGTGACCTCGGCACGAGCAGCATAGGAGGCGGCGGTGCGTGGAAGGCTCATGACTCGTCTGCGGCTATCCCCCGTCTGTATGTCTTGAGCTGATGGCAACTGTCCATCTCTTCATCGCCGACCTGGCCTTTGCCGCCGTCACCGCCGCGGTGCTCGGCCTCGCCACGGCCGCGTTCAGCCTGCAGTACGCGGTCTCGAATGTCCTCAACCTTGCTTTTGGCGAACTCCTGACCCTCGCCGCGTACTTCGCTTATGCAGGCAGCACCTACGCCCACCTCCCGATCTGGCTCGCTGGCCTGCTGGCGATCCCGCTGGTGGGCCTGATGTCAATCGCCCTCAACCACTTCGTCGTGGCACCGTTCAGCCGGAAGAGCACGAGCGCGTTCACCCCCATGATTGTGACCTTTGCCATCAGTGCCGTCCTGGAGCACTTGGTTGTGGCTGTCTTCGGACCTAACTCATTCAGCCTGCCGCTCGGCAACACCGGCACAGCGGTGCACCTCGGCGACTTCGCCCTGACCTACGACGAGCTCGCCACCATCGTGATGGCGGTCGTCGCGATGGTGCTTTTGCACCTCATCCTCAAGCGAACCCTTTTCGGCAAGGCGATGCGAGCGATCGTCGACAACCGGAGTCTGGCCCGCGCATGCGGTATTCGAGCCACCATCATCACGGACATGGCATGGTTCATCAGTGGGTGCCTCGCCGGCATCGCTGGACTCGCCTTGCTGGTGAGCACCGGTACCGGCAATAGCTTGCTCGGCAATGACTTCCTTCTGTTCGTCATCCCCGCCGCCTTCCTCGGCGGAATGGGCAGCATCTACGGAGCGATGATCGGTGCCGTGGTGATCGCCTTCGCCAGCGACTGGTCGTCGATTCTTTTCGGCAGCCAGTACAAGGTGGTCGTCGGGCTGGTGGTTCTGTTACTCATCTTCTTCCTGCGGCCGTCAGGCATCATCGCGATGCCCGAGCGGAAATGGGCGGGTGGCAAGTGAGCTTCTACATCTATACGCTGGTCATCTTCGGCTGCAGCTTCGGGATCGCGGCACTGGGACTGAACCTGCAGTACGGTCTCACCGGCACCTTGAACTTCGCCTACGTGCTCTTCTACTCGATCGGCGCGTATATCGGGGGCATGGTGGCGCTGGGATCGCAGAACACTCCGATCGCGCAGTCGCTGGGCGAGCAGTTCGCGTTCGGGCTCAACCTCAGCCTGCCCTACCCACTCGGTCCGCTCGTCGCCGCGCTGGCGGGAGGAGTCCTGGCGGCGCTGGTCGGCTTGGTCCTCAAGCGCTCGCTTCGCGACGACTTCGGCGCGCTTGCCACCGTCGCGATATTCCTCGTCGCCTACACCCTCGCGGGCGCGCTCACGCCAGTCTTCAACGGGTACAACGGCATCGCCGGCATTCCGATTCCCTTTGGCGACCAGAACACCCTCCTGTATGTGTTCGTCGCAGTCGGCTGGCTGGCGTTGAGCTTCGTCCTGGCGACCGCACTGGCGAGGTCGCCGTATGGGCGGCGCATGCGCGCCATCCGCGAGCAGCCCGAGGCCGCCGAAGCCCTGGGGATACCGATCTTCCGCACACGGATCACCGTTTTCATCGTCACCAACGCTCTCGCGGCACTGGCCGGAGCCGTGCTTGTGGTGTTCGTGTCCGGGTGGAGCCCGCTCTCGTGGCAGTTCCCCGAGACCCTTGTGTTCTTCTCTGCGGTCATCGTCGGCGGACGCGGCAACAATCTCGGCGCTGTCGTCGGCGCGGTGCTCATCGGCGTCGCGCTCCAGCAGGCGGTGCTCTTCCTGCCCGCGATCCCCTCTGCACCAACACTCGTGCCTGCACTGCAATGGGTCGTGACCGGAGTGCTGACGATCGCGTTCTTGTGGTTCCGCCCCTCAGGCCTGCTACCGGAGCGGAAGACCAATTGGCGTTCCCTGGAGCCACTGTCGGCGCGCATGCGAGGCTTGCGGATCGGCGACCGAGGGAAAGGGCGATGACCGTCGCAGGGCCCGACGACGCGATCCTCACGTGCGTCAACGTGTCGCGCTTCTTCGGTGGCGTCCGTGCCGTCGATCAGTGCTCGCTCACGGTGCAGCGGGGCAGCATCACCGGGCTGATCGGCCCCAACGGTGCCGGCAAGAGCACGCTACTGGCAACCATTGGCGGCGCCATCAGCCCGTCCTCCGGCACCATCGTCTTTGACGGGCGCGATGTCACGCATGCCCCGGTCCACGTCAGAGCGGGACAGGGACTGATTAGAACGTTCCAACTGGGCAGCGAGTTCCCTCGACTGACGGTGCTTGAGAACATGATGGTCGCCTGTCAAGAGGACCCTGGCAGCACGCTTTTAGGATCGCTTTTGAGGCGTCGCCGTTGGAAAGCGTACGAGCGCGAGCGCCTCGCCGAGGCCCGCGGCCTGCTCGTCGAGTTTCAGCTCGACAAGCTGCAGAACGAATATGCGGGGAATCTCAGCGGTGGCCAGAAGCGGTTGCTCGAATTGGCTCGCGCGGTGATGACAAAGCCACGTCTACTCCTGCTCGACGAGCCGACCGTGGGGATCAACCCACTGCTGAGGAAGCGGGTCCTCGACATCCTGCTCGGCATGCGCAGCAGTGGAGTCACGTGTGTCGTGGTGGAGCACGCGCTCGATGTGGTGGAGCAGCTGTGTGACAGCGTCGTCGTCATGGTGGCCGGAACTGTCCTGCGGCGAGGGACCATGCAGGAGATACAGCGTGATGAGCACGTTATCGCAGCCTACCTTGGCTGACACGTCGCGCTCGGTCCGCCTCGACGCGCGCGGCGTCAGTGCTGGATACGGACAGTCGCCAATCGTCGAGGGGATCGACGTCGACATCGCTGCGTCCGAGGTGGTCGCCATCATCGGCCCCAACGGTGCGGGCAAGAGCACCTTCCTGAAAGCGATCGTCGGGATAACACGCATGTTTGGCGGCAGCATCATGCTTGATGGACGTGAGATCGCCCGGCTGTCGACCGACGAAGTAGCGCGACGCGGAGTCGGCTACGTCCCACAGGGAAACGCCGTCTTCCCGTCCCTGACGGTTCGCGAGAACCTCGAGTTGGGCGCCTACCAGAAGCCCAAGGAAACGGCAGCCCGGATGGCGGAGGTGCTGGCGCTGCTCCCCGAGCTGGCCGAGAAGCTGCCCCGGCGCTCCGGGGTGATGAGCGGCGGGGAACGCACCATGCTGGGAATCGGCCGCGCGCTCATGGCCAAACCCACACTGCTGCTTCTCGACGAGCCAAGCTCGGGCCTGGCTCCTCGGGTCGTTTCGACCCTCTGGGAGTACCTGGAACGCCTGCGGGCGGCCGGCATCCCGATGCTGATCGTGGAACAGCGTACCCAGGACATCCTTCAGATCGCCGAACGCGGCTACGTCTTCGTCAACGGCCGTGTTGCGCTCGAGGCTCGCGCGGACACGCTTCTCAACGATGTGGACCTCGCCGCGCTCTTCCTCCAGGCGGGCGGTTCAGCAGCCCCGTCGGTCGAACCTGATCCACCGCTGCCGACCAGTGGCCCAGCAGCCGCCACAACTGACTCTGACCCCAAGCAGTGAACGAGGGCACACACATGATGCATTCGCGCTCAGCACCGAAGGACGAACCCAGATGGTGACCGTCGAGGAGGTCGGCTTCTACAGCGGCGGGACCAGGATCGCCGGACGGCTGCATCTTCCGGACAACGGAACGAGCGACCGGCGACCGCCGATCGTGGTCACTCCGCCGGGATGGATGGAGGTCATGTGCTCCAACGTTGGGGAGCCCTTCCACGAGGGCTTCGCGCGGGCGGGGTATGCGGTGCTCACCTTCGACTTTCGCGGCTGGGGCGCCACCGGCGGCGAGCCAGGCTGGGTGCGGCCCGGCGCACAACTTGAGGACATGCTCGCCGCCATCGCGTACGCAAAGACGCGCAGCGACCTCAACACCGACCAACTCGCGACCTACGGGCTGGGTGGAACAGGCGGCGGGTTGGCAATCGCCGCCGCGGCCGCGGATCCATCCGTGCGCGCCGTGGCGGTGCAGACGGTGGTTGCTGACGGACGAACCTGGCTACGGCGCATGCGCCGCGAATACGAGTGGCACGCCTTCTGCGAGCGGGTCGAGAAGAACCGCCTCCGCCGCGCTTTGACCAACGAGGATGAGTTCGTTGATCCGACCGAGGAGTTGATGGTCGGAACTCCGGAACGCCGTGCCGCCGGCATGCCCACACGAGGGAGCGAGTTCCATCTCTCCTCCGCAGAGGAACTCATGAGATTCCGCCCCATCGATGTCGTTGATCAGATCGCGCCGCGTGCGCTGCTGCTTACGTGCATCGAGAACGATCCAGTGACTCCCGAGGAACACGCTCGAGCGCTCTTCGAGCGCGCGGGGGCGCCGAAGAAGCTCGTACGCCAGCGGAACGTCTCGCACTACACCGCTTATCAAAAGAACTACGAGCGCCTGATGGCACAGTTCGTTGGCTGGTTCAACACCTATGCGCGGTTCGAGGACTTCGAGGAGGTGGAGGAACGTCCCGCGCCAATCAGACCTATTGCCCTTGTCGAGGAGATGTCGTGAGCCCAGACGCCGACCAGACGCCAAAGTTCCAATATGGGGTTTTGCTCCCTCACTTCGGGAGCCACGCCCAGCGCGAGAGGTTGATCGACGGAACCAAGAAGATCGAGGCCTACGGATTCGATTCCGTATGGGTCCGAGATCATGTCGTCTATCACCCGCACACGCATGAAGATCAAGACCGGACCCACCTCGATCCGCTCATCGTCCTCAGCGCCATCGGAGCGGTGACACAGTCGATCACGCTCGCCACGGGCAGTCTCATCCCGCACCGCCATCCAATCCAACTAGCGCTCGACGTGAGCTCGATCGACTTTCTCGTCGGCCCCGGCCGGATCCTGCTCTCGATGGGCATCGGCACGTACAACCATGAGTTCGAAGCCATCGGGCTCGGAGACTGGGACCGCCGCGAGGTGCTCGAGGAATACGTCGCCGTCGTCCGGCAAATGTGGACGGGCAAGACGTCGAGCTTCGATGGAAAGTTCTACCGCTTCACCGATGTGGACGTGCATCCTACGCCCGCTGAATTCATCCCAATCTGGTATGGCGGCATGAGCATGGCCTCTGTGCGACGCGCGGTCGAGTACTGCGATGGATGGATTCCCGGGCGGATGCCCATGCGCGACTATGCGCGGCTGCTCAGGCGCATGGATCGCATCGCCGGCGAGCACGAGCGCAAACGGCCGAGCACGGGCGCCATCCCACTCATCTGCCCTGCGCCGACTGTCGAGGAGGGATTTGCCTTTCTGGACATCCCCCAGCTCGAGATCGAGATGCGTCGCAACAACTTCCTCGCGCCCGATGGCGCGTCCGGGGGATTCTCGACCGCCGCAGACTTCGATGGCGCGGTGATCGCGGGGCCACCAGACGTTATCGTCGAAGAGGTCCTGCGCTGCCAGGAGACCGGGGTGGAGCACTTTGTGTTCGACTTCCGACAGCGTTTTGAAGCCTACGAGGAGTGCCTTGCCATTCTTGGCGAAGAGGTGCTCCCGAAGCTGCACCGTGCCACGGGGCGGCAGACCGCGACGCCAGGGGCCACCCCTGGATCTGATCCACAGACGATCGCGCCACCACACCAGCAGGCTCCGGCGACGACGCAGAGGAACGAGGCATGAATGCACAAGAAGCGAAGCGACTCGTCAGCAAGAACTTCGATCGTCGAGCTTTGAAGGAGACCGTCGTCCGGATCGCTCAAACCCCCTGCCCCCAGACGGAATTGTACGAACGGGAGCCACTGATTCTCCGCGCGATCCGCGAGATGTATCGTCCCGCGTTTGAGCGGGCGGGGTGCGATACGTGGATTGACGATTACGGCAACCTCATCGCTACTCAAGGGGAGGGAACCAGCGGCAAGAGCGTCATGTTCCTGAGCTATGCGATGACGTGGACCGAGGGCACCATGACCAACCCGTGGTCAGGTGAAGTCATGGACGGCGCACAGTTCGGCGTCGACGGCGAGGTGGTCTGGGGACGCGGCGGGTCCGAGTACCACCCCACCAATGCGGGCATCCTCGAGTGCGCTCGATTGATTCACGATTCCGGTATCCGCGTCCCAGGGAAGATCACATACGTCGTGTCCTCCGCCGGCCACACGTCGAGCGGTGACCCTGCCATCCGCCTCGTCTACAACGATGATCTCACGGCCGACATGTGCGTGATGCCGGGCAACAACTTTGTGATGCTCGGTAACCACGGTCGCCTCGACCTACGCGTCAACGTATACGGCAAGTCAGTTCACAGCGGTGGCGAGCTGTCGGCGGGGAGCAACGCCATCGAGGGTGGCCTCGAGGCAATTCGTCGCCTGCAGGCGATCATGCCTCTGCCCCCGAAGGGAACGATTGATCCAGACATGGGGCAGGGCCGTCTCTCCATCATCGGGATCGCCAGCTATCCATTCTCACCCGGGTATCACAACGGCGTCGGCAGCGGAGGCCACACCCTCCAGAACCTCTTTCGCTTCATGCTCGACCGTCGGCTTGTGCCCGGTGAACGTGTTCAGGCGGCGATCGCCGAGATCCAGGACGCAGTCGGTGACCTGTCGCCGTGGCGAGTGACCTACGAACGGGGCGCCTATCAGCTTCCTACGAAGCACGCCAAGGACGCTCCGATCATTCGAAGCATCGCTCAGGCATACGAGGTGATGCTCGAACGTGAGCCAGACTATCAGTATGTTCAGTACACGATCGACGCCGGCTTCACCAACAAGTTGGGTATCCCCACCGCGATGTGGGGTGGCATCGATATGCGCTTCGCCCACGGCGACACGGACATCTGTCAGCTACAGGTCTGTGAGGACGTTGCCAAGGGCTACACGTTCTGGGCACTCGCCAACACCGCATGAGCGGCCCTGCTTCTCCGCAACATGATCGAACCATCAATGGCGACCGAAGGCGGACAACTCTTTGGAGCCGCATGTCGGTGGTCGTCGTCGCAGCCGCCGCGAGTCTCTGGGCCAGCGACGTCTTCTTTCGCACGACTCTCATCCGGCATGGGCTGAGCAGTTCGAGGATCGTGTTCGGGGAGGACCTCCTGATTACGTGCGTCTTCCTCCCGTTCGCGCCACGAATCATCTCCCACATGCGCGGTGCGTCGCGCAGGTCGTGGCTCGCCATGGCCATCATCGCGGTCGGGCCGCAGGCCGTCGCCACTGTCCTCTTCACGCAGTCGCTCAACCTTGCATTCAGGTCAGGCGTTGCCAACGAGACCTATCTCCTTCAACAGATGCAGCCCCTGATCGCGCTCTCGCTGGCCTGGGTGATCCTCCGCGAGCGGCGCCGGCCACTCTTCTGGCCCCTCGCAGCGATTGGACTGGTTGCCGTCTATCTGGTGATCTTCGCGCAGGACCCAGTCAGGCCGTGGATCGACCTCGGCAGCGGCAACCTCAGCGCAGGTCTGCTCGCGCTCGGCGCGGCCGCCCTTTGGGCGAGCGGGACTGTCCTGGGCCGATACCTGGTCCGAGATATCCCATATCCGACAGTGACGTGGCTGCGCTTCGCACTTGCCCTGCCCGTGCTCCTGCTCCTGCTGCTGGTCACCGATGGGCCCGCAGGTCTGGTGAGCTATCGACTCGCCGACCTCCCTCCCCTGCTCGGACTCGCGCTCCTTCCGGGGGCGGTGGCTCTGCTCCTGTATTACCAGGCGCTACGGAGCACTCCAGCGTCGATAGCGACCGTTGCAGAGGCGGCATACCCGCTGGTGGTGACGCTGCTTCTGGCACTGCCCCATCCGTACGGCTATGCGGAGCACGTCTACACGCTTCAGCTGTTGGGCAGTGGCCTCTTTATCCTCGTGATCGTCGGGCTCAACGGCACCAGAGTGCTCGATCTCGTTCGCGTACGCCCGACGCTGCACCTCGGTGGCGTCGCACGTTCCGAAGCCACGCAACCATCCCTCCCGCCCTCTTGACAACCTGTATACCAAGGTGTATACACATCGACGAGAACCCAGGTGGAGTAATGGAGAGCGCTCGGAGTCGGCGGAGATCCACCCGTGGAGGAGTGTCGCCATAGACGCAGGGGCAGTCCAGCAAGGCCGGTTTTTACGATCGGATTCGACTGTTTCACACAAAGAGCCATGAGTGCCGCAGGGGCCGGGCAACCATCAGAGAGCGGGTGCACCGGGTCATCAGGGTCGTTTGCTCTCGCCACACCCTTAAAGGGGGAAAATCCTTGAGTCAGTTCGCGATGTATACATGGGGGCGGGGCCGTCGGATACCCGTGATGGTGACGGTCGCCACTGCGGCGGCGGTTGCGCTCGCCGCCTGCGGTGGCAGCAGTGGCGGCACGCCGGCGAGCTCGAACGTGGTCGTCGACGAGCTCGT
>DATLRB010000015.1:0-9332 GCA_035534875.1 Saccharimonadales bacterium (SeqCode)
GCTGCTCGCGGGGCTGTACGCACTCGCTGCGGCGGTGTGTCTCGTCTTCGTGCCGCGCATCCGGCCGCTCCCCGTGCACCCCCTACGCATGGTGATCCGGGCGGCCATCGCGCCAGGCCCGATGCGGACGTTCCTGCCCGGCTGGATCGCATCCTTCGCCCTCATCGGCGCCTTCGTCGCCAATCTCCCATCGCTACTCCGCCATCGGGCGGTGTCCTCGCAGTCACTGATGCACCACTTCGACGTGCGGGTCATCGGGCTCTTCCTCATCGCCTGGATCAACGTCTTGCTGATCGGCATCGCGGTGTGGTCACCACTCGTGCCACGGCTCGGTCCCGCGGTCGTGATGCGCAGGGCGGTGCCCGGTGCCTGGCTGGCGATGCTTGCGCTGTTCGCGATCAACCACCTTCCGGTGATCGGCATGGTCCTCTTCGTGCCGTTCCTCGCAGCGGGGATCCTGTGGCTGGCCGGATTCGGGCCCGCGGCCGTAACCTACCTCTCCGACTGTTCGGAGAGCCTGGCCGCCGACCGCGCAACCCTGATGTCGTTCTACACGGTGGCGCTTGCGGGAGGTGGTGCGCTCGGAGCCGTGCTTGGCGGCTTCGCCGCGCATCTGCTCGGTGTCGACGGCCTGGTGATGGCCGGGCTGGCGCTGTCCACGATCACCTTTTTCGCCCTTGGTCCGGTAGTCCGCTATGAGCGCGACCACCCCGCAGCGACGCCCACAAGCGTATGAAGGGAGCGCCACACGTACACCCTGCGCACCGGCCCGGGACCAGCGCGGCGGCTGGAGGGACACCGTTCCGGAACTGCGCGCAGAGGTGGTGACACCTCAATGCGGACCACGACACCGGGAACGGCCGCGCTGTGTCCCTCGGCACTGGTGACCGGCATCGTTACGCGGGCACGGCGAGTGGGTCGACCTGCCGAGTGTGACGTCCGTCACGGACAGGCCGGTCTACGAGCATCACAATCGACCGTCTGTGAACACCGAAAGCGCGGGTATCGCAACGGCGGTCCCGTCCGGTCCACCAGCTTCTCTGCGGGCGAACAGCGTCCGCTTCCTCGGCACTGCCGCGAGTGCCGTTGGCATTCAGGCCCCCACCGCGGGGGTGACGTTCCTGCCTGCACTCATGGCGGGAATCGTCGGGGAAGCCGGTCCGCTCACCTTCCTGCTCGCCCTCGTCGCGATGCTTCTGGTCGCCTACGCGTTCGTCACCTTTTCTTCGGAATTCGCCTCGGCTGGATCTGTGTTCGCCTTCAACGGGCGGACACTTGGCGCCAGCTACGGATTTCTCTCGGCATGGCTGCTGCTCGCCGTATATGTCGCCTACTCGGCATCAATATTCGCGAGCAATGCCAACTTCCTCGAGAATCTCGCCCGATCAGGCGGCATCTCCATTGGTTGGCCCGCCTTTGCGGTTCTCTTTTGGGTCGTCGCGCTCGTCCTTGCCTACCGCCGGATCTCGGTCTCCACACTGGTGATCTTCATCCTCGAAGGCATCTCGATCCTGCTGGTCGCCATCGTGGCTGTCGTTGTCGTGGCCAAGGGCGGCTCTGGAGGCCATGGCATTTCCGCGGCGCCCTTCACGACGGGAGGCATTCCCCTCACCACCATTGGACTGGGTGTCGTCTTCGCGTTCACCGGCTTTTCTGGGTTTGAGGTTGCCGCCACGCTGGGCGAGGAGACGCGACGACCCCGCCGGCTAATTCCAGCGGCGATGGTGACTGCCCTGCTCGTCTCCGGAGGAATCTACATTGTCCTTTCGTGGGTTGAGACGATTGCCTTCCCTAACCCCGCAGCGCTGGCCAGCTCGTCCGTTCCGCTCGTCGATATCGCGGGGAGCTATGTGTCTCCTGCGATGGGAAGGGTGATCAACGTCGCGGCGCTGATCAGTGGCATCGGCGCGCAGTTGGCCACAGTCAACGGCGCAAATCGGCTGCTCTTTGCACTCAGCCGTGACGGATTTGGACCGAGGTGGATGAGCCGGGTGCAGCGCAGGCATGGCTCGCCCGTGGGAGCTCTGGCCGCTGTTGGCGCCGTCAGCCTTGCGGCAACCATCCCCTTCATGCTCAACGGGACCTCTCCGCTTGACGCCTTCTTCTACCTGGCAACCTATGGCGCCGATCTGATCATCGTCACGTACCTGATGACCGCGGCCGCCGCTCTGGTGTGGTCGATCCGGCGGAGGCAGCGCAGCGTCCGGCGTCTCGGAGGACTCCTCGCGGCAGTCCTGGTCATGGGCTACATCATCAAAGGGACGGTCTATCCGGTTCCGGCCTCGCCGTTCAACCTGTGCATGTACGGGGCCGGACTGACCATTGCGATTGGAGCTGGTTTCACTTTGATTCCGAAGTTGCGGCGTGATTTAGCGCGCTCGCCGAGCTTTCGCCTCGAGCCGACCGATTGATCGCGTCTGCCCCATTCGTGCCCTCCGCGCCGCCGACGCTGCGCGCGCAGATCGAGGAGGCACTCGGCCGCCGCCGCGACGAGGAGTTCTTGGTGCTGTCAGACATGACGCTGTCATACGGTGAACTCGATCGTCTCTCCAACGCCGCTGCGAATGTCCTGCTGGAACGCGGAGCCCGTGAGGGCGACGTGGTGACGACACTCTGCAACAACGGGGTCGCCATCGTCGCGACGTGGTTCGCGTGCATCAAGATCGGGGCCGTCTTCTGCCCACTCAACGCCAGGCTCACGGGCGAGCCGCTGCGCCATGCGATGGCTCGCGCGGCTGGTTCCGTGGTTGTCTGTGACGCCGATCTCGCCGACACTGCGAGCGCCGCCACGTGCACCGCCCCCCACCCGCATGCGGTCCTCATCGCAGGCGCGGCGCCGACCGGCGCCGACAGCTTCGACCGCGCAATCGACTGTGCAAGCACCGAACCGCCCCCACGACCCACCGACTGGGGCGCGGCACCGGCACGTTTGTTGTTGACGAGTTCGACCACAGGAGAGTCCAAGGGTGTGCTGTGGAGCCGGCACGCGGAAGCGCTCCATGCCACCAAGTACGGGGAGGAGTTGATCCGTGTGGCCCCCGGTGAGACGGTCTTCTCATGTCTTCCGCTGTTCCACGTCACCTGCCAGGGCACCCTCTTGGGCACCCTGTTGTGCGGCGGACGAATCGTCATTGCACGTCGATTCGACCCATTCACCTTCTGGGAACAGACCCGCGCCGCAGGTGCCGTCTTCTTTCCCTATGTGGGCACGATCCTCAGCACACTGATGGCTCGTCCACCTCGTGACGACGACACGGAGAACCCGGTCCGGCGGGCCATGGGTAGTGCTGCCCCGAGCGACTCGTGGCAACGGTTCGAGCAGCGCTTCGGCGTGCAGCTCGAAGACGTGTGGGGCCAGACCGAGACAGCCTCATGCTGGACTCACGTTCCATCCACCGGCGCCCGACCGGGGACGGTCGGCATTCCGGCTGATCGCTTTGACGCGCGGCTGACGCGGACCGATGGCGCCGAGGCGCTGACGGATGAGCCCGCGGAACTGTGGATTCGACCCCATGAGCCGAACGTCATTTTTGAGGGCTATGTCGACCGCGCGCAGGTGCGACCGGCTCTCGATCAGGACGGGTGGTATCACACGGGCGATCTGCTGAGCCGCGACGCGCAAGGCAACTACGTGTTCCGAGGCCGGCTGCGCGAGTCAATCCGGCGCCGCGGCGAAACCATCGCGCCTGCTGAGATCGAGTCCGCCGCGATGCGACACCCCGCGGTGCTCGAAGCCGCAGCGGTGGGCATTCTCGCCGACGATGGGGTTGAGGACGAGATCCTCCTGTGTCTCGTCCTGCGCCCGACCGAGGCGACAACACCCGCCGAGGTCGAGGCCTTTCTACGAAGAGCCTTGCCACGATTCATGGTTCCCCGGTTCATACGATTGATGACCGATCTGCCCAAGACAGCCACGACACGTGTTCGTCGGCTCTCACTTCGCGATCTCGGGCGCGCCGGCGCCTGGGATTCTCGATCAACAGGTGCCGGCCGCGAATGAAGTTCACCTGGGTTCCGGACGAGCATGCGTTTTCTCTGCGCATCCAATCTTCGAAGTCGAGGACGCGGTACCTCCTCGGCGCCGCGTGTGTCTTCGAGGCGGCGCTGCGCCTCCTGGCGATACCCGACAGTTTCGCTCAGTCAGCCATCAATGTCGGCGCACCCGAACCGGCGGGAGACCGGTCGCGCGCCACGAGTGCAGGCGTGGCCGCGGTCGGCCCCTCATATGGCGGTGAGCGTCGCGATACGAGTCGCAGCGTGCGCCCCGATTCGGCTGTGTCGTGACCGAACGCGTGGATCTGGTTGTGATTGGCGGGGGCGCCGCCGGTCTGTCAGCCGCACAGACCGGAGCCGCGAAGGGCGCAACGACATTGCTGGTGTCGTCCGGGCCACTCGGCGGAGAGTGCACCTGGAATGGCTGCGTGCCGTCCAAGGCCCTGATCGAGGCGGCGCGGGTTACACACGAACTCCGCAACGCCGCGCAGTTTGGTATTGACGCCGTTTCCGTCAGGGTCAACCTGGCGGCGGTGATGCAACGAGTCCAGACGGTTGTCAAGTCCATCGCAACGTACGAGGACGCGGAGCATTTGGTGAATGCCGGCGTGATCGTGCGGCATGGTCACGCACGTCTTGCCGACGCGACGACTGTTGTGATCGACGGACACGAGGTACACACCAAGGCAATTGTGATCGCAACCGGGAGCCGCCCTGCGGTGCCGCCCATTCGTGGACTCGACTCCGTGCTCTACCTCACCAATGAGACCGTCTTCGCACTCGGAGATCTGCCACGGCGACTGCTCGTGATTGGCGCCGGGTCTATCGGACTCGAGCTGGCGCAGGCCTTTGCGCGCTTGGGTTCCGCTGTCACCGTCATCGATGCGGCTGGTGAGCTCCTGGCGCGTGAGGATCCGGACATTGCCGCCGAAGCCGGCAAGGCCTTCCAGGCGGAGGGCGTCGAGCTGATGCTGGGAGTCGCCATCGATGCGGTGACGCATGGGGACGACGGATACCGGCTGGAGCTTCGCCAGGGCGAGGAGGAGTTGCAGTTGCAGGGTGACGCGGTGCTCGTCGCCACCGGGCGCCGCCCCAATGTCGGCTCGGTTGGGCTCGATGCCGCTGGCGTGCGCGCGACCCCACAGGGGGTCACCGTCGACCGTCACTTGCGCACCAATCGCTCCGGCGTCTTTGCCGCCGGGGATGTCACTGGAGTATTGCCCTTCACCCATGTCGCGGCCTACCAGGGACGCCTCGCGGCCGGCAATGCACTCGGTCGCCAACACCGCGCCACCTACCGGGTTGTGCCGTGGGTAACATTTACGGATCCTGAGATTGCGCATCTCGGCATGACCGAGCCCGAGGCACGGCGGGCGCACGGTGACGATGTTCGAGTCGCGACCCTCCCCTATAGCGCGATCGATCGCGCCGTGATCACCGGAAAGACTCGCGGGCTGATCAAGGTCGTCACCTCCAGCAAGCCGGTGCTCGGTCACGCGGGCGGGGGCACCATCCTCGGCGCGCACATCATCGGCGCAGGAGCAGGGGAACTCATTCACGAGTTTGTCATTGGCATGCAGCTGCGCGCGTTCGCCGGACGGCTCGCGCAGGCGGTGCATGCGTACCCATCAATGTCGATGGGGGTGCAGCAGGCGGTGGCCCAGCTGTTTGCAGCCGGGCGCGCGACCGCAGGCGAATTCCGCCAAGGATTAGGGCCGGACGTCGATTCCTGATACCTGGCCGCGCCTCTATTGAGCTCGCCTGCGTCGTTCCGCCTCCGCTTGGATCGACTGTAGCGACTCGCTCACCGCACTCTCCCACCTTCTCGCCACCAGCCGCCCCCACCAGGCACCCACTGACCAGAGGTCGGTCGACAGCTCACCGCGATACTCGAAGTCTGTGGTTCCCTCCGCGTTGCCCGACCTGAACTCGAAGGTTTCCGTGACCAGCGGGACGGGGCCGCGCAGCAACCGAAAGTGGATCAGGTGCGGCCGCTCAAAGCGCACGCTCTCAAGGGTGGTTGCGACCACGCGCCCTCCAAGAACCGGGGTGTCGTGCTCCGCGATCACCATATCGTTGCTGCGCTCGATGACCCTGAGCTTGGCGGCCAGCGCCCGCGGAGTGCGGCCGAGATAGGGTGCGGCGACCACGTCGAACACCACCTCGGGCTGCGCCAGGATCTCCGCCTTAAGGGGACCGAGCTGCCGAGTCCGACGTCCCAATCCCAGATCGATCGTCACCGCACCGCGCACAACGAGCAGAAAGCCACCGGCGAGACCGCACGCAGCCGCGCAACCTATCGCTAGGGCGCGCCTGCCAAAGACCATTCGCTGAGTCTGGCGCAAACCACGCCCGGTACCGCGTTCCGACGACGCTCACTCCGCAAGGCGGCGCGAACTCGTTCATCGTCCTCGTCAAGCCAGGACCCTCGCCAGCGCAGAGACGGCTCGCATGCAAGTCCATTCCGCACTGGGAGCGCAGATCCTCGCCGCCCGTCCGGGGGTGGCGCCAGCCACATCGCTCGTCCGAGCCCATCACGAGCGGATCGACGGCACGGGATATCCCGACCGGCTCCGCGTCGAGCAGATCCCGTTGGAAGCGGCGATCCTCGCGGTGTGTGACGCCTACGACGCCATGGCGCATACCCGTCACTATCGACCCGCAATGGAAACCCCAGCGCGCGATTGCGATCCTACGCGAGCACTCCGGAACCCAGTGGCTGGCGTGCGCGGTCGAGGTGGTGATCGCCACGCTTGCCGAGACATCTCGCTCGCACACCCCGCTACTCGACCGGGTTGGTCATGTTCGAGCCGGCCAGTCAACGTTCTCCGAAGCCGACGTCTGCGAAGACGCCTTGCTTGTGACTGCCCGCGAGGCGCTCGCCAGCGGGTACTTGGTGCGAAGGGGCGGTCGCCCCGGGCCATACTTGGAGTCATGGCGATACCTTCCGTATCCAAGCGGTTTGATTTCATCGTCGATCAGCGGGCCAAGGGCTGGCTCGAGGAACACCCTGAGGCGTCGCGCCTGTTCATCATGTTCACAGCTTTCCGTGCCTGCTGTTCAGGAGTTCGCGTCTGTGATGTCAGGATTCGGGTCGGCGTCGCGCCAACGCGCCGTGGAAGCGGCGAGTCCTGGATCGGGGTCGGCCAGGTTGAGGGTCGCGCGGTCTTCGTCGACGCTCGGCTCGTCGAGCGCATGCCGACGCGGCTCCCCCTCACCGGGCGAGGCATCGGTCGATTCCGTCGCCTGGATCTCGACCTCAGCAGTGAGCAGTGGGCTGAGCTCCTCTACCCCGCTTGCAACTGACCATGGCCGATTCCAAAGGGCTCCGCTGTTTCGGGCGTTATCGCTCTTGACAGGATGGCGACGTTGAGCCGGGAAGGGACCGTTGACACTCGGGGTGGTGGGAAAATAGCGTGCACTGATTGTGGAGGCGGATTGGCGGACGGGCCGTCACTGAGATCGCCCGCGCGCCGCGCCGACATTCGACTTGGCGGTCGTATCGTCACGGCGCACCTGCACGTCCGCGTCACGTGAGGACGGCGGCAATTGGGCGAATCGTATGGACTATGCGAGGAGGAAACGACGATGAGCGAGCCTGAACTCACCTCGCCTGGGGGGCACGAGACCGCGCGAGGGCCGAAGCTGATCCGCAACATGCTGACTGCACGCAACGACCAAGGTCTCCGGACCGTGGTCAGCACGGGCGGCGGGCTCACCCTCGCGATCGATGAGCCCGTTGTCCGCGGCGGCACCGGGAGCGCACCGACCCCTCTCGAGACCGTCGTCGGGGCGCTCTGCGGGTGCACCGTGGTCACATTCGCGCGTGCCGCGAGCGAGCTCGGGTTCGCCTATGCTGGGATCGACTTCGACGCCGAGTTTACGCTCGACCGCCGTGGCCTGCTTGGGGAAGCCGACGTACGCCCGCACTTCCAAACCGTCGAGGTCGAGGCGCGCGTGCGCACCGCTGAAACGCCGGGACGCTTGCAAGCGGTCGTCGAGGTTACCGAACGCCGCTGCCCGGTCCGGAACCTGCTTGTCGACGCCGGCGTCTCGCTGACCATCAAATGGGTCACGGCCCCGGCTGGTTGACATTCTTTCCGGCGTCCGTGTATCGGTGCGGTGCTGCGCCGAGATTCACTCCCGGCGGCGAGGCGCCGCGGACCCTCGGCATCGAGCACGACGATGCGGCGTCCGGTGGTCACGAGCCCCTTGTCTCGCCATTCGCCGAGTGACCGCGCCACGATGCTCGCCCAGATCATCCGCCTGGTCGAGCAGGCTCAAGGTTCGAAGGCGCGGTCTCGGCCTTCCACGCGGTTCACTTGGATTGTGGGCGGCTCAAGACTGAGAGAGGCGGGGCGGCGGGAATGTCCAGCTCCGTGCCCACCATATGGTTGAAATAGTTGGTGAACATATTGACGACGATGTGCGCGAAGGCTTCGGTGAGCTGCTCGTCGCTCCAGCCGGCATCGAGGGCAGCCTGCCACGTTGCGTCGTCGACAAACCCGACGTTGGCGGTGACCTGACGAACGACGCAACCAGCGCCGCCAGCCCGGGGTCGAAGCTGACCTCGCCGCCGCGCAGCTGCACGGTCTGTTCAGCGCTCAGGCCGGCGCGCTGCGCGCTGATGGTGTGGGCGGACTGGCAGTAGTCGCAGCTGTCGACAGCGCTGACCGCCAGGGCGACCGCCTCCCGGGTACGCGCGTCGAGGGTTCCGTGCTCGGCGAGGGCATGCTGCAACGCGAGGTATGCGCCGACCACCGCTGGCGCGTGGGCCATCTCGCCGTAGATGTTGAGCACCCGACCCGTCCTGCGTGCAAGCGCCGCGAGGGCTGGAAGGCTTGCCTCCGGTGCGTCGTCCATTGTGTGAACCGGAATCCGAGGCATCGTCAAACTCCATCAGCGAATAGAAACGTGGGCATCAGTGTCGCTGGGAGCCGTTGGCGGCGAGGACTCCCTCCAAGACACCTTCGAGAAGCTCGCGCGGTTGGACCCCGACCAGCCCCTGCACCGGCTCGCCGTGTTGGAAGAGGATGAGGGTCGGGATGCTCTGGACGCCGAACTGCCCAGCGGTTTCTGGATTGGCATCGACATCCAGCTTGCCGACCCTCACCACGCCGGCATAGCGCTCGGCGAGGCCCTCCACGATCGGTTCCATGAAGCGGCAGGGTGGGCGCCAGGACGCCCAGAAGTCGACGAGGACGGGCAGATCGCTCCGGCGGACCTGCGCGTCGAACTCGGCGTCGGTGACGGTGAATGGCTTGCTCATCGCGATTGTTCCTTTCAGGTGATGGGAGGTCAGGAGCGGAGGAGGCGGCGCAGCCAGCCGCCCCCGCCAC
>DATLRB010000016.1:0-21285 GCA_035534875.1 Saccharimonadales bacterium (SeqCode)
CACGCCAGCGTCATTTCACCTGATGCTGAGTGTTCGACGACCTGGGCGCATCCGATCGCCGAGTACCAGTTGAATTTGAGAAGGTCAGCCCCTTGGCGGCGAGCGCGAGGCGGATCAGATCGATGGCGTTCGGCCCCATGCCGTGCAGCTGACGGACCTCAGCTTCGGTGAGGTTAGTGAATTGCAGGCCGCTCGGTCCGTTGGGGCGAAGTCGGTCATCAGGTGCCCACCATCCCACACGCCGGTGGACTACGGTGTCGGTGGCGAATACCCCCAGGGACCGTGGTGGCAGCCCCATTCCAGTCTCCGCGCGGCTGGGTAGCATGAGCCCGTGCCTTCTGAACCCATGACGATCGTTCATGCTCACGCACAACACTCCGCCGCACCCGTCCGACCCAGACTGACGATGCTGAACGGGCCGACCTCCTCCGGCGTATTGGCGAAGCCGCGAGCACAGCCGCTGGAGCCGCCGGTGGTTGAAGTACGCGTGCCGCTCGCCGCCGGCTACCAGATGGGGCCCGCTTCCGAGTGAGCGAGCGAAAGGTCGCTCGGCTGGCATGGGGCCTCGCGGCAGTCGGCATCGCGCTCAGCACGGCGACAGCAGCGCTCGCCGTCGCGAATGGCGCTTCGATACACACTCTCGAGGCGGTCAACCCGCTCGAGATCGTGATGTCGCTCACGTTCGCAATCGTGGGCGGCCTGATCGCCTCGCGGCGGTCCCGAAATCCCGTTGGGTGGCTCTTCCTTTTTATGGCGGTGGTGATGGGTGCCGGCGGATTGGCCGCGCAGTATGCCCGCTTCGCGGCGATCACTCATCCCGGCGTACCGGGAGCGCAATGGGCGTTGTGGTGGTCGATCTGGTCGGAGCAGTTCGTCTATCCATCCGGTGCCGCCACCATCACCCTGCTCTTGATCCCCGACGGACGACTTCCGTCCCCGCGGTGGCGAGCCGTGATCCCCGTGGGGGTGATCGCCACATTGTTCATTGCAGTGGTGCTCGAGGCGCTGGGCACGTCACCCCTTCAGGGTCCGGACAATCAACCGCAGCTCCCCAACCCTGTTGGACTCCGTGGCCTCGAGGCCCTCGCGAACGGGCCGCTGGCATTCTGGTGGTTCGTCGGCCTTGCGGTCCTGCTCGTGGCAGCCTTCGCGCCGCTGGTGCGGCTGCGCCGCGCACGAGGCGATGAGCGCGAGCAATTGAAATGGATTGCCTACGTCGTGGTGACCACGGCCGTGGCAACGCTCGTGGTGGCCGTCGGTTCACTGATAGCGCCCCAGGCCGCCGTTGTGACAAACGATGCCTGGTTGCTCGTCAACCTCCTGGGGTTCGCGGTCGCCCTTCCAATCGCAATCGGAATTGCTGTGCTCAAGTATCGGCTGTACGCCATCGACATCATCATCAGCCGCACCCTGGTCTACGGCGCGCTTGCCGTATTCATCACCGCGGTGTACGTGGGTATTGCCGTCGGGGTCGGAACTCTGGTGGGTGGCGGAGGCAAACCCAACCTGGCGCTGTCGATCGTGGCCACGGCGATCGTCGCGATCGGATTTCAGCCGGCGCGCGAACGGGTGCAGAAGGTTGCCAACCGGTTGGTGTACGGCAAGCGGGCAACGCCGTACGAGGTGCTGAGCGAGTTCTCGGGACGCGTTGCCGAGACCTACGCTGCGGATGAGGTGTTGCCGCGCATGGCCCGAGTGCTCCAGGAGGGAACGGGTGCGGAGTCGGCAACGGTATGGCTGCGCGGAAGCGAGGAGCTGCGACCTGTCGCAACCTTCCCGGATGGGATCGCTAGGTACGCACCCGTGCTCATGAGCAGTGGGACCTTGGCACCGCTACCTGGCGCGACCCGGTCGGTGGAGGTGCGCCACCAAGGCGAACTGCTCGGCGCACTCAGCGTGAACATGCGCCGCGGCGAAGCCCTCACCCCGAACGAGGAGAAGCTGGTCGACGACCTCGCCCACCAGGCGGGACTGGTGCTCAAAAACGTGGGCCTGAGCGCGGACCTGCAGGCGCGGCTCGATGAGCTGCGCGCTTCGCGGCAGCGGTTGGTGAGTGCCCAGGACCTGGAACGGCGGCGTCTGGAGCGCAACCTGCACGATGGTGCCCAGCAGCACCTGGTGGCCTTGAAGGTGAAGCTGGGCTTGGCGCAGATGCTTCTAGGACGCGACCCGGCGAAGGCGGCCGCCACCCTGGAACAGCTCAAGGGTGATGCCGATGAAGCCCTGGAGACGTTGCGCGACCTGGCCCGGGGCATCTACCCACCACTGCTCGCCGACAAGGGGCTGGTGGTCGCATTGGAGTCCCAGGCGCGGAAGGCGACCGTTCCGGTGAGCGTGGAGGCGGAGGCAGTGCAGCGCTACGCCCAGGACGTGGAGGCGACGGTGTACTTCTGCGTGCTCGAGGCGTTGCAGAATGTCCAGAAGTACGCGAGCGCGTCCAACGTGGTCGTGCGGCTGTGCGCCGAGGATGGCACTCTGAGCTTCGAGGTGCAGGACGACGGGAAGGGTTTCGACGCCGCGACGGTGCGCAGGGGCGCCGGAGTGATCAATATGAACGACCGTGTTGATGCGCTCGGCGGCAAGGTTCAGGTGATCTCTCACCCAGGTGCTGGCACCTGCGTTCACGGCGAGTTGCCCGCGGAGGTCCGCGTCGCGGCGGTGGCCTGACCAATTACCCAATCCGTCGAGGTCGCGGAAGAACGCGCGCCTGTGAGGGGAGCGTCGAACACCCGAGCGTCTTACCACTTGAAGTGCTTTCTCGCCCTCCACAGCCTGCCGGTGAGCCCGCAAACTCGGTTGGCCAAGAAAGTTGATCGTGGCGCAGGCTAGCGCGCACCTTTGTTACCTGAGTTGGGCGCGAGGGGACCGCTGGTTGAGCGGGTCGATCACGACGCAGCGGATCGACAAAGCGCGTCGTTGGCCCGGTCTATCAGTGGCGCGGTCGTTCCGGCAGGCGCTTCGTCACGGAGAAGTCAGCGTCTTCGGTTTCAACAGCGCGTCATCGGTCCCAGCTGCCGCGCGTTCATCGGTGATGCGATGTCGCGTGTCCTCCTCGTCAATTGGGCGCGTCGCGGCCTTACGGGGCCGGCCGGGAGGACGGCGCCCGCGCATGAAGCTTTCCAGGTCCTCTGCGTAGACGCCCCAGACCGGTCCCACCTTGATACCAAAGAGCCTCTGGCTGGCGAGCAACCTGCGGACGTAGGCCGGCGAGGCGTGGAGTTGCGCCGCCGCCTCGACAACGGAAAGTGGATGTGAACCTATGATCGCCTCATCATACTAGCACGGCGCCGCAACAATTATCGGGACAACCTGCTAGGTTGTGAGGGTCCCAGGATCGAGGCGAGAGCCGTCAAGGCGCCGGTCGGGGCGACCTTTCTCTCAGGGGTTGTCAGCCAGTTCCTTCACGTTTCTTCTCGGCCCTCCAAACGCACACTCCGTTGGAGGAGCACCCGCATGGCTGTTGCAACCCGCCCCACCGAGAAGACTCGGTATTTCAAGGCCTCGCCCCGCGCGCTGCTCATCAATGGCAAATTCGAGCAGGCCGAGAGTGGCAAAACCTTTGACACGCTCAACCCGGCCACCGACACGGTGCTCGCGAGCATCGCCGAGGGCGACGCCCACGACATCGACCGCGCGGTGCGAGCGGCTCGCCGAGCGTTTGAAAACGGCCCGTGGAGCCGCATGACTCCCTCAGAACGCGGCCAGATCATGCACCGAATCGGCGACCTGATCATGGAACACGCAGACGAACTCGCGGAGCTCGATTGCCTGGACAACGGCAAGGCGCTCGGCGTGGCGCGCGCTGCTGATGTTCCGCTCGCGGCCGACCTGTTCTGGTACATGGCGGGTTGGGCCACGAAGCTCAACGGCGGCACCATCAACCCGTCGGTGCCCTACCTCCCCGGCGCCGAGTTTCACGCGTACACACTGCGCGAGCCAGTCGGCGTCGTTGGCCAGATCATTCCCTGGAACTTCCCGCTGCTG
Organism: Saccharimonadales bacterium (SeqCode); assembly: GCA_035534875.1. Lineage (GTDB taxonomy): Bacteria > Chloroflexota > Dormibacteria > Aeolococcales > Aeolococcaceae > Palsa-851. The sequence goes on from DATLRB010000016.1 coordinate 3,985, forward strand.
ATGGCCGCATGGAAGCTGGGTCCGGCATTGGCGACGGGTTGCACGGTGGTCCTCAAGCCTGCCGAGCAGACACCGCTTTCGGCCCTGCGCTTGGGTGAGCTCATGCTCGAAGCCGGCCTCCCCGACGGGGTGGTCAACATCGTCACCGGATTCGGTGAGACCGCCGGCGCCGCTCTCGCCGCGCATCCTGGCGTCGACAAGATCGCCTTCACCGGCTCCACCGAGGTCGGCAGACTGATCGCAACGGCTGCCACCGGCAACCTGAAGAAGGTCTCGCTGGAGCTCGGCGGCAAGTCGCCGAACATCATCTTCTCGGACGCGGACATCGACGCGGCCATCGCCGGCGCGGCACAGGGCATCTTCTTCAACCAGGGTGAGGTGTGCTGTGCGGGGAGCCGTCTCTTCGTGCAGCAGGACCGCTTCGATGAAGTGGTGGAGGGCGTCGCCAAGGCGGCCAGGAAGATCAAGGTCGGCCCCGGCATGGATCCGGACACAGACATGGGCCCGCTGGTTTCCCGCGAGCAGTTCGATCGGGTCACCGGGTATCTCGCCAAGGGTGAGCAGGCTGGCAACCGCGCGCTGGCCGGCGGCCACGCACTCGACCGTCCGGGCTACTTCGTGGAGCCAACCGTGTTGGTGGACGTCGAACCCGACGACGTGGTTCTGCGCGAAGAGATCTTTGGACCGGTGATCGTCGCGTTGCCGTTCAGCGACGTCGACGACCTCGCCCGTCAGGCCAACGACACCGTCTATGGACTGGCCGCGGGCGTGTGGACCAAGGACATTTCGAAGGCCCATAAGCTCGCCCGGCGCATCAAGGCGGGCACGGTATGGGTCAATACCTACAACGTGTTCAGCGCGGAGCTGCCCTTCGGCGGCTTCAAGCAAAGCGGCTGGGGTCGCGAGATGGGTGAGGAAGTCCTCTCCAGCTACCTCGAGACCAAGTCAGTGATCGTTCAGCTCTAGCCTGATCTTCTCTGCGAGGGTCGCCGTCGACCATGCGCCGGCGGCGACTCACTCGCAATCAGACTCTCGAGGCAAGGGAGAGGCGGGCCGGCTTCGGGGAGGGAGCGGCCGGCCAAGTCAACCGAGGGCACACAGCGGAGAACATGCGCAAGCAGACCCAGTCGAGTCGGCGGCGACTCCTGCAAGAGCAGTCGGCTCGGTACCTCAACGAGTCGGAGTTGCCCTTTACCGTGCCGCAACGCCTGCCGGTCGTTGCCTCCGACGGGCCTGCCACGCAGACGGCTGCCTTTGACGCCACCCATGTCTGTCGCAAGGTTTAATTCTCGTACGCCAGCGAGCTGGTTGGGGGGTCCATTCGCGTGATCGATCGGCGCGTCGAGGAGGACTACCGGGACGCACACGACCATCCTGGACTCCCTTCGACAGAAGCACCAAACGGGGTCGGTTGAACCTGGGAGTTGGGACTGAACATGAACGCTCCACCGGACTGGGCTGGCTCTGGCTGCTGCGGGAGGAATCGCCGGGATGGCGACCTTCCAGATCCTTCTGGCCGTGGGCTTACCGTTGGGCCACGCCGCGTTCGGTGGGGCGAACGCCGTACTGCCCGCAAGATTGCGCGCCGCTGTGGCGGGCAGACCGGCGCGGGTCATCGGGGATCCTGACCGCACAGCTACACGTTCACCCGCGACGCAGCGGCGAACCCTGGCGACGCTCGGTACTCGCGACGACGTCTTGGGCGAGGTCTTTCACGTGCAGGACGCCCCGCTCAAACCACCCGCGAGATCATCAGCACGATCTCGGCTGACCTCGGATCGCCCATCAAGATCAGCGTTGCACCCCTCTCGTTCTCCGGCTGATTGGTGTCGTCAACCTCACCATTCGCGAGCTCGGCGAGATGCTCTACGAGTTCACGCAGCCATTCATCGTCGACAGCACGAAAGCCGAGATGCGGCTCGGTATCCGGCCCACCCCGATCGGCGAGGCGCTCGCCTCGACCGTCGCCTGGTTCCGCGCCCGCGACGGTAACCACGGCTCGCAGCACGATGGCCCCGAATTGCCACACTCCCAGTGGCAGTCCGATTCCCGCTGCATACACCCTGGTAACGACGATCGATCCCGTCCCTGGGCAGCGCCTGAACCGCGCCGCGATTCATCGCTGCCTGGGCAGAGCATTCAGCGCGTCCAAGTCTGCACGGTTGAGGACGAGTCGACTTGCGGCGATGACCATCAGGCAAGGGGTTGGCGGGTGCGCCATCGGCGCTACACAGGGAAGCCCAGCTGAAGACGCTCCAGTGCCCGTTGTCACAGCTCGCAAGGGCCATGGGCATCGTGCCGATCGCAGAGAGCGCGTTGGCCCGGGGCAGACTGCGTGGTCGCGCCCCGGGCCTGCCCTTCTCAGCTCCGACTGCCCACGAGAATCGGCGCCGGAACAACCCGCAGATGGCTGGTGACTCGCTCGACCCCGGGCGCCGCGGCCGCTGCCTTCGTGGCGGCGCGCTCCTCCGCGAGTGAAGAGACGCTGCCCGTGAGGGTGGCCACGTTGCCAAGCACCTCCACGTGAATCGAACGTGCATCGAGATCGGCCCGACGATGGAGAGCGGCTCGGATTTCCTTGTCCACGTTATGGGCGGTGGCGCGCGCCGTGAGCGTGATCGCATTGGTGAGCCCGACGACGCCGACCACATGGCGGGCGATGCGCTCGGCGGTGCTGCGCTGATAGGCCCAGCTGACCGTGCCCTCGAGCTGCACCCATGCATGGCTGACGGTGGCCGTGACGGATCCAGGGTTGAGAAGGGTGCTGTCCGAGAGGGCTCGAGCGAGGCTCTCAGCGATGTCCGTGTCATCCCGTTGCCACGAGGCCGGGAGGTGCACATCGAGTTCATTGGCGACCGCGACGACTCCGCGGATCCTCCGAGCTGCCTTGTCGGCGGCGATGCGCTGCGGGTAACTCGCCACATGACCGGACAGCGTGACCGCACCGTCGTGCGCGCTCACGCCGATGTTGGCTGCGTTGGTGCTGGAATCCCAGCGCAACTCAGCCATGACCTCGTCTTGCAGTGTCGAATCGGACGTGCTCATGATGTTCCTCGCCTGTGCTTGCCTTTGACACGCATGGGCGACAGGCTAGAAGCCAACGAGGCGGGGTGAAAGGGCCGTACGTCACATCTCGCGTGTGACCTCAGACCGGTCCGATCAGCGCCGATGGTACGCAACCTGCGCCACCGGCTATCGGTACGCTCCCGACCCAGACTGGCGCGGATGCCGCTGCGATGCAACCTGCGCGTGACCCATCGTCCTGCCTCCGGACGCTGCTGCCAGAGGCGAAGGACCCCGAACACAGGGATGATGGCGCCCGGTCGAGGGGCGTGACAAGGGTCGGCCGGCTCGGAGGCTCGGGACGATGGTCCCTGGCGATCTGCTCGCATGTTTGTGAATCTGTGGTGGAGCACCACCACTTGCGAAGCGAGGAGAGCCATGGCCGCCACCATCGTCAGGAGCCGCATCGACCGCGAGATCGGTGATCTCCAGCACGTGCACGACACTCCGATCGTCACCACCTGCTACCTCGACGTCGATGGCGGTCACCGGCCGCGGCGCGCCGACTACCTGCAGGCATTCAAGGTCCTCGCGCAGACCGCGCGCGAGAGCGCAGCCGTCGAGGAACCGGACGTTCGAGCAGCGCTCGACGGCAATGTGACGATGCTGGAACGATGGCTCGAGGAGCAGTTCACGCGGTCGCACACCCGTGGACTGGTGCTGGCGGCCTGCTCGCGCGATTCGTGGCTCCGAGCGAGCACCCTACCGGTCCGGGTGGAGGATCAGATCGTCTCCGGGCACGGCCCCAACCTCATACCGTTGAAGCTCCTGCTCGCCGGGGCATCGCGCTTCGGGGTGACTCTGGTCGACCACGAGAAGATGCGGATATTCGACTACTACCTTGGAGAACTCTTCGAGTACCCCGCGCTGTTCGAGGGACCAGCGCTCCACAGAGACCGCCAGCGTGGATGGAACGTCAGCAGCTCGCCGTCGGGAACCGGCGACGCCGCGGCGCAGTGGGCCTCCGCGGGCACGCACGTCGATCGCCGCGATGTGGCGCTCGTCGAGCGTCACATCGCCCGGTGCGCCGCTGCGCTCGCGAGCCATCTCGATGCGCACCCAGTCGACCATCTCATCCTGGGCGGCCCGACACCGGAGCGAATGCGACTGGAGCGCCACCTGCCCGATCGCTTCGGCGCCCGTGTCGCCGGGCACGTGGGAGTGCGTGTCAACGCTCCAATCGATGAGATCCAGACGGCTGTGGCGGCGATTGCACTCGAGGTCGAGCAGCGCCCCTGACTCGTCGATCCCGCGGCGTGCGGCGGCGACCGTCGACCGCAACGATCAAGGAGACGAGGTGCTCGCCCGACGTGTCGTGAGTTGGAGATACACGTCGTAGATCCATTTTGGGGTTTGCACTTGCGCTGTCAGGCTCCAGGCACCCCGTAGAGAGAGATTGGCTCCGTACGCCGAATAGATCCCCTGCCCAGCCGATGTCAATTCGAGAGCCGATCCGCCGATCGTGCCAGCGCCATAGAGGAACCCGAGGGTCACCGTCGCGTCGTTGATGGGGGCGCCTGTCGAGTAGTCCGTGAGTGCGACGGTGAAGTTGTTGTATCCGGCTGTCCCGGGCGACACTTCGAGGCGGACCCTGAGGGTGGTGCCATCGGAGCCGGTGGCAACCAGCGGCGTCGGTCCGGAGAACGCCAACGCTGTTGCGCTTGGAGGAGCGACGTTGACAATGGTTGCCGAGAGGACCAGCGCCGCTGCTCCAGCCACCACCTGGGCACTGGCGATCCTTCTGAAGCCCTGCACAGGCGCCGACGAGCGCATCGAGTTGAGCCGGTTCGCCGCCCCCAATATTGCCAGCACGAGTATGAGACCAACCTTGGCCAGCACCAATGCGCCGTACACGGTGGTCACGAGTCCGTGCCAGGAGCCGATGGCGGCCACCGACCGGAGCACGCCGGTCACGGCGATCACGATGAGACAGGCGATGGAGATGGCAGCGAAGCGCTCAAGAAGGCGTCTGCGGCCCTCGGACGGAGTTGCGGAGATGACGACTATCAGCGCCGCAAGACCACCCACCCACAGACCCCCGGCGAGAATGTGCGCCCACTGCAGCAACACGCTGAGGATGGGGATCGCTTCGGTGCTTGCATGATTGGCCGCGGAGTCGGCGAGTGTCGAGAGAGCGGCACCAATCCACGCGATCGCCATCATCGGTCGCTGCATGCGTTGCGACAGACGGGGAGCGGCGAGCAGAGCCACGGCCCCCACGAGTACCGGTACCAAGCGTGTGAGGAAAGCACCTGTCAACGACGTGTCGACGAACTGGCTCCAGCTTGACCCCGCGGCGCTGAGCTGACCCTCCGTGATGCCGGCGACGCCGACAACAGCGAGGAGATTCGCCGCGATCAGGGGTGTGCGCAGACGGCCCGCATGCTCGACACCGACGAGGAAGGCGACACCGATGCCACCGAGCAGGAGCACGATCGACACGTAAAAGACCGCTCGCGCGCCAACAGCGATCACCGACAGCGCGGAAGTCGCAGCGCCCGGTTCCGCAGCGAGTGCCGTCGGCGGAACCACCTGGACTCCGAATTCGAAACTCCCCGAAACCCGGTGCCCATCAGACGCCGAAACCGTGAGCCACGCCACCGTGTACGTGCCTTTGGACATGTCGCGCACCTTCACCGAGAGGACACGGGGCGCGCTGGGAGATGAGACCGCGTGGCCGACCTCGTGATGCCCGCCACCGGTGTCGAGAATCTGGATAGACGACAGAGCCGGGTCGGGCGCCTCGTTGAACCAGATGACGACCGAGGTGGGGGGCTCTTGCAGCACCGCACCAGGAGCAGGGACGGAGGCGACGGGTAGTGCGTGAGCCGAGACGGCTGACGGCGCCGTCAAGGTCAGCAACGGCAGCGTTCCGAGCAGCACCGTCAACCAAAGCAAGCGTCGCCCGATGGTCCGGGACCGACGTCGGACTTCGGGGTCAGTCACCGACGACGACTAGCGCAGAACGTTGGTGATGGTTCGGCCTTGGACGGCGCGCAACGTTGTCACCGCCGGCCGCCTGATGAAACGGCGGTGTCAGACAACGGTGAGCTCACCGCCCATGTACCCCAGAGTCGACATCGCGCCGCTCCAACCAGAAGGGCCCGTGCCGCAAGGATCCTGGCAATGCCATTCGAACGTGCCGGCGGCGCCCGTGTAAAAACTGAACGTGGTGCGGCTCCTGGCGAGGATGGGAACATTCAAGCCCAGGGAGGGAATTGTGAACGTGTGCGATACGAGGTTGGGATCAACCGCGGTGTAGGTTTGAGCCGGCGACGTGCCCGCAGCGTTGGGGTTCTTGGTGTCCATGGGTTGCGACGAGACGGTCCCGTGAACATTCGTCGCCGTTGCAAATCGCTTGTAGTACCCGGTCAACGGGGTCGCATCGTCGAAGTTGATGATCGTCACCGTGACCTCGCTGAAGGCCGGCACGGTGGCCTGGGACGGGAGGACCGCCGGGCCGACCGGCGAGCCGGTCATGGTCGGCGTGACGATGGTGAGGTAGAGGTGCGTTGGCAGCGTTGAGACCGTTCGCACCGCTGATGCGTGCGACGACGTCGTCGTCGCGCTCGGGACGTGGGTCGCGACACCCATGCCCCATCCGAACACGCCGGCGGCGCCAAGACCCACGGCCAAGACCGAGCTTGCGGCAACAACGTCGGATCGCTTCATCGCACTCCCCCGCGGGTGGCGGCGGCACATCGGCGCTTGACGCTGATCACTGGTGGTGGGCTCGGTCGCGGAGGCATTGGGTCTTCCCTCTACGTGTAGTGAAGTTCTTGTGATTGGCATCCTACTAACTTGTCTGCTTAACGTCAAGTACCGTGCTACAGTTTGAGGTGTGAACCTCACCCTCTCAAAGCGTGGTGACTATGTGGTCAGGTCAGCACTCTGCCTTGCTCGCGCGTACCCGTCCGGAGGACATCGGAAGATCCGCACCGTGGTCGCCGAGATGGGCGTGCCTCAGACGTATGCGTCGCAAATCCTTGCCGATCTGGTGCGAGCCGGGCTGGCAAGGTCCAAGGCTGGACGTGATGGGGGGTACAGCCTGACGCGCATGCCCGCCGCGATCTCGATGCTCGAGGTGGTCGAGGCGGGTGAGGGGCCCTTGCGCTCCGAACGATGTGCCCTGGGGGAAGGGCCCTGTCGCTGGGACGCGGTCTGTCCGCTCCACGAGAGTTGGAGGGCCGCCACCGGAGCGATGCGGGCGGTGCTGGCCGGCATCACCCTGGCTGAGGTCGCCGCGCGCGACGAGGAGTTGGAGCGTGGCGAGGGAACGGCCCCACCAGACTCGCACCGACACGCGCATCGCAGCCTTTCAGTCGAGGATGAGGTCCAGGTGGAATGTGATCTGCGAACGACGCTGATGCAACTTCAGGAGGAGGTCTGGCTGTCGCACTGTGTCCAAGACGCGTATGCGGAGATGGATACCCTGCGGGCTCGCATGGATCCCGGCGGCTTGAGTTGGATCAGCGGCGCAAGCCCGGCTTTGGAGTTGACCCCGCCCGTGGAGAGTAATGGCGAAGCCGTGACCAGGGGTCTTGTCTGGGCGGTCATGACCCCAGGGAGCGCGGAGTCGCGCCTGGAAAGCACGTTGGAGCTGCGATCCCTGGACCCCGAGCGGACCCTGATCCACCTGAGCGGACGGTTTCGGCCTCCGATCACAGCGCTGACGCTCGACGATGAGCAGACAGCGCGGCTGACCCAGGCGGCCATCCGCGCGTTCTTGCGCGGGCTCGCCACCGGTATCGAGTCCCAGGTGGGGTCCCCTCTCCGGCAACTCCAGGGCGCGGGCCCCGCGAAGTAAGCAACGATGGCGTGAGCTCCTTCCAGTCATCGACACGCCCTGATCGGAAGCAAGTGCTCAAGGCCGCCATCACCCCCGTACTGACCGTCAGCAACGCAGCAGAGGCGGTCACCTTCTATCAGCGAGCATTCGGCGCGGAGGAGATCCAGCGGAACGAATACCCCGATGGCCGGATCGTCGCGGAGATGGCCATCGGCGGCGCGCGGTTTCGAGTCGCCGACGAGGCCGCCGAGTCGGCCAACCTGAGCCCCCAGACCTTGGGGGGGACGTCTGTACGACTGAACCTGCTGGTCGCCGACCCCGAGGCATGCGCTGCGCAGGCCGTTGCGAACGGCGCAACGACAATTGCGCCCGTCGCGGATCAGTCCTACGGTCTACGCCAAGGCCGAGTAGCCGATCCCTACGGACACCATTGGCTCATCGGTTGTCCGCTCCCCGGAAAAGGCGATTGGGCCGTGTCGCAGCGAGCGTGACGAGCCTCATCGAAAGCTTGAAACAGCACCAATCGCTCCATATCGTCTGCTCCCAACGTCGTGAAGCCGGGCGAGCTTCGATCACCGATGAGCCTCGGCCGGCGCCCGCGTTGTACCGGTACGTCACCGCGTCGCTCCAGCCTTCCCTTGACCCAGCCGGTCCGCACTCGGATGAGTCTTTTCTCATCCCACTCACATCCGGCCTTCACCGGCTCTGCGCAGTGTGGCCCACATCAACCCGGCCATTGCCATTCAACTGCGAGGTACACAATGCGGAAGCTGCTCAGACTGGGGGGCATGGTCGCCGCCACCGCGGTGGCGGCGATGATCGCGCTCGTGGCCGGCCTTGGCGGCCCCCCGGCGTCCGCGGTCAGAATCCCACCCTCAGTGGTGGTGGATCGCTCCGTGGCGCATCCTGCGCCGAGCGTCGCGACTGCGGGGGGCTCCAACCAGGAACACCCTGCTCACCCCACGCCGGATCCAGCCGCCACGAAGCCCGGTCCCAGGGATTCGCCGAATCCTGCCTCCACGTCGTCCCCGACCCCAGAGGGCAGCGACCCCGCTACCCCTGATAACGCCCCGCAGCCAACGCCGAACGCGGACGCGTGAGCCTTCGAGTCTGTCGCTAGGCTCTGCGCATGCGGATCCGGAAGCAGGCGCCCGGGGACGATACGATGGCGCCACGGGGCTGGCGCGGGCTTGGTCTGACCACCCGGTTGCTCATGTCGCACGCGGTGGTGCTGACCGTCGCGATGGGGTTGATTCTGCTGCTTGCATATCTGGCCGTGGCGCGCCAACAACTGACCTCGGCGCAGACAGACATGCTGGAGGAGCTCCCGGAGTACTCGCAATCAGCGAGCCACAGGCCCGCCGGCGAAGGGCTGGCGGCGTTCACGGCCATTTATGTCGCGACCCACCCGCGACCATCGGGCCTGACTCTGGTGATCGGACTCGGTGGGACTCAGGCGGCATCGGTGCCCGCGGGCAATGCATTGGCGTCGGCACCCGAGGTGCGTGCCTGGGTCATCACGCCTCCAGCAAGGTCGACCATCGTCGACGTGGCCACCCCGGCCATCACCTACAACGTGGTCGCGAGCCCGATCGTTCTCGGCGGCCGCGCCGTCGGCGTGTTGATCGCCGGCATCGATCTGGACCGCGTGCAGCGGCAGGCGCTCTCCCTCCTCCCGGCCATCGGCGCCGAGGCCGGGGCGGCGCTCATCATCGCGCTCGTCGCCGCTTACGTCTTGCTCCGCCGTGTCCGGCGTACTGTGGCGCGCATCACTGAGACCGCCGCGACAATCACCCGTGACGACCTGAGCCAGCGCCTCGACTATCGGGGCCCGGATGATGACCTTGGCCAACTGGCTCGGACGTTCGACGTGATGCTCGAGCGCGTCGAGGCAGCCTTCGTGTCCCAACGGGATCTCATCTCCAACGTCTCCCATCAGCTGCGCACGCCGCTCACGGTGATGCGAGGACATCTCGATGTTCTGCTCCGGAGTGGTGCGCACGATCGAACCGAAACAGTTGAGACGCTGTCTCTCGTCATCGACGAGATCGACCACACCAACGCCCTGGTCGACGAGTTGCTCATGCTGGGTCGATCGCTCGAACCCGACTTCATCGAGCGTGAGCCGGTGGATCTGCGTTCGTTCCTGGCCGATCTCTTCTCGTCGGCGCAGGCGCTCGCGCCGCGCCGTTGGATTCTCGAGCCGGTGCCCGACGCCCTGGTCAACATCGACCGAGCCAAGATGCGCGGCGCCCTGCTCAACCTCCTCGACAACGCGGTGCACGCCACTCGACCGGACGACTCGATCACGCTTCGCGCGTCGTGCGACGGTGCTCTCGTGCTGTCCGTCGCCGACACGGGGAAAGGGATTCCGGCTGCCGACCATGAGGCGGTCTTCCAGCGCTTCGTCCATACGCCGGGGGACCATCCCGGCTCTGGACTCGGACTGACGATCGTGCGCGCCATCGCGGAGGCGCATGGCGGGCACGCCAGCCTGCAGAGCGCGCCGGGTGCAGGGTGCACCGTGAGCATCGAGCTGCCGGCGACATGCATCGAGTCGGTCGCAGCCGCGCATCTCGATCTCGGTGCCGGATGAACATCCTCATCGTCGAGGACGACGCGCGCATCGTGTCGTTCCTCGCCAAGGGGCTCAAGGCGGAAGGCTACGCCACCCTGGTCGCGCGGGACGGCGATGAGGCACTCGCCGCTGTCGAGGTCAGCGGCGAGGAAGTGGATCTCGTGCTCCTCGACCTCGGCCTTCCGGGGGTGGATGGGCGCACCGTGTTGCGCGCGCTGCGCACCCGCCTGCCTGGCCTTCCAGTGGTGATTCTCACCGCCCGGGACGAGGTTGTCGACAAGGTGTGGGGACTGGATGCCGGCGCCTCGGACTACGTCACGAAGCCGTTCGCCTTCGATGAGCTCCTCGCTCGCATCCGCGCCGCGCTGCGGTCGTCCGACCAGCATGCGTCGACACAGCTCGTGGTGGAGGATCTGCGTCTCGACCTGGTCACCAAGGTGGCGTGGCGCGTCGGCCGTCGCATCGACCTCGCCCCGCGCGAATGGGCGCTGCTCGAGTACCTGATGCGACATCCAACCCAGGTGCTCTCACGCACGCAGATTCTCAACCACGTGTGGGAGTACGACTTCGAGCCGGGGAGCAACGTCGTCGACGTCTACGTCGGCTACCTGCGACGCAAGATCAATGCTCCCGAGCTGACGCCACTGCTGCACGCGGTGCGCGGAGCCGGCTACCGCCTTGTGGAACCCGGCGCTCCGCACCCCACGGTCAGCACCCCACCATAAGGGACGTGCACCCGGCGCCATTCGGAAATGGGCCATCCTCTGGACGTGGCGATCAGGGAACGTATCGGGGTGTGGTGGGTCACGAGAATCACCTCGCTCCGCGGATCGCCCAACGGCAGGAGCATCGCAGAGGACGCCGCGTCAGCCACGCGAGCGCGCAGCGTTGCGGGACTCTCACCCCCTGGTGGCGGCGCCCCGCTCGTCCGCCAGGCTCGGGCCCGCTGGCCGAAGCGAGCCTTCGCCTCCAACCACGTCAGCCCGGTCAACTCTCCGAAGTCCTGCTCCCGGAGCCGTTCGTCGATGATCACCGGCAGTCCTGGGAATGCGAGAGCGGCGGTCTCGAGAGCACGGCGCTGCGGCGATGAGATGACCCAGCCAACAACGGTTCGGCCGAGTAGTCGACGGCCGCTGGCAGCCGCCTGGGAGCGGCCGCGCTCGGAGAGCCCGAGATCGCAGCTCGAGCCCAGCAGCCGGCCCGTGCCTGCGGTGGTCTCGCCGTGGCGCAGCAGGATCAGACGTCGCAGCCCCGCACGCTCCGGCCGCGGAAGTGCCGGGATCACGCTGCACCGGCGGCGCCGGCTTCACTGCCGGCTGCGACGGCCCACGTGAGGGGCCGCCAGACCACGGGATGAAAGCTCGTGGGGGTGCCGCGGCCGACCTCGTGCAGGCGCATGGCCGTTCCCTGCCAGCGTGGGCCCCGGAGGATCCCCACGGTGTCGAGGAGGACGCGACCCGGCATCAGCCGGCACAACCGCGCCGGGTCGAGATCGGCGAACTCCGGCCACCCGGTGGCGATGATCAGCGCTGCAGCCTCGCCGGCGGCCGCCTCGGCGCTCTCCATCACCTCGGCGGGGAGATCCACCACTTTGGCCAGCGGGTCATAGGCGCGCACCACGGCGCCGCGCGCCGCGAGCCCCCGGATGATCGCCACCGCGGGCGAATCGCGGACGTCGTCGGTGCCTGGTTTGAAAGCGAGACCGAGCACGCCAACGCGGACTCCTGCCAGATCGCCGAGCAGGAGCTCCACCCTGTCCACCAGTCCGCTGACGATGTCTCGGTTCACCGACTGCGCGGCGTGGGCGATCGGCGTCGTGTGCCCAACACTCACTCCGACCTCGATGAAGCCCGCGAGATCCTTGGGAAGGCACGAGCCGCCAAATCCGGGACCGGCCCCCAGGAAGGCTCCGCCGATGCGCGCGTCAAGCCCAACACCGCGGAGCACGTGGTGCGCGTCGGCTCCGAGGCGCTCGCAGAGGCCGGCCACCTCGTTGGCGAAGGAGATCTTCACCGCGAGGAAGGTGTTCGATGCGTACTTCACAAGCTCGGCGCTGCGGCGGTCGCAGAGCACCATGTGCGGCGCGGGCGGGTAGAGGTCCGCCACCAGCTGCGCCGCCGCGGGATCTCCCGAGCCGACCACGATCCGATCGGGGTGAAAGAAGTCGTCGACTGCCCGACTCTCGCGGAGGAACTCCGGGTTTGACACGACCTCGACACGGGGTTCGAGGCCGGCCCCGGGTGACGCGCCGCTGCCCGGCGAGAAGGCAGCGTCGAGCTCATCCGCGCAGACGATCTCGAGCGCCTCGCACGCGCCTGGCGGCACTGTGCTCTTCACCGCCAGGACAAGATCGGGGCCGGCTGATGACAGGCCATGGACGCCGGCTGCGGTCCGGACGGCTCGTCGTTTCGCCGCCGCAACCATCTGCCTGGCCGCTGCGCCGATCTGGCGCAGGTCCGGCGTCCCGTCGGCGCGCGGTGGCGTGCCCACGCACAGCAGCGCCACCCGAGCATCCCCGAGCGCCATGTCCGGGTCCTGGGTGAAGCGCAGCCGCCCACTGCTGCACCCGCGCTCGATCAGGGCATCGAGCGAGGGTTCGACAATTGGTATGCGGCCCGCCCTGAGCATCATGAGCCGTTCCGGGTTCGCCTCCACGCAGCTCACCCGGTGTCCGAACTCCGCCAGACAGGCCGCCGCGGTGAGTCCGACGTACCCGGCGCCGACCACGCAGACGTCCTGGGGGTGCGTCGCACGGGCTGGTCGGCCGTCGCCATCCAGGGGGCCGGTCATGCTGCGGACGCCACTGGTTCGCCGAGCCCGACGACGATCGGGAGCGACGGGCTGTGCGTGCGCAGCTCGGCGATCGCGGGCAGCAGCTCCTCATCGATTCGGCCCTCCGGACCGCTGTCGACGAGAACAACGTCTGGCGCGAAGCGGCGCGCGACGTCGGCGATGATCGCTGCTCGTGCGCGCCGGACGAGCCGTTCAGGCAGCGTGTGGCGCGCTCCACCCATGCCGTCTCCAGCTCCAGGGAGATACACGACGGACACGCCTCGTGGCAGGGGAGGACCGTCGGCCGGTGCCCGACCGGTGAGCAGCACGAGCTGCGGTTGTGGGACGGCCTCCAGAAAGCGGGCGGCAACCGAGAGGTCGTGGTGCAGGTGGGAGCCGGGGCCGCCTCGATTCGCATAGAGGAGCACACGTTGTGGACGCTCATCGACGGCGACGGGATGTTGTGAGGCGGCGGTGTCGAGGAGCCTGACGGCTCGAGCGGGGAACGCGCTTGCATTGATCATGCTCGAAGGGTGCCGCGCGCTCCTGAAGCCACGGTGAGGCGCCGGTGAGGGTGTCCTCATCACGCGAGCCGGAGTCATGAGGCCATCGATTGGTTGCGCGCGTGGGTGGCGAAGATCGATCCACGTCGGCGCATGAGCTCATCGGGCGTCCCCATTTCGACGATCCGGCCGCTGTCGAGCACCGCGACGAGGTCCGCGTTGCGAACCGTGGCGAGACGGTGCGCGATGATGAATGCGGTTCGGCCGGCGAGCAGGCGCTCGACGCCGCCCATAACCAGCCGCTCGGTGACCGAGTCCATGCTCGAGGTCGGCTCGTCGAGCACGACGATCGGGGCATTCTTGAGGAGAGCGCGCGCGATTCCGATGCACTGCTGCTCACCGCCGGACAACGATCCGCCGCGCTCGCTCACGATCGTGTCGTATCCCTCGGGAAGGCGCTCGGCGATGGCGCACACACCGGCTGCCTCAGCGGCGGCCGCGATCTCCTCCGGGCTGGCATCGGGACGCCCGTACGTGATGTTCTCGATCAGGCTGGCCCGAAAGATCAAGCTGTCCTGGAGCACCAGCGCGAGGCTGGCTCGCAGCGACGCGAGCGTGTAGCTGCGGATGTCGCGACCGTCGATGAGCACGCCCCCGGAGGTGGGGTCGTAGAACCTTGGCAGGAGCGACATCAACGTGCTCTTGCCGGAGCCCGTGGCCCCAACCAGAGCCACCACCTGGCCGGGTCGTGCCTCGAGACTGATGTCGTTGAGAATGGGCCGGCCGTCCGGATACGCAAAGCTGACCCTGTCGAACACCACGTGACCCGACGGGGAACGCAGCTCCCCGGCACCGCGGTACTCGACGACGCTCGGGACTTTGGCGAACGTCTCCTCGATCCGCGCCGCGCCGGCGGATCCCTTACCGATGGCGAACGAGAGCTTGGCCAGTTGCCGAACCGGCGCCTGCATGCTGCGCATGTAGCGGATGAAGATGAGCAGCTCGCCGGGGCTGATGGAGCGCTGGATCACCAGCACGACTCCAAAGAGCGTCACCGCCACCCCGGCGAGGCCCGAGAGCATCGTGACCAACGGGCCCAGCCGTGCCTGCAAGCTCACCGCCTTGAGGCTCGCCTGGAGGCTTTTGGTGCTCTCCTTCGCGACCCGCCGGCTCTCGTGGTCCTCGCGGCCAAATGACTGGACGAGCTTGACTGCAGAGAGCGACTCCTGGAGGGCGGCGCTGACCCGGCCCTCGCGTCGTCGCGCCGCGCGCAGCGCGATCCGCATGCTCACCGCAGTGCGCTGAGCCATGAAGAACATCGGCACGGAGAACACCGCCACCACTGCGGCGAGTCGCCAGTCGAGGAAAACCATGACCCCGAGCGCGGCGAGCAACGTCAGCGTATTGGTGACCAGATTGGAGAAACCAACCGCGGCGAGATCCTGGAGCGCCTGAACGTCGCCGCTCAACCGTGCCAGGAGATCCCCAACCTGCGTGTCGCGATGCTCGTGAAACGACATGGACAGCCGCTGCAGGTGCGCGAACAGGGCGCGACGCAGGTCGTAGACGGCTCGCAGAGCTGCAATATCGGTGGCCCGATCGTCAATGTATGACGAGGCCGCTCCGACCACGGCGATGGCCACCGCCACCGCGCTGAGGATGAGGAGCAGACGGATGCTCGACGCGTCGAGATGCGTCTGCAGCACCGGGGTGCCCGAGGCCCCGGGCCGGAAGATGACCGAGTCGATGATGAACTTGAGCGGCCACGGGGCAAGCACCGACGTGATGACCTCGCCGACCATGCCCACCGCGGCCAGCGCGAGCCATTTCCGCCGCTTGCGGAGCCAGGGCCAGAGGACGCGGAGGATCGTTCTCATGCCGCGCTACGAGCAATCGCGGCCGCCGCCGCTGCCTGAATCACGCCCGTGATCTCATCCGCCGCATGGGTCCACGAGTGGCGCATCGACCGTCGTCGCGCCGCAGCACCGAGGTGGAGGCGCCGCTCGCCATCCGCGGCCAGGCCGGCGAGCGCGGATCCGAGTGCCGCGATATCGCCTGGAGGGTAGGCGACGCCGCTTGCGCCGATGATTTGCGGCATATCGCCCATCGCGGGATAGACGATCGGGAGCCCGGCCGCCAGGTACTCGACGACCTTCATCGGGCCGAAGTAGAAGTCCGGCGCGGGGCGGTACGGAGCGACCGCGATGTCGAAGGAGCGCAGCAGCGACGGGACGCGATCGTGCGGAATCGCGCCGAGCAGCCGAACGCGGCCGGTCAGCCCGGCCGCGCTGATGCGCCGGTTGATCGCGTCGGTCTGGGGACCGTCTCCTGCAAGGACAAGGTGCACGTTCGCGTGCTGAGGTGCGATGCGCTCGAAAGCGGTGACCAGATCGTCGACCCCGTGCCACGGTTTCATGCTGCCGACGAACCCGATGACGACGCTCGCCGGTGGGAGTCCCAGGTCGCCTGGCTCGCAACGCGTGAAGCGCTCGACGTCCACACCGTTGGAGACACACTTGACAGTAACTTTCGGAGCAACGCCAAGGACGTAGCTCTCGAGGCGACGCTGGACCACGACCACGGCATCCGCGGCCGCAAACGTCTGCCGCTCGCGCTCGAGCCAGTGGTCGACGTCGCCGAGGCCACGGTAGCGTGCCGCCTCAAGCACAATCGGCGCATTGACCTCGAGCACGTGAACGATCCCCAATCGCGCGGCCGCCACCCGAGTGGCCCCGGTTTCCAGCGCGTAACGCTCCACAACCGCTTCGATCCCGCGCGCGACGAGGATTCCACCAACCTTGTCCGGGTTGCTGATCTCCTCGGGCTCCAGCTGCGCGACGGCGTGCACCTTCGGTGGCGGATTGCCGGCGCCGAGCCGCCTGCAAACCACCGTCACCTCGTGCCCAATCGCCTGCAGTGCGGCGGTGATCTCGCGGACATGCACAGACGCGCCCTTGTGGCCGAGGATTGGCACCCCGCGGTCCGCGCACACATACGCGAGCCTCATCGTGCCGCTCGTGGAGTTGATCGCGATGGTTTCATGACGCCAGCGCGTGTCGTCGTATCAGCGGCGTTGTCAAGAGTTGCGCGGCCCTGTCGAGTCCGCGCAGGTCGGTGGTGGCGCCGATCGCGGCGCGCACTTTGCTCCTCGAAACCGCTGAGCGGCGATGCATCGCCCGTTGCAACGTCGCTCCGCTCAGGTGGTCGGGATGCAACAGCTCGACCGCACCGATCTCGGCGAAGCGTGTGGCACGGATCAGCTGTTCGACGCGAGGGGTGGTCCGGGGGATGATGACTGCGGGGACCGCCAAGGCGAGCAACTCGCACATGGTGTTGTATCCGCCCATCGCCACCGCAACATCGGCCGCGGCCAGGTGCGCGGGAAGATCGGCGACGAAAGTCTCGACACGGACGTTGACGAGCCTCGCGCGGGCGGTCACCAGCGCTCGTGCGCGCTCATCGAGGCACGGACCAGTCACCAACAGTCCCTGCCAGCCCTCTCCCCGCAGCTGTTCCATCGCGTCGAGGAAGGCGTTGGCGATGTGGCCCGCATCCTTGCCGCCACCTGCCGTGCACACCGCGAAGGGCCGGTCGTC
>DATLRB010000017.1:0-25331 GCA_035534875.1 Saccharimonadales bacterium (SeqCode)
TCTCGAAAGAGACAAAGGTATAGTCTGCACTGCAAGAAACTGCAGAGCGTCACATCGACGGCAAGGTTTGGCACCTCGATGTCGGCTCGTCGCATCCTGGGGCTGGAGTAGGTCCCAAGGGTTGGGCTGTTCGCCCATTAAAGCGGTACGCGAGCTGGGTTTAGAACGTCGTGAGACAGTTCGGATCGTATCCGCTGTGGGCGCAGGAGATTTGAGGAGAGCTGACCTTAGTACGAGAGGACCGGGTTGGACGGACCGCTAGTGCACCAGTTGTTCTGCCAAGAGCATCGCTGGGTAGCCATGTCCGGATGGGATAAGCGCTGAAAGCATCTAAGTGCGAAGCCCACTCCAAGATAAGATCTCCCACCGGAAAACCGGGTAAGACCCCAGAGAGACCATCTGGTTGATAGGCCGCGGGTGTAAGAGAGGTGACTCTTTGAGCTGAGCGGTACTAATCGGTCGAGGGCTTGACCTCCTATCCCACTTTTCAGCGACGAGTGGGATGGCGCCAATGGTGGCGCCGCAGGACCGTGCATAGCCTGGCAGGGCGCTCGAGTAGCGCAATAGGATTCTCCGACGGAGAGCGCAAGAGCTTCCGTGGACCAGACTCGCATTCTCACTCGTCATGAGAGAGATATCCGGTGATCATAGCGGTGGGGAAACACCTGTTCCCATCCCGAACACAGCAGTTAAGCCCACCAGCGCCGATGGTACTGCCCTGGCAACGGGGTGGGAGAGTAGGTCGTTGCCGGGTATCTCTCTCTTGTAACCGCCCCGTTTTGGAGCCGACTGTCGCAACCGGTAGGTAACGCGTTCCGCCGGATAGGAGCGCGAGCTCCGCCGAAACGGCCGCCTACACACTGGTGGACGGACGTAACGGAGGGTCGAGCCAGACGTTTCCCCGACACGATGTCCGCAGCCGATGGCGCCTTCCGCCGAGCATCACTCTGGCTCGCAGCGTTACTCGCGGGGTTCCTCGCCAGCTGCGGCGCCTCACCGACACCAGCGGGCGCGACGCCTACCGCCGCGATTCCGCAGGCCACGCCCACGCAATCCACTCCGACGCCAACCGCGACGTCCCCGAGTCCGACAGCGACCCCGACTCCCGCGCCGACACCGACCGCAACGCCGGTCGGACAACTCACCATCAGCTCCGTCGGTATCAATGTGCCGCTCGACGGAGCGTGCGGCGACCAACTGACCTACGTCCCGGTCGGAAGCCAGGTTTGCTACTGGGATCTAACCGCTGGAGGCGGCGGCTTCTACTCCTTCGCCGGCACCACGACGGGCCCGCTTTCCGCCCTGAGCAGGACGGCGGCTGGCGCAATAGTGACATGGAGCGTTGCGGGGAAGTCCTATACGCGGAAAGTCTCCGGCAAGTCACAGACGTTCCCTCTCGATACAGGGCATGGCGTTCCACCGGGCCAGCCCGCGTACCTCCAGATGCGCACGGCCACGACCGTCGTCGAGTACGACGCCGAGACGTAGGCCGCCACGACCTTGGAAACGGAGCAGACAACTCCGGTGTTGAGGCTCACGCGGCCCAAGATGCGAAGGAAGGACTAGCGCGGTGCAAAGTCGCGGGTATCTCTCGTCTGTATCTGGCACCCTTTGGCCTCGGTTGAACCGCCGGCGTGAGCCGGTCGTTGAGCTCATCGATCTGGACGTCGATGGCGCGCTCGTGTCGGCCCAGGTGTTGCATGGCAAATCGTGACGCCTCTGCCGGAGAAGCGACCTCATCGATGCGGAAGCGGCCTAACTGCGTCGGGATCGTCAGCACAGCGCTCAGGTTGTCAGGTAGGGTGGCATTTGGCCTCGCAAGATCGTTGAGGAGGAGGCAGAGGGCCCCCGGGGGGCATTGGTTGCTCGGAACTGTCCGTAAGTTGCGCGGTCCCGAGACCAACCCCAACCCCCACGGGCACCGATGCCAGGCGAAGTGCCTTCTTCAGGGTCGACCTCATTCGAAGCTAGCGCGGCCTGGAGTTCGACGAGGCGAGTTCGGACCAGCTCCGCCGAGTGGGGTTCGAGTGCGCCAGGCATGCGCTGCCCTACTTTGAGCGGGCCGAGGGTGGTGCTTCGGGTTGCGGCGGGAGGCCCTGAACCTCGGCCCGCCGAGCCCACAAGAGCACCGGGCCCAACTTGCCGCCGGTCCGCCCTTGGCAAGCGCACTCGACGCACCATCTTGGAGCGGCGGACCACTGGTTGACAAAGGGCAGCCATGAAGCGTATACGTCGTTCGCTCCATATAGGGAGATTGGCTGGTTGAGGCCCGCGTGGCTTGGGAGGTCGACATGACTGGCACGAAACGACGTTGGGCCACGCTGGCCGCTGCGCTCCCGCTCGCGGTGGGGGTGCTCGCGATCCAGTCAGGAGGCAGCATCTCGGGAACGGGCGGCCCAACCGTGGCGCGCGCGGCTAGTCTCCACCTGAGCACCATGCAGATGCGTTTGCTCTCCGGCACGTCGGAGCAGGCGTTGACTGCGTTGGGCGCGCTTGGGCCGCAAGCCGCCGGGCACGCCGGCGCCAAGACGAGTGGGCGCAGCGACATCGCGAACGGCGCTGCAGGCACCCACACTGGAGGGCCGGTCTCGGCAACCGCGGGTTCCATCTTCCCCAACGCTTCGGGTAGCTGCGAAACCCACTCCGGGAGCAACGTCAGGGTGAACACGGCGTGCACCAACTACGCCGATACCGATCTGAACGGACGCTCGATGGCCCAGAACGAGACGGCGATCGCTGTCAGTCCGACCAACCCCAAGAACGTGATTGCGTCCGCCAATGACTACATGCGGGGTGATGGCAACTGCGGGTCCTACTACAGCCTCAACGGCGGGCAGACCTGGAACGGCACCACCGCCCCGATGCTCTTCGTTCGCGGTTCGTCGCTGACCCCGGCCAGCAGCAACGCGCGTGAGTACTGGCAGGCCGGTGGCGATACCACCGTCGCCTTCGACAGCAAGGGCACCGCGTTCCTGCAATGCCAGGTGTTCAACCGCGGTGCGGGCACAACCCAGGACCCCGACGTGAGCAGCGGTGTCCTCATCTTCCGCTCCGCCAACGGCGGCGCCAGCTGGGACTTCCCCGGCCGCCTGGCGGTGAGCTCGTTTGAGCCGAATGGCACCTTCCCCAACGGCGTCGTTCTGCATGACAAACCGCTCTTCACGATCGACAACCGCGTCGGCAGCCCGTTCCAAGACCGGCTCTATGTCACCTGGACCCTGTTTGCGACGGATGGCTCCGCATACATCTACGAGGTCCACTCAGCTGACGGTGGCGAGACTTGGAGCTCGCCGGTGGTCGTCAGCACCACCAGCGCCGCCTGCACGAACACGTTCGGCGTTCCAACCGCGCAGGGAACCTGCAACGAAAATCAGTTCAGCGATCCCTTCGTGGGTTCTGACGGCTCGTTGTATGTGGCCTACGACAACTACAACAACCAGCCCCTCAGCGGCACCGGCAATCAGTACCAGGTGCTGCTCGCCAAATCGACCAACGGCGGGGTCAGCTTCTCGGCTCCCGTCAAGGTCTCGAACTTCTATGACCTGCCCGATTGCGCCACATACACCGGCCAGGACGCCGGCCGCTCGTGCGTGGTGGACAAGAGCTCAATCCAGAACAGCTTCTTCCGTGCAACCAACTATCCGTCCGGGGCGGTCGATCCGACCAATGCGAGCCATGTGGTCATCGACTTCGGCAGCTACATCAACAAAAACTCGAATGAGAGCGGTGGCTGCGTCCCCAACGGGTTCAGTGTATTCGGCAACCCGCTGTACACCGGCGCGACGACCGTCTGCAACAACCAGATCCTTCGGGCAACCAGTACTGACGGTGGAGCTACGTTCCCGGCCGGAACGGATCCGCGTACTCTACCGACCGTCGCCGTGCAGAAGCACGTGGCCGACGAGTTCTGGCAGTGGACCGGGTTCACCAGCAGTGGCGTCGCCGTGGCCGGCTTCTACGACCGCCAATACGGCACCGATGAGACCTCGGGAGCAAGCGACTATTCGGCCGCGTGGGCAGCCCATGTGCTCCGGGTGACGACCAGCTCGCTGCCGCCACCCTCGGAATTCGCGGGCGCGTTCAACGGCGACTACAACACCCTTGCGGTGTCCCGGAGCACCGCGCACTTCACATGGACGGACACGCGCAACCCCGGGGCCACGAGTTGTCCCGGTAATCCTGACGCGATCTGCGCCTTTGGCAATGACGAGGACGACTACACAGCGAGCGTGTTGCTCGGGCCGTAACCACGCGCTGCAACGGTGACGAAGAGGGCCGCCTTTCCGAGGCGGCCCTCTTCCTACTTAATTCCCGCGTCCGTCATCTCTCTTGCTTGGATCTGCTTCTGGTGTGCCGGCTGCACGCTGGTGAACTGGGACTCTCCTTGACCTCGCTGACGTCGTACGTGGCGTGGATGGGCGCGTGCAGCGTCTCAGCGGTGATTCGCCTGGCGATCTCATCCGCGAGTCTCACGGCGCTGCTCCCCAGGAAGCAATCTCTTATCCGACCGGTCTGAACTCGGGCGCAACCACTGCCCATCCCCGCGACGTGATGCTGAAACGGAGCTCTTTCACCGCCCGGTAGTCTGGGTCGTTGAGCAACCCCCAGGCTGCCGCAGCGTCGACAGAACAATGACGGTGGTGCTGTTCGGGGGGTCACCCTCGGCGGGCTCCTGCGCGTGCTTCATTGCAGGTTTCCTCGCCGCCACCCGTCGCAGTTGGGACAGCAAGGACGCCTAAACGGCGAACAGCAACGCGCCGAGGACGGATGCGCGCTACCGGCGCCTTCGAGCACCGATGGAAGGCGATCCTGAGTGGCACGATGGCGAGATCGTTTTTGCCCAACCCTGATCGCTCGAGCAGGTGCGCGTACTCGGCCTGATCACTCACAACGCCGCATGCACGGCCGCACCCCGGTCGGCGGCGTGTCCAGGGGAGTGTGAGACGGGTGTGAGAAGAAGAGAGAGTCGCCGCCTGTCCAGTGCTCATGGGGCACCGATTGGCGACGACTCTCATTGAGGGGGGACTCGCAGCTTGCCACTTGCATCCTTTCGTGAGGATGAAGGGCAACTGCAGTGGCGTCTGAACCTGAATCTCCGGCCCCGTCGGCTCCAGTGTGCGCCGCGTATCCGCACCGACACGATACGAGACGTCGACTCCTTGAAGCGGGCCTACCAGGACTGAGCAGGGGCATGTTCCAGATCGCCGCCGCACCCTGACAACGCGGTTACGATCGGGCGCTCCGACCCCCCGGCAACCCGGCTTGGGCACAGGCTTGTCGCATGAGCCATCGTTGGCATCCCTCCGAGGCGCGCGCCGAAATCGGGTGGATTCCGCCGGCACGGCGGCCCGGGGACCGCGCATGACGATCCGATCGCTCACGCCGACCGGCGGTCGTGCCCTGATTGTGTCCGGGTACCGAGGCGTCATCGCCTTGCGCTGGCTCGGCATCACGTTGCTGCTCGTCGCGACGCTGACCACCCCGCTCCCGGGATGGCTTCCGGGAAGCATCGCCGTCGCCGTGGTGGCGTCCGGATACAACCTCGCGGCGATGGCGAGCGAACGCCAGGGTGGGGTTCCGAGGCGGATGCGCATCGCGTTGCTGTGCGCTGACTTCGTCGGCTGTCTGATCGCGATGCTGAGCATTCTCAGCGCCCAGTCCGGCGCAGGCCCGGCGGAGAGCATCGGCCTGCTCCTCATCGGCGTCGAGGCCGTCGTGCTCTTCGACCTCGCCGGCTATACGTGGTTCTGCGCGGCGGCGCCGCCGGCGCTGGCGCTCGCGGCCTGGGACCAGGCGCGCATCATGCATTCGTCGAGTGACGCCGCGCAATGGGCATTCACCTGGGCGACCTTTCTGGTCCTGCTCTGGCTCATCGCCTTGCGCGGCCGGCAGGACTCGCGCCTGCGCGCCGAGCTGCACCGGCTGTCGGTCACCGACGACCTGACCGGGCTCGCCAACCGGCGGTCGTTCCGCTCGAGTCTCTCGAGCGAGCTTGCCCGCACGGCCCGCACCCAGCGCCCGGTTTGCCTGCTGATGCTGGACCTCGACCACTTCAAGCGGGTCAACGACAGCTTTGGTCATGGTGCCGGCGATGTCGTGCTGGCCACCATGGGCGAGCTGTTGTCAACTCGGATGCTCCGCTCAGGTATCGACGTCGCCGCGCGCGTCGGCGGCGAGGAGTTCGCGGTCATCCTCCCGGAGACGGATGCTGCGGGTGGCAGGTTTGCCGCCGAGCGCCTTCGTGTTGAGGTGATGGCGCGCGCCGCGGACATTCTCACCACGGTCAGCATCGGCGTCGCGGCCTCGCACCCGGGAGACGACGCCGACGCTCTGCTCCGCGCCGTCGACAAGGCCCTGTATGCCGCCAAGGGACTGGGGCGCAATCGCGTCTCCGTTGCCTCCGCAGACTCACCCCGCGCGATCGGCATGGCCTAGCTTCCCGGGCCGGGATGTCACATGACTGCGAACGTTCGTCGACAGGCCGCCCTCGACGGCCGCTTGAGAGGATGATCCCCGGCCATGGACGGTTCGTCCCGACTGTGCTCCCCGCGTGCCCGAAGGGCATTGGGCTCGGTGATCGTCATCACCATAGCGGTGGTGCTGACCGCGTGCGGTGGCGGCGGGGCGAACACGTCGGGATCCGGGGCCACACCCTCCGCAGCGCCGACGCCGGTACCGGCGGCGGGCGCGCAGTTCACGGAGACGGGATCGGTGCGGCTGGTGAGCGCCGTCGCCCCTGCCGCCGTGACCTGCTCCTTCCCATCGCTCAACGGCCCGGAGATTCTTCTGCAGGTCGCGACCGCTGACAAGACGCTCGGCGGCTACGTCACGCTGACCTCGAGCAAGGTCTTCCTGCGGGTCGGCGCCGGCTCGGGGTCGACGTACACCCAGCGCAACTTCGCCGGCTCGGGCGTCACCAACTTCGACGCGACGAAAGGCGCGCATTTCAATGCCCGGCTGACCGACACCACGCCTGCCGGCCAGAACCCGGGCACCATCGGCGCCGTGACGGCGATCTCGGGATCGGTGTCCTGCGGCGACCAGACCCCCGGCAGCGGGACCATCACCATCAATGGAAACAGCACATCCGGCTCGATCAGCGGCGCGCTGACCTCGATGCTCATCAAATGCCCCTCGGGTGTCACGTTCGCGCTGATCAACGGGCTCACGCATGTCGGCTCGGCGCCGGCCGCCGTTGAGATCGGCGGCGGGAGTGGCGAAGTGTATTTCGGGTCCCTCGCGACAACCTCTGCAGGGTTCTTCTTCACCTCGTCGGCGCCCGGGCTCTACACGGTGGCCAACGGTCACGTCCACTGGAACAACGCGGTGCTGACGCAAACCGGCGCCGGAGGCGCAGGACATACGATCACCATCAACGGCGACGCCACGTGCGGTACCTGAGCCGTTAGGCGGCCCCGCGGGCGCCGACGGGTCGTCCGCGCCAGCATCGCGCCGCGGCGCCACCCAGGTACCAGGAGGCCGCCACCCGTATCCCGGAGGCCATTGCAGCCGACTTGATATTCGATGAATCCAACAGGGGCGGGTCGAACCTGGCAGACACCAACCGCCTTGCCCAGGCGATAGAGGCCGCGCAGCGTGGCGAGGCACATGGGTGGAGCGCTCTGTTCGAGCGCTTCTACCCCGATGTGCATGCGTACGCGCTCGCTCGCCTCGGTGATCTGACAGCAGCTGAAGATGTGACCCAGGACGTGTTTGTGGCGGCGGTGACCTCAATCAAGACACTTCGGGACCGACGGGAACCGGCAGTGCAGGCCTGGTTCCTGCACATCTGTCGGTACAAGGCGGTCGATCACATCCGTCGGGCCAGCCGCCAGCGTGGACTGTCCCTTGACGCCGGGCCCGCGGACGCCGATCCAGGCGCCCTCGCCGAGATGAACATCGAAGCGGATCGCGTTCGCGCCGCGATGGTGCACCTCACCGAGGATCAGCGCGACATCCTGGTCCGCCGCTTCGTGCTCGACCAGTCGCTCGAGGAGGTCGCCTCGACGACGAGGCGGACGATCGGTGCCGTGAAGTCGATGCAGCACCGGGCGCTCGAGTCCGTGAGGCGGGCACTCCGTCCCAGGCGGGCGGCATGACCGACTGGATCGAGCCGCAACTCTCCGCATCGCTTGACGCCTGGCGTCTCAGCAGCCGCCGAGCGCCTCGCCGCCACGCTCGAGAGCGTGCCTATGACGCGATGCTCGACGCGATCATCGTTGTATCCAGACGCCCGCGCACGCGAAGCTTCTTCAGCTTTCGACCGCGATTCGGACACGCCGGTCTGATCGCCTCGACGGCGACGATCGTGGCCGCGGCGAGCGTCGCCGCAGCCGGGTGGAACGCACCCCCGGGGTCGGCGCTCTTTGTGGTGCGCGCCGCCCGCCAGGGCGTCATGCTCAAGCTACCGGGATCCGACGACGCCGCACTTCACCTGGACTTCGCGGAACAGAGCCTCATGGACGCGAAGAACCAGGTCAATCCCGCCCAGAGCCTTGCGGACGCAGCCACCGAGCTGTCGGCGGCGTTCACCGAGCTGTCCGCGGACCCGACATCGCCGCTCTGGCCGCGATATCGTCTCGACGAGAAGATCTTCCTCAGCGAGTCCGAGATCGAATCCGAGAATCCTTCGCCGCTCCCCGCCGGCGCGTCGCCGCGCCCGACGGGGGATGACACCCCCTCAGGTTCGAGGCCGGCACAGGGTGACGGCGAGGGGACCCCGGCCGCGAGAACCGGCTCCGCGAGTCCTTCGCCCACGTTCGGGGACGGCGGTGGTGGCGATGACGGCGGCGGCGGTGGCGGCGGCGATAGCGGTCCCTCGCAGAGCCCGGGGCAGAGTCCACCTCCGGACAACTGAGGTCAGCTGCCGCGGTCGCGGATCGGGGCGAGCTGGAGCGCAACCCGTGGGCATTCGTTGACCGCACGTTCCGCGAGTCGGAGGAGGCGTGGATCCTCGATCGGGGCTGACGCCACGATCGGATAGCCCCACTCATCGAGCCCGACGAGCTCCGGCACGATCTCGGCGCAATATCTCGCCCCGTCACAGCGAATTGGGTTGACCCGAAGGCGGGGACCAGAGCCGCTCATCGCCATCCGAAGGGCGAACGCGGCGGTGACGGCAGCGGCGTGGCACCCAATCCCGCGCAGGCATGCCCGCTCACATGGCGTTCGACGTCGGCCGCAAACGTCTCGAGAGCGGTGCGCAGGTTGTTGACCGCGCCGTCCGGATGGTTGCAGGCTCCGCGACCGACGATCTGCTCGGACCAGCGATGGATTCGAGCCAGGTCGCCGCGGTCGGCATCACCGACAGCGAGCCTGGTCATCGCCTCGCCGACCGCACGCAGCCCGTAGACGCACGGTCCGCACTGTCCGGCGCTCTCGCGGGCGAGGTAGCTCACGATCCGCGCGGACTCGCCGACACCACACCCGTCCTTGCCGAGCATGCCGATCACGCCGCAGCCGAGCGAGACGTCCTCCGGGCAGAGCGTTGCAGCGGCGCCGACCTCAGCGTCGAGCCAGGTACCGAAGTACCCACCGATCAGCAGTCCCGCGGGTGCCGAGAGCACACCGCCCGCGGCGCCCACAACGCTGACCAGCGAACGTCCGAGATCGACCTCGTACACACCCGGTCTCGCAACGTTGCCGGCCAGCGTCACCATCCCGGTCCCGGGAGCGGCATCGGTGCCGCGTTCGCGGAACCAGGCATCTCCATGACGTGCGATGAGTGCCGCGTGGGCGATCGTCTCGGCGTTCTGGACGAGGGTCGGACACCCGAGCACGCCGCGCTCGGACGGATGCGGCGGACTGAAGGTCGGCTTTGCCTGGCCGCCGTTCACACGACGCACCACCGCCGAGGACTCGCCGGCGACGTATCGATGCTGCGTGTGGACGATCCGGATTCGTGGCTCCCGGATCCCGTCACGCCTTCGCTCTCCAAGGGCATGGCGCAGCGCCCGTGTGGCGCGCCGGGCCGGCCGGGAGAGGTAGATCACGACGTCATCGGCACCCACCGACTCCGCGGCAATGAGGGCGCCATCGATGAGGAGATGCGGTCGCTTCTCCGCGATAAGCACATCCTTTCGGGCGAGGGGTTCGCCCTCGGACGCGTTGACGACGACCACCGACGGACCGCGTTCGAGCGCAAGCCGGCTGACGCCGCGCCACTTGCGGTGGGTTGGAAACCATGCGCCGCCGCGACCGCGAAGACCGCTGCGCTCGACCACGTCGAGGAGCCACTCACCGCCGATCGGCCGCCGTCCAAGGCGCTGCCGGTGCTCGTCCAGCGTCTCCGCGTCGAGATCGAGACGAGGACCCGCGAGCAGTCGCGGACCACCACCACGTTCGACGCGAAGCGGCGGCGACCCGGGTGGGGAGAGAACGGCGGTCGCAGTCATCCCAACGGCCCGGAGGTGACCAGACGCCCCGTGATCGAGGGCCCGCTGCCGAACATCGTGATCACCAGGCGCGTGCCGTTGCAGACGGCATAGACCGAGACTCCCACGCGAGCGGGGACATTGGCGCAGACGGTCTTACCGTTGCGTGCCACCGTGAGCTGGGGCAGCGTCTGCGTCGGCCCTGCGGGAACGATCACCACGGTCAGCGCGGTGTCCACCGTGTCCCGTAGACCGATGTCGACGCCGCCCGACGTCTTGGTAACCGTGCCGATCACCCCGTCGGAGAATCCGTGCGTCGCGGACCGGAGCGGGGGAGGCTTCGGCTTCGAGGTCAGTATCGACGCCGGGGTCCCGGCGGTCAGCGCCCACCCGGGACGCAGGGGACCGGCGACGCTCCAGGCGCAGATCGCGTATGTCGCCACCACGACCACCACCCCACCCGCCAGGCGCACCGGCGCGGTGCGCAGCCGGCCGACGAGCAGTCGTTGCGCCAGGCTCACGAGCACCGCGGCCATGCATGCGGCCGTGAGGCCGAGCAACCACGGCTCCTGCGAGTCCGAACCGGTTCCGAGCCCGTGCACCACCGCGAGCGGCCAAGACGCATATGACGCCCAGTGGATGAGCCGCCACGCTCGCGGGCCGATCCGCCCGCGCAGGAGGCTCGTCGCGGTGACCGCGACCAGCACCTCAGCGGCGAGGACGCCGAGCCCGAGCCAGAACGTCCGGTACGCGCCCGCAAACGGCACCACGGCGTCAATCGGCTTGATCCCGGCGAACGGGTCGAGAACCGACGTCACGATGTGGACCGTGAGGAGGGCGATCGTGAAGAGCGCGAAGTTGCGATGCAGCGCCGCGATCACGAAGCGTGGCGAGCGCTGCCCGGTCACCCGCAGCGAGGTGGAGATACCCAGGATCACCACCCCGGTCAGGCAGACAAGGGTCATCACCCCCGCACCGCGCGTCGCGAACCAGAGCGGGCTGGGATTGGCCGCGAACGCGGCGAGCGCCGAGCCCGCCCCCAGGGTCACACCGGCCACTGACCCACCGTCACGATGGTGCCGTCGCGCCGCGCGAGGCGCGCAGGGACCCCGAGACGGTCGAGCCACGATGGGGCGCCATCTCCGAGCACGATGGATGCGGTCGCGGCCGCATTCGCCTCGGCGCACGAAGACGCCGCGACGCTCGCCATCACCCACGTCGAATCCGACGGGAGACCCGTCGCGGGATCGAGGATGTGGTGGAGCACCTCGCCGCCCCGGCGCCAGGTCCTGCTCTCGGTCCCCGAGGTGGCGACGCCGCCATCGAAGAGGTGGATGTCCTGCCAGATCACCGCGTCCGTGGTTTCGGCGACCCGCACACGCCACCCACCCTCCGGGCTCGGTCCGGACACGGCGACATCGCCGCCACAGGCGACCAGCACCCCGGTGCCGACTCGCTCCGCGGCCGCGACAGCCGCCCTGTCAGCCGCCCAGGCCTTGCCGACCGCCCCGAGATCGATCGATGCCCCTTCCGGGATCGTGACCGTCCGGTTGACTCGGTCGTGCGTGATGGTCGTCCATCCCGGGGCTGAGCGGATCTCGAGGTCAACCGACGGGCCATCGGTAGGCACGTCGCTGAAGGTCACGGTGTACCCGATGCGCTCCATGAGGCGACCGATCGTCGGATCGACCAGCCCACCGGTCGCATCCGCGGCAGCGAGCGCGGCGCCGATCACTCCATCGAGGAGTTCGGAGACGTGAATCGGACCCTGGCCGGCCAGCCGGTTGAGCTGCGAGATCTCTGAATCCGCTCGAAATCGGGAGCACGCGGCGTCGACCGCGTGGATCACCTCGCGCGCCGCGGCATGTGCCGGCTCCAAAGCGGCGGGGTCGGCAACGGCGACGCCGTTCATCGTGCCCATCGCGCGGAAGGTGGCGAACGTCAGCACGGGTGGCTGGGGGTCGAGTGACACGGCGGGGGTGGCGGCGGCGGCGGCGGGGCGGCCTGCGAGCCCGGCGCGGAGCCGGCCGGAGCCCTGCGAGGAGCAGAGATCCGGCTCGATCCGCCATACGCCGCGCTCGACGATGCGGGAACGTGGATGACCTTGATGATGACCGCGGGCGTGGGCCGCGCCGACTGCACCGGGGTCGTCTCCGGTGGGATCGGAGGAACCCGCTCGACCGGGGTGCTCGCCGTCGCGGCGGCGAACCCGGCGGCGCTGACCGCCGAGAGTGCGCCGGTGACCGCAACAACGCCGGAGACGCCACCAATCGTCCAGGACCCGACTCGTCGGAACGCTTTGTCGCGATCGTTGGGATGGTACCGGGGCACCTCAGTTGTCCCCGCCGCCGCCGCCGCCACCGCCACCACAGTCGTCGTAGCACGGTTGAGAGCTGGGGGATGGGCTTGCGGTCGACTCAGGCGACCTCGCGCCTG
Source organism: Saccharimonadales bacterium (SeqCode) (assembly GCA_035534875.1). Classification (GTDB taxonomy): domain Bacteria; phylum Chloroflexota; class Dormibacteria; order Aeolococcales; family Aeolococcaceae; genus Palsa-851. The sequence continues at coordinate 12,810 of DATLRB010000017.1, forward strand.
GTGCCAGGGTGCCGGGCGCCGAGGAAGCAGCGCGTGGTGGATCGGTCACCACGATCGTCTCATGCAACTCCGGAGGCTGCGTGGGCGCGGGATAGAGGCTGTCCGCCCGAAGCGGCACGCTCGGGAGCTGCGTTGCGACGGTGTGTTGGGCTGCCACCCCGAGGGCGGCGAAAGGGCCGACATGGCCTGCGGCAGCGACGCCGGTGATGACGCCGGAGAGCGCGACCAGCATCCCAGTCGTGAAAACATGAGGGCGAGATTGAGGGCGCAAGGGGGGTGTCCTCCAGATAGCGAGCGCCGCTGCGGCGCCTGATCCATTACCACTAAGTCGCATGACGTCCCGGGTTGGATACGGCCCCGTCCCCCGGGCGGAGGAGGACCATTCGCGGGTGGACGTCGACGATCGCTTCGACGCGTTGCTCAACGGTGCCGGAGAGGGCGCGCAGCCCGGCGACGCGCTGATCGAGCTTGCCCAGCGCTATTCCTACGTCGTCCCGGACGCCGGGTCGCTGTCGATCCTCGCCGACCTCGGTCCGCTGGTCGAGATGGGAGCCGGCAATGGGTACTGGGCCCACCGGCTCAGAGCGCTCGGGGTGGACGTCGTCGCCTACGACCTCGCCCCGCCGGACGGAGATCGTCCCAATCGGTATCACCCCATGCCGGCGACGTGGACGGACGTCATCGCCGGAGACCACACGAACCTGGCTCACCATCCCGACCGAGCGCTGCTGCTGTGCTGGCCGCCGCTCTTCTCAAGCCTCGGCGAGTGCCTGATCCAGTACTCGGGGGACACGGTCGCGCTGATCGGGGACGGCGGCCATCGCACCGCGCGCCTCCAAGACCTGAACGAGACCTTCACCAACGTCGCGGCAGTCCCGGTACGCGCCCTGGACCCGTTCCCCGGCACCGTGCCAACCCTCAGCGTCTGGCGGAGGCGGGCCTCCCGACAGTGGCTTGCCCCACGATGCCGCGCGATCTCAGGCGTCGACCCTACCGCGACCGACTGCGGACAGGCCGATAGTGAGCGCGAGGATCGCCAGCAGGATCAGCGGCCAGTACCCGCCGATTACGGACTCCAGGTCGGCCGCCGCCTCATGCGGGCCGCGCATGAGGCTCACGAGCTTGGCGATCGCCACCGCGAGGATGAGCACGACCGTGACCGCGATGAGGAAGGAGAACAGGACCCGCGTCAATACCCGTCGCATTCGACCGGCGAGAGTAACACGCGCCGGACGCGGTGAACGGACAGCCCGCCGTCAGCGGGTCGCGCCGGTGAGTTCGCGAGGAGCCGGAGCGTCAACGCCCCCAGGTGGCTGGGCGGTCACGTTGGAATCCGCGAGCAACCGCACCCAGACGTCGGGGTCCAGGGGAGGCGGTGTCGGATCCGGGTCTGGGTCGGGTCCGCGGTCGCCGCGATCATCCGGAGGCGACGCGGCCGGCAGCATGCACGCGACGAACAGGCCCGCGATCACCAATCCCTCGAAGATCGCGATCGGCACAAACTCGGCCGCCGACGCTCCGCTGTAGATGCCGGCGACCACGAGGATCGTGAAGCAGAGGACCAGCGCAGCGGCGGGGAGTCCCCACGTATAGGCACGATTGCCGCCGTGCGCTTTGCGCAGCTGGCGCTCGAGCCGGCGCACCTCGCGCGAAGCCCGCCCCCAGATCACCTCGAAGTGGTGTGGCATGACCATCCTCACAACGCTGCTGCGCCCAGCATGCCACACCAGGCGACCAGGTATCGGCAACCTGCCGGGTCATGCCCCCATCCGCCTGTAGAATGGCTGAGCCGTGCGCGCCCCCCGGGGCCGTGCCGGGTCGCCGTGCCGAGGTGGTGGAATTGGTAGACACGCTAGCTTGAGGGGCTAGTGAGGGCAACCTTGTAAGGGTTCGAGTCCCTTCCTCGGCACCACCAGACGGAGGACCACCTTGGGTGTCGTGGCGGGGCTTCGGGCTAGTTGTCGCTCAGATTGAGGCAGCACTCCGAGCAGCGCCGACGTGGCGCGCAGCTCTCACCCGGCGGTGATCTTCCCGTGCGGAACGGCGGCAGCATCCCATCACTTCACCCCACATCCATACGCTGGGCCGGCGCGAAGATGCGAGCGCCACAACCGACACACTTCAGAATCGGACGTTCATCGGGCGGGATCAGCTCAGCCTGATCGAAATTGAGCGGGATGATCCGCTTGCTGCCGCACGTCGCACAGGTAAGCCCCAACCAGTCAGGGCTCCGAACCGCCACAGTATCGGAGGCTACGGACGGGGGTCTGCCCCTGTCGGTGCGCTGGCGCACGGACGGTGCGGCACGAACCACCCCGTTGCGGGCTCATGGAACGACGAACGACGTGGCGGCTCCGGATGGCCAGGGTGACCGTCGACGAAGACGTGACGATCACCTGTGGTTCAGCGTCGCACCGCCCTGGCGCCCGTCACGAGTCGCTCGCGATCGAACATCCCGGAGGTCGCCCGCAACGCCACGACATCGATCACCAGCAGCAGCGCCGCAAACGAGATTGCAGCCGTGATCGTCGGTTCGATCACACCGAGCCCCATCAGCACGACGACGCCAAGCGGCGGAAAGCTGGCGATCATTCCCAGTTGCTGGGCGACGCGGATTTCGCCCGCCCTGACCGACACCGCCATTCCGACCACGATGGCCCAGCCGGCGAGCAGGGGCGTGAACAGTGCCAGGGCGAGGAGGATCGGACCCTGGTGGAAGATGCCGGTCGCGATGACCGGGTCGGCGAACAGCCGGACGACTGCGAGAAAGGCTGCGAACACGAGGTAGCACAGCCCCAGCGTCGGGATCATGACCGCGGCCGCCTTGCCGAGGATGAACTCCTGTCTGCGAATCGGCGTGGTGAGCAGGGGCTCGAGGGTCCCCTGCTCACGCTCGCCCGCTACCGAGTACGCGGCGAGGGTGGAAGGCGTGATGACCGGAATCAAGAGGAGCAGCAGGAGCGGACCCCGATAGCTCGGGTCGCTCGGTGGGTTCGGTGAGCCGAGAAACACGGCGAGCAACGGCTCGATGAGGAAGATGGCCGGCAGGATGATCATCGCCACGACGATGGATCGTTTGCGCCGGTAGTCTCGCAATTCCTTGCGGACCACGGCGCCGATTCGCCCGGTGTCGAGGGCACTCATTGTTTGCGAGCCTCGACGTCTTCGTCGACCAGCTCGAGGTAGACGTCCTCGAGCGAATGCTGCGCCTCGGCGATGGAGAGGATATCGGCCCCCGCGTCCACGAGGACGCGCGCCACGCCCGGCGCGGCGACTTTCGGATCCGACACCCTGAGCACGTAGTCACAGGGATCGTCGGAGCGCCAGCCTTCGACGCCGAGGACGCCCGTGAAAAGCCCGTCGGGGTCGCCCAATGGCGAGAGCGTCTTGACCACGATCGTGCTGGTGAAGAGCCGTGCTCGCAGCTCCTCGGGACGGCCGACCGTTCGCAACGTCGTGTTCAGGATGGCGACGCGGTCGCACAGCCGCTCGGCCTCGTCGAGCCGGTGGGTGGTGAGAAAGATCGTCACCCCCTTCTCACGAAGCCCGGTGATCAAGTTGTGCACCTCGCGCGCCGCCACCGGGTCGAGGCCGGATGTCGGTTCGTCGAGGAACATGATCACCGGGTCGCTGAGGAGCGCCCGGGCCAGTCCCACGCGCTGGCGCAACCCCTTGGACAGACCACCACACAGATCAGACGCGCGATCCGAGAGGTTGACGGCCGCGAGAGCCTCCTTGATGCGCGGCCCTGGGTGGTGCAGTCCGTAGAGGCCGGCGAAGAACTCGAGGTTCTCGGAAACGGTCAGGCGCAGGTAGAGGCCGGGTGCCTCCGGCATGATGGCGACATGCTGGCGGATCGCCACGCCATTCTCGGGGCTGAGCGGGATCCCCGCGATTGTGGCCGAGCCCGAGGTCGGTGCGATCAGCGTGCCGAGGGCACGCACCGTGGTGGTCTTGCCCGCGCCATTGGGACCGAGAAAGCCGAAGACCTCCCCAGACGCGACCTCGAACGAGACCTCGGAGAACGCGGTCCGCTCGCCGAATCGCTTGGTCAGGCGGTCGACCACAAGAGCGGGCGGGCTCAAGTGATCAATTGTGGGCCGCGGCCGACCGGTTGGCTCGATGACGATCGCTCAACCCCGGGCGCTGATCGAGCCGGCGCCGTAATGCGCCGCCTCGGCTTTGTTGATCCACCAGTCCGGGCCAGCAAGCATCTCCTCGTAGCGTGAATGGTTGAAAACGCCCAGGTTCGCGATCGCGCTTGTTGCAGGCACCACCACTGATCCCGTTCCCGCGGCTCCGGCTGCTTGCGCCAGCGCCGCCTGAGCGTCCTTCGTCGCTGCATATGCACTGATGGCGCCCACGTCGTCCCAGGTGCTCACGAGTCGCTGGACAGGAACGGCAGCGGTGAGACCGGCAACGACGACTGCCGCGGTTGCGACCGCGATGGAGCGCCACTTCGGTCTGTTCCTCGCATCCTGCCGCTGGTTCTCGGCATCGGCCTCGCAGCACTCCTGACGCCGGCGCTTCGAAAAGACCTCGCGACTCGATATCCGTGGATCGGCAGATTGCTGATGCTGCTGATCTGGTCACCGAACGTCATCTGGCAGATCGCCAATGGCTTTCCAACCCTGACGTACGTGCTCAACCACCAGAGAAGCAGTCAATCCGGAGGAGGCATCGTGGACTTCCTCGTGCTGTTTCTCGTCCTGCTCTTCCTGCTCACGCCGCTCTGGATCGCCGGGTTCGTCTCGCTCTTCCGCAACCCCGCGCTCCCTCCCATCGGCATTGCATGTGCGACTCCGATGATCATCCATCTTCTCGTCGGCTTCTACTATCCGGCGCCCACCATTCCCATCGTCAAGGCTTCCAGCACTCTGGGGACGGCTTTGGGACTTCTCCTGACCGAACAGGAGATGCACACGACACGCGGAGGCGCCTCACCGATCAGGAAGGCGTGTCCTCCCATACGGCTGTCGTGTTGCCGGCTCGAACGTGTCACGAGCACCGAAGAGGCGGCGCCACCAGGGTGCCGCGACATACTCACGCACGGCGTCGAGTCGTTGCTGCATGGCAGGCTGAAAGGGCCGATGGCGCACCTCGTCGGTCACAGGATCTCCCGGCGGAAAGAAGAACAACCAACGCCAGGGCGCCGCCTGGAAGCGGTCCAGCATCTGCTCTGGTTCGAGGCCCGCGGCCTGACACGTGGCGACGAAGTCTTTCGGCGATCCGGTGGTCGCCGCATCGAACGCGGCGCGCTCTCGCGCGGTCGGAGGAAACGCCCGCTCAGTCATGGCCCACCATCGTTTCGAGCCTAGCAGCCGGGTACCGGATCGCCGCTCGACGGCAGGGGCGCGGGTCATCAACATCAGCGCAGCAGCCGCGCCGGAGCGCGTTTGCTTCCGCGTGTGTCACTGCTTCGGTCGATCGCAGGCATTCGATATCCTCAGCGCACCTGTCTGAGATCGATCGGGGCAACGGTAAACAAGGGGCGGCCGCTTGTTCAGGCACCACGAAGAGAAGAAGGCCTACCGGGAGTACCAGGCGAAGCTCGCCGCGTGGCAGGAGCAGCGCGACGCCTACGCGAACCTGGTCAGCGTCGCCGAGACGTATGCCGGCGAGCCGTCGTCGGAGATCATGCTCAAACCGGGCGAGGCGGTCTTCGCCACTGTTGCGGGCGTCGCGCTCGTGGAGGACCGGCGAGGCCCGGGTGAATGGAAGGGCCGCTCACAGGGGTTCTCGATCCCGGTTGCGAGCATTCATGGACGCTCCATCCGGTACCGCGTCGGGAGCTCGAGAGGTCACTTTCAGCAGGGTGCGCCGGCGCCCACCGCGATCGATGTCGGGAAGGCGTTCATCACGAACCGGCGAATGATCTTCCAGGGGGCCAGGCAGACTCGCGAGTGCCGCTTCGACAAGCTCGTCGGCTTCCAGCACGATGACGCGGCGGGGCGGACGATCTTCTCGGTGTCGAACCGGCAGAAACCGACCTGCATCCACTACGGACCGAACCTGTCCGACTGGTTCGACTTCCGACTGGATCTCGCCATCGCCCACTACCGGGGTACCGTCGACACGATGACCGCGGAGCTGAAGGGGGATCTCGCGGCGCTCGACGCAGGCATGCCGGTCCCGCCACCGCCACCCACCTCGTGAGGATCGGCACGCCGCGCTGCCAACCGGCCCTGGCGTCATCCCCGTCGCGAACGTCATGATCGGCTGGCAGTGACCGCACCGAACGAGAGCGCCGACCCGATTGCGCCGTTGGTGCGGACCCTGCTCGGCGAGATCGGCGAGGATCCCACCCGCCCCGGCCTCGCGCTGACGCCGTCGCGGGTCGCCGGGAGCCTTCGCTTTCTGCTCAGCGGCTATGCGCAGAACCTCGACGACCTCGTCAACGGTGCCATCTTCCACGAGCCCTACTCCGAGATGGTCGTGGTCCGGGATATCGAGGTGTACAGCCTCTGCGAGCATCACCTCCTGCCCTTCTACGGCAAGGCGCACGTCGCCTACCTCCCCAAGGGCCGCATCCTCGGACTCAGCAAGATCCCACGGGTCGTCGACATGTTCGCCAGGCGTCTTCAGGTGCAGGAGCGGCTCACCACCCAGATCGGTGACGCGCTGCAGACGGTCCTCGAGCCCGGGGGGGTCGGGGTGGTCATCGAGGCGATCCATCTCTGCATGGCGATGCGCGGCGTGGAGAAGCAGAACAGCTCGGCGGTGACCTCGTCGCTCACCGGCAGCTTCCGCGACGACGACAAGTCGCGAAACGAGTTCCTCAGTCTCATCGGCCACCGGTAGGAAGCGGCTGATCGGTCAGCTCGCCCCGAAGCTGATCACCTCGATCCAGAGGAGGAGCACACCCAGGCCGAACATCACCGTGCCGAGCGTCACGTGTCCCCAGTGGATCGGCCGCCTCCCTCGGCGGGTGCCGATCACGCGGGTGTAGATCGAGAGCCCGATGATGCCGAGTCCACCGGCGACCAGCATCGTCGCGGGCACGCCGATCAAGGCGCCGAGGACCCCATTCATGCGGGCAGCCTACGTGGTCGGCTGCCGCCGGCGGCTCGCCCGTACCATGGACTGGATGCCCACCCGAGCCCTCAGCACCGCCGGCGAGCCCGCCGTGCTCGACGCGCTCACACGCCACGGCGAGCCCGCCTGGCGGGCGCGCCAGGTTCAGGACGCCATCTGGCAGCCCTTCGTGAGCGGCTTCGACGGGATGCTCCAGCTTCCAGCACCCCTGCGGCGCGCCCTGGCCGCCGAGTTCGAGTTCTCGACCGTCGCCGTCGACACCGAGGTGCTCGCCGACTCCGGCGAGACGATCAAGCTCCTCTGCCGCCTCGCCGACGGCCAGACGATCGAGACGGTGGCCATGGAGACGCCACTGCGCGCCGGCTCGCGCCGCCGGTCCACGGTCTGCGTCAGCAGCCAGGTGGGCTGCGCCGTGGGCTGTCCGTTCTGCGCCACGGGTCACATGGGGCTGCGGCGCAGCTGCACGGCCGCCGAGATCGTCGACCAGGTCCGCGCCGCGGCCGGCGCGCTCCATCGGCGTGGCCTGGGACCGGTGACCCACATCGTCTACATGGGCATGGGCGAGCCGCTCGCCAACGTTGCCGCCACCCTCGAATCCCTGGGCGTGCTCACGGGCGCGGGTGGGATCAGCGCCCGGCGGATCACCGTCTCCACCAGCGGCGTCGCGCCCGGCATCGAGCAGCTCGCCGCGTTCGGAATACCGGTGACCCTCGCCGTCTCGCTGCACGCGGCCACCGACGAGCTGCGCGACCGCCTCGTCCCGATCAACCGGACCTATCCGCTCGGGGTGGTGCTCGGAACGGCGTCCCGCTACGCCGAGCACAGCGGCCGGCGGATCAGCTTCGAGTGGTGCCTGATCGGCGGCGTCAACGATTCGATGGAGCAGGCCGAGGGCCTCCGTGACCTTGCCCGCCGTGCTCAGGCGCACATCAATGTCATCCCCATGAACCGGATCGAGGGCAGTCCGTGGGGGCCCCCCGAGCCCGACGTGGCCCGCCGCTTTCTCGGTGCCCTCCGGGGCGCACGGGTCACGGTTCGCGACACCCGGGGTGGCGACGCGGACGCGGCGTGCGGCCAGCTTCGCGCCGACCTCGAGGCCCGCCGGATCCTCCGGCCCGACGGCACGCTCTCACCGCCTCGGGTGCCGGCCCGAGCGTGAGCGGCGCTCCCAGCGCCAACCCGGCGCTCATGGACGCCGCGCTCGCCGCCGCAGGGTCGGCCGACTTCGCGACGAGCCCCAACCCGATGGTCGGATGCGTCATCGCGCGGGGAGGGGAGGTGATCGCCACCGGCTTTCACCGCAAGGCCGGCGAACCCCACGCCGAGGTCGAAGCGCTCGGCGTCGCGGGGGAGCGCGCTCGCGGCGCCGACGTGTACGTCACCCTCGAGCCCTGCGCGCACCACGGACGCACGCCTCCCTGTGTCGACGCGCTGATCGCAGCCGCCCCGCGCCGGGTGGTTGTTGCCATGAGTGACCCCAACCCGCAGGTCGCGGGCCGCGGCATCGATGCGCTGCGCGGCGCCGGCATCATCGTCGAGGTCGGCATGCGGGAAGCCGAGGCGCGGCGGCTCAACGAGTTCTATGTCAAGCACATCACCACCGGACGTCCCTTTGTCAGCGCCAAGTTCGCCGCGTCGCTCGACGGCAGGATCGCCACCGCCGGCGGTGAGTCACGCTGGATCACGTCCGAGGCGTGCCGCGCCCTCGCACACCGCCTCCGCCACGTCCACGATGCCGTCCTGGTTGGCATCAACACCGTGCTGACCGACGACCCGGCGCTGACCACCCGCATCGAAGGCGGCCGCTCCCCGCTGCGTGTCGTCGTCGACAGCGCACTGCGCATCCCCGACGAGGCCCGGCTGCTGCAGCCCGGAGGCGGCGGCGCGCTCGTCGCGACCACCACCCGCGCGGATCCCGGGCGGGTGGCCCGGCTGCGTGCCTCCGGCGTCCAGGTCGAGGTCCTCGACCAGGGACCGGGCGGCGTCGACCTCGGGGCAGTGCTCGGGCTTTTGGGGTCCCGCAACGTGATGAGCCTGCTCATCGAGGGTGGGGCGGGCGTGCTCGGGGCCGCGTTCGACGCAGGCATCATCGACAAGGTGGTCGCCATGCTGGCGCCCCGCATCATCGGCGGCGCCTCGGCACCCGGGGCCGTCGGCGGTGCCGGGGTTTCGAGCCTCGCCGCGTCACCGCTGCTTCGCGATGTCGCCGTGGAGACCGCCGGTCCCGATCTCGTGGTGACCGGATACTGTGTACGCTGAGATCGAGGAGTAAGCAGAGTGTTCAGCGGGATCATCGAAACCCTCGGCACGGTGCGGGCAGACACGCCCGGTCGGGTCGATGTCGTGCCGCAGACCCCCCTGGCGAGCCTCGAGGTCGGCGAGAGCATCGCCGTCAACGGCGTCTGCCTCACGGTGTCGTCGGTGTCGGGGGAGGGCTTCACGGCCGACGTCATGCCCGAGACCCTGCACCGCACCACCCTCGGCGGGCTCACCGACGGCGCGCCCGTGAACCTCGAACGCGCGCTGCATTTCGGAGACCGGGTCGGGGGCCATATGGTGTCCGGTCACGTGGACGGGACCGGCATCGTCACCGCCCTCCGGGAGGACGCCAACGCCCGCTGGGTGACCATCGCGACGCCCGAGGACGTCATCGATCTCATCGCCGAGAAGGGCTGTATCGCGGTCGACGGCATCAGCCTCACCGTTGTCGACGTGTTCGAGGCCGCGTTCACGGTATCGCTCATTCCCGTGACCCTCGCCGCATCCGTCGCCGGCGCCTGGAGGGTGGCGACACCGGTCAACCTGGAGGTCGACCTGATCGCCCGATACGTCGCGCGGACGCTCGCCGCGCGGGACCGCGGTGGCGTGGTCGCGGCCCTCGAGCGCGAGGGATGACGTCGGTGAGCCTCTCGAGCGTCGAGGACGCGATCGCGGATATCCGCGCCGGCAAGTTCGTGATCATCGTCGATGACGAGGACCGCGAGAACGAGGGCGATCTCGCCGTCGCTGCCGATCGCATCACGCCGGAGGCGGTCAACTTCATGGCAACGTACGGACGCGGGCTCATCTGCGTGCCGATGGAGGGCTGGCGCCTCGACGAGCTGGGCGTCGATGCCATGGTCGACGACAACACGTCTCGATTCGGCACCGCGTTCACGGTGACCGTGGAGGCAATCGGCCACGGCGTGACGACCGGCATCAGTGCGTTCGATCGTGCCACGACCATCCGCCTGCTCTGCGACGAGCATTCGAGGCCGAGCGACTTCGCCAGGCCGGGTCACACATTTCCGCTGCGCGCGGCGGTGGGCGGCGTGCTCGAGCGTGCCGGCCAGACCGAGGCTATCGTCGATCTCTGCAAGCTCGCCGGGCGCTTCCCCGCGGGCGTCATCTGCGAGGTGATGCGGGACGACGGCCGCATGGCCCGGCGTCCCGACCTCGACGTCTTCGCGGCCGAGCACTCGATCAGGATCGTCACCGTCGACGCGATCATCGCCTACCGCCGGCGCAACGAGCGGCTCGTCGAGCGCGGCGCGACGACAACGCTGCCCACGGAGTACGGCACCGTCGTCGCACACGCCTATGAGGACGTGATCACGCACGCGACCCACATGGCACTCGTCTGGGGGGACGTCCGTGGCGAAGAGCCCGTCCTGGTGCGGGTGCACAGCGAGTGCCTCACGGGCGACGTCTTCGGCTCGCAGCGCTGCGACTGTCAGGCGCAGCTCCACAAGGCGATGGCGATGATCGCGGCTGCGGGCCGCGGAGTCCTCGTGTACCTGCGCCAGGAGGGCCGCGGCATCGGCCTCATGGACAAGCTGCGCGCCTACGCGCTCCAGGATCGCGGCCTCGACACGGTGGAGGCGAACCTCCGGCTCGGACTGCCCGTCGACAAGCGCGATTACGGGATCGGCACGCAGATCCTCTCGGACATCGGCGTCAAGCGGATGGTCGTGCTCACCAACAACCCCAAGAAGTACTACGGCCTCAGCGGCTACGGTCTCGAGGTCACCGATCAGATCCCGCTGGTGATCCCGGCGAACGCCCACAACGAGCGGTATCTCCGCGTCAAGCAGGAGAAGCTCGGCCACAGCCTGGATTTCGATGATGCCGTCGACGCGCCATGACTCCGATGCCGGTCCAGCGGGGAAACCCATCGAGGGCGCGCGCGTCCTCTCGGGCGGTCATGACGCCACCGGCATGCGGATCGGCATCGTGGTCTCGCGCTTCAACGACATCATCTCGACGCGGCTTCTCGACGGCGCGGTCGAGGCGCTCCGCGACCACGGTGTCGGCGACGGCGACATCGATGTCGTTTGGGTCCCCGGCGCCTTCGAGATCCCGATCGCCGCACGCGAGCTTGCGCAGCGTGGCGGCGTCGACGCGGTGGTCTGCCTCGGTGCGGTGATTCGCGGCGACACCCCGCATTTCGACTATGTCGCCGGCGAAGCGGCACGAGGGATCGCATCGGTGCATGCCGGCACCGGAGTCCCAGCGACGTTCGGCGTGCTCACCGTCGACACGATCCAGCAGGCGACCGATCGGGCCGGCGGCACGTATGGGAACAAGGGAGCCGAGGCAGCGCTCGCCGCGATCGAGATGGTGTCGTTGCTGCGGGCGTTGCGCCAACCGCGGGTAGGCGAGCATCGCGCCGCTTCATGAGCGTGGCAGCGAGCGTCGTGTTGCCGCTGCCCAGCGCCTCGGCGACAACCTCGACTACTGGAACCAGCCGGCGACGTCGAGGAGCGCGTTGATCGTACCGACCGGGTTGTAGAGGTTCACGTTCCCCACCGTCGTGGCGCCCGTCTGGCCGAGACCGGTGATGGCGAGGTTGGCGATCACCTCGCCGGCACTCGGGTTGAGGTCGGACGCTGTCGGCTTCGAGGCGTCGCTGGGATACAGCGTGAAATACGTCGCCGCGGTGCCTGCGACGGCGGTGAGGTTCGCAACCACGGCGGTTGCCACGGGCAGGTCCGCAAGCGCGTGTGGAAGGCTCGCGGGCACCGCGACGATGCCGGCGACCTGGATGAGCTCGCCGGTCGGATTCGTGCCCAGCGCCCGGTTCTGGCACCTCGTGCCGAACGACGGGCGTGTGTCACAGATCCGCGTGGGCGGGACCGAGTAGAAGAACGCACCCGCCGGCGCGCTCCCGGTCCCGAACCAGCCGTTGACGTCGATGATGAAGTTGATGCTGCCCAACGCGCTGTAGAGGCAGATGTCCTGGTTGGGGCCGAGGTTCGAGATGACCCGGTTGGGCAGGCTGATCCCCGGCGTGGGGTTGAGGTTGGAGAACGATGGCGCGCTGCTCGGACAGGCGTCACTCCCCGTCGGGACGGCAACAGAGAGATAGGTCGGGAGGCTCCCGGCGGTCGCCGTGAGATTGAACACCGCCGCGGCCGCTGTCCCGTTCGTCGGGATGTACGGCGTGGTCGGTGGGGCCCCGGGCGGCAACCCGGAGAGCGTCACGTGTCGCCACACTCCGCCCACGAG
>DATLRB010000018.1:0-45105 GCA_035534875.1 Saccharimonadales bacterium (SeqCode)
ACCGGAAGCGGCGCGACGAGATCGAAGAACGGCGAGCGCGGGTCACCGAGCAGGGTGCGCAGATCGAGGAGACGCTGCGCGCCAGGGCGACGCTCGACCAGGACGCCGCCGCCATTCTGGTGCTGGAGCGGATCCAGTCCGAACTCGCGGCGGAGCGAGCTGCCCTCGTCGAGGCGACGGTGGCCGACATCATCGGCGATCGGGTGGAGACGAGCGCGAACGATCTGATCGTGCAGGCGGTGGAGCGTCAGGACGCATCCAACGTGGACAGCGCACCGAGGATGTCACCACTCTCGCTCGAAGGTCTCGACGACCACGCCCGGGAGCGCGTGCTCTCGGCGCTGGCCGTCATCGCGGACCAGACGGGCGCAGAGCTGGGGATCGACACCGAGAAGCACCAGGCGACGCTGCGGACCGTGGATCCGATCGGACGCGAGATCGCTCGCCAGGCTGCCCTCGAGGTCGTCGACCGTCGCATGCAGGCGAACGAGGTGCCCCCGCTGATCCAGCGTGCCCGGCGGACGACGCAGCGGCGCGTCGTGGAGGTCGGCGAGCGTGCGCTCTGGGTCATGCAGATCGAAGGCCGTCCCGAGCTCGCCGAGCTGGTGGGCACGCTCCACCACCGCTTCTCCTACGGCCAGAACGCGCTGCTGCACTGTGAGGAGACCGGGCACCTGTGCGGCGTCCTCGCCGCCGAGCTCGGCCTGCCGCAGAGCCTCGCCCGCGAGGCCGGCATGCTCCACGACATCGGCAAGGCCGTGGACCACGACGTCGAGGGAGTGCACGCGATCATCGGCGGTGAGCTGCTCCGGGTGCTGGGCGTCGATCCCGGCATCGTCCACGCCGTCAAGGCGCACCACTTCGACGAGGAGCCCTCGACCGACCTTGCGATGCTCACGATCTGCGCCGACGCCATCTCCGCCTCGCGTCCGGGCGCACGGCGTGACACTCTCGCGACGTACCTGCTCCGCCTCGAGCAGCTGCAGACGATCGCAACCCGGCACGGCGGCGTGGACCGCGCGTTTCCCCTGCAGGCCGGTCGGGAGCTGCGCGTGTTCGTCAAGGCCTCTCAGGTCAAGGACACCGACATGCCGCCGCTCACCAGCGAGATCGCCCGGGAGATCGAGTCAGAGATGCAGTATCCGGGGGTCATCAAGGTGACCGTGATCCGCGAGACGACCGCCACCGCCACCGCGCCGGCGCAACTCGTCCCGGTGCGCGCGGCTGTCGCGGAGCCGGTCGGAGCCCGTCAGGAGCCGGCCGCTGAGGAGTCGCTCGACAGCGACGACGACGTCGCTTCCGACGACGACTGAACAGCGCTCGTTGCGGACCGGCGCAGGTGCTCGATCACGACGCGCGCGGTTTCGGCCGGTCGCTCGTGGAAGAAGAGATGGCCGCACCCTTCGAAGGCACGAAGCTGCGCTCCCGGGATCTGTCCGACGAGGATTCGAGCATTCTCGAACGGGGTGACCACGTCGTCGGTGCCGTGCACAACAAGCGCCGGCACCGCGACGGCCGCCAGACGCCCGAACGAATCATCCGGCTGCCACATCGCGCTGAACTGGGCGGAGAACACGCGGGGTCGCACGGGGTGGAGCGCCCGCTCACGAATCTCCGTCTCGATGAACTCGGGGTGCGTCCGCTGAAAATGGGGGGAGTACAGGACGGTGCACGCCAGCCGGTAGGCGTCCTCGGGCGTTCGCGCACCCTTGCCGAGGAGCGCGGCCTGGTCGTCGGGTTCGGCATCGACGCCGTCGTTGCCTCCCGGGGCGGTGGCGGCGAGGATGAGGTCGGCGACGCGAGCCGGATGGTCGACCACCAGGTGCTGCGCCACAAGGCCGCCCATGGAGGCCCCGAACACCGCCGCCGCCCCAACACCGGCGGCGTCGAGGACGGCGACCACGTCCTGAGCCATCGCCGTCAGCGTCGTATTCGCTCCACCCTCCGACTCGCCGATCCCGCGCGGGTCGAACGTGATCACGCGGTGGGCTCTCGCGAGGTCGGGAACGATCGGATCGAACGCCGACCGGCCCGCGCCGAGCCCCGGGATGAGCAGCAGCGGGTCCCCGTCACCGGTGACCCAGACCGACAGTCCGCTGCCGCCGGCCGTCCGTGCGGTGAGATGCGTCGCTGCCACGAGACCACCATAGCGGCACGCGGGTGCCGCACCATGCAGGCTGCCGTGCCCCGATTCTTCGTCGACGCCGACCAGGTCGCCGGCGGCCGCGCCACATTGACGGGGCTCGACGCGAACCACCTCGCGCGCGCCCTCAGAACGCAGGTCGGCGAGACCATCGTGATCGTCGAGGGCGGCAGCCTGGAGCACGGGTTGCGCCTCGATGAGGTCACCCCGTCGCGGGTCAGTGGGGCGATCGTGTGGAGCAGGCCGGCCGGCGGGGAACCGCGCCTCGCGGTGCACGTGCTCCAGGCGGTGCCCGCGCAGGCCATGGACGCGACGGTCGAGGCGCTGACCGAGGCCGGCGCCGCCACGATCCGGCCGGTGCTCACCCACCGGACGGTCTCGCGTCCCGATCCGTCGCGGGTCGTCCACCGGCTCGAGCGCTGGCGGCTGATCGCCCGTGAGGCCGCACAACTCGCCGGCCGGGCGGCGCCCCCGGGGGTGCACTCGATCCTCCCGCTCCGCGAGGCGCTGGACGCGCTCCCCCCCGGCACGCGAATCCTCGCGTGCGTGATCCGTCAGGACGCGGCGCCGATCCTGAGCGCCGTCCCGACGCCACCGGCGGACGTCGGATTGGTCATCGGACCCGAGGGTGGCCTCGACAGCGCGGACCTCCGCGTCCTCGACGATTCCGGCGCCATCGCCGTCCACCTCGGCTCGCGCACGCTGCCCAGCCGCCTCGCCGGTGCGGTGGCCACGTCGCTGCTCCTCGCCGGTGCGGGCGACCTCGACGCGGTCGCAGCCCCGCCGCCGGCATGAGCGCGCCCGTCGATCGCCCGCTTCGCGTCGCGCTCACCGTGCTCGGGTGCAAGGTGAACTTCGCCGAGATGGCGGACCTTGCCGGCAAGCTCGCCGCCGGGGGGTGCGAGGTCGTTCCGGAGAGCGAGAGCGCGGACGTCCGCGTGCTCAACTCCTGCACCGTCACCGCCCAGGCGGATGCGACCACGCGCCAGCGCATTCGCCGGCTCCGGCGTTTCGACCCCCGGGCGCACCTGGTGCTCACCGGCTGCAGCGTCGACGCAAACCCCGGGGCGTACACGGCGGTCGACTCGGTCTTCGCCAACCGCGACAAGGACAGCATCGCGGCCCACGTTCTCGCCATGTCGCCTCCGGCGGTACGGCGAGGCGACGCCCCGGTCATGCGGTCGCGCGCGTTCATCAAGGTGCAGGACGGATGCGACCATCGCTGCACGTACTGCATCGTGTGGCAGGCGCGTGGCGCGTCGTCGAGCGTTCCCGCTCGCACCGTCCACGATCGGGTCGCCGCCGCAATCGATGCGGGCCACGGGGAGCTGGTCCTCTGCGGCGTGGACCTCGGCTCCTACGGCCGCGATATCGGGACCGACCTCGCGACCCTCGTCGCATCGCTGCTGGACGGGTGCGGGAACGGCGCGCGCATCCGCCTCAGCAGCATCAACGCCAACGATGTCACCACCGCGCTGATCGCGCTCAACGCGCATCCGCGGCTGTGCTCGCACTGGCACATGCCACTCCAGAGCGGCAGCGATTCTGTCCTTCGCGCCATGCATCGCGGATACCGGCGGGCGCAGTACCTGCGCGTTGCGCGCGCCCTCAGCGAGGTGAACCCCGCCACCGAGTTCACCACCGACATCATGGTGGGGTTCCCCGGCGAGACCGAGGACGATCACGCGCAGACCCTGTCGCTCGTCGACGAGGTCGGGTTCCTGCAGGGTCACGTCTTTCGCTGGTCCCCGCGCCCCGGAACGCCGGCATCGGCGCTCCCCTCCCGCGTGGACGACGCTGCCGCTCGGCGGCGCAGCGCGGAGGTGCGGCGCGCCACCAGGCGCTCGGGAGCGCGATCGCTCGCCCGCGCATGCGGTCGCGTCCACGAGGTCGCATGGGACGCGGTCGAGGAAGACACCGCGCACGGCCTGACCGGCGGGTACCACGAGGTCATGGTGGAAGGCACCGCGGGGGTTCGTCAGGGAGGGCTGAACATCGTCCGAGCAGAGACCGTCGTGGGCGACCGCCTGCGCTGTACCCTGCTGCGCTCATGAGCGACTGCATCTTCTGCGCCATTGCGGCTCACGAGCTGCCGGCCACGTTCGTCCGCGAGGACGACGAGGTCCTGGCGATACGCGACGTGAACCCGCAGGCGCCTGTCCACATCCTCGTGCTCCCGCGCGAGCACATCGAGTCGGTGGCCGAGTTGACGCCGACCCAGAACGGCCTGTGGGGCCGCCTGCTCCACGTCGCGCAATCCATAGCCGAGGACGAGGGGATCGACGAGACCGGGTTTCGGCTCGTCATCAACACGGGCAAGAACGGCGGCCAGACCGTGGGCCATCTGCACATCCACCTGCTCGGCGGACGGCAGATGACCTGGCCGCCCGGGTAGGGCGGCCAGGCATCAGGGATGGGGGGTCTTAGGCGGTCGCGGCCGGCGCGTGCTCGACGATGCGCTCCGTCGTCTCGCCACTCGACACGGTCACCGGAATGCGTGTCGGCTGCGCCTTCTGGGCGCGCGGCACGGTGATGCGGAGCACTCCATTGTTGAACGACGCGGTGATGTCCTCCGCGCGGACCTCGGCCGGCAGGCCGACCTGACGGAAGACCGACGTGGTGCGCCGCTCCCGACGCAGGTAGGTGGCGTCCTTGCTGGTCTCGCCCGTGCTCCTGCGACCGGTGATGGTGAGCACACCATCCTCGAAGGTCACCTCGACATCACCGGGGTTCAGCCCGGGGATGGAAGCCTCGACGATGAAGGCCGCGTCAGTCTGCTGGATGTCGACCGGAAGGCTCGTGTATTCAACACCGTTGCGCGACGCCGTTGCGGGCGCCACCGGCTGGAACAGGTGATCCATCTGGGTGTGCAGATCGAACAGGTCGTTCCACGGGTTCCAACGAACTACTGCCATCTTTGCGTTCTCCTGTAACGAAGTTCTGCTGACGCCGCGGGATCGCGACAGGGTTTTCGTACCCGCTTTGACGGCGTGATAAACGTCGTCAGTCTCGCGCCGGCGGACTCAGCCTCGGAACGCGTCGCGCAGCGAGTCGAAGAAGCCCTTCTTCACCTCGGCTGGCTTGCCTCCGCGCCCTTCGAGCTGCTCGTAGAGGGCGCGATCCTGGTGTGACAGATGGCTGGGAACGACCACGCGGACGACGCAGATCAGGTCACCGCGACGCCCGGTGCGGACGTGGGGCACACCCAGCCCGTGCATCTTGATCTGGCGTCCCGGCTGCGTGCCCGGGGGAACCTCGACGGGCTGCTCGCCGTCGACGGTGGTGATGGTGATCGTGTCGCCGAGCACGGCCTGCGGCACCGACACGGGGAGCTCGTAGAGCAGGTCCTGGCCGCGCCTGACCAGGTTCGGATGAGGCTTCACGCGGAAGCCGAGGTACAGGTCTCCGGCGGGGCCCCCGCGAGGACCGGGCTCACCTTCGCCGGTCAGCCGCAGGGTGACGTCGTCGTCGACACCGGCCGGGATGGTGACCTCGACGGTATGCCGCCCCGGGATGCGGCCCTGCCCGCGACAGACCTGGCACGGCTCGGCGATCACCTGCCCCTCGCCGTGGCACGTCGGGCACGGCGTCACGCTGGCGACCTGGCCGAAGATCGATTGCATCGTCCTGCGCACCTGCCCGCTGCCCTGGCAGGTCGCGCATGTGGTCGCCGTGGTGCCCGGCTTCGCACCCGAGCCGTTGCACTCGGCGCACAGCGTTGCTCGCGGCACCTCGACGGTCCTCTTGGCGCCGAAGACCGCCTCCTCGAAGGTGATCTCGATGTTCATGCGGAGGTCGTCGCCGCGCTGAGGGCCGGTGTGGGCGCGACGGCGCCCGCCGCCGCCGAAGAACATGTCGAAGAGGTCGAACGCCGAGTCGAACGAGAAGTTGCCGAAATCGGGCTGCGCCCCGTCGGCGACATGGCCGAAGGCGTCGTAGCGCTGCCGCTTCTGCGGGTCGCTCAGCACCGAGTACGCCTCGCCGACCTCCTTGAACTGTTCCTCGGCGCCCTTGTCACCGTTGTTGCGGTCCGGGTGGTACTGCATGGCGAGCTTGCGGTACGCCGCCTTGAGCTGTTCCGGGGTCGCGTCGCGCGCAACGCCGAGCACCTCGTAGTAGTCGCGCTTGACCGTCGCCACAGCTCAGTTGCCTGATGCGGGGGTGCGAGGTCGCACGACGCGGACGATCGCGGGCCGGAGCAGGCGGTCGTGGAGGCGATACCCCGGGACGAGCTCGGCAACCACGATGTCCTCGGTCACGTCATCGGACTCCTCTGCCGCGATCGCATCGTGGACGGCAGGATCGAAGCGCTCGCCGACAGCCGGCACCGGCACGACCCCGATACGCTCGAGGGCGGTTTCGAACTCGCGGACGACCAGCTGGAGGCCGCTCACGAAGAACTCCTCGGCACCCGCCTCGCCGGCGTGCTCGACCGCTCTGCGGAGATTGTCGAGCACTGGCAGCATCGCGAGCGCGGCGTCCTCGCTCTCGTACCGCCGCACGTCGGTGATCTCCTGAGCCTTGCGCCGCTTGAAGTTCTCGAAGTCGGCGGCGAGGCGAAGGTAGCGCGCGTCACGCTCGTCCGGCTCATCCACGGCCGCCGCGCCCGGATCGGGCTCCACGTCAGGAAGCGCGCCGGTGATGTCCCGTTCGTCGGTCGTCATGCGGTCACTATGCCCACGCTCAGCTCAAAGCACGCCCGACGGCTCGTCCGACCCGCTGGGCCACATAGCGCACCCGGGGACCAACCTGCGCGTAGGCCATGCGCGTCGAGCCGAGCACGCCGATGGTGCCCCGGCGTTCCGCCCCGGCGCGGTAGGTGGTGAGCACCAGGCTGCACCGTGACAGTTCGGCCATTCCGCTCTCCCGCCCGATCATGATCTGGAAGCCGTGATCGAGATCCGCGGCGCTGATGAGGGCGGCGAGCATGCGCTCCTCCTCCACCACCTCGATGACCTGCTGGAGCAGTTCCACGTCACCGAACTCGGGTTGATGGAGGAGGTTGCGCACCCCGTCGTGGAGGATGAGGGTGTCCTGCTGAGCGTCGCAGACGGTCATGAAGGCGACGATCTGCGCCAGCAGGTCGTGCTCGAGGGCGGCGTAGGTACCGACCGACTCCGGCAGCCGCGACACCCCCGAGGCGTCGAGGCCGACGACGACCGCGTTGAGGCTGGCGGCGATGGCGCTGAGCGCAGTCTGGTCGGTCGGCGACGTGAGGTTCAGCGCCTGCTGGCGCACCAGGTTGCCCTCGAGCACCAGCACGAGCAGGGCCTGGGCATCGTTGAGCTTCACGAGGTCGAGATGCTTGACGCGCACGCCCAGCGCGCGCGGCGCGGTGACCAGGCTCACGGCATCCGCAGCCTGTGCCAGGGCTGTCGCCGCGATCTCGAGGATGTCCTCGACCCCGGTCGGCAGCACCGCGAAGAACGGGTCGACCTGGCGGCGTACCGCGGGAGGCACATCCTCCTCGTCCATCAGGAAGTCGACGTAGTAGCGGTAGCCGCGGTCGGAGGGAACGCGGCCCGCGGAGGTGTGCGGCTGGATCAGGTACCCGACCTCGCTCAGCGTGGCCAGCTCGTTGCGGATCGTCGCCGACGACCACGTTGCGAGGTGGACGGCAAGCGACGCCGACCCCACGGGGACGCCGGTGCGGGTGTAGTCCGCCACCACCGCCTTGAGGATCTGCTGCTTGCGCTGATCGAGGGGGACTGGATGTTGCACGTCTGGCCAGGGAGACGGTGCGGCCGCCGGTCAACGGCGCTTTAGCACTCGTCAGGGTTGAGTGCTAAGAGTACCAGCTACGCTGCCCGGTCGCCCACCAGCCGGAGCGTGACCTGGTTGAGCACCGCCTCGCCCCGTGCGGTCGCACGGACCCGATCCCCGTCGATCGCGACCAGCCCCAGCCCCTCGAGCGCACGTGCTTCGTCGAGGCTCGAGTCACCGATTCGGACTCCCTCGCGCAGGCGCAGCCCGAGCATCACCCGCTCCTGCTCGCGCATCCCGAGACCGACCGGCTCCGATCCGGCGACCGGGAGCCGCCCCCCGCCGACGGCTCGCCCGTAGGCAGCGATCCCGCGCCCGTGCCAGTAGCGCACCGAGACCGCGCCGGCCTCGACGTCGAGGCCGATCGCCGCCGCCGCCGCCGCGGGAAGGTGCCCGTGGGCACCGACGCCGGCAGCCGCGTAGTACCCGTTGTGCCAGTAGACGAGGTTGTGGCGACACTCCTCGCCGGGAAGGGCGAAGTTGCTGACCTCGTACTGCGCGTACGCGGAGCGTTCCAGCACCTCGACGGCGATGCGGTGCTGGCGCATGGAGCGGACACCTTCGACGGGCCTGACCTGTCCGCGGCGCACGCGCGTGTACAGCGGCGTCCCGGGCTCGACCGTCAGCTCGTAGCACGAGATGTGCGTGGGACGCGCCGCCACCACGCGTTCGAGGGTGCGCCGCCAGCGGATGTCGCCGAGTCCCGGCACCGCGTAGATGAGGTCGCAGTTGATCGAGGTGAAGCCCGCCTCGCGGACCTCGTCGACAGCCGCCAGAGCACGGTCCGCGTCGTGAACGCGCCCGAGAAAGTGGAGGGTGTCGGACTCCAGGCTCTGCACGCCGAGGCTGACCCGATTGACCCCCGCCGCCCTCCACACCCGTGCGCGCTGCGTGTTCACGCTCGACGGGTTCGCCTCCATCGTCACCTCGGCATCTCCCGCGACCGAGAAGGTGCTCCGAACTGTTGTCATCAGGCGCGCCAGCAGCTCGGGTTCGACCAGTGACGGTGTCCCACCGCCGATGAAGACGGTGTCGAGCGACAGCCTGCCGAGGCGCTCGCCAAGACGCCGGACCTCGGTGTCCAGCGCGTCCATGTATCCCCGAGATCCCGTGGCCCCGGCGACGCTCGTGAAGTCGCAGTACTCGCACTTCCGCTCGCAGAACGGAATGTGCAGGTACAGCGAGCGGACGTCACCAACAGCGGTTCTCATGGCGCCTTTCTCTGCTCGTCGCGTGCCGGCGTCTCGTCCACCGTGTCGACGATCGACTCCGCGCTCTGCCTCGCCTGCTCCGGCTTCGGCTTGGGTGCGCGCTGCGCGCGCGGCGCGCGTGGCGGTGGGCGCCGGCGCATGAACTTGTAGAGGGGCGGATACAGGTAGAAGGTCGCCACGAAGCTGAGGATGTCGATGACCAGGAGCCCGCCGATCGCCGTCGGCGTCGCCACCGTCGACGCGCTGGTCTTCGAAGAGACGAAGCCACCGATGGCGTACGTCAGCGCCACGAACAGGGCGAGCCAGACGAAGTACTGCATGATCCCGGACATCACCGATTCCATGAATCGGAGCGAGCGCGGCTCCTTGGTGATGAGCTTGGTGATGGGTGCGGCGACCAGCGCGGCCGCCACCGGGACCAGCGGGTTGTACGTGACCCCGAGGACGTAGAGCCCGAAGGCCGGCTTGGGATCGGCGATGGTGAAGAAGGCGAGCGACCCGACCGCGACCTCGGCCACCGCCAGCAGCACCACCAGGATCAGGTAGGAACGCTTCGCCCATGGGACGAAGGGCTGGTCGATGGGCCGGGCGCGCGAGGCGGCGCCACCCTTGCCCACGGTGCGCGTCTTTGCCGCCGGCTGCTGTTTGCCGTCACCTTTTTCCTTGACCTGCGCGGTCTGCTTGGCGAGCGAGACCTCGGCGCGCGCAGCCCGTTCGACGGAGTCGGGACGGCGGCGCGGGCGTTTGCGGGGCGGGTTCGGCCGAGGCATCAGGCGGCCACCTACTGCTCGTCCATCTTGAGTACGGCCATGAATGCCTCCTGGGGAATCTCCACGTTGCCCACCCGTTTCATGCGGCGCTTGCCCTCGCGCTGCTTCTCGAGCAGCTTGCGCTTCCGCGTGATGTCCCCGCCGTAGCACTTTGCAAGCACGTCCTTGCGCATGGCGGACACCGTCTCACGGGCGACGATCTTGCCACCGATCGCGGCCTGTATGGGCACTTCGAACAGCTGACGGGGGATGAGCTTGCGAAGACGCTCGGCCAGCTTGCGGCCGTGCGCGTTGGCGCGGTCGCGGTGGACGATCATGCTCAGCGCATCCACGCGCTGCCCCCCGACGAGGATGTCGAGCTTGACCAGCGACTCGGCGCGGAACCCCGTGATCTCGTAGTCCAGCGAGGCGTACCCTCGGCTGCGCGACTTCAACTGGTCATAGAAGTCGTGGATGATCTCGCCGAGCGGGAGGTCGTAGGTGAGCGCGACACGGTCCCCGGGCTGGTAGTCCATGTGCTGGAACTCGCCCCGGCGCTCCTGGCACAGCTCCATGATCGCGCCGACGTAGGTGCTCGGGACGATGATCGTCGCCTTCGTCCGGGGCTCCTCGATGGCGTCGATGCTCGAGGCGTCGGGCAGCATCTCCGGGTTGTCGATCGCGATCACCTCTCCCGAGCGCAGGCGCACGCGGTACTCGACGGTCGGCGCCGTCGTGATCAGCGACAGGTCGAACTCGCGCTCCAGGCGTTCCTGCACGATCTCCATGTGGAGCAGACCAAGGAAACCGCAGCGGAACCCGAAACCCAGCGCGGCTGACGATTCCGGCTCGAAGATCAGCGACGCGTCATTGAGGTTGAGCCGCTGCAGCGCCTCCTTGAGGTCGGTGACGTCGTCGGAATCGACCGGGAAGATGCCGGCGTACACCATGGGCGTGACCGCCCGGTATCCCGGCAGTGGATGCGTCGTCGGATTGGCGGCGTCCGTGACCGTGTCTCCGACCTTGCTGTCACGAACGTTCTTGATCGATGCGATGAAGTATCCGACCTCACCGCAGAGCAGCTCGTCGACGGGTGTCATCGCCGGTGCGAAGACCCCCACCTCGTCGACGACGAACTCGCTCCGGTTGTTCATCATCCGGATGCGCATGCCGGCGGCGATGCGGCCGTCGACGATGCGCACGTACACGACGACGCCGCGGTACGCGTCGTACTTCGCGTCGAAGATGAGCGCACGCAGGGAGCCGGCGCGATCGCCCTTGGGAGGCGGAACGCGTTTGACGATCGCCTCGAGGACGAGGTCGATACCGATCCCCTGGCGTGCGCTGGTGAGGATGGCGTCGTCGGCCGGGATACCGATGACCTCCTCGATCTCACGCCGCACCAGCTCCGCGTCCGCGTTGGCGAGGTCGATCTTGTTGATGACCGGGATCACCTCGAGATGGTTGTCGATCGCCTGGTACACGTTGGCGAGCGTCTGCGCCTCGACGCCCTGGGTCGCGTCGACCACCAGCAACGCGCCCTCACATGCCGCGAGCGACCTCGACACCTCGTAGGCGAAGTCGACGTGTCCGGGCGTGTCGATGAGATTCAGCTCGTAGGTGATGCCGTCGGACGCCGTGTACGCGAGCCGCACCGCCTGCGCCTTGATGGTGATGCCGCGCTCGCGCTCGAGGTCGAGCTGGTCGAGCACCTGGTCCTGCATGTCGCGCAGCGCCACGGTCCCGGTCGCCTCGAGCAACCGATCGGCAAGGGTGGACTTGCCATGATCGATGTGCGCGATGATGCTGAAGTTGCGGATCCGGTCGAGACGCATGCGCTCGGGGGGATTCCTAGTCTTGGAGCGCGCCGTCGCCGTCGTGCGCGGTGCGCAGAATCTCCGCAAGGTCGTTCAGCCCGCGGCGGCTCCCTGAGAGTCCCGGCTTGACCCGGTGCGCGAGCACCATCGGCGCGACGTGCTCGACGTCGTCGATCCCCACGGCCGCTCGATCCTCGTGCGCCGCAAGCGCCTGCGCGGCTTTTCGCGTGACGATGTCGGCGCGGTGTCCATCCACCTCCAGCTCGATGCTGAGCGCGGCGATGGCAACGAGGATGTTGCGATCCACCACGACGTCGGAGAGCATCGACATCGCCCGCGCGATACGATCCGCCTCCGCCTGCTCGGCGGGCTCGAACCGTGTGGCGAACCCGGTGGGATCCTCCTCAAAAGCCTCGCGACGCTCAACGATCTCGACCCGCTGACGAACATCGCGAATGCCCTCGACGTCAACGCACAGGCCGAAGCGGTCGAGCAGCTGCGGGCGAAGCTCGCCTTCCTCAGGGTTCATGGTCCCGACGAGGATGAAACGCGACGGATGCGACACCGAGACGCCCTCGCGCTCGACGGTGTTCTGACCCATCGCGGCTGCGTCGAGGAGCACGTCGACGATGTGGTCGTCGAGCAGGTTCACCTCATCGACGTAGAGGATGTTGCGATTCGCCTCGGCGAGCACGCCCGGCTCGAACTCCTTCTCTCCGCGCTTGATCGCGGCTTCGATGTCGATGGCTCCGACCACCCGGTCCTCGGACGCGTTGATGGGTAGCTCGACGACGCGCATCCTGCGACGTGTACGCGGCAGCGTCTCTCCGCCGACAACGCGCTCGGTGCACTCCGCGCACTGCAGATCCGCGTCATCGGGCGGGCACCCGTAGCGGCAGTCGGCGACGACATCAAGCCCTGGCAGGAGTTTCGTCAGCGAGCGGACCGCCGTCGATTTCGCGGTTCCCTTCTCACCGCGAATCAGCACACCGCCGATCGCCGGATTGATCGCGTTGAGGATGAGCGCCTGTTTCATGAGCTCCTGTCCCACGATCGCGGTGAACGGGAACACGTTTCTGCCTGTCTGCATCACGGTCATTGTGCCATGCGACCTCGCAGCGTCTTCTCGACGCCCTCGACGATGGCTCCCTGGGAGAGATCGAAGAGGCCGAGATATTCGCCGCCGGCGCGATCGGCGAGATCGCGGCAGGCGTTGAATCCGTATCCCCCAAAGAGCGGCGGACGGCTCTGGCCTCCGACGCGGGGCAGCGGCCGCGTCGTGTGATCACGTGCCGAGTCGATGACGAGCATGTGCACGCCGTCGGTGCCGAGCTGGTCTGCGACGCGCTGTGCCTCGACGAGCGGTTCCTCGCCGAAGAGCGAGATGTTGCCCCTTCCATCGCTGATGAGCACCATCAGCGGATACACGCTCGGGTCACGCAGGCGCTCGGTGCGCACGATCCGGAGTCCCGCGACCAGCCCGTGCGTCAGGGGCGTCGTCCCACCGACGGTGAGCCGCTGCAGCCGCTGCTCCGCGAGGTCGACGGACGATGTCGGCTGCAGCACCACGCGCGCTGCGCGTCCCGAAAACACCACCAGCGATACCTTGTCGCGACGGAGGTAGGCATCGCGGAGCAGCGAGAGCACGGCACCCTTGGTCGCCTGCATCCGTTGCTCGGCGTCCATCGAGGCGCTTGCGTCGACGACGAAGACGATCAGCGTGCCGGTTCGGCGGCGGCGCACCTTCTGACGAAGATCCTGACGCTCGAGATGGAGCGCGGGGCCGATCCTGCCGGCAGGCTCCTCGGCGCGGCGGCGGACCTGGTGTGGAGCGGCCGCGCGCATGGTGGCGTCAAACGCGATGTCGGTGGTCTTCTCCGTCTGGGTCGCCCGGACGTAGCGACCCCGCTTGTCGCTGCTCTGCGATGAGCTTCGCTTCCCTGTGGTGGCCCGGGTCCGGCGATCCCGGGGCAGGGCGATCTTCCGAACCGGGAAGATCTCGCCTTCGAAGAGCTGCTCGGCGCTCCGGCGGGTCACCGCCTGGGTGGCCTGCTCGCTGCCCTGGACCTGGCCCGGGCTCTCGCCCTGCTCGCCACTTCCCGAATCGTCCGGCGGCTGGTCTCCCGCTTCTGACGTCTGCTCCGAGACCACCGCCGCCTCCGCTTCCTGGGCGATCTCCTCGAAGCGCTCGCGAGCGCGCTCGGCGGCCGCCCCGGCCGTCTGAGACACGCCATCCCGGCGGCTCCGCCGGCGGTGCGCGAGCGCCAGCTCCGCGGCGGTCGTGGTGTCGGCGGTGGTCACGACCAGACGATCGGCGGCCTCCGCGGAGAGTCCGGCGGCCCGGGCTCGAACCAGCCTCTCGGCCTCATCCCAAGCGCGCACGGTCCGTGCCGCTCCGCTCACCACGATGTCGGCGCGATGCCCGAGCGCCCCGGCGTCGATGCACACCAGGGCGATGAACCATCCGATGGTGGGCGTGATCTCCGCGCGGGGCAGCAGGCGCTTCGCCTCCTGGATCACCGCCTTGAGGTGGTCCTCGCCGGCCACGAACTCCCTCTCGAAGGCCGCCCCGTCCTGGCTCCGGAGCGCATCGCGCTCGATGATGCGCACCCGCTCGTCGAGGTCCCTGAGACCGGTGATGTCGACGCAGAGACCGAACCGATCGAGCAACTGCGGACGAAGGTCTCCCTCTTCGGGATTCATCGTCCCCACCAGGATGAAGCGCGCCGGGTGCGAGAACGAGATGCCCTCGCGCTCCACAGCGTTCCAGCCCATCGCAGCCGCGTCGAGGAGCACATCGACGATGTGATCGTCGAGGAGGTTGACCTCGTCCACGTAGAGGATGCCGCGGTTGGCATCGGCGAGGAGCCCCGGCTCGAAGCGCCGCTCACCGCGCTTGATCGCGGCCTCGGTGTCGATGGTGCCGACGACTCGATCCTCGGACGCGTTGACCGGCAATTCGACCACCCGCGTGCGCCGGCGCTCGACTGCATGAGCAATCCCCGCCTCGGCACGGGCGCGGCAGTCATCGCACCACGCCGCCGGGGCTTCCGGATCGCACCGATACCGGCAGCCGGCGATCACGTCGATCTCGGGGAGCAGCCTGGCGAGGGCGCGCACCGCGGTGGACTTGGCGGTCCCACGCTGGCCCCGGATGAGCACGCCGCCGATCCCCGGGTTGATGGCGTTGAGCACGAGCGCGGTCTTCATCGCCTCCTGACCCACGAGCGCGGTGAACGGCATGAGGGAACGGGAGTTCGGCATCAAACCCATTGTGCCAGCGGTGCCGAGCACCGAGCCTGCTACAAAGCCTCGATGCAGAGACCGCTCCGCGTCCTGCTCGAGGCGAGCTGCCTTGGCGACGGCCGCCGCGACGCCGGGATCGGTCGCTACGCGAGCCAGCTCATCGAGGCGCTGCGAGACATGCCCGGCGTCGAAGCCACCCCGTCGGTCCCGGCCTCGCCTCCATGGAGCGAGGCCCGCCCGGCACGCTTCCTCCGGGCGCAGCCACACGTGCTCTCCGAAGCCATGGCCAGGCATCCGCACCTGGTCCATGGGCTCGGTGGCGAGCCGGTCATCGGCTTTCCGACGGCTCGCCAGGTGGTGACGCTGCACGACGTGGAGATGTGGCGAGGCGCTTCGGCCGCGGGAGCCGCGGCCTCAGCACGACGCCTGTACGGAGCGATCCTCGCCCCGGCCATCCGCGCATGTGCGGCGGTCATCGCGGTGAGCGCGACCACCCGCACCGAGGCGATCGTGGCGCTCGGCCTCGACCCGTCCCGGATCCACGTCGTCCCGCACGGCGTGGGATCGGTGTTCTCGTCCCGTCCCAAGCTTCGAGACGCGCGCACCGCGGAGGCCTTCGGGCTCGAGGAGCCCTTCGTCCTGTGGGTTGGGAGCCTGCGCTCGCGTGACCCGCGCAAGGGGCTCGATACCCTCCTCGAGGCGATGGAGCGGCTCCCGGGCGGCGGGCCGGCCCTGGCGCTCGTGGGCGCGCTGGGGCCCGAAGCCGACCGGCTCGCCGCCGACGCCTGGCGCAGACGCCTTCGCCTCGTCCTGAGCGGCCCGGTCGACGACGTGGATCTCGCGTCGCTCTACCGGCAGGCTGCGGTGGTCGTGCTCCCCTCGACCCACGAAGGCTTCGGTTTGACGGCTCTGGAGGCGATGGCGTGCGGCGCGCCACTGGTCGCCACCAGCGTCGGCAACCTTCCCCGGCTCACGCTCGACGTCGCGGCGCTGGTGCCGCCGGGTGATCCCGGCGCATTGTCCGAGGCCATCCGGTTGGTGCTCGCCGAACCGGTCCGGGCCGCCCGCATGCGCCATGCGGGCATCGATCGGGCGTCCGGCTACACGTGGGGGCGAACGGCGGCGATGACGGCGGCCGTGTACGAGCAGGTCGCTCTCGGCGGCTCGCAGCCGCACTGACGGCTCCGAGCCCGGGTCAGAGCTCCGCGGCGATTGCCCGCCGCTGCTCGTCATCGAGCTGAACGGACGCGGTGAGATTCGGATGGTCGGTCCCGATCGCGATGGCCGATCCCCCGGCGACGGCGGCGCGCTGACCGGGCTCGAGGCTGAAGCGCAGGTAGTGCGCCGGCACGACCTCGCCCGGTGGTGAGACCACCTCGGGGACACCACGAACCCGGGCCCCCGCGACCTCCATGAAGACGGTGCGCTCGACGCCTTCGAGCCGCGCCGCGGCGGCGGCGAGGTCGGCCGGGTCCGCGACCTCGACGAACAGCATCGCGGCGAGCTGACCTGGCTCGGGCACGACGGCGTTGAAGACGCCGATCTCCTCAGCGACCCGGTCGGGGTCGTCGAGGCGTTCGGTGCGCAGCGCCTCCTCGAGGGCCGCGCGGATCGTGTCCCGGTTCTCGAAGACCAATGCCAGGCTGCCGCCGAGGTGAACCCTGCGGGAGCGCTTGAGCTCGGCGACGCGGTGCCGCTCGTCACCACGGACCCGCTCGTACGCGTCACCGACGCGGACATCGCGGCGGTCAAGTCCGGCCGGACCGTCGGGCGTCACCAGGACCTCCATCAGCGCGAGGATGAGCGATCCCGACTCTGGCAGGTCGGCAATCCGACGGGTGGACCCGGCGGCAATACCTGACCTGAGCGGTATGATTTCCGGCGCCATGGCAACCGTTCCGTTCGACCGCAGCGTTCTCAAGGTCAATCAGGCGATCCTGATGACGGTCATCGTGGCGGGCTACGCGGTCGGGCTCGTCTGGCACCCGATCGCCTGGGTGCTCCCCGTCCTCGCGGTGATGATGCTGGCGGCGGTTGCGACGCCGTCCTGCAACCTCCCGCGCATCCTCTACCTCCGCTGGCTCAAGCCCTTGCGTCTCGTGCAGCCCCGAGTCGTTCAGGAGGACCCGGCACCGCACCGTTTCGCGCAACTGGTCGGCGGTGTGTTCCTGGCCGCGGCAAGCGTGTTCGTGGTCACCGGCCTGCTCCTCGTGGCATGGGTCCTGGCCTGGATCGTCGCCGCGCTCGCCTTCCTCAACTTCGCCTTCAACATCTGCGTCGGCTGCATCATGTACGCCCAGCTCGTGCGGATCGGGCTGCTGCCGCTCTCGCACGAGCCGGCGAGATGATCCTGCTGCTCGCGCCGCTGATCGCCATCGCGGCAGTCGCGGGCGCGGCGCTGCTGCTTCGGGTTCAGCGGAGTGGACAGCGGGAGCTGGTCGGCAGCGTCGTCGAGCACGTGGCGCGCCCCGGCCGGCTGCCGTCCATCCTGTATTTCACCGGCGAGGCGTGCACGATCTGCCACACGGCGCAGCGGCCGGCTCTGCGCACGCTCGCGGCCGGGATCGACTCCGGCATCGAGATTCGCGAGATCGACATCGCCGTCGAGCCCGAGCTGGCGCGCCGGTACCGCGTCATGTCGCTCCCGACGACTATCGTGCTGGACGCCGGGGGCGAGGTGACCCACATCAACGTCGGCTTCGCAAGCGGGGAGGTCCTCCGCAGGCAGCTCGTCGACGCCGGGATGCCGGTCGCCGCGTAGGCAACCGCGTACCCTGAGCGCATGGCCGTCGTCGAACGCGCTCCCCGGGAGCGCGCGCTCGCTCCGTCAGACCTCTTCGCCGTCGACGACCTGCTCAGCGACGACGAGCGCCTGATCCGCGACACGGTCAGGTCGTTCGTGCGCGAGCGTGCCCTGCCGGTGATCCCCGCGCACTTCGAGGCGGGAACGTTCCCGCGCGAGCTGATCCCGGGCGTCGCCGAGCTCGGTCTGCTGGGCATGCACCTGCATGGATACGGGTGCGCCGGCACCTCGGCGACCGCCTACGGGGTCGCGTGCGAGGAGCTCGAGGCAGGCGACAGCGGGCTGCGCTCCTTCGTCTCGGTGCAGGGATCGCTCGCGATGTTCCCGATCTCCGCCTACGGCAGCGACGAGCAGAAGGCTCGCTGGCTCCCCGAGATGGCGGCTGGACGCGCGATCGGCTGTTTCGGGTTGACCGAACCCGACGCGGGATCCGATCCCTCGTCGATGCACACATCGGCGCGCCGCGACGGCGGAGACTGGGTCATCGACGGCACCAAGATGTGGATCACCAACGGTTCCATCGCGGACATCGCGGTCGTCTGGGCGATCACCGACTCCGGTGTCAGAGGCTTCCTCATCGAGCGCGGCACGCGTGGCTTCACCACGTCGGACGTGCACAACAAGCTCTCTCTGCGCGCCTCGGTCACCTCCGAGCTGTCGTTCGACTCCGTCCGCGTGCCCGAAAGCGCCGTCCTCCCGGGGGTCACCGGGATGCGGGGGCCGCTCTCGTGCCTCAACGAGGCGCGCTTCGGCATCGGCTGGGGGACGATGGGCGCCGCGCGCGCCTGTTTCGAGTCCGCTCTCGAGTACAGCAAGACGCGCCGCGCGTTCGGCAAGCCCATCGGGGCGATGCAGCTGACGCAACAGAAACTCGCCGACATGGCGACCGCGATCGTTCAGGGACGCCTGCTCTCGCACCGGCTCGGCGCGCTCAAGGACCAGGGTCGTCTCCATCCCGTGCAGGTGTCGATCACCAAGCGGGCCAACGTCCGCGCCGCCCTCGACATCGCGCGCAGCGCGCGGACCATCCTGGGTGCGAACGGCATCACCCTCGAGTATCCGGTGTCGCGGCACATGGCCAACCTCGAATCGGTGCTGACCTACGAGGGTACCGAGGAGGTGCACACGCTCATCATCGGCAAGGAGCTCACCGGCGAGAACGCGTTCGGCTGAGCGTTAGGCGGCCTCGTCCCAGCTCTCGGTTTCTCGAAACGAGTGATGGCCGCGCCGGGCGACGATCAGGTGATCGAGCACCGGGATGCCGAGCAGCGCGCCGGCACTCCGCAGCGCGGCGGTGACGGCTCGGTCGGCACGGCTCGGCGCCGGGTCGCCGCTCGGATGGTTGTGGCCGATGATGACCGCAACCGCATCGCTCCGCAGCGCCGGCCCGAAGACGTCGCGTGGTTGCAGCCGCGACGCGTTGATCGTGCCGACCGCAACCGTCTCGAGCTTGATCGGGCGGTGACGAGCGTCGAGAAGCAGGACCACGATCTGCTCGCGACGCGCCCGCCGGAGGCCGTCGAGCATCAGCAACGCATCGCGCGGTGACCCGATGGCCGGACGGTCGTCATCGGTCCACCGCTCGGCGAGCTCCCACATGGCGGCGAGGCGTTCGGCCCGCTCCCGCGGCACCCCGTGCTCACGCGTCAGGCCGGCCGCGTCGAGTGCCCGGCGTTCCCACCACGGGATCCTGGCGACGCGATTCGCAACCGCGCTCAGGCCCGCGGCCGGAGACGCGCCCCCGAGCGCTCGGGCGAGAAGCTCCGCCTCGCCGGTTCTGGCCTCCACTTCGTGCTGCACCATCCGACAGTACCACAAATCAGTGGAGTTGTCGTGACCATGGGATCAGGACCGGGTGAGCAGCATCCCCACGATGAAGATCACCACGATCACGGCGCCGGCCACCGCCACCGGAATCCACCCCCCGCCGGCCGCGAGGAGCGCCGGGGACCGTGCCATCTGAGGCGCGACCGCGACGGGCGCGTCGACGATATCGTCGGGAGCCGCAACCGAGATCAGCTTCACGCGGCCCGGCGCATCTTCGGGCAATTCGGCCGGGTCGAGCAGCGCCGGCGCGACCGCGACGCTGCGCCGGCGACGCGGGGAGCGAATCTCAGACACCACGTTCACCCTCGGCGATCAGCGCGGCAAGCACCTCGTCCGCGAACGAGCGGTACGCCGCCGCGGCCTCCGAGCTCGGCGCCATCACCGTCACCGGCTCGCCGGCGAGCGCTGACTCCTGCAGCCGCACGGTCACCTTGATGACCGTGTTGAAGACGCGGAGGTTCGGGATCGCGCGCAGTCCCTCGAGAAGGTCGCGCGAGAATCGCGTGCGCATCACCACGAACGTGGGCAGCAACCCGAGCACCCGCAGGTCCGGGTTGAGCGCCTGACGCACGTGGTGCACGGAACGGAGCGTCTCCTTGAGGCCCTTCACGGCGTAGCCCGACATCTGCATCGGAATCACGATGAAGTCGGTTGCGGCCAGAACGCTGATGGTGTGAAACGCAAAGCTCGGTGGCGTGTCGAAGAGGATGAAGTCGTAATCGCGACAGTCGCGATCGAGCGCCCGGCGGAGACGGGTCTCGGCGTCGAGGGTGGTCGGCAATCCGGCCTCGACGGCACTCAGGTCCGGGCTCGCGGGAAGCAGGTGCAGACCGGGCCACTTGGTACGGACGATCAACTCGTCGACAGACTGCTCAGGCTCGAGAATCGCATCGGCGACGGTGTGCGTGAGCGAGTAGGGGTTGAACCCGAGGCCGGACGTGAGGTTGGACTGCGGATCCATGTCGACAGCGAGCACGCGCCGTCCACGCTCGGCGAACACAGCCGCCAGCGAGGCGCAGGTGGTTGTCTTTCCCACCCCGCCCTTTCCGGAGATACAGGCGATCGAAACAGCCACCGCGACCGGTTAGTCTAGTGCAGGCTGACGCAACCGGCGCACGAGAGTGGGCATGTTGTCGGCAGGTATGGTCAGCTCGGCGCCGCCCGTACTGTCGGGCGCACCGCAGGTGCCGCCGCCATGTCGTCCTCCCAGGCACGGTTGAGACGCTGCTGGGTGATCGCCATGAGGATCAAGCCACCCGCAATCGGGAGCAGCATCCACAGAATGGCGCGCGTCGGCCGCAGCTGAACGTCGGTGGTCCGCCCCATCCGATCTTCGACGATACGGACTCGCTCGAGGGTCATCACGCTCGCGATCGCGCTGAATGGCAGCAGCAGTTCCAGATATGGAATCAGCAGACCTCCGCCGAGCAACCCGTATGCCTGCAGGACCGAGAAGTGAGGGTCGAACGGCAGGGCCACGTTTGCGACCGCAAGCACGATCCTCACCGCCCCGGCGATGCTCACCAGCCAGCCGATCGCCCACGGGATCGCCACCGCCAGGGTGGAGCGTCCCGGAACGACGTGCATCCGGGTATCGAAGTTGCCGACCTCGCGATTGATGCGGTGGTGCCAGACGAGGCTGTAGATGCCGAGCGTGACGATCGAGAGCGTGACGATCGCGAACGTCGAACGACGCTTGCCCGGCGGCCCGAACGACGTGACCTTGGGCAGGGCCTTCTCCGGTGTGGTGATGGCCGCAACGATCGTGACCTCGGTCGGCTCGGCATCGGGCGGCTCGACGGGCGGCGGGCTCGCACCGCTGCCGGTCGCGTGGTCATCACCGTCGCCGTCATGCACCGGCTCGGCCCCGCCCGAGTGGGTCGCGGACGCCGGCTCGGGCCACGACCATGTCGGGGCTGCCGCTGTCGCGTCGCCGGTGGCGACGGCCTGCGGTTCGGGCGCGGTCAGGGTCGCGACAGCGGGCGTGGTGCCCGGCCGCGATGCGGTCTCGGTCATCCCGTGTTCCTCGTGTACGGCGCCGCCTCGGGCGGTGCCGCGTGCTGCTAGTGGGACGTCGACGCTCCGGGTACTGGATTCGAACCAGTGGCCTTGCGGTTAACAGCCGCCTGCTCTACCGCTGAGCTAACCCGGATCATGACTCAAGTCTACCTGCCGTGACGCACCGTGCCTTCGCGGTCACGAATTGTCGCGGCGGCGGACCACGCCGCTCCGTCTACTCGAGGTAGTCCTTGAGCTTCTTGGAGCGCGACGGATGGCGCAGCTTGCGCAGCGCTTTCGCCTCGATCTGCCGGATGCGTTCGCGGGTCACGCCGAAACGCTTGCCCACCTCTTCGAGCGTGCGCTGGTGGCCGTCGATGAGGCCGAATCTGAGCTGCAGCACGCGACGTTCGCGGGGCGTGAGCGTGTCGAGAATGTCCTCGACCTCGGTGCGCAACATGGTCAGCGACGCCGCGTCGGACGGAGCGGTGGCCTCCTTGTCCTCGACAAAGTCCCCGAGATGCGAATCCTCTTCCTCGCCGATCGGCGTCTCCAGGGAGACCGGGTCCTGCGACACCTTGGTGATCTCGCGAACCTTCTCCGGCGTGATCCCCATCTCCTCGGCGATCTCCTCGTCGTTGGGTTCGCGGCCCAGTTCCTGAAGCAGGCGCCGCGAGACACGCACGAGCTTGTTGATGGTCTCGACCATGTGCACCGGGATGCGGATGGTTCGCGCCTGGTCGGCGATCGCGCGGGTGATCGCCTGGCGAATCCACCACGTCGCGTACGTCGAGAACTTGTATCCCTTGTGGTAGTCGAACTTCTCGACGGCGCGGATCAGGCCCATGTTGCCTTCCTGGATCAGGTCGAGGAATGACATGCCGCGGCCGATGTACTTCTTGGCAATGCTGACCACAAGACGCAGGTTCGCTTCGGTGAGCTGGTTCTTCGCCTCTTCGTCGCCCTGCTCGATCAGCTTGGCGTAGTGAACCTCCTGCTCGGCCTTGAGCAGCGCGACCCGGCCGATCTCCTTGAGGTACATGCGAACCGGGTCGTCCAGAGAGACGGAATCGATCGCCTCCGCCTTGGCGATGAGCTCCTCGTCGATCTCGTCGACGGTCTCGAAATCCTTGTCGCCGTCGCTGACCTCGATCCCCATCTCGCGAAAGACGTGGAAGATCCGCTCCAGGTGGTCGGGCTCGACATCGATCTCGGGGAACGCGGCGAGGATGTCGTCGGGCGTGAGGTATCCGTGGTCCTTGCCCTTGATGATCAGCGCCTCGGCGGCGGAGACCAGCAGGTCGGCGCCGGACGGCGGCGGCAGTGCCGCAGATCGGGATCTGGTGCTTGTGGTGGTGGCTGCGGTCATCTCAACTCTGTCTCACGCGGGGCAGGCTGACGCCCGCGATTGCGAGGTCCGCCGGACGATCGATACAACGACGGCGTTCACAATAATTGTCGCAGCCGTCTGAGTGTGCCAATTCGGGCGATCGGATAGGGGGATTCCACGCGGGCACGAGGAAGATGGTGGCTCGCGAGAGCGTGGATCAAACATATGCGGGCGTGCGCGAGCACCCCGGTTCGGGTCTCGATCAGCGGACCGCGACGGTCCGGCGCAGATGCGGCGCGTCCGCGGCAAGCCGGCTGAGCTTGGCGGCAAGTGCGTCCGCGTCCTCGCTGCGGCCCTCATCCCTGGCCCGATGCATCTCCGTCGAGATGCTCACCAGCGCGCGGCGCACGCTCTCCTCGTGGATCATCCGGACGCAGCCGGCCATGAGCTGCCGGATGGCCTGTGGCTCGGCCTCGTCGGCGAGCTCGGGGACCTCGCGGACGAGGAGGCCCGCAGCCCGCCGCTGATCGCCCCCATTGAGATGCCGGAGCGTGAATCCGCCGGGGTCCAGCGACGCTGCGTCATAGATGCGCCGGGCCGTCGGGTTGGTGAACTCATCCGGTCCGAGGCCGCTGTCCGATCGCAGTGCGGCCGCCAGGTCGGGCCTGATCAGCACCACCCGCGCGAGCTGCGCCTCCCAGGTGGGCATCGGCTCGTCTGCCTCGACGGGCTCCGGTTCCTCGACCGCACCTGCGGCCGGTTCTGCGGGCGCGGCCACGACGATCCTCGCCGGCCTCCGCGTGCCGTCGCGCATCGAGTGGGCCAGATCGGTCGAGAGTGAGCGAGCACCGATGTCGAGCCGGCGGGCTGCCTGCTGGAGGTAGAGCTCGCGCGTCGTCGCCTCCGGGATTCGCGCGAGCACGGAGACCGCCCGTTCCGCCGCGGCGCGCCGTGCGTCGACGCTCCCGCCCTCGCCCGCTCCCAGCGCCGCGTCGAGGAGCACCTGCCACCCCGGCGGGGAGTCGGCGATCGCCTGAGGGAAGGCCCCCGGGTCACGGCGAACCAGCTCGTCCGGATCCTTGACCCCGGCGGGGAGGCGGCAGATTCGAGCCTGCACCCCCTCGGCGGCGATGACGTCCACCGCCCGGGTCGCGGCGATCCTCCCGGCGTCGTCGCCGTCGAAGCACAGGATCAGGGTCTCCGCGATGCGGCCGAGGCTGTGGACCTGCTCCCGCGTGAGCGCGGTGCCGCTGCTGGCAACCGTGTGCTGGACGCCGGCGGCGTGCGCGGCGATGACATCGAAGTACCCCTCGACGATCACCGCTGCGTGCTCACGCACGATCGCGGATCGGGCGAGGTCGATGCCGAAGATCGCCGACGATTTGTGATACGCGGCCGAGTCGGGGCTGTTCAGGTACTTCGGCTTGGCGTCGCCGAGAGCGCGGGCCCCGAATCCGAGCACCTCGGCGCGCTCGTCGCGGATCGGGAACACGAGACGGTCCCGAAACCGGTCGCGGGTCCGACCGCTTCGCTGCGGGTGAACCAGCCCCGCCTCGACCAGCTCCTCGACGGTGGCGCCGCCCTTACCGGTCAGATAGCGCGCGAGAGCGTCCTCGCCGTGGCCGCCCGCCGGCGCGAAGCCCACCCCGAATTGGCGGGCGAGGGTCTCGTCGACGCCGCGCTCCCCGAGCAGGGCGCGTCCCGGCTCGCCGGCGGGCGTCGCCCACAGGACGTGCTGGTAGTACGCCTGCGCCTTGCCGTTGAGCTCGATCGATCGGCGCCGGCGCCGGCCCGCGCCGCGGGCCGCGCGCGGACCACTCTCGAGCTCGACGCCGGCTCGGTCGGCGAGCATCTCGAGGGCCTGCCTGAAGTCGATGCGCTCGATCTGCTCGATGAATTTGAAGAGGTCGCCACCCTCGTGACAGCCGTGGCAGTACCAGACCTGACGCTCCGGGCTGACGGTGAAGGACGGCGACTTCTCGGCATGGAAGGGGCAGAGCCCGGTCAGCTCCCGTCCCGCGCGATGGAGCGTGACGTACCCACCGATGACCTCGACGAGGTCGAGGCGCGACTTGACCTCGGCGACAGCATCCCCAGCCACGGCCCGCCAGCCTCGACCGCTCGTCAGCGGCTGAAGAACCAGCGCCGACGCCTGTTCGCGACGTCCTGTGGATATGGCGCACCCGACTCGAGCTCGCTGATCCGGCGGTCGCGGTCGGCGAGGCGACGATCCTTCTCGGCCTGCGCAGCCGCGTGCTCGGCGCGGGCGGTCTGGAGCTCGAGTTGCAGCTGTTTGACCAGGTTCTGACGTGCGTTGAGCTCGGCTTCGAAGCGCTGCCGCTGCTCGGAGTAGATGCGCTGCTCGAGCGTCCGCTCCCAACGGTCGAGGAGCCCGGCGACCAGCTCGCGCGGATCGAGCGACGTCATCGACGCGACGTCCCGGCGGGGTTCGTTCGAGCCGATCTCGATCACGGATCCGCCGCGCCCGTGCGAGGTCTGCGCCTCCGCGGCGAGCTCCTCAGCGGGGGGCGGGACGACCTTGTCCGGCCACGAGGACGGCTGCGCCGTGCCGACGACGTCGACGCTGGGGCTCGGGTCGGCAGGCGCCTCGTGGTTGACCGGTGTGTCAGGGGGCGGCGGTGGTGGAGCCGGGGCGCGGGAACCGTTGGTCTCCGGGGTCTCGATGCCGAGGTCGCCGAGACGGACCAGATACTGCACGCCGTTCGCGCCCTCCTCGCGGCGCGACGGGACGTCGCCCGCTTCGACGCGACGAAGTAGGATGCCGAGCGGGAGAT
Organism: Saccharimonadales bacterium (SeqCode); assembly: GCA_035534875.1. Taxonomy (GTDB): domain Bacteria; phylum Chloroflexota; class Dormibacteria; order Aeolococcales; family Aeolococcaceae; genus Palsa-851. Next base: position 25,683 of record DATLRB010000018.1, read on the forward strand.
CCAGCCGCTCCGCCACTTCCTCCACAGGAAGGTATGGCTCGGCACCCATCTCGGTAGTGTTGGCTGCGGGCATCGCTGTCTGCGGCCAGGACATCAATACTAAAGAGTAGGCGAAACGCCATACCGCGTGGGTCATCGCCAGTGATCCGTTACGTCTGACCTGGCGAACGTGTCCCCGAAGAGCGCCGCGATCGTGGTCGTCGTCTCGTCCTGCCGACGCGCTCTGCCATCCACTGCTTGTCATCCGACGGGGTGGCCACTCTGCCTTCAGAGAATCGTCAGATTCGAGTCGGAGAGTACTCGATGTGAGTTTCGGCCTTCATCGCGGAGAACCAGCCGGGGCTGATGCCATGCGAGCGATCACTCGGCTTCGGACCCGGGTGCCCGCGATTGGGAAACGCTCTCGAGCGGCGGCAACGATCGTCTGGGCCTTTGGCCTGTGCCTGCTCGTCAACTTCCTCATCGGCGACCAGCTCACGAACTGGGTCATTGCGTTGGGCATGGACGACACCAGGGCGATGCTCATCGCGTCGATGCTGGTTGTCGCACTTGCCGGAGGGATGGCGGCACTGCCCGCGTCCCGGTCCAGCGCCGCGCGATTCGGTGGCTTCGCCGGTTTCGTGGTCGTGGAGGTCATCCCCTTCCTGATCAACGCGGCGCAGACGAAGGCGACGCCGGGACTGACCGCCACCGCGAATATCGCCGAGTGGATACTCCAGCCGCTGGGCATTCTTCTCCTGGGCGCCGTCAGCGTCACGGTCGGTGTGGCGATCGCACAACGACTCCGAGGAGACGCGCGACGCGTCGCCGCTGCGGTGCGGTCGCGCCGCTGGTCCTGGCCGCTGGTGCCGGTGGCCGCGGCGCTCGTCGTCGTCGTCGCCGCTTCCGCGGTGGGAGGCCTGCAGCAGGGACCTCTCGTGCAGCTGCAGACCTACGGCCCCCCACCCGCCTCGAGCACCGCAAGGACGGTTGCGGGCGCCGATCCGACATGGAGTAGCCAGCTTCAGCTGCCCGGGCACATTGGGAACCGGTATGTCGACGGCCGGGCGGTCCTGGTCTACGTTCCGGGCGTCTACGCCGTCGATACCACTCTGCGACTTCCGGTCGTCTACTTCCTCCACGGTACGCCGGGTGCGCCCGAGGACTGGCTCGGCAGTGGGGGTCAGCTCCAGGGTGTGCTCGGTCAGCTGATCGCTCGCGGCGTGATCCCGCCGCTCATCGCCGTGGCTCCAGACGGCAATGGACCGCGCGGCCAGGACACCGAGTGGGGGAACAGCACGCATGGGAACGTCGAGTCATGGCTGGTGGAGCGTGTCGTTCCGTTCATCGACAGCCAGTACCGGACGCTCGGTGCTCCCTACCGCGGTATCGCCGGATTGAGCAGCGGTGGGTTCGGCGCGGTGAACCTGGCGTTGCGACATCCCGCTGTCTTCCGCTGGGCGGCGAGCTACTCCGGCTATTTCTCAGCGCGTCCGGACATCTTTGGCCGACTCTGGGAGGCGAACAGCCCGAGGCTCACCGCAGCCTCGGTACCTTCGACCCTTCGCATGCCCCTGTACCTGGGATGGGGCGCCGAAGACCGGGCGTTCGCCCAGGCGACGGTGCAGTTCGCCTCCCTGGTGCGACGGCTGGGCTGGCCGGCTGTGGACGCCAACGAGGTTTCAGGTGGGCATGGATGGCAAGCCTGGCAGGCCGAGTTGGTCAACAGCCTCGCCTGGCTTGGACGACTTTGGGGGACGCAGCCGGGGAGCGCGTCGGTCGCCCCGGCGCAGATTCGGAGCGTTCCACCACACGTGAGGAATAGCCAATGACGTCTTCCGAGGCGCTGGCGACGTTGACCCGGGCTCGCCCGACCGGCGTGCCGCTCGTTGTGACGCTGGTTTGGGTCGGACTCCTGCTGCTCGCCGTGGGGATCACCTGGTTCGGGCTCACACGCAGATCCACCCGCATGCCGGCGGCTAGCCCGTATGCCGTCGAACGAGCCCGGCTCCTCTATGGCTTGTCACACATTTCGTGCTTCGCCGGCTCGGAGGGCAAGCGGGCGCTGCCGGTGCCTGGCGGTGTCATCGCCTACGCCGTGCGGGGGCGCGTCGCGGTGGCCGTGGGCGATCCCCTCACCGAGCCGTCACGCCGTGTCGACGCCATCGCGCACTTCATTGAGATGTGCAAGCGCTCAGGCCTGGTCGCGAGCTTCTTCCAGACCGACCCTGCCTTGCGCGTCGTGTACCGGGAGGCCGGCCTGCGTTTGCTGAAGTTCAGCGAAGAGGCGATCGTGGAAGTGGACAGGTTCGATTTGGGAAGTCCCGGACGCTCCAATGCCCGTCACGAGCTCGCGCGCGCACGACGTGCGGGGCTGACGGTGGATGTGCTCGGCTGGCCGCGGCCGGAGGATCCCATCTGGCGATCGCTCTCCGAAGTTTCCGCCTCGTGGCTGTCCTCGCACCGGGGCTCGGAGATGGGCTTCTCACTTGGTCGGTTCGCGGAAGTCATCGATGTCCACGGCTGGCTCACGGTCGCACGTGACGACACTGGTCGGGTGCACAGCTTCTGCACGTGGCTTCGGATGGGGGTCGATGGTGGTGCCCTCGACATGATGCGACGCCGCACCACTTCGGCTCCGGGCGCCGTGGACCTGTGTCTCGTTGCCGGAGTCCATGAGGCGCGGCGCCGCGGCCTGCACCGGGTGTCACTCGGCTCGGTGCCGTTGCGTGACAGTCTGGGAGATGCTTGCGAAGCGCTCCCCGCGAGGCTGACGCGCGCCTTCGTCTATCAGCGAGGGTTCGGCGGATATCGATATGCGACGCTCGCCCACTTCAAGTCGAACTACGCCACGCAATGGGTGAGCCGGGATGTTGCCCTACCACGAGGTCCAGCCTCGCTCGCTGCCATCGCAGCGCTGGCGAGCCTCCATAGGAAGCCGGGGACGTCGACGATGCCGTTAGCCGGCGTCGAGGTTGCGCCGGAGGCGTGAGCTGCCGGTGTGCCGGTCCATCGCTGCGATCGGGTGTCAGCGAAGGGGACCGGCAATCTAGCGTCCGACGACCTCGATCGCATACTTCGAGTTGTCGGTGAGGAGCACGATGCCGCCCCGTTGCTCGGTGATCACCGCACGAACCGGCGATGTCGCGAACACGTCGGGGGCGTCCGCGTGCTCGGTCACGGTGCGGCGCACGGCATACGGCATCCCGGGCGTCGGCGGTGACAGCTCATCGCCTTCGACCACGTGACCGTCGTCGAGCATCTCGGGCCGCCCGCTTCGCGTCGAGATCTTGCGGATCCGCACGTGCTCGGTCACCCGATGATCGCTTCCATGTCAGTGGAGCGTAGCTCAGCGGTCCCGCTCCACCCGCGCCAGACGGGCATGCGCGGCCGCCAGACGCGCGGCGGGAACCCGGAACGGCGAGCAGGAGACGTAGTCGAGCCCCAGCTCCTCGCAGAGCGCGATGGAATCCGTGTCGCCACCGTGCTCGCCACAGATCCCCACGCTCAGCGACGGACGAACCGCCCGGCCCTCCTCGACCGCAAAGCGCATGAGCCGGCCGACGCCGTCTCGATCCAGGGTCTCGAACGGGTTGCGCGGGAGCACCTTGTCCTCGACATAGCGAAGCAGGAACTTGCCCTCCGCGTCGTCGCGCGAGACGCCGAAGGTCATCTGCGTCAGGTCGTTGGTGCCGAAGGAGAAGAAGTCCGCGGACTGCGCGATCTGCCCGGCGGTGAGCGCCGCACGGGGCACCTCGATCATCGTGCCGACCAGGTACGACACCTTGGTCTTGGTCTCCTTGAAGACTTCCTGCGCGACGCGGTCGATCACCTCGCGAGTCCGGCGCAGCTCCTCGAGGGTCCCGACCAGCGGCACCATGATCTCCGGGCGCACGTCGACGCGCTCCTTCCTGAGGCTCACCGCGGCCTCGATGATCGCGCGCGCCTGCATCTCGATGATCTCCGGAAAAAGGAGGCCGAGCCGGCAACCACGGAGGCCGAGCATCGGGTTCTGCTCGTGCAGGTTCTGGACTTCGGCAAGCAGCGTCCGCTGGGCGCGGTACGACTTCTCCGGCTTGCCCAGCGCCTCGGCGCGCGTGACCTCGACAAGCAGCTCCTCGAGCGAGGGCAGGAACTCGTGCAACGGCGGATCGATGAGCCGGATGATCACCGGCAAGCCGTGCATCGCCTTGAGGATGCCGTGAAAGTCCTCTCGCTGCATCGGCAGCAGCTTCGCCAGCTCGAGGCGTCGCTCCTTTTCGTCAGGCGCGAGGATCATCTTCTGCACGATGGGAAGGCGTTCCTGCTGCATGAACATGTGCTCGGTGCGACAGAGCCCGATGCCCTGGGCGCCGAATTCACGAGCCCGCACGGCATCGTGCGGGTAGTCGCCGTTCGCCCACACCTGGAGACGGCGGAAGGAATCGGCCCAGCGCAGCAGCTCCTCGAGCTCGCCGGAGATCTCGGCGTCGAGCATCGCCACCTGACCCTGGATGACGTTGCCTGTCGAACCATCGATCGTGAAGGGCTCGCCTTCCTTGATCCTGGTGCCTCCGGCGGTGAACTGGCGCTTGACCAGGTCGACCTGAACGGACTCCGCTCCGGCGACGCAAGGTTTGCCCATGCCTCTGGCCACCACCGCCGCGTGCGAGGTGCGCCCGCCCCGCGACGTGAGGACCCCTTCGGCGGCGATCATCCCGTGCACGTCATCGGGATTGGTCTCGATCCGCACCAGGATCACCCTCTCACCCTTCTTGGCCATCTCCTCCGCGCGGTCCGCGTCGAATACCGCCTTGCCGTACGCCGCGCCCGGTGACGCGGCGAGCCCGGTTGCGAGCACCTGGACTTTCGCCTTCGGGTCGATGCGGCGGTGGAGCAGCTGATCGACCTGTCCCGGCTCGACGCGGAGGACCGCCTCGCGCTTGGTGATGAGCCGTTCGCGGACCATGTCGACTGCGATCTTCACCGCGGCCTCGGCGGTTCGCTTGCCACCGCGGGTCTGGAGCATGTACAGCGTGCCGCGCTCGATCGTGAACTCCATGTCCTGCACATCGCGGTAGTGCCTCTCGAGCTTGCGCGCGATCTGCTCGAACTGCCGGTACGCCTTGGGGAGATCCGTCGCCATCGCGGCGATCGGCTTGGGCGTGCGGATACCGGCGACGACATCCTCACCTTGCGCATTGGTCAGGTACTCGCCGTACAGCTTCCGCTCGCCGGTCGACGGATCACGCGTGAAGGCAACCCCGGTCCCGGAGTCGTCACCCATGTTCCCGAAGACCATCGACTGAACGTTGACCGCGGTGCCGAGATCGTGGGGAATGCGGTTGTAGTTGCGATAGTCGGTTGCGCGCTTGTTGTTCCAGGATTCGAAGACGGCACCGATCGCCGCACGCAGCTGCTCCATCGGGTCTTCAGGGAAACCCGTGCGCGATTTGCGCTTCACGATCGCTCGGTACTCGCTGATCAGCTCCTCGAGCGCCGGCGCTTTGAGGTCGGCGTCGGTCTTCACCTTCTTGCGCTTCTTGAGCGCATCGAGGGCTTCTTCGAAGAGCTGGCCGTCGATGCCCAGCACGATCTTGCTGAAGAGCTGGATGAAACGCCGGTGCGCATCGAGCGCGAACCGCCGGTCCTTGGTGAGGGATGCGAGGCCCTCGAGAGTCGCAGCGTTCAGGCCAAGGTTGAGGACCGTGTCCATCATGCCGGGCATGGAGAATTTCGCGCCGCTGCGGACGCTGACGAGCAGCGGATTGCGCGCCTCGCCGAACCCCTTGCCGGTGGTCTTCTCGACGACCTTGAGCGATTTCTCCACCTGCTCCCAGAGACCCTCCGGGAACCGTGCCCCGCGCGCGTAGAAGGCGTTGCACGCCTCGGTCGTGATCGTGAATCCGGGCGGGACCGGGAGGCCGGCGCGAGTCATCTCGGCGACGCCTGCGCCCTTGCCACCGAGCAGGTCGCGCATCGAGGCGCTGCCCTCGTCGAAGCGATACACCCACTTGTGCGCGCGCGGCCGCACGGCGACGTTCCGCTTCGAGGCGCCGCGGGCTGCCGTGGTGCGCGATCCCGTTTTCGACGACTTCGTGCCCCGGGTGCTTACCGCCATTGGCCAGCCCTCAACGTGATGGTTGTGCGCGCGCGGAGGCGCCGCGCTGGGCGTGAGCGTAGCATCGGGCCGCCGCGAGACCGACCCGCCGCAGGTGGAGCGTGACGGGACGAAGGAACCGGCGGCCTACAGGATGAGCATGGCGTCGCCGAACTCATGCCAGAGATAGCCGCGCTCGCGGACCTCGCTGTACGCGCGTTCGAGCAGGGGCTGCTCGAGCAGCGCCCCGAGCATGTCGAGGTGTGTCGCGGGAGGCTCGTGCAGCCCGGTGAGCAGTGCATCGACAACCTGCAGGCGGGTATGCGGTGTGATCACCAATCGCGTCCAGCCGCTCACGGGCCGGACATCGCCGCCGCCGTCCACCGCGGTCTCCAGCGCGCGGATCACGCTGGTGCCGACGGCGACGATCCGTGTGGCCCCGTTGATGGACGCCGCGGCGTCTCGGCGGACCGCGAAGCGCTCCTCGATGAGTGGCTTCTGGAGATCGACGTCATCGTCCTGGAAGGAGCTGAGCCCGCAGTGCAACACGATGTCGGTCACGCCGACCCCGTGGCGGCGCAGATCCCCGAGCAACTCCCAGGTGAGATGGCGTCCGGCCGAAGGGGTCTCGACCGAGCCGGGGACGCCCGCATACACGGTCTGGTAGTGCTCGAGCGGGACAGGATGCGGCACGTACGAGTACCGGATCGGCTCGCCGGCGCTGAGCAGCGTGCGAACCGGGTCACCGCTGAGGACCGACATCCGCCAGAGCAGCGGTGCGTCGCCGCGAGGTTCGAGAACGCGAAGACGCAGTCCGCCGGGAGCGCGAAGGATCTCGCCCGCCCTGAGCGGGACATTGCGGTGCGGCGGTGCTGTCTCCAGGGCCAGTGCGTCCCATTCGCCGTCGCGGAGCGCTCCAGGACGGAGTTGCAGCGGTTGCGCGCCGTCGCGCTCGACGCGCAGCGCCGCCGGCAGGGTGCGGCTCGAGTTGACCACGAGCAGATCGCCTGGGGCGAGATGCTCGCCGATGCGCGCGACGGTGGTGTGGCGGATGCGGCCGGCTGCACGGTCCACGACGCAGAGCCGTGCCCCGTCGCGCCGCCTGCCACGAAGTTCGGCCGGAAGCGACGCGCGCAATTCGCGCGGCGCGGCGATCATCGGAGGTTCGCCGCCTCGACCCTGTCGGCTTCGGGCAGACGCCCGGCAAGGAGGGTGAGCAGCCGTTCGGCGACGTCCTCGGGATCGAGCAGGTCCTCCGGGCTCGCCTCCGGGTCTGCCGCCATGTGCATCTCGGTGTGCATGTCGCCGGGGTCGACGCTGATGACCCGGACGGTGGTGTGCCGCAGCTCCGCCGACCAGCTCCGTGTCAGCGCGTCGAGCGCTGCCTTGGAAGCGCTGTACAGGCCGAGTCCCGCAAACCCGATCAGGGCGGCGTCGGTGCTGATGTTCACGACGAGCCCGCGATTGCGAAGCAGCATTCCACCGATCACCGCTTGAGTCAGGCGCAACGGTCCGAGGACGTTGGCCTCGAGCACGTGCGCCAGAGCGCTCGATGGAGCGTCGGTGAGCTGCGGCAGCGGCAGCGGGCCGAGTTCCGCCGCGTTGTTGACCAGAACGTCGACACCGCCGAAGCGCTCCAGGGCGGTCGCCGCAAAGCGTTCGACATCGGTCGCATCGGAGACGTCGGCGAGCACGGCGAGCACCTCGACGCCGAGGGCGCGGCACTCCTCCGCCGCCGACTCGAGCGCCGCTCCCCCGCGAGCGCAGATGGCGAGCGACGCTCCCTCGCGTGCAGACGCCCGAGCCAGTGCGCGCCCCAGGCCTCGCGAGGCTCCGGTGATCATCACCGTCGTTCCCGACATGGTTCCCATGCGGTCCATCCTGCGCGTCACGGTGGGCCGGCGCGTCAGCCGGATGCCGCAGCACCGGGTCCGCCATTCGGCGGACGCTTCAGTCGACGAGGCCCTCCCGGATGGCGAGCACCGCGGCCTGGGTTCTATCCGCCACCCCGAGCTTGGCGAGGACACGGCTGACGTGTGTCTTGATCGTCTTCTCACCGATGCCGAGCCGCTGCGCGATCTGCTTGTTGGCGAGACCCTCGACCACCAACCGGAGCACGTCGCGCTCGCGGGGGGTGAGGTCGCCGTGACCCGGCGAGGGAGACCTGCCCCGCTGCATCAGACGCGTCGCCACCAAGGGGTGGAGCGCCGGCCGCCCCGCGTGAACGTGACGGATGCCGTCGGCGAGCGCCTCGGGGTCGATGTCCTTGAGCAGGTATCCGGCCGCTCCGGCAGCGACCGCCGCGAAGATCTGCGCATCGTCCGCGAAGCTCGTCAGCACGAGAACACGAACGCCGGGCGACACCTCGAGCAGGCGGCGGATCGCCCCGATACCGTCGCCCTCGGGCATCACCAGGTCGAGGAGGACCACATCGGGCAACGACCTGGTTGCGACGCGCACCGCCTCCTCGGCACCCGCCGCCTCGCCGACCACCTCGATGCCGTCCTGGAGGCGCAGAAACGCGCGCAGCCCTTCGCGAACCACCGAGTGGTCGTCGACGATGAGCAACCGGATCGGCGCCGTCATGACACCGACGAGACGCTGACGGTGACCGTCGTCCCGCTTGCGGAACTGCGGATGGCGAGGCGTGCGCCGATCTCGTCAGCTCGTTCGCGCATCGTCGCAAGACCCATGCCACGACGCGTCCGCGGTAGCGCCGCGGGGTTGAAGCCGGGCCCGGCGTCGCGCACCCGCAACGTCACCGTCTTCGCTCCCGCGCGCAGGGTCACGCGCACCGCCGCGCCCGGGGCATGACGCATCGCGTTGTTGAGCGCCTCCTGGGCGATTCGCAGCAGGGCATGCTCGGTGTCGAGTGGGAGGCGGACACCTTCCGCGGCGTCGAGGACGATGGCCACGCCGCTCGCGCGCAGCGCCTCGGCGTGGTCGGCGAGCGTGGCGGGAAGACCGTCGCGCTCGAGGCTTTTCGGGCGCAGCGCCTGCACCAGGCCCCGCAACTCCTGGAGCGCCGACGTGGTGCGCTCTTCGAACCCGAGGATGGTGGCGCGTGCTGCCGCGTCACTCGTGGAAAGCGCAGCCGCCCGGGCGGCGAGCACCAGGCTGAAGAGCGTCTGGGTGGCGGCATCATGCAGCTCCCGTGCAACCCGGTTGCGCTCCTCCACCACGGCGAGCCGCTGCGACTGCGAATACAGCTCAGCGTTCGCGATGGCGACACCCGCGTATGCCGCAAGCGTTTCCAGCCTGCGCGCATCGGTCCTGGCGAAGTGACCCGTGCGGTGTCCGCTGACGAACAGGTTGCCGAGGATGGCGCCTCGGTGCCTGATGGGCACCCCCAGGAAGTCGGTGAGAGTCGGATGGTGCGCCGGGTAGTACGAGAAACGCGGATGCCGGCGGATGTCGTCGATCAGGATCGGACCCTCCTCGAGGAGGGCACCGAGAACGCCGTGGGTCCGCGGCAATTCGCCGATCGTGGCCGCCACCCGCTCGCTGATCCCCGAGGTGACGAAGCGCGCGAACCCCCCGCGGCCGTCGGGCACCCCGATGGCCCCGTAGCGGGCGGATACCTGCCGCCTCGCCGCGCGCACGATCCGCTCGAGCACCGTGTCGAGCCCCGGCGCTTCGCCGAGGGCGAGCAGGTCGAGCACGCCGGCCGCCACCGCGTCGGTGTCGCTGCGAGCACTCACCACGCGCCGGGATGCTACCCCTCGTGCCCGCCGCGGGCTCGCGCGCGCGCCCGGGCGCGACCGGCGTCGAGCTGATCGCGAAGCGCGTCGCGCACCCCGTCGATGGGCACGCGCACCTGGGACATCCCGTCGCGCTCCCGGATGGTCACGGCATGGTCGTTCAGCGAGTCGAAGTCGAAGGTGATGGCCAGGGGTGTGCCGATCTCGTCCTGGCGGCGATAGCGACGACCGATCGCCTGGGTCTCGTCATACATGGTCGCGAAGTGGGCGCGGAGGTCGTGTTCGATGCGGCGCGCGGGTTCAGTCAGCTCGGCCTTCTTGGAGAGCGGCAGCACCGCCACCTGCACGGGGGCCACGTCGGGGTGCAGACGCAGGACCACACGCTTCTCGCCGCGCACCTCCTCCTCGTCGTACGCATCGACCAGCAGCGTGATGAAGATCCGGTCGGTGCTCACCGCGGGCTCGATCACGTAGGGGACGTAGCGCGCGTTGGTCTCCGTGTCGAAGTACGAGAGGTCGCGCCCGCTGTGCTCCATGTGCGTCTTCAGGTCGAAGTCGGTGCGGTCCGCGACTCCCTCGAGCTCACCCCATCCGAAGGGATACCGGTATTCGATGTCGCTCGTCGCCGAGCTGTAGTGAGACAGCTCCTCTATCGCGTGCGGTCGAAGGCGAAGGTTCGCGGTGCGCACCCCCATCACGTCGACGTGCCAGCGCAGCCGTTCGGCGCACCAGTACTCGTGCAGCTCACGGTCGGTGCCGGGCTTGCAGAAGTATTCCATCTCCATCAGCTCGAATTCGCGCAGGCGGAAGACGAAGTTTCCCGGCGAGATCTCATTGCGAAATCCCTTGCCCTGCTGGGCGATGCCGAATGGCAGGCGGCGCCGGGTCGAGTTGACGACATTCGCAAAGTTCACGAACATGCCCTGCGCCGTCTCCGGACGGAGCCAGATCTGCGCCGCGTCCTCCTCGACCGGACCGATGAACGTCTTGAACATGAGGTTGAACTGCCGGGCCGCCGTCAGGACTCCCCCGCATTCCGGGCAGCCCGGCGCATCCGGCGGCTTTCCACGGGCGCGCCGCTCGTCGGCGAGATGGTCCTCGCGCCAGCGCTTCTTGCAGGGGCCGGTGCAATCCACCAGTGGGTCGGTGAAGCCGGCGACGTGACCGCTCGCCACCCAGACTTCGGGGTTCATCAGGATCGCCGACTCGATGCCTTCGACGTCGTCGCGGAGCTCCACCATCGATTGCCACCAGCGCTCGCGGATGTTCCGGCGCAGACGCACACCCAGGGGTCCGAAGTCGTAGACGGCGTTGAGCCCGCCGTAGATCTCGCTCGACGGGTAGACGAACCCGCGCTGCTTGCACAGCGAGACGAGCTTCTCGATGACGTCCGATTGCGCATGGTCCTCGGCCATGGCGGGTCAGTCTACCGGCACCCTCACCGCACCCCGTCCCTCGATCGCCCGGAGCACGTCGATCGAACGGAGCCTGCGATCGAGGTGGTGGGCCAGCTCGGACTCGACGATCCGCTCGAGCGTTTCGAGGGTGGCGGCATCAAGCCGGAGCCGCAGCCAGAGCGCCTCGTCCCCGTCCGCCGCCGCCCGGAGCACCTTAATCACGCGCACCGTGCACGCCGCGGCCTCGGGGTCACCAGGAGCGCAGCCCGCGCAGAGCAGGCCCCCTCCCGGAGCGCTGAACCACGCCTCCGCCTCGGGGAGGCGGCGCTCGCAGCTCGCACAGTCGTGCAACTGGGGTGCGTACCCCAGCCGGTCCACCATCCGGCGGGCAAACCACACGGTGGCGGCGCGGGGGTCGCGCTCCGGATCGGCGCAGGCCGTCAGGGCACTCGCGACCAGCGCATAGATCTCGGGGTCGGCGTGGTGGCTCTCGAGCACGCGGTCGGTCAGCTCCGCGCACAGAGAAGCGCACGCCGCGCGTCTGGCGTCACTGCGCAGGGGGGTTGCGGCAACGGTCTCAGCCTGGGTGAGCACGTCGAGCTCTCCGCGCCCGCGCGCGAGCTGCATCCGGCTGCGCGTGAAGAGGTCGGTGCGGGACGCGAGGCGGCTCTGACTCTTGCGCACCCCCCGTGCAATGACGCCGATCTTGCCGTGTTCGAGGGTCAGCACGGTGAGGATGCGGTCCGCCTCTCCATAGTCGACGCGGCGCAGCACGATTCCCTCGTCGCTGTAGGTGGGCATCCGACCATCATGCGGACTACGGGCGGCGAGCGTGCGCAGGCGACTCCTCGTGGGTGTCCCTGGCCTCCTGCTGACCGTCGTGGTCGGGCGGGCGAATGCCACGGTCGCGCACCAGCGTCACGGGGCTGGTGATGCGCACGGTTTGAATGCCCTGCCGGCGGACCGACTCGACCGTCAGGGTCGCGGTCCCCAGCTGCATGGTCGCGCCCACTTTGGGGATCTCACCCAGCCGCTCGTAGACCAGGCCGCCGACGGTATCGGCCTCGACGTCGGGGACTTCGAGATCGAGCGCCTCCTTGAGGTCGTCCACGGGGAAGCGAGCGCTCACCACCACCTCATGGTCCGAGACGATCTGCAGCTCCTCGACCTCGCGCATGTCGTACTCGTCGCGAATCGGACCGACGATCTCCTCGATGAGATCTTCGAATGTGACGATCCCGGCGGTTCCGCCATGCTCGTCAACGACCACGGCGATATGCACCTTGCGCTCCTTCATCTCGCGCAACAGCTCGCCGACGTGCTTTGCCTCGGGTGTGTAGTGCGGCTCGCGAGCGACGGCCTTGAGCGAACGCTGGTCATCCCCGTTCACACCATAGCGAAGCAGGTCTTTCGCGTACACGACGCCGACGATGTTGTCGACGTTGTCCTCGTAGATGGGAATCCGCGAGTACCCGTACTCGATGATCACCTTGATCACATCGGAGATCGAGTCGGTTGCCTCCGCGGCCACGACGTCGACGCGGGGCACCATGACCTCGCGAACCGTCTTGTCGGTCATCTCGAGGATGCCGTGGATCATCTCCCGCTCCTCCTGTTCGACGATACCCTCCTGCTCCCCGACATAGAGGAGCAACTTCAACTCCTCTTCTGTCACGAACGGCCCGCGCACGCTGTGGCCCTTGGTCGCCGCGCGCACGATCAGACGCGACATCGCGCTCAGGCCACCGACCAGCGGCCTGAGCAACCGGGTCAGAACCTGCACCGGTCCGGCGAGCACGAGCGCGAAGCGCTCGTTGAAGCGCAGTGCGAGCGACTTGGGGGCGATCTCGCAGAAGATCAGGACCACGATCGCGAGGACGATGGTGCCCACGACCTGCGGGATGCTCGTGAGATAGCTGCCGATGAGCAGCGCCGTGGAGGTCGAGACCACGATGACCGCGACCGTGTTGAGGCTGAGGATGGTGGAGAGATAACCGTTCGGGTCGGCATGCAGGCGTGTGACCGTCCGCGCGCGACGGTTGCCGTCCTCGGCAAGACTTCGCATCCGGATCCTGCTCACGCTGGTGAGCGATGTCTCCGCGGCGGCGGCGAAGGCCGCGACGATGAGCCCGAGGACGATGGCGACGATGAGGGGGGTCATCGACTCGGGGACGGCGGTGGGTCTGAGCCGCTCACCGGAACAATTCGCTGACGCTCCGTCCCTCGTGGACGCGCACGATCGCCTCGGCGATCAGTGGCGCGACGGACAGGATGCGGAGCTTGGGCGCGTCGTCGAAACTGCGACTGCCGTTGTGATACGGGATCGTGTCGGTGATGCAGATCTCGTCGATCGGTGCCGCGTGGAGTCGCGCCACAGCCCCGTCACTCAGAACACCGTGTGTCGCAACCACGTCGACGGATTTCGCTCCGCTCGCGAGGAGCGCGACCGCAGCGTTGACCAGCGTCCCACCTGTGGAGATCAGGTCGTCGACGATCACGCAGACCGCACCGTCGACGTCACCGATGACGTTGACCACCTCGACGGTGTCGTCACGGGGACGACGTTTGTCGATGACCGCAATGGGTGCGTCGAGGATGCGCGCCAGGTTGCGAGCGCGGTGCACGCCGCCGGTGTCCGGCGACACGACCACGACGTCGTGGCCATGGCGCTCGCGCACCCGCCGGGCGAGGATCTTGGTGGCGATCAGGGCATCAACAGGGATGTCGAAGAAGCCCTGGATCGCCTCGGCGTGGAGGTCGACGCAGATCACCCGGTTCGCGCCGGCGAGCTCGATGATGTTGGCCATCAGCTTGGCGCTGATCGGGTCGCGAGCCTGGGTCTTCTTCTCTTTCCGCTGGTACCCGTAGTACGGGATCACGGCGGTGATCCGCGATGCCGAGGCGCGACGGAGGGCATCGAGGATGATGAACAGCTCGATCAGGTTGTCGCTCACGGGGTGACACGTCGGCTGCACCAGGAAGACGTCGTGGCCGCGAACCGACTCGCGGATCTTGACGTCGAACTCACCGTCGGCAAAGCGCGTGATCTCGCATTCGGCGAGCTTGACGCCGATCTCGCGAGCGATGCGCTCGCTGAGCTCGGGATTGCCACTTCCCGAGAGCAGCAGCAGCTCGCCGTACGGATTGGAGTCCGTCACGATCCCGACGGCCGCCGGGCCGCCCATCCCTCGATGTTGCGCTGCCGGCTCCGGCCCACGGCGAGCGCACCGGGTGGCACGTCATGGTCGACGAACGAACCTGCGCCGATGTACGACCCGTCACCCAATCGGACCGGCGCCACCAGGGTCGAGTTCGTCCCGACGAACACCCGGTCCCCGATCGTGGTGCGGTGCTTCGCCTCGCCGTCGTAGTTGCAGGTCACCGTCCCGGCGCCGATGTTCACCGCCTCACCCACGTCGCTGTCGAGAACGCAGGAGAAATGGCTGATGCGAGTTCCGGCGCCCACGGTGCTGTTCTTGACCTCGGCATGCGTCCCCAACTCTACCCCGGACGCGAGCACGGTATTCGGACGGACCCGGCAGTAGGGCCCCACACGGACGCCGTCGCCGAGTTCACAGTGCTCCAGAAGCGATGGGCCCACGATCACCCCGTCGCCGGCACGGACGTCCGTGAGGACCGCCATCGGGCCGATCTCACAGCCGGCGCCAAGCGCGGTGGCGCCTCGGAGGGTCGTCATCGCGTGGATGACGCTGTCCCTGCCCACCACCACCTCGGCATCGACGTAGGTCGTGGCCGGATCCTCGAACGTGACCCCGGCGAGCATGAGCGCGTCGATCGTGCGCCGGCGGAGCACGGTTTCGGCGGCCGCAAGTTGACGGCGGTCGTTGATCCCCAGGGTCTCGTCCGGGTCCGGCGCGACCACCGCCTCCACCGGACCCGTCAGGAGTGCGATCACCTCGGTGAGGTAGTACTCGCGCTGGGCGTTGGCGGTGCTGAGGCGTTCGAGGGCCGGCCAGAGCTGGGCTCCGTCGAAGACGTAGACCCCCGCGTTGCACTCCATCGGCACCGGTTCGCCCGGAGGAAGATCGGCCTCCTCGACGATGCGCAGGACGTGTCCCTCCTCGTCGCGGATGACCCGCCCCATGCCCGAGGGATCTGCCGGTACGCCCAGGAGGAGCGTGCATGCGCGCGGGCTCGAAGCATGGGCCGCCAGAAGACGCCGGAGGGTCTCGGGCCTGAGCAGGGGTGAGTCGCCATGGACCACGAGAACCGGGCCATGACCCCGGAGCGTTTCGGGGACGCTGCGCAGCGCGTCGCCGGTGCCCAAAGCGACCTCCTGGTCCACGCACCTCGCGGTGTCACCGAGGAGGTCGCGAACCGCGGTGTCCCCTCGGGCGATCACCACCACCGGCGCACTCCCTGTGGTGGAGCGCACCGCATCGACCACGTGGAGAATGAGCGGGCGGCCGCCGAGCGGGTGGAGGATTTTGGGGAGAGCGCTCCGCATCCGTTTGCCCTGCCCCGCGGCGAGGATCACCGCGTGGGGCCCGTCACCCATGTACTCGCGAGTATACGGGCTCGCCGGAGCCGGGCCTCGGGGTCGCGTCCGTACGATGGAAGCGATGCAATCCTCGATGCTCGATATCGAAGGCCCGATCTTCGTCGCCGATTTCGGCGGTGACGGCCCGGTGATGCTGCTCGTGCACGGCCTGGGTGGCGCCCACCTGAACTGGATGGCCGTCGCCCCGCATCTGTCCGCGCACCACCGGGTCTACGCGCTCGACCTCCCGGGCTTCGGACGGTCGCCGCTCGCCGGGCGGCGCTCGACGATCGCCGCGAACGTCGACCTGCTCTCCCGGGCAATCGCCAGGCTCTCGCGCGACCCGATCGTCCTGGTGGGCAACTCGATGGGCGGTCTGCTCTCGATCGGAGCCGCGGCGCGGCATCCGGGCCTCGTCAGCGCACTCGTGCTGGTCGACCCGGCTGTCCCGGCGCCGGGTGGGGAGTTTCCGCCTCGACTCGACCGGGTGTCTCGAACCTTCCTCGCGACGGCATTCATGCCTCGATGGGGTGCGAAACGGCTGAGCCGCGCCGTGGCGGTCCTCGGCCCCGAGAGCCTCGTCCGGGAGACGCTGCGGCTGGTCAGCGGGGACCCCACCCGGATCGAGCCGACGGTGGTCGATGCGCACATCGCCCTGGAGGCCGAGCGGCTTGCCGAGTCCAGCTGGCACGAGTCCTTTTATGCAGCGACGCGCTCGCTGGTCGCCGCACTCGCGCTCAAGCGAAAGGTCCTCCGCTGGGTGCACGACGTCGCCGCACCGACCTTGCTCCTCCAGGGTGATCGCGATCGTCTCGTCCCCGTTGCCTCCGCGCGGAACATCGCCTCGCTCCGTCCAGACTGGGAGTACCACGAGTTTCCGGGCGCCGGCCACGTGCCCATGCTCGAGGTGCCGGTGGAGTTCGTCGAGGTCGTGACTGACTGGCTCACCCGCCAAGGCGCCGCGGTCGCGCGGGGTGCCGGCACTGCGGCGGCCAGGACGACGGCCTGAGGAGTCCGGCGGCTGAGCCGATCCCCGGGTAGGATCGACGTGCCATTGGGGAGTCGCCAAGTGGTAAGGCAGCGGACTTTGTCCGTGGCCTCTTGCCAGGGGTCCGCTGAATTCGAAATCGGGGTCAAGAGGGGCGTTCAGGGGCCATTTCCGGCAACGCAATGAGGGTACGTTTGAGGGTACGCCTCATCGCATCCTGATTTGCATCATCGCGCTGCTGGCTTTTGTCGCACTTCGGGCCAACCCATCTACCCATCCACGGCAAGGGGATCGCCAGTACACGATCTCTGCCATCCAGCCTGTGCAGATCGCGTCAGTCCGCCAACGTCACTGCGCATTCCATCAAGAGCGCATGCACAAAAGCTTGCGGAAGGTTTCCTCTGAGCTGGCGTTGGCGCACGTCGTATTCCTCCGAAAACAAGCCAGAAGGTCCACATGCCGCGCGAGTCCGCTCGAACCATCGTATCGCCTCGAACCGACTGCCCGCGACGTGCTGACGCAGCGACATCATGAAGCCGCAGAGGAGAAACGCGCCTTCGGTGTCGCCCAGTGGCCGTTCGTCGTGGCGAAAGCGGTAGAGGTAACCGTCCTCAACCAACTCTGCGTCAATGGCCGCCAACGTGGCCACACTCCTCGGATCGTCGGAGCCTACCGCGCCACGGACTTCTGCCATGAGCAGCGCGCGCAGCGGGAGCCAGTAGTCGAACCCGCCTGTTAGGCCTAGACCCAACAATGGAGATCGAAGATGACAGCAACCCTGAAGGTGACGCATAAAGCAATCGGAGCCGAGGTCCGACGTGGCACGTACGACATCGTGGTTGACGGTCAGCGTGCCGGATCGGTCGAAATGAACGACACGATCGAGATACCAATCGAACCTGGACGTCACACCCTGCAAGTTCGCAGTGGCCGAAACTCCAGCCGAACTCGGACCTTCGACGCCGCCGAGAGCCAGACCGTCGCCTTCCGATGCACCGGAAAGAGCTTTCTGCCGATCTTCCTCGCGTCCTTCTTCGTCCCCAGCCTGGCGCTCCAGCTCCGCCGTGAAGCTGATGATCGGTCTCTCTGACGACATCGTCCAGAGGAGGATTAGGCCAGGCGTTTACCGATCAGCGTCGATTGCTGGGCGATTCCTCGCGGCCAGCGATGCGTGGACTATCTATGCGAAGAATGAGCGCTGCTTCCCGGCGTCCGCGACGGGTCGCCTGCGGGGGCAGCACCCGAACCCCGATCTCTCCGCCGTTCGTGGACAGGATCAGGCCAAACGAGCCCTCGAGGTCGCGGCCGCAGGTGGACACAACGTGTTAATCACAGGTCCACCCAGGGCGGGCAACCTGGTGCTGCTCTGACCGAATCGGAAGGGCAACTGAGCGGTCCGCTCGGGCGGCCGCTAGTCCACCGGAAGTCCCGCCTCAGGAGACTTGGTTCTGGTGTGAAAGTTGTACTGGTGTGCGGGCATGATCCGCCTCGACGCTTCTGATGAGCAGCTGGTCCACTGCAGCCTGATGACCAGGGCTGAGCCGAACCAAACAATGCAGGCAAGCTGCTGATGGGTGACTGCTACAACTTCGTTCGAGAGTCCAGACCCGACCGCGCTGGCAACATCGGTCTCCACCTCGATCAAGCCCTGGCGGGGCCGGACCACCGCGTGCCGGACGGCCCTGAGCATCACCTTGGTCCAACAGCGCTCGACGACGGCGAGTTTTGCGTTCTTGCCAAGCTACCGGCATGGCGAGATGGATAGCCCCGCGACGAGCGCTCACCGATGAGCTGATCGAACTCCGGCTCCCCGACGTTTTCGGACGCACCCATGCTGCATTCGGAGGCATCGAAAGAGAACAGGCACCGCTGCCTCGTCCAGGCGTGCTCGCGGAGGACCGTCCAGGCTGGAATTGCCATGATGGCAAAGAGCGGAGGTGTGTTGGGGTCTGTTCCCATCCCCGAAAAGATTCCACCAAACGCCTGGCCAAAATATCAAACCATGTCAGTGTGACCCCAACAGCGCAAATCCGACTACGTGCGGATGCCTGCCAAACATGCAGGCCGCTATCGCGAGCATCAGTGCGGTGAGGGCCGCGTTCCAAAGTGCTGGGAGATGACTGGTGAACTGAACCGCCGGACTCATCGTTGGCACCATCCACGACGCCGCTGACGCTGACGGGTGTCACGCGGCGGTGAGCATCCACGGCCGCATCCGACTCGCGGGGAGCCCCAACGCGACGCAGAATACCCATTCGCGGCGTGGGGCGCGCGGGGTGCCGTGTGTGCGGAGGTCCGGGAGGCTCCTCCCCTCCTCAAAACGTGGCCGACTGGCTCAATGTCCGCTCTGTAGGTCAGGGAAACAGGCCTTCAACCGAGAGGTAGCGCTCTCCCGTGTCATAGGTGAAGGTGAGCACTCGGGCGCCGTCGGCCATGTCGGGAAGTTGCTGGGCGACTGCGGCCAGCGCCGCCCCCGAGGAGACGCCGACCAGGACGCCTTCCTCGCGCGCGCAGCGCCGCGTGTATTCCGCGGCCTCTTCCGGAGAGACTTGGATCACGCCGTCGAGGATATCGGTGCGCATCACGCCCGGGATGAAGCCTGCCCCGATCCCCTGGATGGGGTGGGGCGAGTGGGTGCCGCCGGAGAGCACGGGCGACAGCGTCGGCTCCACTGCGAACACCTTGAGCTTGGGCCAGAGCGGCTTCAGGACCTCGGCGCAGCCAGTGATGTGCCCCCCGGTCCCGACGCCGGTGATCAGGTAGTCGAGCCCGTCCGGG
>DATLRB010000019.1:0-110504 GCA_035534875.1 Saccharimonadales bacterium (SeqCode)
GCTCCTGTCGCTCCCGTCGCTCCTGATGCGCCGGTGGGTCCAGTCGGCCCCGTGGGACCAGTGCTACCCGTTGCACCGGCGGCGCCAGTCGGGCCGGTCGGCCCCGTCGGCCCACCAGAAGGCCCGGTCGGACCGGTCGGACCCGTGGCGCCCGTAGGACCTGTCGGTCCACCTGGGATCACGGCCGCGTAGTAGCCGAAGTAGTCCAGGATGATGTCCGCGCTTCCGGCCGCGTTGAAGATATCGATGACTCCGCTGGAGCTCAGGCCGACAACGACCGCCGTCGATGTCGTCTTCCCGGCAAGCACGTTCAGATTCGACGTGCCGGGCTTGAGCTGACCATCCGGCCACAGGGTCAGAAACGTCGTTGCGTTCGTGTCCGCCACGGTGAGGTTGAGCACGATGGCGGTGGCGCCGGTCGGGATGCTTCCTCCCGTCACCTGCCACACGTCGGTCTCGTGGGCTGGGGAGAGATGCATCCCCAGCGTCAACCGACTGTCCAGCGCGCGCACCGGTGTGATCGGTGTGAACGCGCTCTGCACGGCGACGGTCGCATGCGCAACCCACGATTGAGATACCGCCATCGCCAGCGGGACAGCCAACGCCAGACCTACGGCCCAGCGTCGATGGCGTGACACCACATGTTGATTCCGACTCTCGCCCATTGCTCGCCTCCACACGTACCGCCTTCCCTCGTTGCGGGATGCTGCGCGCTTCTGCCATCAATGTCAAATTTGATCTCGCCGCAGCACGGAACAAATTTCGCGCGTACACTGACCGTCGATAATGAAGCTGCTAAAGGGTATTCCGTATGTGCGCCAGCGTACCGTCGCGCGCCACGCGACATGTGTTCGGCTGCGTACGCTGACGCTCACGAGCATCTCCGGCGTGCTCGTGCTGACCAGTTGCACTTCGAATGCGACGCCGCACGCTTCGCCGGGGTTGGTGACAATCCAGACCGCCGTGACGTGTCCTGCGCCACCCAGTCACACGGCCGTTGCAATTCCTTTGCGTTACTTCACCACCACACCGCGTCTGACCCTCGGACACAATCTCGGGTACTGCGCATACATCGACACGACCGGCGGGCTCATCTCGGTGCGCCTCCGGCCGGAATACGCACCCCGCGCGGTCGGTGACTTCATCTATCTCGCACAGCACGGCTTCTACGACGGGCTCACCTTCTACCAGGTGTGTCCGGCGACCACCGGCGCCACCTGTCCGGGAGCAGCCCCCATTGCACTCGCGGGTGATCCCACCGCGACCGGCGCAGGGGGCTCCGGCTACACCGTCGCGTCAGACCCGGTCGTGGGCGACTACCTGTTCGGCGCGGTCGCCATGTACGGGAGCGCACCCTCGAGGATTGGGAGTCAGTTCTTCATCAGCAAGGGCGACAGCAGCAGCCTTGCGCGCAAGTACGACATCTTCGGTCAGGTGACCGACGGGATTCCGGCGCTCGCCTCCCTGCAGAAGGGCAGCCTGATCATGTGGATCGCGATCGAGGTCACCGCCCCAGAGCCCTGATGCGCGACGGCGCGGATCCCGGGTCAGCTGCGAAGCCGGAGCGAGATGACGCCCACCATGCCGAGCGAGGCGAGCGCGCACGCCGCGACTCCGAAGGGCACTTGCTCCGCCCCCGCGATCCCGATCAAGCCTCCGAGCGCGGCCGGGACGAGCGCGCTCCCGATCACGGCGCCGAGGATCGCGTAGGTCACCAGGGTTGTCGCGTTGGGGATCACCCTCGTCATCCACGACACCACAACCGGAAAGATCGGCGCAGCACACAGTCCGACCAGCGCGAACATCAACGGCGCGTAGAGATGTGCCCGAATGCCGAGCAGCAGAACGGTGCTGATGATGAACGCGGGCACCAGAATGCGCTGCGGTGCCCAGCGCACCGCCAGCGGCGCCGTGACCACCCGGCCAAGCGTGAAGGCCCCCCAGAAGACCGATGTGGCTCCGGCGGCAAACTGAGCCGACCAGCCGAGGCTGAGGAGATCGGTTGCCTCCCAGGTGCCGACACCTGCTTCAAGCCCCTCATACACAAGCAGCAGCAATGCGAAGGTGATCACGATCCCCACGGTGCGGGCATTGAGCGCGGGAGGCGCGAGGTCCGGCGTGGCTGCCTCGTCCACAGCCCGGCGCAGAAACACGAGGCACACGAGCACACCCGCGGCGACGACGGCAAAGACGATCGAGTAGCCGCGGGAGAGCGCCACCATCGCCGGCCCGATGAAGGTACCGACTCCGTACGCCGTGTTCACCAGGCCCAGCATCGCAGGGCTCCGCCGCCCGAACCTGGTGGCGTAGTAGAGGTTGATGAGCACCACGAGACCACCGGCCCCGACTCCGAGCACGAACAGAGCAAGCAGCAGCAGCGGCCATGTCGGCGCCGCCGCCGCCAGCAGCAGACCCAGGGCGAACAGCGAGGTCGCGACCGCGAGGCGATTCCCCAGGCTCCATCGGGCGTGCGTCAGCCCGAGCGCCATGAGCCCGACCACCTCGCCGAGAAAGTTCGCGCTGACGATCAGCCCCGCAACGCTCACGCTCACCCTGAACCGATCCGTGACGTGGGGAATCGATGGTCCGTATGACGCGATCACGACCCCGAGCAGCAGGAAGACGGCGAAGCCTGCGGCGGTCACCGACCTGGCGGGAGCGTCGCGCTCACTCATCCGCCCGCACGATACGGGCGCCAGGCGGCAGTCCGGTGGCGAGGGTGCGGGCTCAGCTCCCGTCCGCATCACTGCGGTCGCCGTCCGAGCCGGGCCGGAGCTTACGAGGGGCTCGGGGTTGCCGCTCCCGTCGGACGGGGCGGCGGCGGATTCAGCAGCGCCTGCTCGTCGGCCAGCGCGATGGCGATCTCCCCCGCCGCTGTGGGATGCAGTGGAGCGGCGTCTTCCGGCCCCTGAACGAACGGCTGCGCGGTGCACAGCTCGTGGCCCAGGAAGTTCGGTGCCACGGCATCGAACCCGAAGCTCGCTGCACCATCGGCGAGGACCGTGTTGAAAGTGGTCAGCCGGCTCAGCAGCACCGCCGACTTGGCGCCGGTGATCGCCGGCTGGCTGGGGCACACCGGCTTCACGGGAAGCGGATCGTAATACTCATTGACGATGACCCGCGGCAGACCCTGCAGGGCGGCGAGTCGCTGGAGAAGATCGTAGTAGTCGATGGTGAAGCTGTCCAGCGCCTGGGAGAACCAAGCGGCCGAAGCGCTGTCATCGCACCGCGGTGCCATGAGGCACAGTTCCATCAGTTGGGTCCAGTGCATCTCGTTGGCGCCGATGCTGACGATCACCGTCGTGACGCCGTGCATCGCCTCGAGGCGTGCGAGTTGCGACGGCACCACCGTCCCGTTGATCGCCTCCGGCCCGAAGAGACCAGCCTCGATCGAGGCATTCGTGCATGCGAGATTGACAACGGTGGTGTTGTTGACAGCGGCGATATCCGCGGCATAGCTGTCACGGCTGCGCCGGCAGGCGGTGTCCTCTGCAGTGGCCGTAGCGACTGGAGGATTCCCAGCGCCGGCGGCGGTTGAGTCGCCGATGACCACGGTGCTGGCGATCGCGGCCGGCGCCCTGTGGCTGGGGGGGTCGACCGCGAGGGGCGCTCGACCAACGAGCTCGTCGAGCGTCCTCACCTGGGACAGGTTCTGAAGGCTCTGTGCGGCGCTGCTGATCGCCAGCGCATCGGCCCCACCCGCGACCACCGCGGCAACGGCCATGCCCGCGACGATCACCTGCCATCGCCTGCGCAGGAGTGCGAGGCCGAGCGCCGCAAGCACGGCTGCCACGATGACGGCGATCACCAGTTCGCGGGCGAAGTACGCGCTCCAACCGTTTCGCAGGTCCTGCCCGAGATGCTCCGGCTGCTTCAGGGCAAGCAGCAGCTCGTCGTAATGGGTGACTTCGGCCCAGAGCAGGCGGGGGCGTATCGGGCCGGAGAACTGCTGGGTCGTTGGAATCGACCGGCCGAAGAGTTCGAGCGACCCCGGACCGGAGGTCGACGCCGAGGGTCCCGCGCTCAGGGCGAGCGACTGCCCCGCCGCGTCGACGCTTTGCGCCGGCGCGATCAGGAGCGCGATCTCGATGCTCGCAAGCGGAATCGCAACCGCGAGGCACAGAGTCAACGCCACGACGCTGGCGATGCGCGAGGGCCGCCGGTGATGGGGCACTCCCCCAGGCTACCCGGCAGTCCCCCGCGCGGCATTCTCCGATGGGACATCGTGACCACGGGGCCGGCCGCTGCCAGATGCTGCCGACTCCATCGTTGGAACGGCGGTCCGCCCGCTCCCTACCGCCCGAACGCGAGATCGGATGAGCCGACCGGATGCCCGGAGCGACGAAGATAGACCGCGATCGCAATCGATGTCAGCGCGGCCCACGCGCACCACAGCGACGTGAAGCCCGTGAAGGTGATCCAGCCAAGCCCGATGACGGCACCGAGGTTCGCGAGTCCAAGGAGCACGAGCCAGCGGTTGCTCGCGACCAGACAGGCGCCGCAGGTCGCGACCACGTAGAGGATGACGAGAATGTCGGCGTAGCTGATGTCGGCTGTGTAGGCGATGTGCGACCCGTCGATGGACGCACCCACAGGGCCGCGAACAACCGCGACAAGAAGCGCGATCGAGGTCACCGAGCCCACGACGAGGAACGCCTTCATCCACTGGCGACGGTGAATCCTGGTCTCGACGCCGAGCATCGCGAACGGCACCCAGAACGGCAGGACGAACGCGATCGCCAGGAAGACGTAGATGGCGGCATGCTCGACCGGCCAGGAAACCTGCCCGTGCAGCCCCCACCAGACGAAGGACTCGTCGATCTCATGCAGAGCGAAAAGCCCGGGCGTGGCGGCGAGCGCGATCTGATGAGGCTTGCGGACGTGGCGGAGCGCGTCGATGCCGACAGCGCCGACAACGATTCCTGTCACCAGATCGGCCTCGGCGGAGAAGCACATTGCGTATGCGACAGACTACGCGCCTCGCTTCGCCGGTGCCGCGCCGGGCCCAACGTCCCTCGATGTGCATGACTTCCAGCCCACTCGGTTCCCCGCCGGGACCGGTCAAACTAGCAGCCATGGCTGGGCCTCCTGGCGCAACCCTCTCACTCGCCGGCGATGGCCTCGAGGCCGTCATCAACGCCGTCCGCGAAAAGGGGTACACGGTCATCGCACCGACCGTGCGTGATGGAGCGATCGCCTACGAGCCGGTCACGAGCGTCACGCAGCTCCCACGCGGGATCGGCGACGAACAGGCGCCCGCCCGCTACCGCCTGCGCGATCGGGACGACGACGCGCTGTTCGGGTTTGCAGCCGCCCCGTCGTCCTGGAAGCGGTATCTGTATCCTCCAGCCACGACGCTCTGGCGGGTGCGACGTGACGAGCAGGGAAGCCTCGCCTTTGAAGAGACGGCCGCGCCGGTGCCGCGGTACGCGTTTCTCGGCGTTCGCGCCTGCGAGCTGGCGGCGATTCTCGTGCACGACCGCGTGTTCGCGGGCTCGACGCACCCGGATCCCACCTATGCGGCCCGGCGGCGCGAATTGTTCATCATCGCCGTGCACTGCGGATCCCCGTCCGGGGTCTGCTTCTGCACGTCGATGAACACCGGCCCGCGGGCTCGCGAGGGATTCGATCTGGCCATCACCGAGTTGCTCGATGCTGGAGCGCCGCGCTACGTCATCGAAGCAGGCTCGCCGGCAGGTCAGGAACTTCTGGATACGCTCGACGCCGAACCCGCGACGAAGGCGGATCTCGACGCGGCACGGGCCGTGACCGATGTCGCCGCCGAGCGCATGGGTCGGCAGATGGACACGCGAGACCTCCCGCAGATGCTGCAGCGCAACCTCGAGCACCCACGATGGGACGATGTCGCCGCGCGCTGCCTCAGCTGCGGCAACTGCACGATGGCCTGCCCGACCTGTTTCTGCAGCGACGATGTCGAATCACAGGCTCCGGATGGTGCGACGAGCTCGCGAGTCAGGGAATGGGCATCCTGCTTCTCGCGAGACTTCTCGTACATCCACGGCGGCACGGTGCGCCAGACGGTGCGCAGCCGCTATCGCCAGTGGATGACTCACAAGCTGGGGACATGGTGGGACCAGTTCGACAGCTCCGGCTGCGTCGGGTGCGGCCGCTGCATCGCATGGTGCCCGGTGGGCATCGACATCACCGAGGAAGCGGCTGCGATCAGATCCGCCGACGGCCTGCGAGGTGGCTCGGCGTGAACTCCCTTGCCGACGAGCTGACCGCGCATCGCTTCTTCGCTGGGATGGCCGATGCGCACCTCGAGGTGCTGACCGGCTGCGCCCGCAACGTCGTGATCCCGGGAGGCACGTCGATCATCCGCGAGGGGGCTGAAGCCAACGTTTTCTGGGCGCTGCGCGCGGGCAGGGTCGCGCTCGGTGTCACAGCGCCCGGGCGCGGCATGCTGACCATCGACACCCTTCACGCTGGTGATGTGCTCGGCTGGGCCTGGCTCTTCCCGCCGTACCGCTGGCACTTCGACGCTGACGCGCTCGATGACGTGCACGCGGTCGCATTCGATGCCCTCTGCCTGCGGGGCAAATGCTCGGCGGACCCGGCGCTCGGCTTCGATCTCGCGCAACGGGTCGCCGCCATTCTCGGCGACCGTCTCAGCTCCGCTCGCATGCGCATTCTGGATCTCTATGGCTCTCCCCAGCCAGGCTGACTCACCGGCGACAGCCGCGATGACTCCGGTGAGCCATCGGGTTGTCGGTCGCCGTCAGGAGACCGCGGATGTGGTGACGCTTGAGCTCGAGGCGACCGACGGCTCGCGGCTGCGCTATGCGGCCGGCCAGTTCAACATGCTCTACGCCTACCCGGTCGGAGAGGTCGCCATTTCCATCAGCGCGAATCCCGCCGAGGACGGACCGATTGCACACACCGTCCGCAACGTCGGCACGGTGTCCCGGGCGCTGTGTGGACTGCAGCTCGGCGACACGCTTGGGCTGCGAGGGCCGTTCGGGTCGGGGTGGGGGCTCGACAGCGCAGCCGGTGGGGATCTCGTGATCGTCGCGGGCGGCATCGGCCTGGCGCCACTTCGATCGGTGATCGCGCAGGTCATCTCGCAGCGCGAGCGCTTCGGCGCGGTCGAGGTCGTGATTGGCACGCGCACCCCCGAGGAGCTCGCGTTCAGGGAACAGGTCGAGATGTGGCGGGGGCGGGACGATCTCTCGGTTCACGTGACCGTCGACCGTGCGACGCCCGGCTGGCACGGCACCGTCGGCGTGGTCACCACGGTCCTGCCCCGCATCCGGTGCGATCCGGGTGCGATCGCGTTGGTGTGCGGGCCAGAGGTGATGATGCGGTTCACGGCGCTCGCGTTGCAGGAGCGCGGGCTGCCCGCATCCCGGATCCGGGTTTCGATGGAGCGGAACATGCAGTGCGCCGTTGCGCAGTGCGGCCACTGTCAGCTCGGCTCCGTCTTCGTGTGCGCCGACGGCCCCGTGCTGACGTGGGACCGGGTGGAGCCGCTCCTCGCGGTACGCCAGCTATGAGCGATTCTGTGAAACCCAAGCTCGCGGTCTGGAAGTTCTCGTCATGTGACGGCTGTCAGCTCACACTTCTGGACTGCGAGGACGAACTGCTGGACGTCGCCGGACAGGTGGAGATCGCCTACTTTCTCGAGGCGTCTCGCTCCGTCGTTGCCGGACCGTACGATCTTTCGCTCGTCGAGGGATCGATCAGCACCGCCGACGACATCGAACGCATCCGCGAGGTTCGCCGAGTGTCGACCCGCGTCGTCTCGATCGGGGCCTGTGCCACCGCCGGTGGCATTCAGGCGCTGCGTAACTTCGCCGATGTTCGCGAGTTCATCTCGGTGGTGTACGCCCACCCCGAATACATCCATACGCTGGACCGATCGACACCACCGTCAGCCCACATCGATGTCGACTTCGAGCTGCACGGTTGCCCTATCGACAAGCGTCAGCTGCTCGAGGTGATCAGCGCGTTCCTGCACGGGCGGCGACCTCAGATCGCATCCCATTCCGTGTGCGTCGAGTGCAAGCGCCGAGGGACGGTCTGCGTCATGGTCTCCAAGGGCATCCCCTGCCTCGGGCCCGTGACCCATGCCGGCTGCGGTGCCATTTGTCCCGCCTACGACCGCGGCTGCTACGGCTGCTTCGGTCCCGCGGACACGACCAACATCCCCGCGTTCGTCGGCGCCCTTGGTGCGGCGGGCATGTCCGGCTTTGATCTCGTCCGGGTGTTCCGCACGTACAACGCGGACACGCCGGCGTTCCGCGCGGCAAGCACGGCTGCGGAGACCCGGTGACCCACAGCAACACGGGATCGCGCACGCTCTCGGTTGCCTCGCTGGCACGGGTGGAAGGTGAAGGGAGCATGCACGTTGTCGTCCGCGACGGCCAGGTGCGTGACGTCGAGCTGCGCATCTTCGAACCCCCTCGTTTCTTCGAGGCCTTTCTCCGGGGACGCTCCTACACCGAGGTGCCGGACATCACCGCGCGGATCTGCGGCATCTGTCCGGTGGCCTACCAGATGAGCGCGTGCCAGGCGATCGAGAACGCCTGCGGGGTGGCGGTCGAACCGCAGGTCCGGGCGCTTCGCCGCCTCCTGTACTGCGGCGAGTGGATCGAGAGCCATGCGCTGCACATCTACCTGCTCCATGCGCCCGATTTCCTCGGCTACCAGAGCTCGATCGATCTGGCGAAGGACCACCGGGACCTCGTCGAGCGTGGTCTCCAGCTCAAGAAGGTGGGCAACGACATCCTCAACGTGCTTGGAGGCCGCGCCGTGCACCCCGTCAACGTGCGCGTCGGCGGCTTCTACAAGGCGCCGTCGGACATCGACCTGGCCAAGCTTGCGGAGCGGCTCCGCTGGGCGCGCGACGCGGCGATCAGCACGGCTCGATGGGTGGCGACGTTCGACTTCCCCGACCTCACCCTGGAAGGCGACCTCGTGGCGCTGCACCACGAGGACGAGTACGCCATCATCGATGGTCGCCTCGCCTCGACCTCGGGGCTGGATATCGCTGTCGACGACTTCTCCGAACACTTCGGTGAGGAACATGTCGCCCACTCCACCGCCCTGCAGGGTCGCGCCCGAGCCGGGGCCTTCACGGTCGGACCCATCGCGCGGTACAACCTCAACTTCGATCAACTCCCAGCGATCGTCAAGCAGGTCGCCGCGGACGTCGGTTTGAGCAAGACGTGTCGCAATCCTTTCCAGAGCATCGTCGTCCGCGCTCTTGAGGTGGTGTTCGCGTGTGACGAGGCGTTGCGGATCATCGACTCCTACGAGCCTCCGGACAAGCCCTCCACCGACATGCCGGCACGCGGTGGGACGGGTCACGGCTGCACCGAGGCGCCGCGCGGTCTGCTGTACCACCGATACACGATCGACGCCGGCGGAGTCATCAGCGATGCGGTGATCGTCCCCCCAACCGCGCAGAATCAGCCATCCATCGAGCGCGGTCTGCGCCGGTTCGTGCAGGACCGCCTCCACCTCGATGACCCCGAGCTGACCAGGCAGTGCGAGCAGGCGATCAGGAACTACGACCCCTGCATCTCGTGCGCCACCCATTTCCTCGACCTCACCGTGGATCGTGGGTGATCCCTCCGAAGATCGTCATCGGGATCGGCAACCGCTTCCGCCGCGACGATGGGTCCGCACTGCGCGTCCTCGACGAGCTGGCCGGGCGTATTCCAGCCGCAACGGTTGTTCTCGAGAGTGACGGCGAACCGGCACGGCTCATCGACGCCTGGGCGGACGCCCCCATCGCGGTCGTCGTCGAGACGGTTCGCCGGGGTCAACCCCCGGGATCGATCGCCGGCATCGAGTGGGATGACCAGGTGGCGCCGGCGGCTGGGAGCGCTCACGGCTCACACAGCCTGGGAATCCTCGAGGCCATCGCCCTCGGCCGGGCTGTCGGGCGCATGCCTCGGAAGCTGCGCATCGTCGGCATCGAACCGGAGGATCTCGCCTGGGGTGAGGGTCTCACCGACGCCGTCGCCGCCAGCATCGATGCCGCGGCGGAGTTGGTCGTCGACTACCTGCGAATGGACGGTGGTGACCCGCCCACGAGCATCTGATCGCCGTCGCCCCATCGGCGTGGCGGCCAGATGACAGGGTGCTCGAAACCTCGGCAGTCTCGTGGGACCTTCATCGCCGATGCTTGTGACCTTCGGCAGTGGTGATGCCGCCAGCGGCGGGTCGAGTATGAGGTGAGCATCAAGCGCAACTGGAGGTGTCACCATGGCAGACACGAAGAGCCTCACTCCCACCTATCCGAACGATGTGCTCGGAAGGACCTTCGCCGATTTCCTGCGCTGGCCGGTCTTTCCACTCCTTGGCCTCACGCGGGACTTCCCGATGCGCCTGGAGGAGTTCGCGGACGACGGCCACCTGGTTGTGCGGGCGGAGCTGCCTGGCGTTGATCCTGACAAGGACATCCGGGTCACCATCGACGACGGCCTGTTGACCATCAGCGGCGAGCGCCGGAGCGAGAGCAAGTCCGACGAGAAGGGGATGCATTTCACCGAGATGCAATACGGCTCATTCTCACGAACCATCCCGCTCCCTGACGGCGCCAGCGAGAAGGACGTGACGGCGAAGTACGAGAACGGCATCCTGGAGGTTCGGCTCGCGTTGAGCGAGACCGCCCCCTCGAAGCCGGCAACCCGCATCACCGTCAAGCACTGAATCCCGGGCCCGCCGAGGCAACGCCCCGGCGGGCCTCACCCGCCGTGCACGCCGGATGCTCCCTGCGCGCTGATGAGCCGGTCGGATGCGCCTCAGGCTCTGGGCGTCGGCATCTGCCCGGCGTCGGCGTGCGTGGTACGGAGGTCGAGGTACAGCCGCTCGAGGCGATCGATGTTGGTGCGAAGGCTGTAGGACTCGAGCGCTCTGTCGCGAGCCCGCTGAGCCAGGCTGCGACGCAGCGGGGCGTCGTCGTGGAGACGGCGTAACGCGTCACTCAACGCCGGCTCGAGCGGTGAGACCGGGATGACGAGTCCCGCGTCTCCGACGACAGCGCCGTCTTCTCCAGCGCTCGTCGCGACCACCGCGCGGCCAACACTCATCGCCTCGAGCAGTGCCAGCGAGAGGCCCTCCGCGGTCGAGGGGAGGACGAAGACGTCGGCGGCCCGGAGGAGATCCACACGCTCCTCCTCGTCCGAGATGACACCGAGGAGGCGCACCTGCGGGTGCTCCGTGGACAGACGTTGGAGTTGGCGCCGCTGCGTCCCACTGCCAGCGACGAGCAGCAGATGGTCCCTGCCCCACCCCTGCCCAAGAAACGAGCGCACGAGATGGGGGACTCGCTTCTCCGGATCGAGCCTGCCCATGTAGACGACGACGAAGCGGCCCTTGATCGCCGAGCGGAGCCGGGAGCGACCGGGCCGAAAGCGGTCGGTGTCGACGGCGTTGGGGATCACGACCATACGCGCCGGGTCACATCCAGATTCGACGAGGAGTGCCCGCTGGCCCTCACTCAGCGCAACGATCGCGTCGAAGTGCGCCAGACGCCACGCCTGAAAGCGGTAGACCTCGCGGAGGACCCGGGCCCGGGTCGAGTGCAACGTCCCGTATGGCAGATGCACAGTGGCTACCGCCGGAATGTGGCGGTGCTGTGCGAGGCTCGCCAGAGCCCCGTCGAGGAGCGAGAAGCTGACGGAAACATGGACGACATCCGGCTGGAACCTCGTGAGCTCAGCTGCGATGCGATCCAGCGAACCGGGCAGTGACACGGTCAGCGTTTTCAGGCGGAGGGCGCGCAGCTCCACACCCTGTCGCGGAGCCGCGGCACTCGGGCCCTCCCGGTGCGCGAAGAAGAGCACCTCGATGCCTCGGGCGCGCATCGCCGCCACGGTCTGGCGGCTGTATGCGGCGAGGCCGTTGCCATGCCGTCCCTGGAAATGCCCGAACCACGCCACACGCAGGGGTGTGGTGTCCGGTTGGAGGAGGTCGGGGAGAGCCACCGATCGCAGCCTAGAGCCCTGAGGGTGGCATTCGTCAGAAGCACGGCCGCGTTTGGACGCCGTCTTCATGCGGTACTGAGGGATGATCGGGATGGTCATGCAGCGGATTGCCACACTTCTTCGCTCGCGCCCGCTGCGGTTCGGTGTCACCGGGCTCGGGGTTCTGCTGCTCATCCACGGTGTCGATCTGGGGCAGGCCGCCTCGGTCCTGGAGCACGCCGACGTCCGTTTCGAGCTCATGGGTGTCGGTCTCACCGCCCTCGGCGTCGCCTGCGCCGTGGCGGCCTGGGCCACCGTCGTCCGCGCGTCGGGGGCCTCCATCGCGATCCCTCGCCTCGCGTCCTGGTACCTGCAGGGGGTGTTCATCGGACACGTCACGCCGAGCAGTGCCGGAGGCGACGCCACGCGCGCGACCGGCGTGAGCCGCGCGATCGGGCACGGCCGGGGGCTCGCCTCGCTGGCGGCAAGTCGCATGGCGAGCGGGCTGAGCATGGCCATCTGTGGATTCATCGGGGCGCTGGTAGCGAACGTTGACTTCGGCGTGCCGGTGATCCTGGCCGCCGCCGCCTATCTCGGCCTGATGCTCAGCATCTGGTGGCTTGCGCTCGGCGCCCACCGGGTGATGCGCCTCCTCGCTCGGCGGAATCGACGCTACATCTCGTCCGCGGTGCGCGTGGTCACGCCGGTCACCGACGCGCTGGCCAGCTTTCGGGAGACTCCCGGAGCTCTGTTCGCCTGCGTGGGCCTGGCAATCGCGGGGTGGCTGCTCAACATCTTCGCCCTGCAGACATTCGCCGTGGCCGTCGGCGTGCACCAGCCGCCGAGCATCTTCGCGGTGGTCGTGCCCATCTCGCTGATCGCCACGATGATGCCTGTGGCGATCAACGGCATCGGTCTCCGCGAGGGCGTCCTGGTTGGCCTCCTGGTGCACCTCGGGGAGGGTGCGGCCCGGTCCGGGGCGCTGGCCATTCTCATCGACCTCCAGCTCATTCCCTTCGCGATCATCGGCGCTTGGCTCTTCATCCGCTCCCGTCGCCGGGAGCCGCCCGCCTTGGTCGGCGTCGGAGCCGCCTAGGCCAGGGCCTTTCGGCCCCACGCCACCGGGTCGAGCGCCTCTAACCCCGGGACGGGATCATTCGATAACGTCGATTCATGGTCGCGAACGAGGCCGACGTGCAAACGACGGCGCCTGCCTCGGCCCGCCGCGTGCGCGGGATATCGCGCCATCCGGTCGTCTACGGCGTCCTGCTCGTTTACGCGGTGGTCTCGACCATTCTGATGCTTGTCCATGCGGTCGGCGTGACCTCGGATCACGCGCTGCTGATCGCGCTGGTGGTCGCGGCGATTGTGGCTCCCGCGCGCGCATTCGTCTGGGACTTTCTGCCATTTCTCAGCGTCGGCGTGATGTTCTCCGATGTCGGCACGATGGTTGAGAGGAACACGGAGGCCGCGCACACGATGGCGCCGATCCTCATCGAGCGGGCGCTGTTCGGCGGCAACGTCGCGTCCGTCTGGCTGCAGCAGCATCTGAGCGGGATCGCTTCCTGGATCGACATCCCCCTGGCGCTCGTCTATCTCACGTTCTTCGCCGCGCCGATTCTGTTCGGAGTCTGGCTCTGGATGCGGCACCGCGAGCACTTCGGCCTGTTTGTGACCGCGTACGTCGCCATGATGGCCATCGGCTTCCTCGTGCATGTCGCCTACCCGGAGACGCCACCGTGGCTCGCGTCGCGCGCCGGATTCCTCGCCCCTGTGGACCGGATCACGGTGAGCCTGCTCGAGCACCTGGGCAGCGTCGGGCGGCTCTACGCCGGTGCGGACCCGGCGCCGTACGGTGCCATGCCCGCACTGCACGTCGCCGTGCCATCATTGATCGCCGCCACCATCATCGGCGTTCGCGGCCGGCATCCTGGCCGTCGCTGGGTGTGGCTCGCATATCCGATCACGATGGCCTTCGCGACGGTGTATCTCGGCGAACACTACGTCCTCGATGCCGCTGCCGGCATGATGCTCGGCTTTCTCAGCTATGCCGTGGTCGCGCGCTGCACGCGGCGTGCCCGCCAGTCACGGCCGCTGCAGACCACAGGAAAGAGCGAGCTCGGTCAGGCTGCGTAGATGCCGGTCGGCGAGTCGGGACCTGTCCCGCACGCGATACACCTGTTTGCCCATCGTGGCGGCATGGCTCACCGGCGCGAGAACACGCTCGAGGCCTTCACCTACGCTCAATCGCTCGGCATCGGCGGCGTCGAGACGGACGTCTGGCTCACCCGGGATGGCGTGCCCGTCCTCCACCACGATGCACGGGTGCGCACGCCCCACGGCAGGCGGAAGATCGCCGAGATTGCCAGGGTCGACCTGCCCGCCCACGTGCCGTCGCTCGGCGACCTCTACGATCGGTGCGGCACGGACATGGACGTCGCCATCGACGTCCTCGACCCCGCGGCGGCGTCTGCGGTGGTCACCGCGGCGCGCAGCGCCGGAGGGAGCGCCGTGTCGAAGCTCTGGTTGTGCAGTCCGCTTGTCGAGACCCTGGTGTCCTGGCGGCATCTGGATGATGCGATCCATCTCGTCCACTCCGACAACAGTTGGAACCGTGTCCACCGCTCCGACCCGGCGGCGCACACGCGTCACCTACGGGAATTGTCCATCGACGTGCTGAACGTCCAATATCGCTCCTGCTCGCGCGCTGTGGTTCGCGCGTGCCACGAGCAACAGATCGCGCTGTTCGTGTGGGGTGTTTCACGCATCTCCACGATGCATCGCCTCCTGGACCTGGGCGTCGACGGCTTGATGAGCGACCATGTCGACAGGCTGATCGGGCTGGGGAGCTCTCCGACGACTTGAAGCGTCGATCGGTACCCGGGTCGTCGGCAGCGGTAAGAGGGCCGGTTCGCCGCGGGTCAACGACGGCAGAACGCGTCGCCCGGCTTTCCCTGCTCATCGAACACGCGCGAGTTGGTGACGAAATGCTCGCTCGGGCCCGCGGGGAGTGAGAAGCCCTCGGGAAGGCCGTCCTCCACATCGAGGATCAGCTGTGTGTGCTTCCATGCCTCGAATTGACGGTGGTCGATGTAGAAGGGGCAGCCACCGACAGATCCGAGCAGCACGTCGTGATCGCTCACAATGAATTCGCCGCGGTCGAAACACATCGGGAGGCTGCCGTCACAGCAGCCTCCCGACTGAAAGAACATGAGAGCCCCTCGCTCCGCCACCAGGCGACCGATCGCCTGGAGGGCCGCGGGGGTGGCGATCACACGCGCGGTCGATACGACAGCGGAGGTGTGATCGCTCACCGTCTTCTCGCCTTCAGAAGAAGCCCAGAGGCTTTGGGCTGTAGCTGACGAGAAGGTTCTTGGTCTGCGAGTAATGCTCCAGCATCATCTGGTGATTCTCGCGTCCGACACCCGAGATCTTGTACCCACCAAACGCTGCTCCCGCTGGGTAGAGGTGGTAGCAGTTGGTCCAGACCCTGCCGGCCTTGATCGCACGACCCATCCGGTAGGCCCGGCTGCCGTCGCGCGTCCAGACCCCGGCGCCGAGACCGTACATGGTGTCGTTGGCGATCTCGATCGCCTCGGCCTCGTCTTTGAAGGTCGTCACGGCAAGCACCGGTCCGAAGATCTCCTCCTGAAAGACCCGCATCTTGTTGTCGCCCTTGAACACGGTCGGCTCGTAGTAGTAGCCGCCCGCGAGGTCGTCGCTGACAGCAGCGCGATCGCCTCCGATCAGGCACTGCGCACCCTCGTCACGACCGATCTTCACATAGGACTCGATCTTCGCGAGTTGCTGTGCTGAGTTCTGAGCTCCGACCATCGTCGCCACATCAAGCGGGTTGCCCTGCTTGATCGCGCGAATGCGGACCAGGCAGCGCTCCATGAACTTCTCGTAGATCGATTCCTGGATCAGCGCACGTGACGGGCACGTGCAGACTTCGCCCTTGTTGAAGGCGTACAGCACCAGGCCCTCGACGGCCTTGTCAAGGAAGTCGTCGTCGGCGGCCATCACATCGTCGAAGAAGATGTTCGGCGACTTGCCACCGAGTTCGACGGTCGACGGGATGAGATTCTGCGCCGCGTACTGCATGATCAGGCGGCCGGTGACGGTCTCACCGGTGAACCCGATCTTGGCGATGCGCGGGCTCGATGCCAGCGCCTTGCCGACTTCACCGCCCGGGCCCGTGACGATGTTGATCACACCTGCGGGCACGATGTTCTCGATCACCTCGGCGAACTTGAGAATTGACCACGGAGTCGGCGATGCGGGCTTGAGCACGGTGCAGTTGCCTGCCGCCAAGGCGGGAGCGATCTTCCACGCGGCCATGAGGAGTGGGAAGTTGAACGGGATGATCTGACCCACCACACCGAGCGGCTCGTGATAGTGATACGCGACGGTGTCCTTGTCGATTTCGGTGCTGCGCCCTTCGAGCGAGCGAGTCGCGCCGGCGAAGTACCGGAAATGGTCGACAGCGAGGGGGAGGTCTGCGGCGAGGGTCTCGCGCACGGGCTTGCCGTTCTCCCAGCTCTCCGCCACCGCCAGCATCTCGAGGTTCGCCTCGATGGCGTCTGCGATGCGATTGAGGACTGCGGCGCGGTCGGCGAGCGACGTTGCGCCCCAGGCGTCCTTCGCCGCATGTGCCGCGTCGAGTGCGAGCTCGACGTCTTCGGCGGTCGACTTCGCGACCTCGCAGAAGACCTTGCCGTTGACAGGACTGATGTTGGGCATGTAGGTGCCGGACACGGGTGGCACCCACCGACCGCCGATGAAGTTGTCGTAGCGCGGCTTGAGCGAAACGACGCTGCCTGGCTGACCGGGCGGCGCGTACACCTTGCTGCGTGTCGCGGGTTGCGGTTCAACCCGGACTGGTTCGAGAGTGAGTGTCATAGCCACACCTCCGGCTGACAATGATGCGTACGCCCTCACACTAGGAAGGCGCGCCGGCGGCAAACAGGGTCGATGGTCACCACGTTGGCGAGGATGTCGGGCCCTTCGGCACTACGAGCCGATGTTGGTCAGACCCCTCGCGCTGAT
This sequence comes from Saccharimonadales bacterium (SeqCode), assembly GCA_035534875.1. Classification (GTDB taxonomy): domain Bacteria; phylum Chloroflexota; class Dormibacteria; order Aeolococcales; family Aeolococcaceae; genus Palsa-851. Next base: position 16,986 of record DATLRB010000019.1, read on the forward strand.
CCATGCTTCCGACGGCCAGGATCCCCTCCGGGCGCGCCCCGCAGCCTTCCATCCATCGGGGTGGTACACCGCCAGCAACCCGACGAGATAGAAATGCAGGAGCCGATTCCGTAACGTCGACTCCAGCGGCACCACTTCGAATCCAAGCCGTGCCAGCGCCGGAGCGATGAGGGAGACGGCATGCAGAGCGACAACGGAGCCCAGTCGGCCCGTCGTGACCAGTCGGGCCAGGATCTCGAGGTCGCCGCGCGCGCTCGTGATGACCTGAAAGGGACTCCACCCGGGGGTGTCGACGTCCGGCGCGACCGTGTTGTTGGCGAGATGGAGTTCCACGATGCGATCGCCACGATGCACCCTGGTGCCGTCGGCCAGCGCGACGGTGGGGCCGCGGTGGTGACGCACCTCGAATCGAAGGACGGAGCCGTCCTCGACCTGAGTGACATGGTGGTGCCTGAGGTAGCGGTGCTCCCACCAGGTCCAGACCCTGAGCACCCCTCCCGCACGCCCGCCTCCGGCGGTGCTGTGCATGACGAGCCACCAGAGGGGCTGCGACAACCAGTCACCGAGCCCTCCGGCGAGGTTCACGGCCGCGTCCTGCCCCTGAGCGCCACGCGACCGAGCGTACCCGCCTCCGCACTCCGACAACCAGGCGAGATCGTCATCCAGTCAACACCGATATGCCCTACGATGCCGCGCGGATGCTCCGGGAGTCTGATTGACCACGGAAACGACGGCCACCGGATGGCGCGTGCGGATGACCCCGCATCGCGTCTGGATTGGGTTTCGTGGCCACTGGGTCACCGTGGTCGGCGTTGGCGCGGTCATCGGACTGGTCTTCGCCGTGAACCCTGGGAAGGTGGCCGGCGCGCTGACGCATGCCTCGCCGGCATTGCTGCTGATCATGCTCCCGGTGGTGCTCTCGCTGTACGGCATCCGCGGCATCACCTGGTTTGTGGTGGTCCGTGCCTCAGGGCAACCGGTCGGCCTCGCACAGGCCCTCCGGGTTACGTTGATCAGCCAGATGTTCGTGTTCCTGCCCGGAGGCGATCTCTGGAAAGTGCCACTCGTGAAGCAGGAGGACGGCTCCGCGACTGACGCCGGAGTCATCACCGGCACGATTGTCTTCGACGACCTCGTCTACCTTTTCGTGCTCACCTTCGCCATGGTCCCGGTGGTGGTCGCCACTCCGGTCCTCTCGATTCCGCTGGCAGTCGCGCTGCTGCCGCAGGTGGTCATCTTCGCGATCCTCCTCTCCCCTGCCGTCTACCGCGCACTGTCTGCTCGCGTCGGCAACCTTCGACCGTTTCGTCGGTTCCGACCCGAGCTCGAGCTGCTGGGACCCTCGTTTCGCAGCCTGGTCCGGGTCCGAACCGTGCTCCTCGTGATGGCTCTCGACGTGATCGCCGCATCCCTCGCGATCGCGCTGTTCGCGCTCGCGCTTGCCTCGGTGCACGCCACCGGGTCAGATCTCTCGCATGTGGCCTTCACATACTCGGCGAGTCAGGTCGTCACGAATCTGACGGTCATCCCCGGCGCCCTTGGGGCCTATGAGGGCATGATGACCGGCGCCATGGCGCTCGAGGGCGTCGCCCCGGCTGCAGCCGCCACCGGCACCCTCCTCTATCGCATCGCCAATGACGTCGTCATGGCGCTGATCGGCGTCGCGATCGTCCTCGTCTACGACCGTGATCGTCTTGGCGCCATCGGGCGGGCGGGACGATCGTCCGGGTAGTCAGCGCGAGGCACCGTGGCGCGTGAAATGGCTCAGGCGGCGACCGATACGGCGCGTCAGGCGGTCGGGATGCGTGGTCGGTGGCTTGGCAAAGGCGCGCGGGTGTGCCGCATAGAAGAAGACCTTGACGCACTCCACCAGGCCCAGGTACGTCGCGATCATCGCGACCAGGATCACGAAGAACACCGGAGGGAGTGGCGAGAATCCGAGGGCAGTGGCCACGGGTGTGAAGGGGACGACCGCGCCGGCCACCGCGCACGACGTCGGAACGATCAGCATCGCCAGGCTCGGCCGGCTACGCACAAAGGGGATCCGGCGCGTACGGATGACGTAGATGACCAGCGTCTGCGTGGCGAGCGACTCCACAAACCATCCTGTGCGAAATTCACTGTGACCAGCCTTGAGCAACTCCAGCATCACGAAGAAGGTCAGGAAGTCGAACAGTGAGCTGACCGGACCGAAGACGAGCATGAATCTGCGCACGAACGCGATGTCCCAGGCCGCGGGACGGGCGAGTGTCTCGGCGTCGACCGCATCCGTCGGGATCGACAGCTGTCCCGCGTTGTAGAGGAGGTTGTTGAGCAGAATCTGCGACGGCAGCATTGGGAGGAAGGAGAGAAAGACCGACGCCACCGCGGCGCTGAACATGTTGCCGAAATTCGACGACGTCGCCATGAGCACGTACTTGATCGTGTTGGCAAAGACGCGACGACCCTCGACGACCCCGTCGGCGAGCACGCCGAGATCCTTGTCGAGGAGAACGATGTCGGCGGCATCCTTGGCGACATCGGTTGCCGAGTCGACCGATATTCCGACGTCCGCATGGTGGAGGGCGACGGCATCGTTGACTCCGTCACCGAGGAACGCCACGTCGACCCCTGTACGCCGCGTGACCTTGATGATCCGCGACTTCTGATCCGGACTGACGCGTGCGAAGACCCTGGTTGCAGGAATCACCGCGGCGAGCTGCGCGTCGTCCAGGGCATCGAGGGCCTTGCCGGTCAGGACAGCCCCGGGATCAACGCCGATCTGCGTGCACACGGTCGCTGCGACCGTTCCATTGTCGCCGGTGATGACCTTGACCTCGATGCCGAGGGTGTGCAGCCTCGCGATTGCTGCCCCGGCATCTGGTTTCGGGCGGTCGACGAACGTCAGGAACCCGGCAAGCGTGAGATCGCGCTCGTCGTCATACGCCAGGTGGCTCGATGTGGCCGCTCGAGTTGCCACGGCCACGACTCGGGCGCCCTCGTGGAAGAGCCGTTCCAGTGTGACGGCGGCTTGCGGCGGCGGTGCCGCGCAGCGAGACAGCACCACCTCCGGAGCGCCCTTGGTCACCAGGAGCCTTCCATCGGGACCGTCGACCAGGACCGAGGCGAGCTGGCGCTCGTGGTCGAATGGGAGCCGGCCAATGCGGGTGTACACCGACGCCTGGGTCGCCAGAAGCTGCGGATCGGTGCTCCGCCTGTCCGCCCAGAGCGCCTGGTCGAGGGTGTTTCCCCCGACGGGCCCGTCGCTACCGCGCACTGATTCATTGCAGACGAGGCCGAACAGCAGGGGTGCCTCAGACGGTTCACCACCCGGTGCGATGCAGCGATCGAATGTGATCGCGCCGTCTGTCAGTGTTCCCGTCTTGTCCGTGAACAGGATCTGGATGTTGCCCAGGTCCTCGATCGCGACCAGGCGCTTGACGAGGACGCGCTTGCGCGCCAGAGCGCGCGAACCGCTCGAGAGCCCGACGGTGACGATTGCGGGCATCAGCTCCGGGGTGATCCCCACGGCGATCGCCAGCGAGAAGAGCAGCGCATCGAGCAGCGGCTTGTGGAACGCGACGTTGAAGACGAAGATCGTTACCGTCAGGACGCCGGCGACGCGGACGAGCAGAGTCGAGAAGCTGCTCAATCCGCGCTGGAATGCCGAAGCCGAGGCGCGCTCGGCGAGACCCGATGCGATACCGCCGAACGCCGTCGCCGGTCCGGTCGCAATGACGACGCCGTGACCCGCTCCCTCATGCACGATCGTCCCCATGAACGCGCACGACGCGAGGTTCACACCGGCGGCATCCGGCTGCGGCGCGGCGGTCTTGGCGACCGGCAGTGACTCACCGGTGAGCACCGCCTCGTCGCATTCCAGGCTGTCGACATCGAGGAGCCTGAGATCGGCCGGCACGATGTTCCCGACCGTCAGGCTCACAATGTCACCGGGTACCAGCGCGATCGTGTCGATGAGCTGATCGCGACCATTTCTGCGGACGAGCGCTCGGTGATGGATCTCCTGATGCAGGGCTTCGACGGCGCTCTCTGCGCGGAACTCGTTGAAGAAGCTGAGCAGGACACTCACCACAACGATCGCGGCGATGATCACCGCGTCGGTTGGATCGCCCGTGAAGCCGGAGACCGCCGCGCAGGCGAGCAGCAGCAGCAGCAAGGGATTGCGAAACTGCCGCACCAGCACGCCGAACGCGGTCACCCGGTGCTCCCGGAGCACATTCGCGCCAAGCGCGTCGAGCCGCGCCGCAGCCTCGCCGTCCCCGAGGCCCTGGTCGGTCGTCCGCAGCGCATCGAGCACCGCCGCAGCGGAGGTCCGCGCCGCGACGGCGAGGCTCATCGCGCGCGGGGGCACCTCCGGCTCAGCCGCCGCGGCGAGACGTGGGCCTATCGACATGCAACTGCGCCTGCGTGTGTGAGCATCGCAACCTCTCCTACGGCTCGAATCGACGGGTCGGCGGCGCGTCTGGTCCTACGAGCCCGGCGCTCGTGGAACGAGGAGGAGCGGCAGATGCGTGTGGTGGATGACCGACCGCGACACGCTGAACTCGGGGACCTGGTGCAGCGCGCTGCTGCCGCGAGCGCCGATCGCGAGCAACTGGGGGCCAGGGAGCGTGCAGGTGCCGCGCAGAGCGGCCGCCACGTCGGCGTTCGCGACGACCCGCGTCGCGATCGTGGGCGAGCCGCTCTCCGCACGGAAGGCCTCGGCAGCCGCATCGAGGCGGCTCGCGGCTTCGTCGCGAGCGGCGCCGTCATCTCCCACGACCGCGACCAGCAGGAGTTCGGCATCCGACGTGCGAGCGATCCAGACGGCCAGGCGGGCCGCCTCACCGGCCTCCGGGGAGCCGTCGACTCCCACGACCACATGGCGGGGCGGCCAGTGCGGGCCGTCTTCGCGCACGAGCAGCACCGGCCGGTGTGAGTGGTGGATCACGTCCTCCGAGACCCGATATGTGAAGAGCTCCTCGACGACGCCGAGGTTGCGACCGCCGACCACGATCAGACCGGCGCCGATCGCGCTGGCCGTGGTCAGAATCCCATGCGCGCGAGATCCCTCGGGCGTGTGCACGCCGGCGACTGGACAGGACATCTGCCCGGCGATGACGTCAGCCTCGGAGCTCGCCACCCCGCCGGCGATTCCCCGATCGACTTCGTGCCCGCCACTCATCGTCGTTTTCGGCGCCCAGACGTGGACGACATGCAGGGCAGCCCGGGACGAGCGCGCCAGATGCGCTGCCGCGCCTCGCGCATTCTCGCTCGCCGGCGTGCCGTCGGTCGCGAAAAGAATCGTGGTGGGATCGGAAGTCATGGCCGCACCTCGAATTGGTGGTATCCGCCGTGACGCCGCAGCAGCAGGCGCCGGCCGGATGTGAGCGTGGTCGTTGGTCTCGTCAGGGTTGCTGCCTCCATCAGTGCTCGCGGGCCCAGCGCAGTCGCAGCGTATCCTCGCGTTCACTCTGCGCAAGCCGCTCGCGGCTCTCGCGGAGCGCCTGCTCGAGCTGCGGGAGCCGACGGCGTTGAAGGAGCCTGAGACGCCGTCGCGTCTGTACCAGCTCGGCATCGATGTTGGCGAGCCCTCGCTGGATCGCCGCGTGGTCTGCCGCCTTCTTCACGGCGTCGGCAAGTGCGAGCACCGCCCGATCGGTCGCGCTGCTTCCCCCGCTCGCCGCGGCGAGGCCGAAGTCTGGAAACTCGCACCGGCTCTCGCCGGGGAGGGAGACGGCCATCACGTTGCGCCAGTCGACGGCGATCGTGGCGGGCGAATCGATCTGCGCCGCGATCAGCGCAATCTGGCCTCGGTGTCCGAGCCGGAGTGACCGGGAGCACCACTGCTCGGCCGCCGCGCACGCGCCGGTCCAGGCGGCCTCGGCCGTCGCAGCCTGCGCCGATCGCCGGGTGCGCTCGCCGGCGAGCAGTTGCTGCTTGCGCGAGAGAATGTCGATGCCGCGATGCGCGGTCGCCAACCGGCGGCGCAGCCACACCTGGCCGGCCCGTCCAGGAGGGACGCGGATCATGGGTGCTCCCCCGTGGGTTCGTCTCGAATCGCTGTCAGATGTCGCGCGAGGTCGTCGGGATCGAGGCGCGAGAGGTCTCCCGACGGAAGCAGCGTCAACGCCGCCCATGCGCGTTCGAGGCTGTCTTCGATAGAGCGAGCCTCGGTGCGGCCCTGGTTGAGGAGGTCGGTCTCGAGGGCGTCGCCAAATCTCAGGTAGGCACGATCGTTCTCCGCGAGCCCGGTCTCGCCGACGAGGTCGGTCAACTCTCGCACCTGCCGTGCATGGCTGAGCGCCGCGTAGACCTGACCCGCGACCGCCATGTGATCGGGCCGGGTCCGATGGAGCCCGACCCCATGCCGCATCAGGCGCGAGAGTGAGGAGAGCGCCTCGAACGGGGGATAGACGTTTCGGCTCTGCATCTCCTCCGAGAGGACGACCTGGCCCTCGGTGATGTACCCGGTGAGGTCCGGGACAGGGTGGGTGATATCTCCGGACGGCATCGTGAGCACGGGGATCTGCGTCAGCGATCCGGGGCTGACCTGGAGCCGCCCGCAGCGCTCATACAGTGACGCGAGGTCGCTGAACAGATATCCGGGGTAACCCTGGCGACCGGGGACTTCGCCCCGAGCGGCTGAGACCTCGCGAACGGCCTCCGCATAGCTGGTCATGTCGCACATGAGCACCAGGACGTGGCCTCCCCGCTCGAAGGCGAGGTGCTCGGCAACCGTGAGCGCCAAGCGCGGAGTGAGCACGCGCTCGACCACCGGATCTGATGCCGTATTGATGAACAGCGCAAGGTCGCCGGATTCGGACCGCTCCTCGAGAGCATCCCGGGTGGCATCCGCATCGGCGTGCGTGACGCCCATCGCCGCAAACACGATTTGAAAAGCTCCGTCCGCGACCCGCGCCTGTGCGGCGATCTGGGCGGCCAGCTCGAGGTGCGGCAAGCCGCCCACCGAGAAGATGGGCAGCTTCTGCCCCCGGACCAACGTCGTCAGCCCGTCGATTGCCGAGATGCCCGTCACGATGGGATCCCGGGGAAGCTGACGCGCGGCCGGATTGATCGGGACTCCATTGACGGCGACGAGGCGGTCACCACGAATCGGCGGGCCACCGTCAATCGGCTCGCCTCGACCATTGCACACACGTCCCAGCCACTGCGGACCGACGGGAACTCGCATCGGCGTTCCGCTGAACGCAACCCGGACCCTGTCGAGGCTGATCCCCGACGTGCCCTCGAACACCTGGATGACAGCAAGGTCGTCGCTGACGTCGAGGACGACGCCGTGACGCCGCTCGCCTGTATCGAGGGTGATGATCGCGTCCTCATCCCACCCCACGCCGGACACGGCCTGGACGATGAGCAACGGTCCGCTGACGCTTCGTGCCCCGGTGTGCTCGATCGGGATGGCGTCGATCATCCGAGCGTCTCCAGCAATGCGAGGGCCGAATCGCGCACGGCGATGACCGCGCTGACATCGTCGGCGCCCCCACCCTCGCGGGCTGCGGAGACCCGCGTGAGATCGAGCCGCTCAAGTGTATCGGCCGCGACACCCCTGGCAACGAGCTCGAGAAACCGCTGATGGATGGCGAGGACCATCTCGAGAATGGCCTGCTGCTTGGCCTCGCCGCAGTACGCGTCGTTCTCGCTGGTGGAGTCCTGCTGGAGCACCGACTCCTTGAGCAGCTTGGCAGACCGGAGCGTGACCCGCTGGCGATCCGGCAGGGCCGCGGCCCCCACGAGCTCCACGAGTGATTCCAGGCGTTCCGCCTCGGCGAGGAGCGAGAGCGCGACCGCTCGGCGCTCGGCCCACTCGGTGTCCCCTCCTTCCGATCGCACCGACGCGATGGCGTCCGAATCGCGTGAGAAGCTTTCGTTCCAACTCACCGCGGGGTAGTGGCGGGCGTAGGCGAGGTCGCGGTCGAGCGACCAGACACAACGCACGAACCGCCGGGTCTGGGCGGTCACGGGCTCGGTGAGGTCCCCGCCGGGAGGGGAGACGGCCCCGATGATCGTCACCGATCCCCGGCCCCCGCCGAGAGTCGTGAAACTGCCGGCCCGCTCGTAGAACGCCGCCAGCGCGGAGGCGAGTGTCGCCGGGTAGCCCTCCTCAGCCGGCAGTTGATTGGTTCGGGACGCGAACTCCCGGAGCGCCTCCGCCCAGCGCGATGTCGAGTCCGCGATGACGACGACGTCGTACCCCATGTCCCGGAAGTACTCGGCGACGGCCACTCCGGTGTAGATGCTCGCCTCGCGGGCCATGACGGGCATGTTCGACGTGTTGGCGATGCAGATGGTCCGCTCGCGGAGCGGGCCACCGGTGCGTGGATCCTCCAACCGTGCCAGGTCTTCCAGCACGTCGATCATCTCGTTGCCCCGCTCCCCGCACCCGACGTAGACGATGACCTCCGCGTCGCACCACTTGGCGATCTGCTGTTGCAGGATCGTCTTGCCGGTGCCGAAGCCGCCCGGCACCGATGCGCTGCTGCCACGAACGATCGGGTACAGGAGGTCAAGGACCCGCTGACCTGTGCGAAGCAGCCGAGCCTCTCGATCGCGGCCTCGCGCCGGCCGCGGCGCCCGCACGGGCCAGCGGTGCGACATGGCAATGTCGACATTCCCGATCCGCGCGATCGGTTCATCGGCTCGCGCGTCGCTCTCGGGGGCCAGCACCGTCAGGGGTCCCTCGACACCCGGAGGCACGAGGACGCGGTGCTCGAAATGCGCCCCTTCGATCACGTGGCCGAGGAGGACCCCCGGGGTCATCGGGTCGCCGACCGTTGCGGCGGGAGTGAAGTGCCACCTCGCCTCCATCGACGCCGTGTCGGCGCGACCCGACGCCAACCACACGACGGCCGGGTCGAGCGGCCGCAGGATGCCGTCGAAAACGTGCCCGAGCAATCCGGGTCCCAGCGTGATGGACAGCGGCTCGCGCCGGCTCGTCACTGGATCTCCGGGTGCGACGCCGCCGTCGTACTCGTACACCTGGGCTGTTGCGACGTCTCCGTTGATGCTCACGATCTCGCCCGCCATACCGGCGTCGCCGATGGCGACGACGTCGAACATGGCCACGCCGTTCAGGCCGACGACATCGACAACGGGTCCGTTGACTCGTTGAACCCGCCCGGTCGCGAGCGTCGCCGGCGGGCTGGTCATGTCGCTGCCCCCTTGCGTGTTGACCCTGTCTGCGCAGGTGCTTCCATCTCAGCCAGGACGTTGTCGACCACCGTTGTGGCGAGCGACGCCAGGGTGTAATCGAGGCTGCGATGTTCCGTCCGTGCACGAATGCCGCCGCGATCCGGTGGGTCTCGCTCGACTTCGACCCCCGATCCGAGACGGTGTTTCGCGCTGGCCTCCAGGTTGTCGAGCAGTTGCCGGTACTCAGGGCGCTCGCGAAACGCCATCGCCGCGGCGATCGCCCGGCCACGAGCCATACGCTCAACGTCCTCCTGGGCTTCGAGCACGAGCACGCGGGCTGCCCGCCGGCTTGCGATGAGCTCGGTTCGGACAGTCGCTTCGGCGGCTCGCGTCCCGTCGGCGCGGGCTCGTTCGATGGATGCGGCGGCAGCGGCTTCGGCTGTAGACAGCGTGGCGCGCGCGTCGTCGCGAGCCCTTGCCACGAGCTCGACCGCTCGCGCTGATGCATCGGCGAGCATGCGCTGTCGGAGCGGTTCGAGCTGAGCTATGGCATCACCGCCCACAAGGGCTGACTGGGCTGGTGCAGCATCGAACCCAGCACCTCGGCGGAAGTGCGCGTCAGGATGACCAGACCGACATCGTCCGGCAGAGAAGCCCACTCGTCGCGGGCCCCCGACGCGTCGGTGACGGCGATCACGTCGACCCCGATCATCGCGAACGCAACCACGTCGCGCTCCTCACCGAGCGCCACGATCCGGCTCATGCTCGGCCGATGAGGAGCAGCGCAACAACGAGACCGTAGATCGCGATTCCCTCCGAGAGACCGACGAACACCATCGCCCGGCCGAACAGCTCCGGTTTTTCGCTGATCGCCGCGAGCGCCGCGGAGCCGGTGTAGGCGACCGCGATCCCCGCGCCGACGGACGAGCCGGCCACCGCGATCGCCGCACCGATGAAGGCACCGCTGGTGTCCGCCGGCGACGACGCGACGAGTTGGATTGCGTTCACGGTCCCCGTGCCGGCTATGTGGCTGATCACAAACGCGACGAGGATGAGCACGACCAGGCAGGTTGCGCCAAGTGCCCACGCTGCAACGCGTGGATTCCTGCGGAGGAGCACGCTGGCACCGACCCCGCATCCCGCCGCGATGAGCAGACCGACGAGTGAGAGGGCGATCGTAGCCGTCATTGGTTCAAGCCTCCACGATGTCGAGACGCCAGGGATGGAACCGGCGCCCCTCACCGACGAACACGCGAGAGAACAACTCGTAATACTCGAGCCGGAGCGCCTGGATTGCGACCACCAGCCCCTCGAGTCCAAACGCCACGGCATTGCCCGCAGCGAACACGACGATTGAGGCAATTGTCAGCCACCCACGACCGGCGAGCGACGACGTTGCCGACCACACGAGACCCTCGATCGCAGCGTGCACCAGCCCGAAGGCCGCAAGACGGGCGAACGAGACGAGGTTGGTTCCGACCCTGATCACCGTGTCGAAGATGCCGACGAAGATCTCGGCGGCCGCGGCTCCGCTCGTGCTTGTCTCCTGTCGGAGACCGAGCGTCAGGAGCACGAGCCCGAGCACGCCCATCACAGCTCCGGCAGCGAGCAGCACGATCTGATGCGCGAGGAGCGCCGCGGCGAGCACACCGACCGAAGCGAAGATCGCGAATCCCGCGACACCTGAGGCGGCGACAAGCGAGCGGCCCCACCCGCCTTCACGATATCGATTGATCGTCCCCATCGCATAACTCCCGGTCATCAGCACCGAGCCGAACAGCACCGCGACGACGAGCAACAACTCGGGGTTGTCGAGCGGACGAATCCAGAGCGGCTGCACGACGCCGGTCGGCCCGAAGCACTCCCCGAAGACGAGACCGAAGACGGACGCCGAAACACCGCAGGCGGTGATCAACACCCAGGCCGTCCGGAGGCCCCGCCAGCGTCGCTGCAGTCCTGCCGCCAGGCCGAGGAGCGCGACGATCGCTCCATGGCCCGCGTCGGCAAACATCATCCCGAACATCAGCACATACGTCGCCGCGGCGAACAGGGTGGGGTCGACGTCGGCGTAGGGCACCACCCCGAAACTGTCGACCAGGAGGTGAAATCGCGTCCGTCCCAGGCTCTCCGCCAACTGCGTCGGCGGCTCAACCCAAGGAGGCCGCGCCAGCTGCACAACGGCGCCGCCGAGTGCTTCCAGACGCCGGGACAGTTCGCCCACCGCGGACGCGGGCATCCATCCGATCCATGCTGCGATCCCGGCATGGCGAACGGCGTCAGCCGCGAGACGGTCGAGTTGCTGTTCGCCGGCAAGAAGATCGCGACGCCCTGCTCGCTCCATCTCAACCGGATCGATCGGAGCACGGGCCAGGGCGGACCGGCCGTCAACAGACGCAGCCGTCAATCTGCGAAGCGCCGCGCTGACATCGCTCTCGGGCGCGCTCGGCGCCTCGTCGAAATCAACGCATCCGGCGCGGGCAACCTCGACGAGCCCCTCTCGAACTCGGTCATCGGGAATCAGGAGGGCGGCTCGGCACATCCGGACCGCCCCGGCGCCACTAACGGACGGCATCGATCGGCTCCGTGCTGCCACCGCCTGACGCAATTTCGAGCGCCGTGGCGATCCGATGCGCCGACGAGGCGAGGATCGCAATGGTGCCGATAACGGGACCGGTGCTGCCGATCACCCCGTGCGACAACCGCCGGCCGTCCTCCCGCACCTGCTCCCACCAGCGCGCCTCCGCCTGCCAGAGATCTTCGACGGACCAAGGGGTGGCGCTCGCCCATTTCCAGTCCGCGGGCAGCGAGATCGGCGCCGGCTCAAGTGCATCTCCTCCCGTGCGGTGAGCCAGCCGCTCGCGTCGGCCAAAGAGGAGGGCTGCCGCATCGGCCCACACGCGGAGTTCGGGGGCGGCGAGGCGCGCTCTTCGGTACCACGCCCGGCGCATCGAGATCCGGATCGTGTAAAGGTCCTCGCCACCCGGATCCCCCCACGCCGAAGGACGCATGAGGCGCCGGATCTCCGACGCACTCCCGGTGCCTCCCAGACCTCTCGAGATGATCCCCAGCCTTCCGAGCTCATACGGCGTTTCCGCAGGAGCGCCCGCGAAGAACGCAAGGCGATCCTCGATGTTCCTGAGCTCGAACCACATGACGCAGCTCCGCACCGACTCGACACCTTCGGACGGGAGCCAACCGGCGAGAATTCGCAGCTGCCACAGGAGGGCCTCGAAGATCTTGCGTTGCGCGGCGCCGACGGTCGTCACCTCGGCGAGGTGAAGTCCCCACTTGGTCTGACCCAGAGCGGCACGGGCAGCATCGAGATCGGCTGTCAGAGCTACGCGTTCGGCCATGTCATCCAGGTCTGCTGCCGCCAGGCCGCGAGCGCGGACGCCCCCGGCGATCCAGTCCCCGCTCACCGCGCCACACCGCCGCCAAGGGCGAGCGACTGCAATCTTTCGACCACCGCAGCCGCGACGGCCTCTGCCAACGCGTCGCCCTCATTGCGGACTGCCGCAGCGCGGTCCCTCGCTCGGGCCAGCAGGTGGTCGCGCTCGGCGGCGAATCGATCAAGGCGTTGCTGGGACGCACGTGCCTTCTCGGAAACGGCCTGCTCCGCTCCGCCTGCGATCGTGGCCTGCGCAAGCGACGCGGCGCGCGAATGGATCCCCTCCGCCTCGGCACGCGCCGCGTCGAGCAGCGCGTCCGCCTCGCGCTGGATGGCATCCAACGTCTCCAGGACGGGTGCGAGCTCGTCTGCGCGCGCCGCCTCCGCGTCGGCGGGCGGCGCAATCCCGGACATGGCTGCTCCAGGCGGCGACAGACGCCGGAACCGTCGCAGAACGCTGGCCATGGCTGCTCCCTGTGGGCCCCGAGCTCGGATGCCGGTCGTCGCTGCCAGCCCGGGTTGTTCACGAGACTGCGGGGACAAGGATCAGACACCGACGGCGCCCGGCACCAGGGTCAATCGTCATGATCTTCACGAGACCATTGGCGCGGGCGCGACGGGACACGCTCACCAGGTCCGGGGCCCGACCGAGCCTCCGGTACACGTCCAGGCGACACCCGGCCACGCCTCGAGCCCGTGGTCACCATCGGCCGCGCGGTGTCACTCATCCGTTCCAGCCACTATTGGCGATATCTCAGGGGCCGGGCATCGAGAACCCCGCACCCCACCGCTCGGCGCTGAGCGTGGAGGGGCTTCTCTCCTCCCAGGCTGAGGCGCCGTGTTGTTCGACGGCGTTCACCCGGCTCGTGTGCCGTGCGATCAGCGGCGGTGCCCGCGCGCCGGCAGAGTTGGATCAGGGAGAGGTCGCGCAGCCGGCATGGACCTCGCCTCTCGCGCCTCGAGCGGCTCGAATCGGGCGGTGAAGTGGCGGAGCGCCGGCGGCTGGTCGACGATCCGGTAGCCGCAAAGGTCACCGGCGTGCGCCGCCACCTCGGCGCAGACCGCGATCACGTAGTCGATGTGGCTCTGGGTGTAGGTTCGCCGCGGGATGGCCAACCGAACCAGGTCCATGTCCGCGGGATGCTCCGTCCCGTCAGGCCGCCGTCCGAACATCACCGTGCCGATTTCGCAGCTGCGGATCCCGCCGGTCTCGTAGAGGGCGACGGCAAGTGCCTGGCCCGGATAAGCCAGGGGCTGGATGTGCGGCAAGAGCGCCCGCGCGTCGATGTACACGGCATGCCCACCAGGCGGCTGAACGATCGGGACGCCGAGGCGGGTCAGCGCTTCGCCGAGATAGGCCGTCGAGCGGATGCGGTAGCGCAGGTAGTCGTGCTGCACCACCTCGTGCAAGCCCTGGGCGATTGCCTCCAGGTCGCGGCCGGCAAGTCCGCCATACGTGGGGAATCCCTCGGTCAGGATGAGCAGGTTCCGGCACCGTGCCGCGAGCTCGTCGTCATCCATCGCCAGCCAGCCACCGATATTGGCAAGCCCGTCCTTCTTGGCGCTCATGGTCATCCCGTCGGCCAGCGCCGCCATCTCCTTCACGATGTCACGCACATCGCGATCCTGCTGCCCCGGTTCGCGCTCATGGATGAACCACGCGTTCTCGGCGAACCGGCACGCGTCAAGAAAGAGCGGGACACCGTGCTGGTCGCAGACGCGACGTACCGCACGCAGATTCGCGAGCGATACCGGCTGCCCGCCTCCCGAGTTGTTGGTGACCGTGACAAACACGACGGGCACCGACCCTTCGTGGCTCCGGAGCAGCGCCTCGAGCCCGCCAACGTCCATATTGCCCTTGAAGGGATGCTGGAGCGAGGGATCACGTCCCTCCGCAATCAGGAGGTCGACCGCTTCGGCACCCGTGAACTCGACGTTGGCACGGGTCGTATCGAAGTGCGTGTTGTTGGGCACGATCTTGCCGGGTCCGCCGATGGCGGTGAAGAGGATCTTCTCCGCCGCCCGGCCTTGGTGGGTCGGGATGATGTGCCGGAAGGGAAAGAGGTCCTGCACGGCGTCGAGGAAGCGGAACCACGACGGGGAACCGGCGTAGCTCTCGTCACCGTGCTGGATCGCGGCCCACTGATCTCGCGACATCGCGCCTGTTCCTGAGTCGGTGAGCAGGTCGATGAGGACGTCGTCGGAGTGCAGGGCGAAAAGGTTGTAGCCGGCTGCGACGACGTGCTCGAGGCGCTCCTCGTGCGTCGTCAGGCGGAGGGGCTCCACAGAGTGGATGCGGAAGGGCTCGATGATCGTGTCGAACACCGCGGCACCCATCATGCGCGCCCGCCGAGCAGCGTGCCGTGCGCCCTCGAGCTCGATCGTCCCCGGCGGCCTGGCGTCACCGTCTGACCGCGAGCTGGACCCCGCTCAAGAGGTGTGCCACAACGTCCGCTGCGGAGTAGCCGTCACCGTCTTCGAGAACGGTTCGCACGGAGCCGAGGCCGTCCCCGCTGGTGATCACCGCAGGCTCCACGCCGGTGCCGCGCACCTGGCCCAGGCCGATGGTCGCGCTCAATCCATTGCAGAGACACATGCGGTCGATGGTGGCGGCCGCGTCGCCGCCCTTGGCGACGTGATCGGCGACCGGCTCGGCGGCGCAGCGGTAGCCAATCCCGCCTCCGGATTTGACGTATGCCTCGCGCAGGTAGCCCAGATCGCAGACGCGCGAGCGCGCTGCGTAGACCTCGCGTTCGGAGAGGGTTCCGGGGATCGAGGCCACCTTGAACGGATACCCCGTCGACGACGCGCGCGACGAGGTCAGGACGAATTCGCTGCCGCTCCTCACCGCGGCGAGCACGGCACCTCGCAGCGGCGGAGCGATTCCCGACTCCCGGCAGAACGCAAAGAGCGTTCCCACCTGGACACCGGACGCGCCGACATCGAGCGCATCACGGACGCGTTCCGGCGAGTCCATGCCGCCGGCCAACCAGAAGGGCAAACCGAGATCGCGCATCACGGCATAGTCGACCTGATCCCGGTCGCCGTAGCGTGGCTGTCCGAGGTCGTCATACGTCGGCGTCCCGCGCGGCGGTGCATTGTGCCCACCCGCGGAGGGTGCCTCGACGATGAAACCTTCCACGGAGCCGCTCGCCTTGCGAGCCAGCACTGTTGCCAGCGTGTGCGACGACACGATCGGGAGGAATGCCGGACGCCGTGGCGCCTGGTCAACCGGAAAGCGACTCGGATCGAAGCGGAGATGAGGGACCGAGTCGGTGACGGAAGCGCCGGCAACTTCGAGCCGCGTCTCCACAGGCTCCATCATCGCGAGGCGGTCGAGGATGCCTGGAATATCACGTGGTATCCCCGCGCCCATGAGTACGAAGTCGACACCGGCGAGCATCGCGCCGAACAGCGTCGGCACGGTGGGGACCTGCACCTTGGTCAGCAGGTTGATCCCGATTCGCCCGTGATGATCGCGCTTCGCCAGCAGCACCTCGACAAAGGCGGCGACCGCAAGAAGGTTCTGCGATGTGTGGTTGTCGCGGTGGGAGTGCATGGGCACCCCTCGATAGGGGCGCCCGCGGCGGCCGGCTGCCAGGAAATAGCGTTGCACGACCTGGTCGGCGATGGCGGGCACAGGGAACTGTGCCAGTGCGTCACGCATTTCGCCACCCGGATCCCCGTCCTGGAGTCGCCTCGCCAGTACCAGGTCGATCGCAGTCCCGGAGACGACGCCCAGGTGGCCGGTGATGGCCACGGCTCGGGCGAGCCGATGGTTGGAGACCGCCACACCCATACCGCCCTGAATCAGGAGCGGGGGCGTGCCGTCAACATCGAGGGTGAGTGCGGGAGTCCGCATGGTGCTCCTTCGGTTTCCGACAACTGCCTCAGCGTAGAGGGGTTTTGTCTGCAGTGTCAGGGTCGAATGCCATGCGTCAAAGAGCCGAATGTCACATGTCCACCCGCTTCGCCGCGAGTTTGGGCCATCCCGTTTGCACTGAACCACCATCATTTGGCCACGATGGCCAACCGAGTGGCCGCCAATGACGAGCGACCTTACCGCCATCACTGGCGATTACAGATCCCGCGAGGAGGCTCCTGTCCTCGCATCGCATGCCGGGCGGCCGGCACACACGAAAAGAAGCCACCGGGAACGGCCCGGTGGCTTCCTGCTCGATACCGAGTTGCCGCTTCTGCCCTCAGCGCAGCCAGGCGTTCCGCTTGACGATGGACAGCGACGCCCACTTGCGACCGATATAACCGCCGCCCCAGTTCACCAGCGCCGCGATCAGGATCAGGCCGAAGATTCCGACGATGTGCTCGTCGACGACGGGGTTGGTCGAGCCGCTCGGCTGGCCGCCGGCGGTGGTGGACGGCACCCACACGGCGAGGTACATCAGCGCCAGCATCAGCGCGCCCGAGACAGCGCCGACACGAACCGCAACGCCGAGGATCAAGGCGAGCCCAACGCCCAGGAGCCCGAGCATGAACAGCCAGTCGACAATCGGGGCTCCGGCAATCGATGTGAACACGCCCTGGAGCGGTCCGATAGCGCCAGACAGGAATCCCTTGGTCGGCGATCCTCCGTTGATCCACGCACGTGCGGCCGGAGTCGCGTAGCCGAGCCCGAAGGTCTTGTCAAAGAAGGCCCAGAGGAACTCGAAGCCGATGGCGAGCCGCAGCCCAACCAGACCGATCACCGCCCAGCGCGGTGCCTTCTGGGGCTTGGTTGCCATGAGTTCCACCGACGACGCGTCGAGCGCGCCATCAGCGGTGCCGCGATGGATGACCCTTTCGATGGTGACGGACATTGCTTCGTCCCTCTTGCTCCTCAGAGCTTTGACGTTTCTTCTTCGACAGTAGAGAGAGCGGCTCCACTAGAGAAGTGCCAAACGTCATCTCATGTCAGTGCGCAATGACCATTGCGAAACGCCCCCATCCGTTCGGGGCGACGATCCATCCCTTTCGATAACCTCGAGCCCGGGTCGCTCTCCGATCGACGGCATCGTCATCGACCGACGGCGCGAGCGAGCAGCGTTCGGCGGTTTCCTGTCCCGGTCTTGGTGAAGATCGACTTGAGATGGTCCTGCACCGTATTCTCGGACACGAACATCCGCTGAGCGATGCTGCGTGTGTCGGAGCCGGCAATCAGATGCCCGAGCAGCTCCATCTCACGAGCGGTGAGCGCGCACGCCCGGCCGAACAAGGTCATCCGTTCGGCCGGTGCCGTCGCCTCGATCGTGACTGCGATGTCCTGCTCAGCCGTCGGGGATGCGGCGACAATGCGCGCCGCACGAAGCGTGAGCCAAGCGCCATCCGACAGGTGCACACGAGCTGTCGGCGGATGGCTGTCGACACCGGACTCAACCGATAACAACTGAGCGGCAACGTTGTAGGCTCCCGCCGGAATCGGCTGGCGATCCGCGCCTGTTGGGACGAGACGTTTGAGGTATTCATCGGTCTCGAGTGTCTGAGCTCGCACTCGGAGGTCTGGTGACAGCACCAGGACGACCGGTCCCACCCGGGCGGGCGCCGGTGCGCTACGACTGAAGGTATTTGCCTGGCTGCGCCGCATAGCCTCGGTCACCGGCTTGGCGATGGCCGTCAGGAAACCCGCATCCTCGTCGCTGAATGTGCCTCCCGACGCACCCCTCCACAGGTCGAGAAATCCCCAGCATCCGTGCCGGCACCGGAACACCAGCGACGCAACGTCCGTGACTCCGTAGCGCGCGAGCATCTCCCGCCAGACGAGGCTGCGCTCGAGGTGGCCGCCCGTGGCTTCGTGCAGTCGAGCAACGGGGGCATCGAGCTGTGTCCATCGGTTGACTGGCGTGAGGTACTTGAGCCGGATCAATTGAGGAAGTTCGGGTAAACAGGGCACGTCCGCGAGCGGAGCCGATCCGACCTCGGTCTCCGGGTCGGTGAGCAGCCACGCATACGCATCGACGTCGACAACGCGCCGGATCTCGCTGATCACCGCGACCCGAAGCAAGAGAGCGTCCGCCGTCGGGGACCGGCACATGCGAACAACCCTCTCGATTGCGCGCGATTGCGGAGTGGTAGCGACCATGCAGCGATCGTACGCGTATCGAGTCGCCGCCTCGTGGCCCAAAGATCCCAACAACCTGGGATGGCGGTATCGCCAAGTGTGCCGCTAGGCTCGAGGAACGAGACGAAACGAGGAGAAGACCAATGGCCACGCTGCACATCCAGCATCCGGTCACCGACTTCGATACATGGACGGCGGCGTTCCGCCGCTTCGCCGATGCCCGACGCGACGCGGGAGCTCGAGCGGAGCGGGTGCAACGTCCGGTGGACGACCCGAGGTTCGTCGTGGTCGACCTCGACTTCGACACTGCCGGCGAGGCGCAATCGTTTCAGCGATTCCTGACCACCCAGATTTGGGCGCGTCCAGAGAACTCGCCAGGTCTGGCGGGAACCCCCGAGTCGATGGTTCTCGAATTGGTGCCGATCCAGTGACTCTCGCAGGAACACTCGCCACACTGATGAACGGTCCGACGCTGCTCCGATCCAACCTGCCCGCCTGCGGTGGAGTGCCCGGGGTCAGCGACAGCGAATTCGTGACCGGCAGAGCCGCGGCGGGGCGCGCCTATCGGTTGATCAGAACCGCCGCTCTGATCAATTCAACCGGATGCAGCGCCCGGCGCCCCGTGCCGTGCTCGATCTGCTGACGGCACGACACCCCACTGGCGGAGACCAGTGTGGCGGCGTCCTCCGACGTGACCGCAGGGAAGAGGCGCATCCCGCCGATTTGCATCGACAGTTCGTAGTGCTCGGCTTCGAACCCGAAGGACCCCGCCATGCCACAGCACCCGGCGTCAACCTCAACCACGTCGGAGCCGGGGATGAGCGACAGCATCCTCACCGTCGCGTCGGTTCCGGCGAGCGCCTTCTGATGGCAGTGTCCGTGAAACAAGAGGCGCCGGCCGACCAGGCGTGAGTCTGGATCCATTCGCAGGTGTCCGGCCTCAAACGCCTCGAGGATCAGCTCGTCGACGAGGCGGACCTGTCCTGCCACCACCTTCGCTTCCGCACTCTCCGGCTGGAGTGCGAGGTGCTCCTCGGTGAGCGTGAGGATGCATGAGGGCTCGACGCCGACGATCATCACGCCCTGCCGCGCGAGGTCGACCAGACGCGCCGTCATCGCCTTCGCGTTGCGGGCTGCATCGTCAAGACGACCCTTGGAGAGCGCGGCTCGTCCGCAGCAGAGATCGCCGATCAGCTCGACGCTCCATCCGGCCATCTCCAGCAATTCCACAGCCGCAATGCCCACGCCGGGCTCGGTGAACGTGGTGAACGAATCGGCGAGCATCACCATGCGTCCGCGAGATCCTGGAGACCGACGCCGGCGCGCATCCCAGCGAAGCAGGGTGCGACGGTGGAATCGGGGCAGCGGACGTCTTCGCGTGATCCCCAGCGTCCGCTCCATGACCGCACGCGATCCGGGCAATTTCAGCACCAGGTTGGAGAACGGCGCGAACATCGCCCCCCACCGGTTGAGGCGGCGCGCCGACGCGAAGAATCTCGCCCGCCTCGGGACGCCGTGAATTCCCTGGTACTGAAAGAGAAACTCGCTCTTCATCGACGCCATGTCAACGCCGAGCGGGCATTCGCTCTTGCACGCCTTGCACTCGAGGCAGAGGTCCAGGATCTCGTGCAGGCGATCGTCGCCGAGCGCGGCTCCGGGGTCCGGTTGCGACAGCGCGAGCACGAGTGCATTTGCGCGGCCGCGCGTGCTGTGCTCCTCCTCACGCGTGGCCATGTACGACGGGCACATCACGCCGGTCGACCCCTTGCGGCACACGCCGATGTTCATGCATCGATCGGCAGCCCCGCGCATGCCACCGGTCGCGGCGAACGAGAGCCGTGTGGTGAGGGTGATCGCCTTGGGGAGCGCGACATCGCGAATGTTCTCGGTCATCGGCGGCGCGTTGACGATCTTCCCCGGATTCATCAGCGCGTGAGGGTCGAAGATCCGCTTCACGTCGCACATGGCGCCGTACAGGGCGTCACCGAAGATGAAGCGGTTGAACTCGCTTCGAGCGAGACCGTCACCGTGCTCGCTGGAGTTGGCTCCACCGAATTCGCCGACCAGATCTCGAATCTCCGCGGCGACCAGGCTCATCGTGGCCAGCTCGCTGGGCCTCGTGAGATCCATGAACGGACGGATGTGCAGGCACCCGACCGAGCAATGACCATAGAAGCCCGCCACCAGGCCGTGACGCTCGAGCACCGCGCTGAAACGCTGCACGTACTCCGGAAGGCGGGCAGGGTCGACCGCGGTGTCCTCGATGAACGCGACCGGCCGTCGCGTGCCTTCGCTGGCCGCCATCAGCAGCCCCAACCCTGCCGACCTGACCTTGAGCAGCGCCGCCTGATGCTCGGGCGTGGTTGCCCGGAGCGTGTGATAGCCGTGGGCGTGGCGCTGCCACAGCTCGGCGAGCCGCTCCACGCCCGCGGACGCCTCGCCCGCACTGTCTCCGTCGAAGGTCACGAAGAGCAGCGCGCCAGGATCGCCTTCGAGGATGGAGCCCAGCGCCGCGTATTCGATCTTCCGTCGCGAGAGCTCGAGGATGGTGCGGTCGATGAGCTCCACGGCGCTCGGCCGAGTGCTCAGCGCGTCCTCGGTGGCCGCGATCGCGTCCCGGACAGACGCAAAGTGCCCGACCGCGATCGCTTTGGACCGTGGGAGCGGTACCAGGCGCACGGTCGCCTCGGTCACGATCACCAGGGTCCCCTCGGAGCCGACGACGAACCGAGCCAGATTGAACGGCGTCTCTCCGGCGAGACGGTCGAGCCGATAGCCGCCCGAGCGCCGCCAGTACGACGGAAACCCCTCCGCGATCGCGGTGCGATGGTCCGCGAGGAGCCCGGGCAGGCGTGCGTAGATTCGCCCCTCGAGCGTATCCGCCTTGGCCCGGCGGGTCACCTCGGCGTCATCGACCGGTCCGAGTACGGCGGTGCTCGCGTCGCTGAGCACCACCTCCATCGCCTCGACATGATCGATGGTCATGCCGTAGACGATCGAGCCACTCCCCGCGGAGTTGTTGCCGATCATCCCGCCAATCGTCGCCCGGTCGCTGGTTGACGTATCCGGCCCGAAGAGGAGCCCGTGCGCGCGCGCGGCGCGGTTGAGATCGTTCTGGACGACCCCCGGCTGAACGCGAGCGATGCGTCGCTCCGGGTCCAGCTCGATGATCGCGTCCATATGGCGCGAGGTGTCGATGATCACCGCACGACCGACCGTCTGGCCCGCCAGGCTCGTGCCCGCGCCTCGCGGGAGCATCGGCACCCGGCGGCGCGCGCACACACCGGCTGCTGCGGCGACATCGGCTGCGTCGCGCGGAAAGACCACCGCCAGCGGTTCGATGCTGTACATGCTTGCGTCGCTCGAGAACAGGTGGCGCGTGTACGCGTCCGCGCGCACGTCCCCTGTCATCGCAGAGCGAAGCTCCATCTCGAGGTCGCTCATCCGCGCAGCGCCCCGGCTGTCATCAGCTCTGGAGCGACAGCAAGGCCCGCAAGCTCACCGAACCACGCCCTCGTCGCGCAGTGTGGCGATGTCCGCGGTCGAGTAGCCGAGTTCGCCCAGCACTTCGTCGGTGTGCTGCCCGAGAAGCGGCGGGGGACGTCGTACGCTCGCCGTGTGGCGCGACAGCTTGATCGGTGACCCGGTCATGCGCAGCGTTCCGGCGGTGGGGTGCTCGGTGGTGAGGACCATCTCACGCGCCCGCACCTGGGGGTGTTCGAGGGCGGCGTCGACGCTGTTGATGGCTCCGGCCGGTATCCCGACGCGAGACAGCTCCTCGGCCCACGCAGCCGAGGTCCTCGTGGCAAGTGCGGTTTCAATCAGTGGGATCAGCTGCCTCCGGTTGGCCACCCGCTCCGGGTTGCTCACGAAGCGTGGATCGTCGACCAGCTCCGGCAGCCCGATGAGCGGGGCGAAGCGCTGCCACAGCGTGTCGTTGCCGACCGCGACCATCAAGTGGCCGTCTGCCGTGCGCAGCGCCTGGTACGGCACGATGCTCGGGTGGGCCGACCCGTACCGACGCGGCACCTCCCCCGACGCGAAGTAGCCGCCGGCCAGATACGTCAACGAGGCGATCTGTCCATCGAGGAGCGACACGTCGATCCACTCGCCGCGGCCGGTGCTGTGGCGCGCATGGAGGGCGGCGAGGATGCCGATCGCAGCCCACATCGACGCGCCGAGGTCGGCCGCCGAGTTGCCGACTCGCACAGGCTCTCCGTCTGCCTCACCGGTGACGCTCATCAGCCCCCCGAGCGCCTGGGCGATGGCGTCGTAGCCCGGCTCCGAGCGGTACGGACCGGTCTGACCAAACCCCGAGATCGAGGCGTAGATGAGCCGCGGGTTGCGAGCACTCAGGTCGTCGTAACCGAGCCCGAGACGGCCCGCCGTTCCGGGCCGAAAATTCTCGACGACGACATCGGCGAGATCGGCGAGGCGCAGCGCAATCTCGCGGCCGCGGCTGGTCTTGAGGTCCACGGCGATGCCCCGCTTATTGCGGTTGACCGACAGAAAGTAGGCGGATTGGTCGCCCTGGTATGGCGGAGCCCACTCCCTCGTGTCGTCGCCGGTGCGCGGGTTCTCGAGCTTGATCACATCGGCCCCGAGATCGGCGAAGACCATGGTCGCGAAGGGCCCGGAGAGGATTCGCGAAAGGTCGAGGATGCGCACACCGGCGAGCGGGCCCGGCGACGTCGGCTGCACGGCTTGCGAGACCATCGAGCACCCCTTAGGACAGCACGCCGACGTAGAGGTTGACGACCTCGTCGTTGTGCAGCAGGTCTCGGCCTCGTCCGTCGAGGCGGTTCTTGCCGAGGACGAGAACGTAGGCCCACTGCGCGTGGCGCAGGGTCTCGCGGGTGTTCTGCTCGACGACCACCACGGCCACGTTGGTCGCGCGCACCTGCTCGATGCGCTCCCACACGGCGGTTTGGAATTTCGGAGAGAGACCGGCCGAGGGCTCGTCGAGGAGGAGCACCGCGGGGTCCACCATGAGTCCACGGGCCATAGCCAGCATGGTGCGCTGGCCGCCGCTCAGGGTCTCCGCATGGCGGCGGTGTGCGAGCTTGAGGTCGGGAAACAGCTGGTACAGTTCCTCGGCACGCTCGTGCAGCCCATGCCTTCGGCTGTAGCCGCCCATCTCGAGGTTCTCCTGAACGGTGAGCTGGGGGAAGACATTGGCCACCTGCGGTACGTACGCGATGCCGCGGCGCACGAGCTTCTCGGAAGGCAGACCGGTGGCATCCCTGCCCTCGACCGCGACCGTGCCCCCAGTGGAACGGATGACTCCTGCGATCGCCTTGAGCAATGTTGACTTCCCCGCCCCGTTGGGGCCCACGATGGCGGTGATTGCGCCCCGGTGCGCGCGAATGCTCACGTCCTCGACGATTGGCGCACCGCCGTAGCCGGCCGTGAGTCCGGCGACATCCAGTGCCGCGACGGTCGCTGTCTCCCCCAGCGCGGGATCAGGACTCAGAGTCGTCATAGGTGGGCATCTCTCCGAGGTAGGCGTCGACGACGGCCTGGTTGCCGCGCAACTGATCGAATGGACCTTCCGCTATCACCCGCCCCTCCGCCATGACCACGACCTGGTTGGTGACCCGCTCGATGAACGGCAGGTTGTGCTCGACGATAACCACGGACGTGCCTGCCGCGATGAAACCGATAACGGCGGTTGCCATGCGCTCGCCCAGGACCGGGTTCACCCCACCCATCGGCTCATCGAGGATGACCAGCCGGGGCTCGGCCATTCGGATCCGTGCAAACTCCAGCAGACGCTTCTGGCCGCCGCTGAGGTTGCCGGCTCGCTCGTTGCGCAGATGCAACAATCCGAACTCATCGAGGATGTCACGGGCCCGGATCAACTGCTCGCTCGCTCGGTCCTTCTCGGCACGCGATGGACCAAGCAGCGATCGCCAGAACCGCTCACGACGCGGCTCGAAGCAAGCGAGGATGAGGTTCTCGAGCACGCTGAGCCCCGGCCACTCGCGCGGACTTTGAAACGTCCGGATCAACCCCATCCGCGAAATGACGTGCGGCGTTCTGCCCTGCACCTCCTTGCCCTCGAAGCGGACAGTCCCGGCGTCGGGAACCTTGAAGCCGGAGATGAGGTCGATGGCCGTGCTCTTGCCGGCGCCGTTGGGTCCGATGAGTCCGGTGATCTGGCCCTCTTCCGCGACGAACGAGCAGGCGGTCACCGCCTGCACGCCACCGAAGTGTTTGTGCAGGTCCTGGACCTCGAGCAGTGCGGTCACGCAGCGCCGGGGTCGAGTGTGGTGCCAGCGACCGCAGTTTCGACGGTGACGGCCGTGCCACCCTTCCCGGCTGCATCCTTGTCACGCATGCGGTGCTCGGGGAGGAGGCCTTGGGGCCTGAATCGGATGAACAACACCAGGACGACGCCGGTGAGAATGAGCCGGAAGGCCGGTGCGAAGCTTGGCTGATTGGCGATCTCGGGCAGGTAGCGGGTGGCCTCCTGCAGACCCATCACCATGACGGCGACGCCGAGGATGACGCCGCGGTTGCTGCCCCGACCACCGACGAGAATCGCGGCGTAGAGGACGATCGTTTCCACCGGTGACCAGGCAGACGGGTTGAAGGCGCTGAGATAGCCCGCGAAGAGCGCACCCCCGAGCCCGCCGATGCCGGCTCCGATCACGTAGGCCTTGAGCTTCATGGCGTAGATGTTCCGTCCGAAGGCCGCAGCGGCACGCTCATCCTCGCGCAGGCTGCGCAGTGCAAGGCCGAACCGGCTGGCGCTCAGCCGCGTGACCAGGACGAGCACCAAGCACAGGACAACGACGCAGAGTCCGAGATAGAAGAACGGGTAGGTCGAGAAGTCGAGCCCCAACACATCCCCCATCGGGTCGAACAGCCCGGAGAGCCCGTTATAGCCGTTGAAGAGCGGCACGAACTGTCCGGCGAAGACATACAGGACGTACACCGCGCCGAGGGTGACGATCGAGAAATAGATGCCGCGCAGGTGGCGCAGGGCGATTGCTCCGACCACGAGCGCGAGCAGCATCGAGCTGATGACCGCGATCGCGACCGCGATCGGGAACGGCAGCGAGAGGCCGAGGATGTACGTCGTGGGGCTGGTGGCGGGCCCGATTGTCAGCACCAGGGTCATGTACGCCCCGAGTGCGACGTAGCCGTAGAACGCCAGGTCGAAGTCGCCCGACCAGCCCCAGATGATGTTCAGGCCGAGCGCCATGATCGCGAAGATCGAGCCCTCGGTCAGGACCGAGACCAGGTAGTCGATCATTCGAAGACGCTCCGCCTCCCGCCGACGAAGAGCCCGCGAGGGCGCACGAGGATGACCAGAGAGAGGATCGCGAAAGCGAACGCCAGGTTGTAGCTTGCGCTGAGGTAGCCCCCGAAGAATTCGAGCGCGATACCGACGATGATGCCGCCGACCAGCGTGCCCACCGCCTTGCCGAGGCCACCCGCGACGGCGGCGGTGAGCGTGATCAGAAAGAAGCTGAAGCCCGAATAGGGACTGAACGTGCCGACGCTTTCCGCGAGAATGAACCCTGCGTAGCCGCCGATGAGCCCGGCGAGCAGCCAGGTGAGGGCCGCCACCCGGTTGGCGTTGATCCCGGAGACTCTGGCCAGCGAGCGGTTTTGCGATACGGCTCGCAGCGACTTGCCGAATCGGGTGTGCTGGATGATCACGTAGAGCAGCACCGTGATCACCACCGCAGACACCATGATCTGGATCTCGGTATCGGTCCAGAGGAACGGGCCCACGGTTCGCGGCGCTCCATTGGGGACCGTGTAGCCCAGGTTGGACGCGCCAAAGATGATCACCAGGACGTTCTGGATGACCAGGGAAACACCGAGCGTGGCAATGAATGTCGGCAGGCCGCCAATGCCCTTGCGCACGAAACGATCGACGACACCATTGTGCACGGCGAGCGCGAGCGCTCCACCGCCGGCGGCTGCTGCCAGGCCCGAGAGAATCACGCCACCGCCGTGCTGCTGCACGAGGTACGCGCAGTACGCGCCGACGGTCAGGATCTCACCGTGCGAGAGGTTCGCAACGTTGGTGACGGAGTATTCGAGGGTGAAGGCCAGCGCCGACAGGGAGAGGATCGCGGCAGCCACGAGACCGAAGCCGAGCGTGAGAAGAGCCTCGTGCATCTACACCGATTCTCCAACGATTTGACGCGACTGCGCGAGACGGCCGGGGACGTGACGAGGGCAACGCGCCACCAGCGCGCGCGTTGCCCCCGATGCGTCAGGGAGTGGCTGCCGCAAGGTCCGAAGCGGAGAGCAGCGCCACCTGATTTTCGGCGCCCGTGGTGGCGTCCGCCTGGAATGCTCCGTAGGGACCAAACACATTGTTGTACGCGTTGAAGATGAGATCACCACTGGACCCGTCCATCTTGATCTTGGTCCCGGCCTTGATACCCGCGAGGCATGCCGTGTAGGTGTCGCACGGTGTCCCCGGTGGGTTGGTGACCTGCTTCATAACCGCGATGACCGCGGGACCGTCGGTGGTGCCGGCTTTGTCCATCGCCAGCGCGAGGCTCAGGACGGCGTCGTACGCGTAGTTGGCTCCGGCAATCGGCTGGGCATTCGCGCCGTTCTGGGCGGCGAACGCCGCGGCGAAGTTGTCGGCCGCAGCGCCGGTTGCATTGGTGCCGTAGATCGAGACGAGGTGATCGTGAGCGATCGGGTACGTGATCGCCTTGAGGTAGTCGTTTCCACTGGTCACGTCGGTTCCGACAATCGGGATGGCGAGGTTGTCGAGCTCCTTGAAGTTCTGGAACATGACCGCCGCCGTCTGGGGATCGAGTTGCGTGAAGATGACGTCAGGGTGCGCTGCGATGATCTGCTGCACCTCGGTGAGATACGAGGTCTGCCCGGGCGCCACGGTGATGTTGGAAACGATGGTGTTGCCGAACTTCTGCCAGGTGGCCGTGATCGGCTTGGGGATGGTCTGCTGTGCGATGTCCGACGAGAAGAGCAGGGCGGCCGTCTTGTATCCCTTCTGGTTCGCGTAGAGCGCCATCGCGACGCCGAGCTGAGAATCCGACGGGCTGTCGCGCCAGAGGTACTGGTTGGTGTTCTTGTCGAACGCCGTGCTACCGCCCTGGAACTCGGTCGGGATCCTGGCCGCGCTCACGATCGGCGCAACCGCTGCGATCTCCTGGGTCTCCGGTCCGATGATCCCGCTCACGCTGTCCGCAGAGAGCAGCTGCCGGACCGCAGGCACCGCATCGGCCTCGTCGCACTGCGTATCCGCGTGACTGAGGTCGAGCTGCTTGCCGAGCACGCCACCCGAGTCGTTGATGACCTTCTGCGCCACCTGTGATCCCTGGAGCATCGCCTGCCCGAGGACCGCAAGCGGGCCGGTGAAACACGACAGCACGCCGAACGAGACGTGGCCGGCGCTGTCGGTCTTGATGTTGCCGCCGCCGGAGCTACCAGACGGGCTGGAGCTGCCGCAGGCAGCGACGACGACCGCGACCGCGATACCTGTGATCAGGCGTTTCGGGGCGCGTCCTTGCGAGACCCGGGCCATGGGTGTCGGCGACACTGTCCAACCTCCGTCACTGGCCCGACGACGGGCCGTCCCCGATATTGCGCGGAAGTCTGCTCCGAGGTGGATAACTATGTCAATGGGTCGGTGGATAGTCCAATTTTTGCGCGATAATCCGCGCCGTGACCCTCGACACGTCGCCGCTCCGCCCGCTGGGCCGCACGCGACTCTACGAGGATCTCGTCGAGCGTCTCGGGGAGTTCGTCGTGCGCACCAACCTCATGGTTGGGGAGCGTTTCCCTGCGGAGCGCGAGCTGGCGTCACGGCTCGAGGTCAGCCGAGCGTCGCTGCGGCAAGCCCTGGCGGTGCTCGAGGCGCAGGGATTCATCGAGGTGCGCCACGGCGGCGGCGTCTTCCTCCGGCGCAGCCGCGGATTCGGCGGGGTGCTCCACAAGCTCGTGGAGCGGCGAGCCCGGCTGCCCGAGGTTCTGGAGGCGCGGGAGCTCCTCGAGGTTCGCCTCGCGGAGCTGGCGGCGACGCGGCGGACGGATGAGGACCTCGCCGCGATGCGCGTGGCGCTCGTCGCGATGGAGGCTGAGATCGCTTCGGAGGGGCTCGGGATCGATGGCGATGCCGCGTTCCACCACGCGGTGCATCGCGCCGGCAACAACAAGGTGCTCGAGCACGTGATCGACGGCCTGGCGGACGCGATTCACGAGACTCGGATGGAGTCGCTCACCGAGCCGAACCGGCCGCGGAGCTCCTTGCTGGCGCATCGGCGCATCCTCGAGGCGATCGCGGCACGACACGTCGCACAGGCGGCCGACGCGATGCGCGCGCACCTGCGCCAGGTTGCGGATGTTGCGCTGCTGCGCTGGGAGCCGCCGGCCGAGGATCCGTCTTCACCATGACGCCGCCGTCGTGGCTGGAGCACGTGACCGGGGTTGCGGAGCGCGGCCGGGCACTGCTGGGACGTGCCGGGGGCACGCACAGCATCGCGAACCTCGCGGCGACCTGCGACCGCCTGATCGCCCGGCGCGGGGAGGCTTCCGGCCTGGCACTCGCCACAGAAGTCGTCCGCGCCATGGAGCGCATGAGCAGCAGCGAGACCGCCGAGTTCATGGAGGTGCTCGCCGGCTCGTTCTCCCCTCCCCCAGCGGCCGTCGCGGCTGCGGTCGCGCGCTGGCGGTCGGATCCCAGCGACGACGCGGTGATGGCGCTCGCCGCAGCCACGGAGGCCCCTCGGCAGGAGCTGTTCCGGCGGCTGAACATGGTCGGGGGTGGGGCCGCAGCGCTTGTGAAGCTGCGCGGCCAGCTCCTCGCCCTGCTCCCGGCACGTCCGCACCTACGGGGTGTCGATGCCGATCTGCGCCACCTGCTCTCATCGTGGTTCAACGGCGGCTTCCTTCGACTCGAGCAGATCAGCTGGGGAACACCCGCGGTGACGCTGGAACGGCTGATTGCCTATGAGGCCGTCCACGAGATCCACGGTTGGGACGACCTCCGCCTGCGCCTGGCCGCCGACCGCCGCTGCTTCGCGTTCTTCCACCCGCTGCTCCCCGGCGAGCCCCTGATCTTCGTGGAGATCGCGCTCACCCGCGAGCTGCCCACCGCAATTGCCCCGCTCCTCGAGGCGGGGCGACCCATCGCCGAAGCCCGGGAAGCGCATACGGCCGTCTTCTACTCGATCAGCGATTGTCAGCCCGGCCTGCGTGGGATCTCGTTTGGGAACTTTCTGATCAAGCAGGTGGTTCGCGAGTTGTCAGGTGAATTACCGGGGCTGCGGACCTTTGCCACGCTGTCCCCGGTCCCGAGCCTGGCCGGGGCGGTGGCGGATCGGGACAACGTTGAGGGTTTCACCGAGGCGCGGCTGCGCGCGCTCACGGCGGGCCACCACGACGAGCTGCGTCGCCTCGCCGCGCAGAGTGACGAGCTGGAGGCATTGTCCCTGCTCCTTCAGGCTCCGGGCCTCCACGCCCCAGTGGTCGCCCGGCTGGCGGGGCGCCTGGCGCTCGCCGACCTGCTGCATGTCACGGTGCGCGGGCGCATCGCGGACAGCGTGGCGCATTTTCATCTCTCCAACGGTGCCCGTCTCGAACGCATCAACCCCGACGGAGATCTTTCACCGAGGGGGCGGCAGTCATACGGTGTGATGGTCAACTACGTGTACGAACCGCAGCGGCTCGAGGTCAACCACGAGCGCTACGTTCGCTCCAGCTACGTGGCCACCGCGGCGTCGCTGAGCGGCGACATCAAGGCGATCGATGCCGCGTGGTCGAACACTCCGCGGCGCGCCCGGCGGTCGGTGCGGGCAGCGCGCTGACGCTCCGGCGCTCACGGGAATCGGCGGTGAGCAGCCCTCGGGACCTCTTCCCCTTTTTCGTGGGGCCTTTGGCAGTAGCGCACCTCCCCGGCACGAGTCAAGCTCGCCGCATGAACGTGGCGGATCTGACCGTGTGATGGACGGCCTCCAGATTGGCGCGGGCGTCCTCGCCGTCGTGGCACATCCGGACGACGAATCGTTCGGCCTTGGAGCGGTGATCATCGCGTTCAGCCGTCTGGGAAGCGACACAGCACTGCTCTGCTTCACGCATGGCGAGGCGTCCACCATGAACGGCGTCGACGCCGATCTGTACAGCGTGCGGGAGCGCGAGCTGCGCCAGGCCGCAGCAGTGCTGGGGGTCAGCGACGTGCGGCTGCTCCGCCACGCTGACTCGGAGCTCAACCGCATCAGCCTCGAGATGCTCCGCCAGGACGTCGTGGCGATGATCGAACGAAGCAACCCCGACATGTTGCTGGTCTTCGACGAGGGCGGCATCACCGGTCATCCCGACCATGTCCGCGCCACACAAGCCGCACTCGCCGCCGCCCGCCGAGATCTTCCGGTGGTTGCATGGGCCATCCCCGAAGAGGTCGCCGCCATCCTCAACCTCGAGTTCGGGGCAACATTCTGCGGCCGTCCGCCGTCCGAGCTTGACTTCCACCTGCCGGTCGACCGCGCCGCACAGCGCGACGCCATTGCCTGCCACGCCAGTCAGGCGAGCGACAACCCGGTACTCTGGCGCCGCATTGAGCTGCTCGGCGACACGGAGTGGTTGCGCATGTTGAACCGTCATGGATCGTGACGCCGGGAATCGGCGCCACGCCGATGCCGTCGATACCCCGGTGCGCGCGGAGCGACATTTCACTGCAGGCGACCATTCAGGGAGGCCCGTCTCATGAGCAGCCAAAGCCCCTTCGGTTTCAGCGTCGACGTCGCGATGTCGTATGAGGAGGCCAACGCGCGCGTCCGCGACCTGCTCAAGGCCGAGGGCTTCGGTGTGCTCACCGAGATCGACGTGCGGGCGACGCTGCGGGAGAAGCTCGACGTTGACTTCCCCCGGTACGCGATCCTCGGAGCCTGCAATCCCACGCTGGCCCACCGAGCGCTGCAAGCCGACCCCGCCGTTGGGCTGCTCCTGCCCTGCAACGTTGTCGTCGCCGAACGCGCGGAGGGTGGATCACGCGTCTCGTTCATGGACCCGGTCGCAATCCTCGACCTGGCCGGCAACGCCGCTCTGGCGCCGATCGCGGCGGACGCCGCGGCGCGCCTGCGCCGGGTCGCCGCGTCCCTTGCAGGTTAGGCGGCGCGAGTGCCTGTTCGGAGCGCCGCTAGCGTCCGCGCAGGCGGCTGAACCACGACGGCGACGCCTCTCGGGAGACCCGCGTGGCGTGCGACCGCGTATCGCACTGGCACCGCTGATCATTCGGGACATGGCCGAGGACCTGCTCGACATGCGCACCGCACCCCGCCCAGGTCGGTCGGCGACACGTCTTGCAGGTGACCGCCCTACACAACGCGGTCACCCATCAGGACACCGCGGCTGCGAGCGATGTGCGAACGTCGTCCATGTCGAGAGCGCGAACCTGGGCAACCAGATCCTCGAGCGCTGCCGCGGGCAGCGCACCCGGCTGGGAGAAGACCAGGATGCCGTCGCGGAAGGCCATGAGCGTCGGAATGGACATGATCCCAGCGCCGGCGGCGAGTTCGCGACTGGCCTCCGTGTCGACCTTGGCGAAGACGATGTCGTCATGCTTCTGTGCGGCAGCTTCGAATGTGGGGGCGAACGCGCGGCATGGTCCGCACCACGATGCCCACCAGTCGACCAGAACGATGCCGTCGGCGTCGATGGTCGGTCGAAACGTCTCTGCGGTCAGGTTGATCATTGTCATCTGGGTTCCTTTGTCATCTTCGGGGATTCAACGGCGAACAGAACGCGTCAGGCCAGCTTGAGGAACATCTTCTGGACGTCGCCGAGGTCGTATCCGGCGGCGGCGGAACGGCGCGGGTCTTCAAGGCACCAGGTCAGCCCGGCGGCAACAAGCACGAACCCCACCTGTTCGAGCGCCTTGTTCGCTGCAGCGATCTGGGTCACGACGTCGCGGCAATCACGACGCTCGGCGAGCATCTGCTGAACCCCGCGGACCTGGCCCTCCACCCTGCGCAATCGCCGCTGCAGGTTCGCCAGTGTCGCGTCATCGAATTCGATGCCATGTGATCTCGCGGGCTGCTGGTCATTCATGAACACAGCATACCGTATACCCCCCAGGGTATGCTCATGAGATGCCGACGGCCACCTCGTACGCCAACCCCACCGGGTGACCTTTCCCCTGCTGGCGCTGCCTCTGGGGTTGTTGATCGGGATCACCCTGGGAGCCCTCGGGGGTGGCGGCTCGATCCTGACCGTACCGGCGCTGGTCTATGCCATCGGTGAGAACGCCCAGCGCGCCACGACGGCTTCGCTGGTGATCGTCGGTGTCACCGCCCTGACGGGGACCTTCCGCCATGCCCGTTCGGGACGCGTGCGCTGGGTGCCCGGAATGGTCTTCGCGGTCGTTGGTGTCGGTGGGTCGGTGGCCGGATCGATCCTCAACACGCTCATCAACCCGAACGCTCTCCTCCTGGGATTCGCGGGAGTCATGCTTCTCGCGGCCGGAGCCATGGTGCGCCGGTCGCCCGCGCAGGATTTGGCGCAGGTGACTGCGCCGCGCGTGGCCGGAGGCGGACTGTCTGCCAAGCGCATCCTGGGGGTCGCCGCCGTCGGCACCGTCGTGGGCTTCATGGCGGGCCTTTTCGGTGTCGGAGGCGGATTCGTGGTTGTTCCCGGCCTGGTGCTGGCGCTCGGTTTCGGGATGCCCGAGGCCGTTGGGACGAGCCTGCTGGTGATCGCGCTCAACAGCATCGCCGCCCTCGCCGCCCGTGGCGGCGTGGCTGCGGTCGACTGGAGGATCGTGATTCCCTTCACCGCCGCGGCGGTGACTGGCTCGCTGCTGGGCGGTGGTCTCACCGGCAGAGTACCGGCGTCCGTCCTGGAGCGAATTTTCGCCGCCCTGCTCGTGGTCATCGCGGTGTACATGGCGACCAGGAGCATTCTCGACCTGGTCTGAAACGGCTTCCGAGGGAGCCGCCGCTTCGGTCCGGCCCCGGGAGTGGGAGGGCGGTCCTGATGGGCGGGTCACCCGGTGCCATACGTCCCGGGAGA
The DNA here is from genome assembly GCA_035534875.1 of Saccharimonadales bacterium (SeqCode). Lineage (GTDB taxonomy): Bacteria > Chloroflexota > Dormibacteria > Aeolococcales > Aeolococcaceae > Palsa-851. Next base: position 50,564 of record DATLRB010000019.1, read on the forward strand.
CTGGTTACGTCCTGCCCTCGTCAACGGGGCGCCGGAAGCGTGTACTTGAAGGCGTTCAACCGGCGACTCGTGGATTCCGCCCAGGAGGCATGTCGATGCGCACCGACACCATTCAAAAAGGCACGCGGCTCACCGTCATGGTCATCGAAGGCGTGCTCGGCATCGCCGCGGTATCCGCCGGTCTCCTCTTCATCGCGCAACCAGACGGGTCCCTGCTTGGGATGTCCACGGCGACCCTGACCACAACACCGTTCAGCGACTACACCGTGCCCGGTGTCCTGCTTGCGCTCGTGGTCGGCGGCGGGACACTTCTGGCAGCCTGGGCGGTGCGCCGGCGGGCGCGAAATGCCGCGGAGCTCGTGCTGGCCAGCGGCATGATGCTGGTGTTCTTCGAGCTCGTCGAGGAAGTGCTCATCGGCCTCAACCCCCAGCAGCCGGTGATCGTCTTTGCCGGCGTCGTCCTCATCGCGCTGGCGCTTCGACTGGCCGGGCCGATGCAGGCGGCTGAGGTTGCTCTCACGGATGGCAACGTGACGGTTCGCTTTCCAGGCGCCTCCGCGCTCCTGGAGTTCAAGCGGCCGCTGGAGATCCCCATCGACCACGTTCTCGGCGTTGAACGCGCCTCGGAGGAGGCGCGTGAGCAGCGGCAGGGCATCTTCGGGCTCGGAGCCTGGCTTCCGAGTGTGATCACTGCTCCACGCTTCCACCACCCTCGGGGGAGCATGCTCTGGAACGTGAGTGACCCGGCCAACGCCATCGTGATCGAACTCCGCGAGGACCACCATTCGCGAGTCGTGATCGATGTGGCGGACCCGGATGAAACGATTGCGACCATCCGTGCGGCAATCGCCGGCCGGACGCTCAGCGCGGCCTGAGCGGTGACCGGTGGAGGCCTTCGGCTCCCGCGGTCGCAGACGCTGCAGCTTGGTGTCGCGGCCGCGGGACTGACCGCGGGCGGCGCCGCGCGCCTCATCGGCGAGATCGCCCCGGCGAACGTCCTCTGGGCGCTCACTGCCACCGTGGCGCTGCTGCCGTCGGTGGTCTCCGTTGCGCGCGACCTGTGGCGCCGTCGTGCCGGCGTCGACGTGGTCGCTGTGCTGGCGCTGATTGGCACCCTTATCGTGAGCGAATATCTCGCGGGTGCCGTTATCGCGCTCATGCTTGCGACGGGACGCGAGCTCGAGGCGCGGGCATCCGCTCGTGCTCGCCGGGAGTTGTCCGCGCTGCTCGCGCGGGCGCCAGCCCTGGTGCATCGGGTGGAGGGCGACACGCTCATCACACGGCCGGTCGACGCCGTTGGTCCCGGCGATGTGCTGATGGTTGCTCCGGGCGAGGTCGTCCCGGTGGACGGGCAACTGGCGAGTGACACCGCCACATTCGACGAATCCGCACTGACGGGGGAAAGCGCGCTTGCGGAGCGGTCGTCCGGCGATATCGTTCGGAGTGGCGGAGTCAATGCGGGTGCCGCCTTCCGGCTGCTCGCCACCGCGACAGCCGATGAAAGCACCTACGCCGGTATCGTCCGGCTGGTTCGCCAGGCGCAGGAGTCGCGCGCGCCCCTCGTGCGCACCGCCGATCAATTCGCCCTGTGGTTCGTGCCCCTGACGATCGTGATGGCGGCGCTCGCAGGCATCCTCGCCCGCGATCCGGTCCGAGCCGTCGCTGTGCTCGTGGTGGCCACGCCCTGTCCCCTGATCCTCGCCGCGCCGATCGCGCTGGTTGGTGGCATGTCACGAGCAGCGCGCCGTGGGATCGTTGTCAAAGGCGGGGCGGCGCTCGAGACGCTGGGTCGGGCGGACGTCCTGCTCTTCGACAAGACGGGCACGCTCACGGAGGGTCGGGCGCGACTCGCCGATATCGAGACCGATGGCAGCATCGGTTCGGACGAGGTGCTCCGCCTCGGCGCGTCATTGGACCAGATCTCGACGCACGCGCTCGCCCGTCCGATCGTCCAGGCGGCCGCTGCTCATGGCCTCCGGCTCTCTCTTCCGGAGAGCGCCACCGAGGAAGCCGGCAAAGGTGTTCGCGGGATCGTGAACGGTCGTCGCGTGATGATCGGCCGCGCCTCCTACGTTGCGGGAGAGGGCTCGGTGCCGGCGTGGGCCGGACGTGTGCGCAGACGCACGGCCTACGAAGGCCTTGCCAACGTGTTCATGAGCGTTGACGGGATCCTGGTGGGGGCGATGGTGCTCGAGGATCCGCTCCGGCCCGACAGCGGACGCGCCGTCGCGCGTCTGCGGAAGGCGGGGATGCGCCGCCTGGTGATGGTCACCGGTGACCACCCGGATGTGGCGCAGACCGTCGCGTCCGCGATCGGCGTCGACGCGGTGTATGCCGAGCGCAGCCCCGCGGAAAAGGTCGAGGTGGTCCGCGAGGAGCGGGAGCGAGGAGTCGTCGTCATGGTTGGGGATGGAATCAACGATGCCCCGGCGTTGGCCGCCGCCGACGTCGGTGTCGCCATGGGGGTGCGAGGAGCAACCGCGTCGTCTGAGGCGGCGGATGTGGTGTTGATGGTCGATCGCATCGATCGACTTGCCGAAGCCGTGCAGATCGCCCGTCGCGCCCACCGCATCGCGCTGCAGAGCATGGCCGCCGGTATGGGTCTCTCGCTCGTCGCGATGGCAGTGGCCGCGTTCGGTGGACTCGTACCAGTCGTGGGCGCGGTCGTGCAAGAGGCGATCGATGTTGCCGTGATCCTCAATGCGCTTCGAGCCCGCGGTGGCAGGGAGGAGCCCCGACCGTCAGAAGCCGCGGTGACCGCCGGGCGCCAGGTCCTGGGCGAGCACGCCGCGATGGAGCGCGACACGGCGCAACTCAGGCGCCTCGCCGACGAGCTCGGGCGGATACCGCCGGACGTCGCCCGCATGCGCCTCGAAGGGATCCGGCGATTCCTCCGTGATGACGTGCTGCCGCACGAACACGAGGAGGAGCAGCATCTCTACCCGGCGATCGCCCGCTACATCGGGGGCCCGGAAGGTGTGATGGTCGCGCGTCGCGAGCACGCCGAGGTCGCGCATCTGACCCGCGTGTTCGGCGGCATGATGGACGCGCTGGATCCCGGCGGACCTGACGACGAGGAGCTGATCGGCCTCCGACGCATTCTGTACGGGCTCCACGCCGTCCTGAGCCTGCACCGCGCCTCGGAAGAGGAACGGCTCGCAGGCGTTGTGGGCGAGCACCAGGAAGCGCCGGTTCGACGGCGAGGATGACCGTGCCCGCGCCGACGCATGGGGCCGGTGCGTACGACACTCCCGAGACATGGGAGCACGGGCTGACATCCGAGGAGGTCGACCGGCGACGCCTCCGCGGTGAGGTCAATCTGGTCTCGACGGGAACGAGCCGGTCGGTCGTCTCGATCCTGGCGAGCAACCTCTTCACGCGCTTCAACATCCTGCTCGGCGTGCTGCTCGTGGCGATCCTCGTGATCGGCCCGCTTCAGGACGCGCTCTTCGGCCTGGTACTGATCGTAAACACTCCCATCGGCATCATCCAGGAACTCCGGGCCAAACGCACGCTGGATCGACTCGCGGTACTCACGAGTCCGACGACCCGGGTCATTCGCGACGGCACCGAGCAGGAGGTCCTCGCCGCATCGGTTGTCGTCGGGGATGTGCTCGAGCTGCGTCTCGGGGACCAGGTTCCGGTGGACGGTAACGTCCTGCGATCGGCGGGACTGGAGATCGACGAATCACTCGTCACCGGGGAGTCGGCTCCCGCCGAGAAGCGCCATGGTGACGAGGTGCTCTCAGGGACGTTCGTGGTCGCCGGCAGTGGGCGGATCCAGAGCGCCAGGGTGGGGCTCAACGCCTACGGGAACATCCTTGCTGCGGAAGCGCGGCGATTCGCCCCCGTACGCTCGGAGGTGCGACGCGGCATCGACCGCATGCTCCTCATCATCGCCGTCCTCATCGTGCCTTTCGGAGCGGCTCTGATCGTCAGTCAGATCAAGGCCAACGACTCGCCGGTGGAAGCGGTTCGCGCGTCTGTCGCCGGCCTGGTGACGATGATCCCCGAAGGACTCGTGCTGCTCAGCAGTGTGGTCTTCGCCATCGCGGCGGTCCGGTTCGCGCAACGCGGTCTCATCGCCCAGGAGCTGGCGAGCGTCGAGATGCTCGCCCGCGCGGACGTGGTGTGTCTCGACAAGACCGGCACGCTCACCGACGGCCGCGTGACGGTCGAACGCCTCGTGTATCTCGGCGACGACGAGCGCACCGCTGCCGCGGCGCTCGGTGCCATTGCTGCCTCGGATCCCAATCCCAACGCGACCCTGGCGGCGGTTGCGTCCGCGTTTCCTGCGCCGGCGGGCTGGACGCCCACGGGCACGGTGCCGTTCTCATCCCTCCGGAAGTGGAGTGGCGCCGCGTTCGACGGACGCGGCTCCTGGCTCCTCGGCGCGCCCGAGGTGTTCACCATCGCTCCCGCCGCACTGGCCGCGCGTCGAACCGCTGACGATCTGACCGCGGCCGGGAACCGAGTCCTGATCGTCGGGCGCGTCGCGTCGCTTCCCGCAGTCGACGCATCCATACCGGCGATCGAACCGGCTGCGCTCGTGGTGCTTCGCGAGCGGCTCCGCCCGGATGCCGCCCGGATCCTCGCCTATTACCGAAGTCAGGGGATCGCCGTCAAGGTGATCTCCGGGGACCACCCGGCCACCGTCGGGGCGCTGGCCGCATCGGTCGGTGTGCCGGGTGCCGATCGCCCCGTGGCTGGACCTGACCTCCCGGCCGATGCCGAGCCACTGGGCACGATCGCCGAGGACTCGTCCGTCTTCGGCCGGGTGAGTCCGCAGCAGAAGCGCGACCTCGTGCGCGCCCTGCAGGCACGAGGTCATGTCGTCGCGATGACGGGCGACGGTGTCAACGACGTGCTCGCGCTCAAATCCGCTGACGTCGGCGTGGCCATGGGATCGGGGAGTTCCGCCGCCCGGGCTGTGGCACGACTGATACTCGTGCACGACTCGTTCGCGAGTGTCCCGTTTGCGATCCGCGAAGGCCGCCGCGTCATCGCCAACCTCGAGCGTGTCGCCGCGTTCTTTCTCACCAAAACGGTCTACGCGATGGTGCTGGCCGCTGCCGTCGCACTGCGCGCCATGCCATTTCCCCTGCTGCCGCGGCAGCTTTCCCTCATCGGTTTGCTGGCCATCGGCATCCCCGCGTTCGTTCTGTCGTTTGCGCCCAGTGCGGAGCGAGCTCGATCAGGTTTCGTCTCGCGAACCCTGACCTTTGCGATCCCCGCCGGTGTCGTGGCCGGCATCGCATCCTATGCGGCATTCGAGATCGCGATCGCCGACGGCACGAGCATCGACGACTCGAGGACGGTTGCCACGGTCGTGCTGCTCGGGATCGGTCTCTGGATTGTCGGACGCGTGGCGCAACCAATCGGGAGGTGGCGGCTCGGTCTCGTGGTTGCAATGTCCGCGGGGGCCGCGCTCGCGTTCACGCTGCCGCTCGGACGCTTCATCTACGGACTCAAGCTCCTCGACGGCGGTGAATGGCTCGTGTCCGCGGCGCTCACGACGATCGCGATCGGCGTCATGGAAGCCGCGCTGCGGATCACCGCACGCATCGCAACCCGGCACCATGACCACGGAGAACGCTCGCGAACCACCGGGACGAGCGACGTCAGCGCCTCTAGCCCCCCGGGATCGCTCCCACGGTGACCGATACGACTCGCTCCGCTCCTGTCGGGGTGACCACCGTCAACGAGATCGTCTGCCCGGGTTGGGCGTCCGCCAGTGCCACCGAGAGGTCCGTCGTGGTGCGAATCCGCATGCCGGCGAACTCGACGATGATGTCCCCGGTCGTCATCCCGGCCGCCGCCGCCGAGCCCCCGGCGGTCACGACGGTGATCATCGCACCGACCGGATTGTTCGACGCGTCGACGACGGTGCTCGTCCGCACGCCCAGGGCGGCCCGATGCGAATTCACGACGTGTCCGCTCGCGACGAGCTGGGTTGCGATGTCCTTGACGGTGTTGGCTGGAATTGCGAAGCCGATGCCGTTGGCGGCGGCTCCCAGAGTCGGGTCGCTCGCGGTGAGCGTGGGGATGCCGACGACCTCCCCAGCCAGGTTGACGAGCGCTCCCCCGCTGTTGCCGGGGTTGATTGCGGCACTGGTCTGGATGGTGTCGGGAAGCGTGATCCCGCCGGGCTCGGAGACGGTGCGATCGACAGCACTGACAATGCCCTCGGTGACGCTGCTCTGGAGCCCGAGTGGATTGCCGATGGCGAGGACGATCATGCCGACCTGCAGCGTGCTCGAGTCCGCGAACGCCGCCTGCTGGAGCTGACCCGCGACGTGGACGACTGCGAGGTCGCCCGCGGCGAACGTGCCGACGAGCGTCGCAGCCTGGGTCTTGCCCTCCGCGGTGGTCACCTCGATGGTCGTTGCTCCGGAGACCACGTGGTTGTTGGTCACGACATCGCCGTTGCCATCGACCACGACCCCGGATCCCAGCCCTGAGTTGGTCTGAATCTGAACGACCGACGGGCGCACCCGATCGACAACGGCCACAAACGCCCGCTGGAGATCAGCGGCGGCAGAGCTGAGCGGCGCGCCGGCGGACGGCCCCGGCGTGAGCGAAGACCGAGCCGAGGGGGAGGATCCATCCTGACCGGCACACGCTGCGATCAGGCTCACGATGAGGAGTGCGCATCCTCCGATGCCGGCTTTCATGGCACGGTTTCTCGGCCTGCGCGGGCAGCGCGCGACCACACTCTCGTCGGTCTCGGTGTCAGGGGTGCTCACTTTTCGCCAGGGTGGTCAAACATTTGAATCAACGGTGGTGGTCCCACCATCGCGCTCGCGGGCGCGTCTCACCAGAGGAGGAGGTCCCCATCCGCGCAGGACTTACGGCACGACGCCTCTGGCGATCCGTGGTCCATCGGCCTTGTCGTAGGTGCGGAAGTAGGCGTGATCATCCTCCACCGCCAGATTCACCGGGGGTGAACACCGCGGTTCCGTCGCCGCCTGGGCGCGACTGTTCGCCGGCGTGCTTTCCTGGCCGCAACCACCTCACCCCTTTCGTCCTCAAGGATGACGCCTTGGGCTCCGGGACTCGGCTAGGCTCGGAGACGACCATGGTGACGGCGTTGATCAAATGGCTCCGACGGCTGCCTCCGACCGTCCCGGACGGGGCAGTCGCGGTCCTGCTCATGGTCAGCGCCGCCCTCGCGGAATACCAGGATGCGGGGGGGCTGAGCCCGATCCAGGTGGTCGCGATCGTGCTCATCACGCTGCCACTTACGGTACGGCGACTGTTCCCGACAGCGGTCAGCGCAGCCATCGGTGCTGCTCTGATCCTGCATCTGCTCCTTGGTTTCACGAATTCGTTCGTCGAGAATTTCGCAATCCTGCTCGCGCTCTACACGCTCTACGCGTCGGCACGGAGTGGATGGCGGATCGCGGTCATGAGCGTGATGCTGGTGATCGGTCTCGCTGCGGGAATCGCGCTGGGATGGCGAAGCCAGCATCACGTGTACCTTTCCGACATCGGCTACAACGCCATCATCTTTGCGCTGCCGGTGATTCTCGGCTACGGGGTGCGCACGAGGCGAGCGTACATCGCGCAGCTGGAGGAGCAGTCGAAGCTTCTCGCTCGTGAGGCCGCGGCCGACGAACGCACCGCCATCGCTCGCGAACTGCACGACGTGATCGCCCACAGCCTGAGCGTGATGGTGCTGCAGGCGACGGCGGGCCGGCGGCTCGCACGTCGCGATCCAGCCAACGCGGCCGCCGCGTTCGAGGTCATCGAGCAGACCGGCCGCGACGCTCTTTCCGATGTGCGCCGTGCCATCGGGGTGCTCAAGACCGACCCTGCCGAGGCCGCCGCACTGTCGCCCCAGCCGAGCCTGTTGCAGCTGGACGCGCTGGTCGAGCAGGTCCGCAGGGCGGGCGTGGCAGTGCACATCAGCATCGACGGACCGCGGCGCCCGCTCGCACCAGGGGTGGAGCTTTCCGCCTACCGCATCGTGCAGGAGTCCCTGACCAACGTGCTCAGACACTCCGGAGCCGACGATGCGGTGGTCGCGATCACCTACGGGCTGCACGACCTCACCGTCGAGGTGACCGACAACGGACGGAACGAGAAAGTTCCGTCGGGGGACGGCACCGGATTGACCGGGATGCGGGAACGGGTGGCGTTGCTGCACGGCGAGTTTCGCGCCGGTCGCTGCAGCGACGGCTTCAGCGTCACAGCTCGTCTCCCACTCGAACCAAGCACCGCATGATCCGCGTCCTGCTGGTCGACGACCAACCGCTCGTGCGCGCAGGGCTTCGGACCCTGCTCGACGAGGAGCCGGATGTCGAGGTTGTCGGCGACGCGGGTAACGGCGAGGAAGCGGTCACGTTGGTGGCGTCACTGACTCCGGACGTCGTGCTCATGGATATTCGAATGCCGGTCCTCGATGGACTCGAGGCGACACGGCGCATCAGCGCACGCGGGTGCGCGGCGCGAATCGTCATCCTGACGACGTTCGACCTTGACGAGTACGTGTTTCAGGCGCTGCGCTCCGGCGCGTCGGGGTTTCTGCTCAAGGACGCGACGGGAGATGAGATCGTCCGTGCCGTACGGGTTGCGGCGTCGGGCGACGCACTGCTCGCACCCTCGGTGACACGCCGTCTGATCGAGCGCTTCAGTGGTCACGCTCCGAGCGCCGATCTGCCCCACCTTCGCCTGCTCACCGAACGTGAGCGTGAGGTGCTCCTGCTTCTGGCCCGAGGACTCAGCAACAGCGAGATCGCCACACGTCTCTTCCTCGGTGAGACGACGGTGAAGACGCATGTCGCCCACGTGCTGGACAAGCTCGAGGTGCGTGACCGTGTTCAGGCCGTCGTGCTCGCATACGAATCGGGGTTGGTTGCGCCGGGTTTTCGCTAGCCGCGAAGCCAATCTCGTCCGAGAGGATGACCCTCGTTCACCCCTCGGGATGACGCCCGATGACCAGGTGGCATCGGACGATCTCCGCACCGGCATCAGCGGGACGGCATCGAGGAGCACCGGATGAGCAAGTCTTGGCCGTTGTCGACTCAAACGCCGACGGGAGCGCTGCGGCTCGACGAGGCCGGCCGAGCTGCCGCCCCCGTTGCCGCACCACCGGACTCGGCAATTCCCGCCCCGTCGCGCCGGAAGTCGGAGTGGATGATCATCTGCGGCCTCGCCGCGGCCGTTCTCGCAGTGCACCTGGCAACGAACGGGCTCTATGGCTTTCATCGCGACGAGCTGTACTACCTTGACAGCGCGCGCCACCTGGCCTGGGGATTCGTCGACTATCCGCCGCTCACTCCGGCGATCGCACGGCTGAGCGAGCTCCTGTTCGGCACCAGCGTCTGGGGACTGCGTCTCTGGCCCAGCCTCGCAGGGGCGCTGATGATCGTCCTGGCCGCTCAGATCGCCCGCGAGCTCGGTGGCGGTCGGAGCGCTCGCATCCTCGCCGCGATCGGCGCGGCAGCGAGTCCCGTGCTGCTCGGCGCCAACTGGCTCTTCGAGACCGTGACCTTCGATCAACTGGCCTGGATGGTCTGCTTCTGGGTGACGGCGAAGCTCCTCAGGACGGGGGATCGCCGCCTCTGGCTCGCGCTCGGAGCAGCAGTCGGGGTCGGACTGGAGACGAAGTACACGATCGTCGCGCTCGCCGTGGGGCTGGCCGTCGGCACCGCCGGGACCCCGCTCCGCCGGCACCTTCGCACCCCGTGGCCGTGGCTCGGTCTCGCCATCGCCGTGCTGATCTTTCTGCCCAACGTGATCTGGCAGATCGCGAACGGGTGGCCCTCCGTCGCATATGCGTTCAACCACCACGCCGCTCAGGCCGGCGACTTTGCGCCACTGACGTTTCTCTCCGACCAGATTGCCCTGATCGGCCCCCTGGCCATTCCGATCTGGCTGGTCGGGTTGCACAGGCTGCTCACCGGCCCAGTCCGGGGCCTTGGGCCGGCAACACTGGTGGTCTTCGTCATCTTCCTGTTCGCGGGTAAGGGGTACTACATCGGACCGCTGCATCCGCTGTTGGTCACGGCGGGCGCGTGCGCCGTCGAAGCCTGGACGCGACGCCGCGCGCACTGGCTGCGTCCGGCGGCGGCGGTGGCTCTGGTGATCCAGGCGGTCGTGCTGCTGCCCATCGCGATTCCGTTGCTTCCCGAGGCCGTGATGGCGCGATCGACACTGCCCTCGATTCGCACAGACTTTGCGGACACAATCGGCTGGCAGGACCTCGTTGCAGAGGTCGATGCCGTCTACAGACGGCTGCCGGACCGCGAGCGATCCATGACCGTGATCGTCACCAACAACTACGGCGAAGCCGGTGCGATCAACACGTACGGGCCGTCACATGGGCTCCCGACGGCCGTCTCCGGCGAGTTGAGCTACTACTACTGGAGGCCCGGCAGACTGGACGGTCCAATCATCGCGATCGGGCTCGATACAGGCGTCCTCTCGACGCTCTTCGACGCCTGTTCGACGGTCGCGACGATCTCCAACGCCTACGGTCTGCACAACCAGGAGTGGGGGTCGCCAATCGTCGTGTGCGCGCGCCCCACCCTCCCGCTCGAGCAACTCTGGCCGCATCTGAAATCGTTTCAGTAAGAAGCCATGTGCAGCGGCCGGATCAGGAGACGGTGACTCTCGGATCGATGACGCCGTAGAGGCCGTCCACCACGATGTTGACAACGACAATGAAGGCCGAGGCGGCGAGGACGACCCCCTGGACCACGGGCCGGTCCTGGCTGAAGATCGCCTGGACGGCCGCGCGTCCCAGCCCGGGAAGGTCGAAGACCACCTCTGTGATGATTGCTCCGCCGAGCACTGTTGCGAGGTCGATGCCGAACTGGGTCATGATTGGAGAGGCGGCAGCGTGGAGTGCGTGTCGGTACAGGACTCGCCGCTCGGAGAGTCCCCTGGCCCGAGCCGCCGTGATGTACTCCTCTCCCAGAACATCCCGCATCGCGCTCCGCGAGAGCCGCACGTACGTCGCCGACGAGACGAAGGCGAGCGTGATCCACGGCAGGATCAGGCCGTGCGCCCACGCGAGTGGGTTCACCTGGAATGGCGTCCAACTCTCGCCGGGGAGTGGGAAGAGGTGGAGCCCCGGGATCAACACGCCACCGAAGAGATCGACGAGCGCAATGCCCAGCATGAAGGTCGGAACGGAAAGACCGGCCAGGACGAAGATCGTTGCCGTACGAGCCGGAATGCTGGCCGTGCGTCGAGCGGCAAAGGTTCCGAGACCCAGGCCGACGATGAGCCACAGGATCCCGGCCGGAATGGCGAGCGAGAGGTCGACGGGCAGAGCCCGGAGGATGATGGTCGTCACCGGCTGACCGCTGACGTACGAGTATCCGAGGTTGCCGTGGAAGATACGGCCGAAGTAGTCGAGATACTGCTGCCAGAGCGGGAGGGTGAGGCCGAGGCTTTCGCGGATCCTCTCGAGGGTCGCCTGTGGGCACCCTGGCCGGCACAGCTCCGCTGCAGGATCCCCCGGCGCCACGAAGTACGCGACGAAGACCAGGGACCAGATCACCCAGACGGTCACCACGCCCTGCGCGGATCGGCGGATCAGGTAGGAGGCCACCCCTTCCTCCGGTCGCGCAGGGCAGCGCCGCCACCTCTCCGGATGCCGGGACTCGGTGACCCGCGAAGGTGGTGGGTGTCCGCATGAGGCGTTCGATCTCGATGGTGCGCTCGCAGCGTCCGTGATATCGTTCTGCCCGCTCGCTGGAGCGGCAGCGATGGAGATGCAGAAATCGGGCCGGGGGAGTCACGGACCATTTCCAAGCTAGGCACACGCGCGATCACCGCGAGGCAGGACCGCCTGGACACCGTCGCGCCGGCCGCGAGGACCACACCGAGCGAAGTATCGCCCGGCGCCATGGTCCTTCTGGTCGGGACGAGCTCCCGCATGCGTGCTCGGAGCCGGAAACGTGTTCTTCCCCTGCTCGGGGTGTGGTTCTTCCGGGGACTCCTGGTCATTCCGTTCGCGTTCATGGCGCCTGAAATCATCTCGCTCGCCCTGGGTCGTCCCGGCTCGGTGGCGAACGTCTCCGCGTCCACCGCCGACGTCCTCGGCACATCGTCATTCCTGCTCTTCGTGATGATGCTGGCCGTGACGCCGGTCTACACGATGACCGGCTGGCGCTGGCACCTTATCCTTCGGCGCGACTACGGCGTCGCCATGTTCTTCACGGCCGGCACCGACCTCACCCTCGCGGCCATCACCACCGGCGCTACCTTTCCCGGAGGTCCCCTCGGCCGTATCGCGGGCCACACGTTCCTGCTGTTCGGCACGCTGTCGGTATTCCTGCTGATCCCGCTGACGCTGACGGCCAACCGCGGCGCGATGCACTGGCTGGGCGGACGCTGGAAGTCGATCCAGCGACTGACCTACGTGCTCTGGGTGACGATCCTCATTCACCTCGCCTTCCTGTTCGGCCTGAGCTCGTTCTTCCTCGATGCTCTCGCGGTCAGCGCCCCACTGGCCCTGTTGAGGGTGCCCGTCGTGCGTCGCCGGTGGCGTTCGGCGCGGAAGGCCCGCACCAATCGCCTGCTGCGTATCGGGGCGGCGCTTGCACTCATCGGGCTCTTCTCGATCGGCTACTCCCAATTGGTCCACGAGCTCGCGGTCAAGGGAACTGCCGCGTTCGTGCAGCGGCCGCCGAGCGACTGACCGATGCACCAGGACCCCGCCGCCTACGCGGAGGTGAAGCGACGAAGGCTCAGGGCCTGGCGCGTGATGATGCTCCTGGCGCTGGTGTGCATCCTGGCGGCGCTCGCGCTCGGCGCGTTCGAACTCCACGCGCATGGGCTCAACCAGTTCCTCTACCGCGCCCCCGGCGTTGGTGCCAGCAAGTAGCGCCGCGAACGGGAACTTTCGCGCCGAGCGCTGCGTTATGGTGACGTCCTGAAGGCAGGAGGCGGAGGTCAATTCGTGTCCAACGGTCCGGAGGGCGGCCGGCGACGCGTTCGTGCGCGCCTCGTTCTCGCGCTCGCCGGCGCGGCCGTCGCCGCCGCGGCGGTGCCGTTGAGCGCGCGCGCAGGCTCGCCCGCAGTGACCCTGAATGTGGCTCTCGAGTACGCGGCGTCGGGTTCGGCGTCCAGCGTTGCGTGGACCCCGTTACAGGTCACGCTGACGAACAACGGGCCCGACTTCGGCGGCGCGGTGGAGATCGCGGTGACCGGCTCGGCCAACCCGCAAGCCTGCGTCAGCTACCTCAAATCGCAATTCTGTGGGAGCGGCGCGTCCACGGCGTCGTACATCGACCGGATCCCCGTCCAGCTCGCCGCGGGAACGACCAAGCGCTTCGTCGTCGACATCGCGGCGTCGGCCAACGCACCGCACGCGCGGCTGCTCGACGCCTCCGGCAACGTCGTCGATCAGATAGGCGTCTCATCAACTGCCTCCTACAGCGGCTCCGTTCAGGACGCCGTCGCCGTGGTGTCGGACGACCCCTCCGCACTCGACTCCGTCGCGGGTATTCGCCTCCCTGACGGGCAGCAGCCGGCCGTATCCCACATCACTCCGGCCACCCTGCCCGAGACGCTCGCACCGCTCGAGGGATTCCTGGCCGTGATCGTCGACGACGCGGCGACAGGGTCGCTCGACACGGCGCAGCGGAGCGCGCTGGCCGCCTACGTCAGTACCGGCGGGACCCTTGTCATCGCCGCCACCGACCGCTTTCAGGACACGACCAGCGGACTCCCGGCGGCGCTCGTTCCCGCGACGCTGTCGGGACTGAGTCAGATATCGACACTGCCGACCACAACAGCGATCCTGGGCACCTCGGAGCCGCTCGTTCCGCTGCAGATCGGCATTCTGCGGCCGCGTGCGGGGGCGACCGTGCCGCTCGCCGACGCCGGGAACCCCATCGAGGTGGACAGCGCCGTCGACCAGGGAGACGTCACGGTACTCGCCCTCGACGCGGACTCCGGGCAGGCGGCCACGTGGGTGGGAACGCTCGCGCTCTTGCGCCATGTCCTGGTCACCGCCGAGCAGCGCGCGGCGCCGGCCGGGACCCCCGCCGCGCTGGCCATCGACGGTAACCTTCTGGCCGAGCTGCAGGACATCCCTGGGCTGTTCGTTCCGAGTGCGGCGGTGCTCGGCATCGTCATCGGGGTGTACGTGCTCCTGATCGCACCCCTGACCTTCGTGGTGCTCTGGCGCCGCCGCCATGCCGCCCTCGCGTGGCTCCTCGTGCCGGCTGTCGCGGTGACCACGACGGCTGTGATGATGGCGACCGGCCTCGGCACCGCGGGTCATGACGCGGCACTCAACGTGGTCCGCATCGTGACGGTCGATCCAGCGACGGGAACGGCCCGGGTGCAGACGCTGGCGGCGCTCTTCTCGCAGCACGGGGGGTCGCGGCTGATCCAGCTCGGCGCCCCGACCGATGCGACGGGCCTGGCGGGCGTCGAGACCGGCTCCGGGGACGTCGTCATCCTGCCCGGCCAAAACAGCGCGCTCGTTGAGGACGCGGGACCGGCGACCACGCACGGGTTCGACGCCGAGACGACGATCCCCTACGCCGGTGCCGGCATCCACGCATCTCTCGCGGGCGCCCATATGACGGTCACCGGTGCGATCACGAACCTTCTCGGCATCGACATCCTGGACAGCGCTGTGCAGATCCCGGAGTCCGGATGGAGCAACAGCGGGGCCCTGGCGGCCGGATCGTCAGCATCCATCAGCCAGACAATCAACCCGTCACGCAGCGCCAGTCAGGGCTGCCTCGGGTGTTCGTTGTTCCCAGCATCGTCCGGCGCCAGCAGCAGGGTGCGAGCCGGCGAGATCATCAGCGCGATCGAGGACGGGCCGTATACCGGGATCGGTTACGCGGTCCCCGCGCCTGTTCCCGCCACGCCGGCTGCGCAGACGCAGACTCAGGCGGCGTTCGTCGGCGTTGTCCAGGGGCCACTTGCCGGGCTGCCGGCGATCGACGCGGGCGGCATCCCGATCACGGAGATGGACGCGATCGTCATCCCCCTCCAGGTCGGGCGCGCGGCCGGTGACACCACGACGCAGGTGGCGAGCCTCGTCGATGTCACGGGCTCCACCGCCAGCACCTCGGCGTTCTTCGGCAACCTGGTGCTCGCCGGCTCCGAGAGCGCCATCTACAGCGCGCCGGTCGGTGGCGGAACGTACGCCGCCCTGAACATCGTGGAGAGCGCGTCGTCTGCCGGATGCTCCAACGTCGCCCCAGCTTCGGGACCTGCCATCTGCAACGCCGGCGGGCCCATCGCAGGTGGCGCCGTGACGATCTCCGTTTTCGACCCCGCCAGCGCCACGTGGACCCCGCTCGCAATCCACACGCTCGCCTCGGGGGTGGGTGCCAGCGTCGACGGGCCGCCGCAGTACGTGCTTCCCGACGGCTCCATACTGATCCGCATGACCGGGCAGTCCGGCGGGATCACGCTGACGCCGCCGCTGGTGACCCCCGTCCCCGGATCTGGATCGTGATCACAGGGACACACCTCGCCAGGGCGTTCGGGACGCGTATGGCGCTCTCGGACTGCTCTTTCGAGATCGACACCGGCGCTGTGTTCGGCCTCGTGGGACCAAACGGAGCCGGCAAGACCACAACGCTTCGCATCCTCGCGGGACTCCTCCAGCCAACGTCCGGCACCGCGTCGGTCGACGGCGTTGACGTCCTCACCCACCCCCAGGTGGTGCGCGAGCGCGTGGGCTGGATGCCTGACTTCTTCGGGGTCTACGACCGCATGACTGCGCGCGAGTACCTCACCTTCTACGCGTCGTGCTATCGCATCCCCCGCGCCCGGGTCGCGCGCCTGGCCGAGGACCTCATGGACCTCGTCGGCCTGCCCGATCGCATGGACATGCCGGTCGACGCCCTCTCGCGGGGCATGAAACAGCGGCTCTGCCTGGCCCGAGCGCTGATTCCCGACCCGCCGGTGCTGCTGCTCGACGAGCCCGCGTCCGGTCTCGATCCGCGCGCGCGGGTTGAGCTGCGAGAGCTGGTGCGCGAGCTGCACAGCATGGGCAAGACGATGGTGGTGAGCAGCCACATCCTTCCCGAGCTCGCCGAGATGTGCACATCGTTCGGTTTCATCGACGGCGGCCGGATGGTGGCGCAGGGCACGCTCGAGGAGCTGACCGGCGGCCGTGACCGCAGCACCCTGCGGGTCAATGTGTCCGGAGATGCGCAGGCCGCGGCTGTGGCACTGGACGGTGTCCCGCAGGTGGTCGCGCTTCGGCCCGGCGACGGCTGCGTCGAGGTTGACGTTCATGCCGGAGCCGAGGCCACGTCCGCGATCCTGCAGGCGCTGCTCGCCGCAGGCGTGACCGTGACCGCGGTCAATCCGGTGGGATCGAGCCTCGAGGACGTCTTCCTCCGCGTCACCGGTCAGCCGCTGGAGCAGAGCGCATGAACGGCATCGGTTCGCTGGTCTGGAATCCGATTATCGCCCGAGAGGCGCGCACGCGGATGCGCAGCAAGCGCACCGCATTCATCCTCTTCTGCTGGCTGGCCGCCCTGGGCGTCGTGACGATCCTCGCCTACGCGTCGGCGGCAAACCAGTCGGCGTCCGTGGCCGTGCTGGCGCACTCCGGGGTCACGGTGTTCGGCGCGCTGGTCGCGGTCATCGTCGCCCTGGTGCTCCTGCTCGTCCCGGGCCTCGTCGCGGGCTCGATCGCCGGCGAGCGTGAGCGCCAAACGCTCGACCTGCTGCTCTGCACGCGGGTCCGGCCGTGGCGTGTCGTTATCGGGAAGCTCGCGGCGTCGCTGGCGTTCATGGGGTTCCTGCTCGTCGCCTCGCTGCCCATCCTCTCGGTGGTCGCGCTGCTCGGCGGCATCGCCTGGGGAGACATCCTCATCGTCGTCGGGCTCGGCGCCCTGACGGCGGTGATGATCGGCTCGATGTCGATTCTCTTCTCGGCGATCAGCAAGGGACCGACGGGGGCGATCGTGTGCTCGTACGTCGCCATGTTCATCCTGCTGGTCGGTCCCCTCGTCCTCGGCTCCTATCTTCTTGCCCAAGGCTTCGCATCCGGAGTCAGCGGCAGCGGGTTCAGCTCGAGCAGCGGCGGTGGGCTGATCGCCGGCCCTCCCACCGTCTCGCAGGCGAGCGCTGCGCCGCCGCTGATCATGGCCCTCAGCCCTGGGCTCGCCATCGGCAGTGAGGTGGCTTCGATCTCGAGTCAGAACTGTGCTACCGGCGGCTTCACCACCATCGGTGGCGGCTTCAGCTCTCCCGCGGTCTACAACTGCGGTGTGGTCACCTTTGATCGCATCGACTCGGGGCCGCTCAACGGCTGGCATATCTGGCAGGTATTTACGGTGTTCGCCATTGCGCTGTCCGCGCTGTGCATCGGCCTGGCGATCGTCGCGCTGCGTGGCCGGGTGCCATGGCCGCGCCGCGCCCAGCCGGAGGGCACATGACCGATTCTCCGCTCTCCCTGGAGGCGTCGCTGCGTCCGCTGGTCCGGCGAGCACGCGCCGAGGCCGCAGCGAGATGGTTGCTGATGTCGGCGGCGGTCGCCGCGGTGTGGGCTTGCGCCGTTTTGGCGGCCGGGCGCATGTGGACGCTTCCGGTCGTGGCGCTGATCGCGATCGTCAGCGCCGGCCTGCTGGCGGCCGGCACGGTGTTGTCGGTCGCTCGCCGACCGTCTGCTCTCATCGCAGCGCGCACCGCGGACCGCCGTCTGGCCCTCGCCGAGCGCCTCGCCTCGGCGGTCACCCTGAATGACGGCGTCACCGAGATCGCCGAGCGCCTGCGGAGCGACGCGTCGTCCGTCGCGAGGGGTCTGCGCGTGCGGGAGGTGTACCCGCTGCGCAGCCTCAGGTGGCGCGCCCTTGCCGCCGCCGCGAGTGTGGCCGCAGCGCTGACACTCGCGATGACAACCCCCAGCACTGCGGCGGCTGCCCAGCGCACCGCCGGTGATCACGCGGCGATCCAGAAGGCGATCGCCACAATCATCAAGCAGGAGCGGGCGGCCCACCGCGCTGCGACCGCGCAGCCCGATCCGGCAGGCACGCTGCATCAACTCGACCAGGCACTTCGCGATGCACTGGCGCAGCTACGCAAAGCGCAGAGCCCCGTGCAGGCGCTCGAGACGATTTCCGAGCTGGGCCAGCAGATCCAGGGCCTTGCCGACCCGACCCTTCCGTCGCGCCTCGGCGCGGCGTCGGCCGCGGGTTCGGCGATGACCGGTTCGGCAACGCTGAGCCAGGTGGCCGCGGCTCTCGCCCAGGGGAACCTCTCGAGTTCAGCGGCAGCGCTGAGGTCCGTGGCCGGCTCGCTGCCTCAGCTCACCCCCGCCCAAGTGCATCAGCTGGCGTCGGCCCTCGCACGCGCCGCAGGCGCCTCGACGGGCGACAGATCGCTCGCGGATGCGCTCCAGCAGGCCGCGAGCGCGCTTGCGTCCGGGAATACCGCGTCCGCGAGCCAGGCGCTCGGCGCGGCGTCAAGCGAGCTGCAGGCTGCCGCTGCGAGCGCATCAGCGGCCGCGGGAGTCGCGGCTGCGGTGGACGCTGTCGCAGCGGCCAAGACCGGTATCGCCGCGGCTGCCGATGCCGGCACCGGTGGCCAGGGCGGCTCGTCGGGCGGCGGTCAGGGATCGGCCTCGTCGACAGGCAACGGCAACGGCAACGGCAACGGCAACGGCAACGGCAACGGCAACGGCAACGGCAACGGCAACGGCAGCGGGAAAGGCAACGGCAGCGGGAACGGAAGCGGATCCGGGTCCGGAGGCAGCGGCGGGAGCGGTGGACAGGGGGCGTCGGGCTCGGGCGGACCGCACAGCGGGGCCGCGGCCTCGAACGAGCAGCTCTTCGTCCCCGGATCCGGCAACCAGCCGTTCGGCGATCCGCAGAGCTTCCAGCTGGCGCCCGGCCAGAACGTCCCGACCCAGACGCTGTCATCGGTGTTCGCCCAGTTCCAGACGTTCGTGCTGCAAACCCTCGACCGCAGTGGGTTCGCGCCGGGCGACCGGGACCTCGTGCGTCAATACTTCGCGTCACTCCAGGGCCTCGGCGGGTGAGCCACTCCGCATCGGTCGATCAGCCCAGCGCCGACGACTTCACGACCCTGGCGGTCGCGCTCGAGGCCGAGCTGCACAAGCTCATCGTGGGCCAGGAGGACTTGGTGCGCCACGTGGTCACCTCGCTGCTCGCCGGCGGCCACGTGCTCCTCGAGGGCGTCCCGGGGCTTGGCAAGACGGCGC
The DNA here is from genome assembly GCA_035534875.1 of Saccharimonadales bacterium (SeqCode). Lineage (GTDB taxonomy): Bacteria > Chloroflexota > Dormibacteria > Aeolococcales > Aeolococcaceae > Palsa-851. The sequence goes on from DATLRB010000019.1 coordinate 69,729, forward strand.
TGGTCCGCGCAGTTGGAGATGCGCTGACCCTGCACTTTGCGCGCATCCAGTTCACGCCCGACCTCATGCCTGCCGATATCACCGGGACGATGGTGATCAGCGAGACCGACACCGGTCGCAGGTTCACGTTCCAGCACGGCCCGGTTTTCGCGAATATCGTCCTCGCCGACGAGATCAACCGCGCGACACCCAAGACGCAGAGCGCACTCCTCGAGGCGATGCAGGAGCACTCGGTCACCGTCGCCGGGGAGACGCGTCCGCTGCCCGAGCCGTTCTTCGTCCTGGCGACGCAGAACCCCATCGAGTTGGAGGGCACCTACCCACTGCCCGAGGCGCAGCTCGACCGCTTCTTGATGAAGCTGCTCGTGCCATTCCCGAGCAATGACGACCTCGTCGAGATCGCTCGGCGCACGACGGGTCCGGAGTTGCCCCGGGTGGAGGCGGTCGCCGGGACGGACACCCTGCTGGGCATGATCGCGCTGGCACGCACGGTCCCCGTGGCCGACCACGTCATCGACTACGCAGCGCGCCTCGTGCGGGCAACGCATCCGGAGCACGCGAATCTCGACATGGTGCGCACGCTCGTGCGCTTCGGCGCCTCGCCACGTGCCGTCCAGGGACTGGTGCAGGGGGCGAAGGTGCGCGCACTCCTCGATGGCCGCTTCAACGTCGCCTTCGACGACATCAGGGCCCTGGCACAGCCGGTGCTGCGGCACCGCGTTCTCCTGGGCTTCGAGGCGGAGGCGCAGGGAACAACTCCCGACGAGGTCATCGCGCAGGTCGTCGACAGCGTCGACACCGACCCTGCCGTCAGCTGAGCCCGGCCTGCTCACGATGACCAGCCGGGCCGCATCCGCGGGGATCGCCGCGGCGCGAGCGCTCGGCCTCACCCCGGACGTTCTCGCGCTGCTCGATCACATGTCACTACCATCGAGACGCCCGGTGCTGGGCGACGCCGGGCAGCGACGCTCGCGGCGCACCGGTGGCTCCGTGGAATTCGCCGATTTTCGAGCCTATGTCCCCGGCGACGATTTCCGGCGCGTGGACTGGAACGCGTATGCGCGCCACGAGCGGCTGATCGTGCGGCTGCACAGCGCCGATGAGGACGTGACCTTGACTCTGTGGATCGACACCTCGGCATCGATGGCCTACGGCGATCCCTCCAAGCTGCACGCTGCGGCCTCGCTCGCGGGGGCGCTCGGCTACGTCGCCCTCGGCGCTTACGACCGCGCCTGCGTCGCCACCTTCGCGTCCACCGCGACGATGCTCACGCCTCGGCTCCGCGGCCGGTCCGCCACGCACCGGCTGTGGCTGGCGCTCGCCGGGTTGCACGGCGACGGGCGCACCGACTTCGGCGCGATCGGCCGCGCGGCCACACGGACCGCGCCGGGGATTGCGGTGATCATCTCCGACTTCCTGTCCCAGCCTGGACCGGACGCGGCCCTCGCCGCCCTGCGCGGCGCCGGCCAGGAGCCTGTGCTGGTTCGACTGCTGTCACGACAGGAGGTGGAGCCGGACCTGCAGGGCGACCTCCGACTTGTCGACGCGGAGACCGGCACCGCTGTTGAGGTCACGGTCACGCCGGCGACCATCGCCGCCTACAGGAGCCGCCTCGCCGGCCGCACCGATGCGCTCCGCACCCTGGCGGCGCGCCACCGAGCGCGATGGGTCGACCTCGCCAGCGACACCGGCGTCGTCTCCGCAGTGCGCGCCTGCCGCAGCGCCGGGATCGTCCGGTGAGCTTTCTGGCGCCGCTGCTCGCGGTCTTCGGCATCTCGGTGCCTGCCATCCTCGTGCTGTACATCCTCAAGGTGCGACGCCGCATCGTGGTGGTGCCCAGCACGCTGCTGTGGCGAACCGAGGCCGTGGACAGGCAGGCGAGCGTGCCCTGGCAGCGTATCCGTCCGTCGTGGCTGCTGTTCCTTCAGCTGCTCGCCGCGATCGCCCTGGTCCTCGCTCTGACGCGACCCGCGCTCGCCCACCCGGCGCAGCTCGGCCCCGACACCGTGGTCGTCATCGACGCGTCCGGCCCGATGCAGGCGACAGACGTGTCCCCATCACGCTTCGCCGCAGCCGTGGTCGAGGCGCGTGCGCTGGTCGACCAACTGGGCTCCGGTCAGCGCATGACGCTGATCGCCATGGATGCGAACCCCCGCGTCATCGCCGCGAGCGGCGGCGACCACGGGGTGCTCGACGCCGCGCTGTCTGGGCTGCGCCCCGAGGCGGGCCTCGCCGACCTGCGCACCGCCCTCGCGCTGGCCACCGCCGCCCCGGGGGGTGGAAACGGGGATCGGCGGGTGATCGTCATCAGCGACGGCGTCGTCGACGTCAGCGGGCCGACGGTGACCCTCCCCTATCCTGTCCAGTACCTCCCCGTGGGGGTGAGCGGGGAGAACCTGGGCATCAGCGGCCTCACCGTCTCCGGGGTGGATGGCTCGCGCGTTGTCGCCATCAACGTCACTAACTACGGAACGGCGCGTCACGCCACCACCATCGAGACGCGCGCCGATGGTCATCTGGTCGACGCGCGCGCCATCGACGTTGAACCGGGCGGCAGCGTGGAGGTGGACGTCGCGCTCTCCGGGTCGCCGCACACCGTGACGGCGGATCTCACACCTCACGACACGTTCGCGCTGGATGACACGGCGTCGGCGATCGTCCAGACCCCACGAGTCATCCATGCGGTCCTGGTGACCCCGCGCAACATCTTCCTGCAGGAGGCGCTGCAGCTGCGCAGTGATCTCCGGCTCGATGTCGAGACACCCGCCGCGTACCGGCCGCACACCGGCGTCGACCTGTGGGTCTTCGACGGCTTCATGCCGTCTGCCCTGCCGGCGCAGCCGTATTTGCTGGTGGGTCCCCCCGCCGATCCCGCGATCGGCGCCGGCGTCGAGGTGCGGCCGGGGCCGCTCACCCCGGCCAGCGCCGGCGACCCCCTGATGGAGGGTGTCGATATCGGCAACGTGGCGGTGGCGCATTCCCGCGACCTCTCGGCGTCGTCATTCGGGCGAGCGGTCATCGACTCGCAGGCGGGCCCGGTGCTGCTGGTTCGTGACGGCGCACCGCGCGCGGCGCTGCTCGGTTTCGACCTGCATGATTCCGACCTGCCGCTGAGCCCCGCGTTCCCGGTGCTCGTCGAGCGCCTCTCGGAGTTCCTGGTACCCGACGCCGTTCCACCGAGTCCCGTCGAGCCGGATACACCTGTTGACATTCCTGTCCCGGGCGGCGGCAGCGTCACGGTCACGCGACCGGACGGCACGACGGAGACCCTCAACGTCATGGCGCAGATGGGCGACGCCGTCCTGACCGACACCGACCAGACCGGCCTGTATACGGCGATCATCCGCGCCGCGGGCGCTCAGCAGAGTGTCACCGCGCGCTTCGCCGTCGACGCGCTGGACCCCGCTCGTTCGGCCATCACCCCGCAATCCGAGCTCGCGTCCGTTCGGGGCGCCGCCGCATCGCCGACGCCGGGCAGCCGGGGCGCTGTCTTCGACGACCTCTGGCCATGGCTCGCCGTCCTCGCCCTCGCCGTGCTCAGCGCTGAGTGGGTGGTGTTCCATCGTGGGCGCTGAGCTCGCCACTCCCCTCGGACTGCTCGGCCTCCTTGCGGTGCCTGCCGCGGTGCTCGTGTGGCGCCGCCTCCCCCCTCCGCTCTCCCGGCGCGGCGCGCAGGCGTCGCTGGCGCTGCGTTGCGCCGGCCTGCTCCTCATCGCGCTCGCCCTCTCCGGCTTCGCCCTGCAACTCCCGGCCTCGGCGCAGACGCTCATCGTGGTCGTCGATCGCAGTGCCAGCATGGAGACCGCGCTGGGCGGCGAGGCGGCGACCGTGCAGCAGCTCCGCGCCGGCCTGCATGCCGGCGACCGCTTCGGCATCGTCACCTTCGGTGGCGACGCGATCGTCGAACAGCCTGCAGTGACGGCTGCGGACAGCGTCTTCAGCAGCTTCGCCACACAACCCGACGGCAACGCGACTGACATCGAGGGGGCGCTGCGCCTCGCCGCGTCGCTCCTCCCCGGCGACACGCTCAAGCACATCGTCATCCTCAGCGACGGGCGCCAGAACACCGGAGACGCTCTGACCGAGGTCGCGCTCCTCCGTCAGGCGGGCATCCGTGTCGATGTCCTCGCGGTCGCCGTGCCCGCCGGCCCAGAGGTGCTCGTGGCATCCCTGCGGGGGCCCACCTCGGTGCCCCCCGGTGCGGGGTTCAGCGTTCGCGCCATCATCAGCAGCAACGTCGCGACCTCCGCGCGGGTAACGATCAGCGACGACGGGACCGTTGTGGTCACGCGTGAGCTCGCACTCACTCCCGGTGACAGCGAGGTCGACGCCAACCTGGCTCCCGCGTCCCCCGGCATGCACGACATCCGGGTGAGCATCATCCCGGCGCTGGACACGTTCGAGCAGAACAACTCCGCCGACACCCTGGTGCAGGTGCTCGGTCCGCAACGGGTGCTGATCGCCGAGGGCACCCCCGGCGAGGGGGCCAATGTCGCCGCGGCGCTGCGCGCCGCCGGCATCCAGGCCACGGTGGTCGAGCCCACCTCGGTGCCGAGCACGCCCACCGCGGTTGCGGCATACCAGGCGGTGGCACTGGTGGATGTCTCAGCCCAGCAACTCGACATCCAGCAGATGGAGGCGATTCGGTCCGCGACAGAGAACCTGGGCGTGGGGCTGTCCGTGTTCGGCGGCACCGACACGCTTGGGCCGGGGGGGTTCAGCGGGACGCCCCTCGAGACGGCACTTCCGGTCGACATGCAGGTCCGCAACCCCCAGCAGAAGCCGCCCATCGCGGTGGTGCTGGTGCTGGAATCGGTGGAGAACAGCGCGGGCGACGCCGTCGTGCGCGGAGCCGCGAAGGCGCTGGTCGAAAAGCTCAGCTCACGCGACTACGTCGGCGTCACCGATTCGATCACGGGCCTCGCCGTCCCGCTGCAGCAGGTGGGCAGCCGGACCAAGGTGGAGAACGCCGTCCTCAACATCGCCAACTTCGGGGACCCGCCCTCGTACGACCCGTACATCGCCGATGCCGAGCAGGCGCTGCTGGCCCATCCCGGCACCGTGCGCCACGTGATCCTGCTGGGTGACGGGGACGCGCAGCCCGTCTCAGCGTCGCTCATCGCCGGCCTGGTCGCCAACGGGATCACGGTCTCCGCAGTTGGTGTCGATATTGACGGCAACCCACAGAACATGGCGATGATGCGCGCGGTGGCGCGAGAGGGCAACGGGCGCTTTTACCAGTCGGAGAGCGCCGACCAGGTGCCCGACATCCTCCTGCAGGAGTCGCAGACCGCCCTGAAGCCGTGGATCGTCGAGCAGCCGTTCATCGCTCAGCTGGGCGTGCCCGGACCGGCGCTCGCCGGCGTCGACACTGCGTCCATCCCACTGCTCGGTGGCTACGTCGCCACAACGCCGAAGGCCGCTGCCGAGGTGGCGCTGTACGCCGCGGACCATGACCCGCTCCTCGCCACCTGGGAGTACGGCCTCGGCGAGGCCGCGGTGTGGACGAGCGACACCATGGGCCGCTGGACCGCGTCACTGCTCGCGTCGCCGGATGGCGGGCGCCTGCTCGCCAATGTGGTTGCCGCCACGCTGCCGCTCCAGCAGGATCCGCGCCTCCAGCTCACAGCGAGCTCGCAGGGGACGTCGGCGCGGCTCGACCTCGCGACAGCGTCGCTTCCCCCGGGCGCCACCGTGCAGGCCGACGTGGTTGCGCCCGACGGCACGGCGACCACGGTCGACCTCGTGGCCACCGGTCCGGGTCGCTACACCGGCGACGTCACATCACCCGACGTCGGTCCGTACGGCGTGCGCCTGGTCGCCACCGATGCCGGACATGTCGTGGCCTCGGCGTCGGGCGGCTTCACGGTGCCGTACTCACCCGAATACCGCTACCTCGGCACCGACCGTGGCTTCCTCGCGCAGCTGGCGGCGCGCGGCGGCGGCGCGGTGCTCGGTGACGCGGCTGCGGCGGCTGCGGTGGGGCTGCCGCCCTCGCTCGTGGTCGTGACACTCGCCGCCGGGCTGCTCGGCGCGGCCTTGGTGCTGCTGGTGGCCGACATCGCACTGCGCCGCCTCGCGTTTCGCAGCGGCGACGCGGGACTCTGGGCGCAAGCACTCCGGCCCACACGCGACTCGGCGCCTGCACCCGTTGAGGCAACGGTGGGCCGTCTGCGCCGCCGCGTCGGTGCGGTGCGTGGCACTGGCCCCTCTGATGAGCCGGCCCCCACCGCGCAGGAGGATCTCGCCGCTCGGCTGCTGGAGCGGCGCCGCCGGCGTGGGTGAGACGGCCGTCAACGTCACCAGCGCGCGCGAAACCGGCTTCCTCAAGCGTGTCCGCAGGATGCCCATACCACCGTGGACGTTTCTGACGGATCCTCCAGTCGGTGCTCGTCGCGCTCCTTCTCGTCGTCATCCGCTTCGGCTTCGGCGCCATCGCGTACCACGTCACGGTCCCCGAGTCGACGCTCCCAGCGCTCGTCATCACGCTGATCGCGGGCGCGGCCGCGTTTGCCGCGCTCTGGCTGGCAGATGACCGCGCTCGCGCCCAACGCCGATGCCGCTCCGGCAATTGTCAACTTCTCGATCTTCCCGCTCTACTTCGTCTCCAACGTCTTCATCCCGATCTCCAACCCGCCGCAGCGGCTGAATGTGCTCACCCACATCTTCCCGATCGGGTCCTTCAACGAAGCCATCAAGACGGCGGTCGTACGCCGTTGGGGAGCAGCGCGGACCGAGTTCGCCCGGGCCGCCCGGCCAAGCCCGATAACCAGCCCACCACATCGAACGTTGTCTTCTCCAATGGACGGAACGACCAGCCGGAGAAGGCTGTGAACAAGGGGCGACTGCTGATCCTGCTCGCCGTCCTGAGTGCTGTTGTTGGAGTCGCTGCGGTTGCATTCTTCGCGGGCGATACGTACGCGCTCGGCATCCTGAGGGTCCGTCAGGTCACGCCCGACCAGCTGGCCCAGGCGATGCAGTCCGACGAGTTCTACTCCGATTTCCGGCACAACACGCTGCTGGTGCGAGGACCGGTTGCCGCCGTGTACCGGGAGGCCGGCGGTGTGATTCTCGAATTCCAGACTCAGCACGGCGCGAAGACGCTGTGTCAGTTGGGGCAGAACCCGGCGGCGATTCACGTCGGGAGCACCGTTACCGCCGCGACGGAGGGGGCCGGCGCGCAGCGCCTCTCGTCGGGGGTCCTGCTGACTGACTGTGTTGTGGGGGCCCCGTAGTCCGACGCACTGGCGCCGCCGTGCGGGTGCTCCACGATGAGCAGCGCCCGACATGTCCCCGGCGGGTCGGCAGCGGGAACCTGCCCTCGACGGGCGAGACGGGCGTCCTGCCGTGCGGCGCTTGACCGGTGGTCTAGCATGGTGCCTCGATGCGCGCACTGCCGATCGCTGCTGCGGGGCTCGTCATCGCGCTGTCCGCCTCGGCCGCGACGTTGACCACGGTCGCCGGCGGACGCCAGGCGTCGTTCGCACGTCACGCGGCTGCCCTCGAGCAGCGATGGAAGGCTGACACGGCGGCTGGGGAGCCGGCAGCCAGCCTCGCGCCCCTCCGCAGTCAGCTCGACGCCTCGGCCTATTCGAAAACCCCGGGGTGGTCCCCGTTGTGGTGGTTCGGCACCGGACAGAGCCTGCTCGACGACCTGGAGAGGCGAACCACGCGCGACTGGACAGCTGCACTCGACGCCGCCCGCGCTCAGGCGGCAGGCGTCTTCACGAGCTGGGAGCAGATGGCCGCTCAGCTGTCGCCCTACGTCGCCGCCGATGCGGTCAGCGCGGAGCGGGGGTGGAGCCGGGAGCTGAATGACGCGTCGACGCCGGTGGCCGTCGGGCGGCTGATCAGCCTGTGGACCGGCGATATCACCGTGGCGCGAAACGCGGCGCTGCTGAGCGAGCTCAACGCCGAGGTCGGCACCTACGGAGGCGTGAACGGCCTGATCGCCCAGGCGAACTCGGCGGTGGTCAAAGCGCTGCACGACAAGCTGGACCCGGGCCCGGTTCCGCTCCTGACCGCAACGCTGCGAACCGAGGTCTCGACCCATGCCGACGCGACGACCACGCTGCGTGCGCTGGTCGCGGCGGTCCAGACGCTGCGTGAGCTCCTCGGCCTCAATCACAACGTCGCGGCCGGGCTTCCGCCGCTCCTGTACAGCGTCGACCAGGCGGCCGCCGAATCGACCCCGAACGCGGCCGCCTTCGTGGCCCGGTACCGCGCCATCGCGCTGGCCTTTCGCGAGGCTGGCGAAACCTCGCAGCTCAACACCGTCGCAGCGCAGATCGTGGCGTTGCAGGCAGCGGTCGCGGGCGCGATCAGCGCCGATCAGTGTGGCCACGCGGTCCCGTCGGGCAAGGCGATCACGCTCAACCTGATGCTCCAGGAAGCCGTCTTCTACGACAACGGCTGCGTCGTCCGGGCAGCGCCGATCACGACCGGCCGTCCCTTTCTGCGCACGCCCACGGGTACCTTCCGCGTCTTCTACAAGACATCGCCGTTCACGATGGTGTCGCCATGGCCGAAGGGATCCCCCTTCTGGTATCCGACGGGCACGGTGACCTGGGTCATGGAATTCGACGTCGGCGGCTACTTCATCCACGACGCCTCGTGGGAGCCGCCATCGATGTTCGGCCCTGGGAGCGAGAACAGCTCCATCGCGAGCCATGGATGCGTCCATCTGCCGACGCCAGTGATGCGGTGGGCATATCAGTGGACGCCGGTCGGTACACCCGTGATCATCACGCCGTGAGGCTCCGCGTACAGGGCACCGCGCCGCGCCACCCGTCCATGATCTGACCGCGATCGCCGACGCAATCGGGCGGTCCGGATCGAACGCCCACATCCCCCTCCCAGGGTCTTGACAATCGGCGCTTGTGACGCGGATAGTTCGCACGCTCCCATTGCGGGGTTTCGGAGGAGAGGCAGGAGGCGTGCCCATGACGAGGTCGATTCAACCCAGTGAACCTGGATTCGGCGAGCCCCCAGTGACGGTGACTCGGCGCGGGTCGCGGCGGCGCCGAGTGATCATCACCGCAGGGGCGGTGGGCCTGCTCGGGTCGGCGCTCGGCACCGCCCCGCTCGCCCACGCGGCGACCGCCCCGGCGCATCTCAACTGTACGAAGGCGATCACCTGCACGGAGGTCTACGACAGCGAGGCGGTCTTCGGCGAGGGGGTCTACGTGGGGCACGACGAGCCGTCGGTGCTCTTCTACTCGAGCACCCCCGGATCGGGAAACCGCAACCGCTGGGACCTCAACCTTCCGAAGGATCCTTCCCCGTTGACGCCAACCGCGGTCGGGAAGTCCTACAACTTCGAGCTGCATCCAGCATTCTGGTTCGGCATGGCGATGTGCGACACGCAGTCCTACCCCGAGCTGGTCTCGACCTGCACGCCCGACAGCGACACGAACATCGTCGACCCGGCGCTGAGCCCCAATCATCCGGGGACGGCGTTCATGGAGATGCAGTTCTACCCGCCGGGCTGGGCTCCCTGGCCTGCGGGTAACAGCTGCGACGCGACCAAGTGGTGCGCGGCGTTGAACATCGACAGTCTGTCGGAGAACTCCGTCACCGGGGCAGCGAACAACTCGGCCTGCCTCAGTTCGGTCGGGATCGAACCCGTCAACTTCGCGTTCATCACGAAGAGCGGTGTCCCTCAGCCCAGTTCGCCACCGAATCCGGTCGATGCAACCATCAACACCTACACCCCAAACCCCTCAGCCGACCTGTTCATGAACTCGGGCGACAAGCTCGTCGTCACCGAACATGACACGGCCCATGGGCTGCAGATCGTGATCCATGACAAGACCACGGGCCAGACCGGCTCGATGACGTCCAGCGCGGCCAACGGGTTCGGCCAGGTTCAATTCGACCCGTCCGCCAGCACGTGCACCAACATCCCGTACGACTTCCATCCCATGTACAGCACGTCGTCAGAGCTGACCCGGGTGCCGTGGGCGGCGCACTCCTACAACGTTGCGTTCGCCGACGAGACGGGACACTTCGACTTCTGCAGCAGCGTGACGAGTGGTGCATGCACCGGCAACGAGGGCATCCCCAACGACCAGGAGCCGGCCGACGGCGACGATGCTGGGTGCTTCCCAACCAGCGCATCCACGCTGGTTCAGGTGAGTGGGTGTCTCGGCACGAATACCGGATTCGACGGCGTGCCGTACCAGCCGGTGTGGCCTGATGGCAACACCGCCCTGCACCCGACGGCCATTCAGTTCACCAGTCCGCTCACCGGTTCGGGCTACAACAAGCAGTTCAGCCGGGTGGCATTCGAGGCGGACCTTCCCCGCATCGAGAATCCGCTGTCCTGCGATCGATTCACCGGCCTGGGATGCACGCTCATTCCGAGCACGGACGATCCGTCCGGCACCGGAGGCTTCATGCCGGCGGCGTTCTACCCGTTCTTCAGCATCGCGAAGGTCGGTGGCCAGTGCGTCTGGCAGCTCGGCAGCCACATCCCGGGGAGCATCAACGACTTCGGTCAGAACGCTCAGTACGGGACGCTGTTGAACTCGACGTATACGGGAGTTGGCGGCGCTCCGACGACGCGGTACAACAACTTCCGTCAGATCATCTCCATGAACCCGTGTAAGTCGGGGTAGCGGCCGCTGGAGGCTGCGCACCAGGAAACAGAGGGCCCGGATGCCGATGCGGCACCGGGCCCTTTCCTTACATGTTCACCACGGGCGCGCAGAGCGGTCAGGAGGCTCCCGGCCTGCGCCAGCCCTTCTGTGATGCGAAAGGCGCGAATGAAGGCGGATGCTGTGCCGGTGGGAAATGAGCCAATTGCCGAGGATCGATGACCGACTGACCTACCGGGAGGAGATCGCGCAGCTGGACAGCCTGGCCACCCCAGGCCCGTGGACCAGCGAGGGGGAACTCTACGGCGTCCGCGAGAGCGGGGCGTTCATGCCGCTCGGCTTCGCGCCACACCGGCCACTGGACAGCCGCCTGATCGCCGTGTACAGGTCCGCTGTGATGGAGCTCATCGGGGCGGTGAATGCCATTGAGCGCCTCGTCGTGCGTTCGAGAGCGAACCCATCGACTCCGGCGGCGATCGTCATCCGCCAGGTCTTGACGACCCTCGACGCTGTTGAAGTTGAAGGAGACTCCTTCCGAGACACTCTGGCGGATCTCGACCGCAAGACAACGCCACCGCCGTGGGATGCCGGACACCTGGTCCTCGGCATGGAGCTCGACGCCCAGCTTCGGGCGTCGCTCGGCATCGCCAGCCCAGCTTCTGGCGACACCCAGCTCATCGCCACCGCCCGGATCGCGGTGCCGCGGGTGCTTGGCGTGCTCGCGTGCGCCGAAGAGAACATCGCTCGGCATGGCCTCCTCAACGGATCTCTACGCGTCGAGGGCGCGCTGGCCATCGCCGGTGCGGTGGCTGCCTTCGATCAGCACAGCGCCGGTGAAGGGAGCTCGACGGGCACCGTGTAAGGTCGGGATCCATGCCGCCCCCGTTGTCGAGTGCCGATCCTTCGCCGGCGGCGAGCGCACCCCGATGAGGCATCGCGCGAACAGCGTGGCGAGGACAGCTGCAGATCTTGCGCCGGAGGCAAAGAAGGAGAGCAGGCCCATGGGAACGGACCCGAATGAGACGCCGAGAGCACAGGCTCACCACGTCGCTGATTCGCTCATCGAGGTTGATTTGGCGACAGAATTGGAGGCCCTGCGAGCCAGCGACTCGTACCAGGCGGCAGACCACGCCGCCAAGACGATCGCCAAGCAGCCCGGCGTCCGCGTCGTGCTCATCGCCCTCAAGCCCGGGGGGCACATGCACGAGCACCACTCTGAGTGGGCGATCACCGTACAGGGAGTCCAGGGCCACGTCGAATTCAAGGTGGCCGGCCGCGCGTTTGCGTTGACACCCGGACGCCTGCTGACCGTAGCGGCCGGCCTGCCGCATGGCGTCACCGGCATCGATGAGAGTGCGCTGCTCTTGACCATCGGCGGCGCCGACAGGCCGTCGTGACCTGGATACGAGGATTCCAGACGATCCACCCGTGAGATCGTCGGACCCGGGGTCAGCGATTCAGCGACACGTGCTCCTGCGTCGCAATCGCGTGAGGTGAGCGTCGGGTATCGACTGCTCGAGCGCCGCGGCGTTCGTCACACCTCCTCCGGACGTCTCCGCGTGGAGAAGCCTTCGAGCATGCCGTCCACCGCCCTGCCGATCTTTCCCCAGCGGAAGGCGTTGGGATCGAGCGCGTAGTGCAGGACAAGTCCGTCGCTGATGGCGAGAAGAAGCGCCGCCAGGGCATTGGGCGGAAAGTCGATCGTCATGTCCCCGACTGTGACCGCCTCGTCGACCCATTCCCGGAGCACCCGCTGCCGCTCTGCAACCGCGGCCGTCACAACAGCCCGTATCGCTGGATACGTCGGCATGGCACCCCAGACGTCGGCACGCAACTGGACGCGCGCGGGATCCGCTCCCTGCATCAGCATCGTCTCGGTCAGCTTGCGGATCCGCTGAACAGGACCGAGCCGGAGCGTCTCCGGGTCTTCCGCAACGCGGGCGATCGAGGCAGCGTCATCCGCGATCAGGGCCAGAAGCAGGGCCTCCTTCGATACGAAGTGGCTGTAGAAGGCTCCCTTGCTCAGCCCGGCGTCGGCGCAGACATCGTCAACGGTCAGATCCCGAAATCCCTGCCTGGCGATGCAGCGCCAAGCGGCGTCGAGGAGCTGCCGGCGGCGCTGTTCCCGAGTGCTGTCGAGCAGCCTTGGCACCGGGGCAGGCTACCATGAAACAGACCGATCGGTCCTGCTTGATGGTTGCGGGATGATCCCAGATTCGAGATTGCATTCCCCGGCGAGAAGGAGTAGGATCCGAACTATCAATCATACCAGTCAGTCTGTTTGATGGGCCCATCGGCTGGCTCGGTCCCCTCGGCCCTCTGGAGAGCGACGTGGACGGTGGACAGGTCAGCGGAGATCGTTGGGACGCCACGGTATCGGGCTTGGCGGGCGCCGGACCGACGGTGCCTCAGAGGGTGGGCCGTGCGGGCGACGGGGACCGAGCCGCCACCAGGCGTGAAGGGAGCTTCGCCGCCGGGCAGGAACTGGCCGGGCATCACCCCGAATTCCTGAGCGCGAAGGGCAGCTTCGCTACAGGTGAGGCGCAGCGACTGCAGGCTCACCAAGGGACGTTTGCCGAGGGACAGGAACAGGCCGACCCTCATCCAGAGGTCCTCGAGCATCGAGGCGGTTTTGCAGCCGGCCAGAGGGGGTTCGCCGGTATCCGACATCACCAGACCATCGGAGGATTGAGATGGGTGTAGACAATCGGCGTACAAGCGATGCGGTACCTGACGCCATGGCGTCCGGCGTTCCGGGGCCCGACAACGAAGGGCCACTGGCAATGGCCCCCCGGGAACCCGGACCGGCGGGATCTGATGCAATGGCGTCAGGCGTCCCCGGGGCCGAGGGACCTGACGTCATGGCGTCCGGCGTTCCGGGGCCCGATGAGCACGGGCCTGAGCCGATGGCGTCCCGAATCCCCGGGCGCGACGGACCCGACGCGATGGCCTCGGGCGGTTAGGGGGCAGGAGGACAGCAGCGCCGGCGGCCGTCGCTTCGGTCATGCACCTGCAATCGCGACGCCGTAGAGAGCTGCGAGCAGGGCCGCTCCGACGCTGATCGATCCGAGTACCGCAGATCCGACTGCGGAGCCGCCGTTTGCCGGTCCACGCCGCGGTGCCTGGAGAAAAGCGTGCACCCCCGCAGCGAGCCCCGAAAGCGCCACGAGGCCCAACTTGACAACCAGCGTTCGTCCAGCCGGACTGTCGAGCAGTTGTGACCAGCGCAACCCGGCGTTGCCGGCGTTCACAACTCCCGTGAGGATGAGCACCGCGAAGGCCGGCCAGGCGACTGCCTGATACCGACGCCCCACGCGCCGCGCGAGCTCTCGCTGGTCACGCAGCAGCGGAATCAGTACCGCGACCGTCACCTGGCCACCAATCCAGATGCATGCCGCGACGATGTGCACCCAGAGGACGAGCGCGGGCCCAGAAACGCCGACCACGCCGTCTTACGGCCGGACGGGAGCGCCCTGCGTCCGGAGCTCAGCGTGCATGCCACGCACGATGCCGTCGATGTCGAGTGCCCGCACCGAGTCGACGGCCATTTCGAACCGGCCTTCGGCACAGAGGCCGCTGAGCCCTCCCCGTTCATAGCCATCGACAGCAGCGCGTACGCAGGCCTCGCGGACAGCTCGAGCCATGCGCAGGATGTGGTCGTTGGCCGGGTTCGCCGGTGAGATCTGGCTCTGCGTCATATCGTCACGTTGGAGCGCATTTGCTACCGCCGGCCCCACCGCCACGCAACACGGTCCCCTTACTGGAACCAACCGGCGACGTCGAGCGCCGCGTCGATGGTGCCCACCGCGTTGTACAAGGCGACATTCCCGTTGTCGGCCCCAGTGGTCGCCACGCCGACGATGGCGAGATTGGCGATCACCTCACCCGCGCTCGGGTTGAGGTCGGACGCCGTGGGCTTCGCGGCATCGCTCGGATACAGCGTGAAATACGTGGCGGCCGACCCGGCGATGCCGGTGAGGTTCGCAACCACGGCGACCGGCTGGACCGAGCCCCCCTCGGCAGGCACCACGACGACTCCCGCCACACCGACTTGCTGGATAGCGCCGGTCGTCAGGGTGTCACCATCGCATTGGGTGCCGAAGCCCGCGCGCGTATCGCAAGTCCGGGTCGGCTGAACGGAGTAGAAGTGCGCACCTGCTGGCGCGCTCGCCGTCCCGAACCAGCCGTTCACGTCGATGATGAAATTGATGCTCCCTACCGCCGAGTACAGGCAGATGTCCCGGTTGGGTCCCAGGTTCGAGATGACCCGGTTGGGCAGGCTGATCCCAGGCGTCGGGTTCAGGTTCGAGAAGCTCGGCGCCGAGGTCGGGCAGGCATCGCTCCCGGTCGGCACCGCCACCGAGAGATAGGTGGGAGCCGTGCCCGCGGTCGCGGTGAGATTGAACACCGCCGCGGCCGCGGTCCCGTTGGTCGGGATATCCGGCGTGGAGGGCGGAACCCCGCCAGGAAGGCCTGAGAGGACGACATGACGCCAGGCGCCGCCCGCCAGTGGCGCTTTGGTCGATCCGGTGGCCTCAGCACAGACCCACGGGTTGCCTGTGCCCCCGCGAGAGTCACAGATCCGAAGCGGCGGAATGCTATGGAACCCACCCGCGGACGCCCCCGTGGGCGCGGCGAAGTATCCCTCGACGTCGACAATCACGTCCGCGCTGCCCACCGCGTTGAACAGGCTGATCGCTCCACCGCTGCTGAGTTCCACGATCGCCAGGTTGGCCTCGACGCTGCGGCCGGCGAGGTTGATGTTCGAGGCAAGCGGCAACGATCCGACCGCCGGGAATGCGGTCACATACGTGGGGCTGCCGCCGTGGTTGATCGCCGTGACGTTGGCCACCACCGCCAGCGCTCCGGAGGGAACGTGCGCGCCGGTGATCTGTGCTGTGATGGTTTCATGGCCGGCCCCGAGCGTTCCGTTTCCGCCGCTGTCGCACTGATTGGCGGCGATCCCGGGCCCGGGAGGGCGTGTGTCGCAGATGCGGAATGGGTTGATCGCCGTGTATGCCCCCGGCGCGGCAAATGTGTACCTGTCACCGGCATTCGCAGCACTTGTGCCGCCTGGCGTTACCACGGTGATATCGACAGTCCCTGCGGCGACAGTCGTCGGCGTGTACAGAATGATCTGAGTGGGACTGGTGACCGTGAAGCACCCGGCGCTCGAACCCAAACAGGGGTAGCCATTGCTCGAGGGGATGTCGGTCGAATTGAACATCACGTCGGAGGCCGTGAAGCCGCTCCCCTCGAAAGCGTTGCCAGTCACTGTGACGAGCGCGCTGCTCCCGACGGCTCCATGATTTGGGGTCACCGCGCTCACGACCGGCGGCGGGAAGGCACTACCGGACCCGAAGGCGTAGAGATCTCCGTTGCCACCGGCGGCAATGAAGAACTGACCCGTCGAGACCCCCGCCGAGGAGAAGATCAGCGGCGCTGTGCCACCGGTCGGGTAGGTGAACTCGGTCGCACCAGTTTGGAGACTGAAGACGTCGACATTGCCGGCGAGGTCGCCGACGAAAATCGCCTGGTCACCACTCGGTCCTGAAACCGCAGGCGACGAAATCACACCCGCGGTCGCCGCCGTCGTGCCCGGCGACGCCCCGGTAGTCCAGTTGGGGTTGAGCGCACCCGTGGCTGCGTTCAACGAGAACACACCAGCGCCGTAGCCGAGGTAGATGTAGCCACCCACGAGGGCTGCGCCCGACTGGGACGGGTTGCCGTGACCGATATTCGGCTTGATCAGGAAGTCCCAGATCTGCGCCCCGGTCTGGAGATCGAGCGCATAGGTGATCGCGTCCTTGCCGGTGTTGTAGACGACTCCGTCCACGTATGTCTGCGATCCGGGCGCGCCGACAACTCCGGGCGCCGCGATGGTCGGCGGCGCACCCACGTCCGAGTCGGCGCCGACGACCGTCTGGAACCGCCAGAGCGCCGCGCCGGTCTTTGCGTTCACTTCATAGATGGAGTCGTCATTGTCGGTCGAGCCGACGACGACCACGGGCAGGCCACTCGCGAGCGTTGTGTACGCCGGGGACGCGTAGACGCCGGCCACACCGGTCTGATTGCCTGGCGGGCTGCCGAAAGCGTCGAACATCCACTTGATGGTGCATGCGGCCGCCCCATAGGTGTTGCCGACGCCATACATCGCCCAGATATGACCGCCGTCATAGACGTTGACGTTGCCGCTCGGACCGTTGTCGCCGAAGTACACGACGTCGCCCTTACCATCAGGATTTCCGATCACCGCGGACGAGGCGATGATGCCCCCCACGGACGGGGACTCGCAGATGAGCGCCCCCGTCGTTGCGTTGAGCGCGTACTCGTGCCAGTCACCATCACCGAAGTAGACGGTGTTGTTCGACACCACCGGCGAGGCTTCGATCTCTTTCGAAAGCCCTGCGATCTTGACGGTCTGGTACTGCCACACCAGCGCACCGGTGGTCGCGTTGAAGGCATCCATGTCTCCGGACTGGTTGCCGACATACACCAGCGATATCCCGAGGGTTGCGTTGAAGACGACCGCCGGTGAGCTGTAGGCAATCGTGCCGCCGGTATTGGCCGACCAATGGAGTCTGTAGGAGGTCGATGCGGTCAGAAGCGTCTCTGATGAGACGCTCGTATGGTTCGGGTCGTGCATGTGCTCCGGCCAGTCCTGGAATCCGGCTGGGATCGTGTGCAGGGCGGGCGTCTTGGCCGAGGCGGTAGCGGCCGATGAGACCGCGGTCGTGGCCACCATCGCCGCGACCGACAGGAGGGTGCCTGTGGAGCGCACGAAGCGTCGCGTGGTGCTAGTCCTCAATGCCCACTCCTGTCACATCATGTGCGCGAACCGATCACCTAGCGGGGGCAGCCTAGGATGACACACTCAGCCGGTCACCGGGTCGCCCGAGCTCCGCGACATAATTCAGGCTTGACACCGTTTCTGGCGCGCCTGCTCCTGTTCGGGATCGTCGTCTTCTTCGTCGCGGCAACGGTGGGAATCGCGCTGGCCAGGCCGGCGCCCCCTCCCCCGACGGTCTTTCACTTCCCAGTGAACGCGGCGCCCGGCCCGCCGATCGTCTCCGGGGGCGGCTCGCGGGTTCAACTAGCGCCCGGGATCGATGTGGGTCCTGTGGTCAGCCTCCGCCCGTCATGAACGCCTCGACATCCGAAAGCCGGATCCGCCCCGCCCTCCAATTCCCCCCTTCGGAATTTTCGGGGAGACAGGACTCGAACTTTCGACCCCTGGTCCCACAGACCAGCACCTATTGAGTACCGGCAGCTTTTGGCGCTGCCGCGAGCCGGGTGACAGGGATGCTCGCGCGTCGGGTGGTCCTTCGTCGTGACGATGCGTGATCGGTGACTCAGCGCTCGAACGGAGCGCGTCGTCGCGGCGGTCGGACTGAAGGGAGCCGGCCCGCGTCGACAAGCGCTCGACGGAGCACGAATTCGATCTGGGCGTTGGTGCTGCGGAACTCATCCCCTGCCCACCTCGCCAAGGCGTTGTGCACCTCGGGATCGAGGCGGAGCAGCACGGACTTCCTCCGGATCGGGAGCACCGTAGCCGTGTCGGCGACCTCGCTCATCAGTACAGCGAGCCGGCATTCACCACGGGCTGCAGGTCGTGATCGCTGCAGAGCACGACCAGCAGGTTGCCCACCATGGTTGCCTTGCGCTCCTCGTCGAGTTCGACCACCGCATCGGCGGAGAGGCGATCGAGGGCAAGTTCAACCATGCCCACGGCGCCCTCGACGATTCGATGGCGGGCAGCAACGACTGCGTTGGCCTGCTGGACCCTCAGCATCGCCTGGGCGATCTCGGGCGCATAGGCGAGCCGGGTCAGCCGCGATTCGATGACCCTGACGCCGGCGGCGGTGACGCGGGCCGCGATCTCCGCGGAGAGTTCCTCATTGATCTCATCGGCGTTTTCCCGGAGTGAAGGTATGTCGCTCCCGCGCGTGTCATAGGCGTAGCCGCTCGCGATGTGACGCACACCCGCCTCGGCCTGGACGCGGACGAACTCAACGTAGTTGTCGACGGCAAAGAGCGCTCGCGCCGTGTCCTCGACAACCCAGACGACCGCGGCGGCGATCTCGATCGGGTTGCCGTCGCCATCATTGACCTTGAGCATGCCAGTCTCGTGATTGCGGATCCTGGTGGAAACCCGATCGCGTCGAGCCCCGGGATGCACCCACCAGAGGCCCGGCCGTCGGACCGTGCCCTGGTAGCTGCCGGCAAGTCGGAGCACCACCGCCTCGCCGGGCGTGACCGATATCAGCCCTCGCAAGCCGGCAATGGCGAGCAGGAGGAGCGGCACACTGATGCCGACTAGAGCGCCCGATGAACCAGCCCCGTGGAATCGTTCAATAAGGCCTCGGCTGAGGAGGCCGGCGCCCGCGATGAGCAGTATCCCCGACGCGACGAGCGCCGACCAGCCGGACACCGCATGCGGCGGGTGCTCGGTGAGGAGGGCAGGGGTGTCGGCGAGCGAGATTCTGCTTTTGGGTTTCTCCGAACTCATAGTTGTCCTCGTGAGGTTGACGAAGGAGCTAGCGAGATGATATCACTAAGGTATGGTCGCCGAAACGATGACTAGTGCTCGTGGAGATCGACCATCCGGCAAGCCTCCCGCACTCGTGGTCGACCACCTGACCAAGCGCTTCGGCGATCGCACCGCGTTCGAGGATGTTTCGTTCTCTGTTGCGCAGGGCGAGGTGTTCGGATTCCTGGGGCCCAACGGGGCGGGGAAGACGACCACGGTTCGGACGTTGGGGACACTGATCGCCCCAACATCCGGCTCGGCAAGCGTCGCCGGCATTCCCTTGACCTCGGTCAACGGACCGGAGATCCGACAGCGCATCGCGATCATGCCGGAGAACCCGGGGCTGTATCGACGCCTGACGGTGACCGAGAACCTTCAGCTCTTCGCGGGTCTCTACGAGCAGCGCAATGGAGCTGCTCGGATCGGCGAAGCGCTCGAGGCGGTCAATCTCACAGCGCGCGCAGGCGACCTCTGCGGCAGTCTGTCCAAGGGACTCCTGCAACGGGTTGGGCTGGCGCGAGCGTTGCTCAACGACCCTGCGGTCATGTTCCTCGACGAGCCAACCTCCGGCCTGGATCCCGTCTCAACGCGCGAGGTGAACGACCTCATCAACGGGCTGCGCCAGCGTGGGGTCACCGTGTTCCTCACGACACATCGGCTCGAGGAGGCGGAACGGCTGTGTGACCGGGTCGCCATCCTCAACACCAGGCTCCGTTTGGTGGGCCGACCCGACGAACTCCGTGAGCGGCTCTTCAGCCGGTCGCTGCTCGTCGAGACCTTACATCCCGTCGTCGCGCCAGATGATGTCTTCAACAGCACGGAAGGCGTCGAAAGCTGGCGGCCCGAGGGGACGAGCAGCTACGTGGTCAACGTCGCCGATCCGAGGAATATCGCGCCGCATCTGACCCGGGCACTCGTCGCCGCGGGCGCCGACGTGGTGTCGATCAGCGAGTCCAGGCACTCCCTCGAGGACGTCTACCTGCAGCTGATCGACGACGACCCCGAGGCATCCCAGCGATGAAGTTCAGCTTCGGACGTCTGGGCGCGGTGCTTCGCAAGGAGCTCCGGGAATACCGCCGCAGCCCCTTCATCGTCGGGACCATGGCGCTGCTCCCGCTCGTCTTCCTCGTCGAACCCCTGATCACCATCTTTCGCATCGGCCCGTCGGTCGCGGCAAATGTTGTGGATAAGGCCGTCGGCGCCACGTTTCTCGTGCTGCTGATCGCGCCTGCTTTGCTTCCCGCGGTCATAGCCGCGTACTCCGTGGTCGGAGAGCGCGAGCAGGGTACCCTCGAACCCCTGCTGACCACCCCGCTGCGCCGCGAGGAGCTGCTTCTCGGCAAGGCGGTCGGTGTCGTTGTTCCCGCGGTCGGCATCGCCTATGTGCTCTTCGCTCTGATCCAGGTCTGTGCTCGCCTCTTTGCGAGCAATGCGGCGGTGGTGTCAGCTCTGGGGCAAGGACCCCATATCCTGGCTGAGATTCTCTTCGCACCACTCTTGGCGGGATGGTCGATCTGTGTGGGCATCGGCATCTCGACGCGAGCGAGCGACGTCAGAGTTGCACAGCAGTTGGGGACGTTGTCGAGCCTTCCACCGCTCGCGGTCGTGGCTCTCGTGTCCTTCAACGTGTTCACACCGAGCGTCACCCTCGCGGTGGTGTTCGCGATGGTGCTGCTCGTCGCCGACGTGGTTCTCTTTCGCATCGTCGTGGCGTTGTTCGACCGCGAGCGGCTCATCACCGGCGCGTCAGCCCGGCGATCATCGAGCGGCGACGGTCAGGTCCCGCCCGCCGGTGCGGTTCGACGGATACGGCGCATCGGAGGTACCGACGATGGGTGACGGCACGCTGCTGGATGACGCGCAACCCATGCCCATCGCGTCGCGAGCCGCGGCAATGGTGGCAGGCATCCTGGGTGGTTCTGGCACCCACGTCGTCCAGATCATCATCGCCATCGTGGTGGCGGCTGCGCTCATCGTCTATTTCCTATTGCGCATCGGGGCTCGCGGCGGTCGAGGTGACGTCCGCGCCGCTGCAGCGGCTGTCACCCGGCATCACCGCGCACACGAGGGAACTGTGGGCGACGCGACAGTGAGGTTGGTTCGAACGTGGAGTGGGATCGGCATTGGTGCGCAGAGTGAGCAGTGGAATATCGCGATCGACGGCATCGTGGTGGGGTCGATTGCCAACAAGGAGACAATCGAGGTAGATGTCGCCCCTGGGCACCACACCTTGCATCTCGGGTCCGGCAGGCACCGCAGCGTGGAGCGCTCGTTCGACGTCGCCCAGGACGAGGTCGCCGGCTTTAGTTGCAACGGTCCGAGGTTCTGGCCACAGCTCCTGGCGGCGCTGATGAAGCCCGATCTCTGGATCACGCTCAGACGCGAGTGACGGGCGTGGCGGTTACGTTCGACCTTTCGGGACGCAGTTGCCCGCCTCAGTGGTGCCCGGCGGGTTGGATCGGTGGACGTGCAGGCTCAAGCGCGACGCCCGGGCTCGAATGCATCGGCGGCTGTGACTCAGCACGGCGAAGTGGGTTCGCGCCCCGGTCAGGCACGCATCCACCGCTTTCATTTCGGTATCGCGGCCCACGATCCGATTCCGAGCGTCCGACACCTTCCCAGATGATGGCGATCGACGCCCCCAGGGTCCAGCGGCACGGACCGCGCACGCGTTACAGCGAGCTGTGGTGAGCGAGCAAATGTAGGGTCGTGCGGGTCGACACCTGGGGTTTTCCCCGTTTCAGCGCGGCCTACCGGGGCCTAGGTTGTCGGCTGTGCAGCACCCACACAGGACCGAATACCTGGCCGAGTGCTTCTGGCCCGGTGTGCACGAGTCCGATCTCATCGCCCTCGACGATCGCGTCAATGCCAGCGCCGCCGAGCTATTGGCCGACGGTGATGTCGTGCGTTACCTCGGCTCGCTGCTGATGCGTGAAGACGAGGTCGTCCTCTACCGCTTCGAAGGTTCCGAATTCGCGGGCGTCGCGTCGTCGAACGTGCGGCCATCCCCTTCGAGTGGATCCTCGAAGCGAGTCACGCGCCGTGGGCGGGCGAGCCGGCGTCCTTACGGCAGGAGCCTGGAGAGGGCGGTGCACCACCTTAAGTCGGGCTTAAGGCAACCCGAAAGGCGGCGCGTAGCCTGCTGCAGCCGATGGACACACTCCTGGCGCACTCGCCAAGAAACAGGCACTACTCGTACGGAATCGAGGGGAAGGAGGCAACCCATGAACGAGCACACCCGATTCATTCGTGTGATAGCGCCAGGCGTCGAGGCTTGGTGAGGAGGAAAACGTTGCCTAGAAACCAGTCCCGGCTGCTCGGCCTTGTTTGCACAGCAGTTTGCGCCGGGGTTCTTGCCGGCTGCAGTGCAAGCAGCAGCACCAACACCACGACGGGCACCTCGATCCCCGGAGGTTCCAGCGGCGGGAGCGGACAGAACGTCACCTTCAGCGTCCAGGTCAACTTCACGGGCGCCGATACGGTCCAGGGATCGTTTGCCGACCACGAGACCGGCAGTGGCTTCCATTCGTGTGCCCAATACGCAAGCTTGAACACACCACTCGGTTGGCTCGGGCCAGCTCCGCCGACACAAAGTACAACACAGATCGGCGGGAAGACGATCAGCTGGTTGATGGGCGTGTCGAAGAGCACCTTCCACGGTTCTGGGAGCTACTCAGGCAGCGTGATAACCGACCTTGCCATCGGATCTGACGATTTCACCGGATCCAACTCGCAGGTCATGCTGAACAGCGACGGTTCAGGGTCGGCGTCTTTCACGAACCTGTCCGCGTTCACGTCAAGCGTCGTTGACTCCGGGACGATCACGTGGACCTGCTCCGGCTGATGTCTACCTGTCAGGTTGGTTGCGACGATAATGCATCGTCTCTTGAGTCAGCCTTAACAGGGTGTTGATTTTCGACCCCTGAGAGGCCTCGACACGGTGACTCGGGTATGCGAGTCTTGACGCAACGAGTTCAGCTTGCGGAGATTCCAGCATGCGAGGCACCACCGACCTGCAAGTGACGATGCTGTCCACCCTGACAACGCTTGGACACCCTGAAGGTTCGGCTAGGTTCCCCGCGCGCAAGGTACATTTACGGATCCTGGCGTGGGCAACCATCACCTTCTTCGGCCGCCGGCGGTCTCGTTAGGTGGTTAGTTCGGCTCTCGATCTCGCGCAGATCGCCGGCAGACTCGCACCAGCGTCGCACAAGCAGTTAGAAATCCAAGGGCAGCCCTGGCGCGAGTCTCCAGTCTTCCCCGAATGCCGCCAACTCAAGCGCTGTGGTCGGTCTCATTCGTCAGACACTCTGGCACGGTGCGCCCACAACCCTGAGATGCGATCGCGGACGCAAGACGCTGCCCCTCTAAACGATGACGCAGAATCAGCCGCAACGCCACTGACCGACGATACGAAGCGACACCACCCCCGGAGTCGGTTCACCACCAACAATCTCTAAATCGGCATTCACCGAGCCGGAACTACCGTTTGTGCCGCTGAGCGTAAGCGTGCCATCGGTTGATTGCCAGAGTGCGCCGGAAACCTCTTCGAGGACTGCCACCTTGGTGGCCTTGTCGTTTGCCTCAAAGTACGGGTCGGGCCATGGCTTCAGTGCATACGTGTGCCGGCCGACGTAGCTACCGTCCACATTCAGGTAGAGGAAGTAGCTTCGAGTCGCCCCTTGGAGAGGGATGGTGTTCATAAGGTTCGCGCCCGACAGCACACATGGCAGCGGTTTGAGCGCCAAGTTCACTTCAGCGCAGTCATCATAGGCGCCGGTAAGTTTGATCTCGGTTGCCCCGCAAGCCGGAAACCGCGGCAGCGGCGACGGCGAGGAGTGCCCGGTCGGGGAAGACGGGAACAGCCGGCCGATCCCCCCCGTTACCAACCACGAGCTGAGCCCGACCACGACGACTACCGCCGTCAACATGAGCCATGGTTTGGGCTGGCGCATCGGCTTTTAGATGTTGTGTTTCGGACGCTCAGCGAGTGTCGTCTGAACTCGTCAGCAAGCCGACGATCCGGGCTCGGAAGTCGTGCTACCGGGAGGCCACTTGTGTCGATGCGACATGACACTTCGCACCATGTGTGCGCATTGCTCTGTGGCGGGCTTCGGGTGGGCCGGCAGCCGACAGTTTAGCAGCAGGATCGATCGGCACGTACGTTCGCCACTCTGGCTGGAGCTATTGCCCGTTCGTGTAACGATCGCGCTGTTGGCGACATGCAGCTGCTGATGGATGTCGACTAGTCCAATTAGTGCCATTTGATGATCTCCGGAAACGGGAGGCGCTGGACGGGATGCGATGCTGCTACCCATGCCCAGTCTAGCGGTGAGTGCGACTGTGCTCTATCTGGCACAGCCTGTCCCGGGAGCGGTGACCGTTGTCGTTGTGGTGTCGTGGATCGGCGTCGAGGCCTATGCCGCCCGTGGTGGTGCCCGGCAACGCGATGCGCTGCAGGACGCCGGAACCAAGCGCTTCCTCGTCCTCACGCTATACGCAGGGCTTGCCGTTGCCGTTGCGATCGCACTCTACATTCCAGCCACGCGGCTTCCCGCACCGAAGGCAGCCTGGTTCTGGTCAGGAGTGTTCGTGGCGCTGACAGGTGCCGGCCTCCGCGCCTGGGCGATTCGGACGCTCGGCGAGTTCTTCACTCGCGACGTCATGATTCGCGAGGCGCATATCGTGGTTTCAAGTGGCCCGTACCGTTTGCTCCGCCACCCCTCGTACACGGGGACCGGGCTGATCATGCTGGGCTTCGGCCTCATACTCGGCAGCTGGCTGAGCGTCATCGTTGTGGTGATCGCTTTTGCCATCTCCCATCTTCCTCGTATCCTTCACGAGGAGCGCGTGCTCGGCGCACGCTTCGGCAGCGAGTACGAGGAGTTCGCGAGGAAACGGCGGCGGCTCGTCCCCTTCCTTTGGTGAGTTGTGGAGCAAGCGGACTCCTCAGCTGCTGGGCGTAGGTCGGATACGCCCGCCGGCGTACGGCAACAGCCGCTCCCGGGCGGATGACGGGGCCGTCCCCGTCGGCTACGGTGTCGTGCATGACCAACCATCCCCAGATCACCCTCCTGCGCGCCGAGCTCTCCGCTGTCGCAGCGACGTTCCTGCTCTTCTCGCTGCTCCATCTCGGCGTGAGCATCGGCCCGCTCAGCGACGCCCACAATCTGGACGGAGGCATCGCTGAGGCAATCCTCGGTGTATGCGCCCTCGTCGCGTTCGTTGCCACATTCACCCGTCCAGCTTCGGCATGGACCTGGGGCGTAGTGGCCAATGGTGTCGCCACCGCGGGCGTGGTGCTCGGCATCTATGCGACGCGGGGCGGGACCACGGAGCTCAACTTCGTGTACCACCGCATCGTGCTCGGCGTTGTTGCGCTGAGTCTCGTCGTGCTCATCATCGGAAGAGCCGCACCAAGATGGCGACACAGTCCGATCCGATGATCGAAACGCACGGAGACGTGATCGCGAATCCGTTCAGCGGCGAGCGCATCGTGATCCGCAGGCACGCTTGCGACACCGGCGGGCGGATTCTCGAGTTCGACCTCTTCCTTCCCCCGGGCACGCACGTTCCCGCGGGCCACGTTCATCCTGGTCAGGAAGAGCGCTTCACAGTGCTCGAAGGCCGGATGCAGTTCCGCCTTGGACGCCGGCATTTCGAGGCGGGCCCTGGGGGCACGGTCGTAGTGCCTCCTCGGACCGGGCACTGGTTCGGCAATGCCGGCGACGGCGTCGCTCATGCGCGCGTGGAGGCTCGGCCGGCGCTGCGGCTCGAGGAGATGTTCGCCGCGACCGCAGCGATGGGGGCGCATACGCGTTTCGGCGGACTGCCGAGGTTGACCGAGCTCATCGTCGTCCTGCACGAATATCGCCAGGAAGTCGGCATGCCGGGCGTCGCCGGCCGCCTCCTGGGCGCCCTTCTCGCACCGGCGGCGTGGATCCTGAGGCACCGGCCCGGATCACACGCGTCACGGTGACGATCGTCCTCGCGAAACAAGCGCGAGCAGTGTCGGGCAACGAGTGCGCGACGATCGCGCCCCGAGGTCCAACGAAGCTCGGTATCAGCTTCCGTCCCCTGCAAGCGGTCGCGCTTGGCCTCGATCCGCAGGCCGCGCTCGACACCTTGCTGAAGCACCCATTTCAACTGCTCAGGGTGGCTGCTTACTGGAGCCGTCTCGAACCTCACGCCGGCTCGTTCAATCCGCTCGAGCTCGACCGGCAGGTTGACGCGGCGGAGCGCGCCGCCAAGGAAATCATCATCTGCGTCGGCGCGGTCAAGGCATTCGGTTATCCCGAATGCTTCGTGCCTGCGCATCACCTGAACGCTCCGCTGCCCGAGGGTCAGCTCGTCAGCCGCGACACGCATCCCCGCCTTCTGGATGCCGCGCTGGTGCAAGTCACCCGCGTTGTCGACCGCTACAAGCAGAGAAGGTCGGTTGTCGGATGGCAGGTCGAGCACGAAGCGGTCGACCCGTTGGGACTCGAACACTCGTGGCGTCTCGCTGCCAGCTTTGTCGAAGAGGAAGTACACGCCGTCCGTGCCGCAGACCCGTCGCGGCCGGTTGTGATGAACGGCTTTCTCGCCGGGTCAATGCCGGTGCGGGCTCATCAGTGGTGGCGCACCCGCGATCAGGGCGACTCGTTCGCAGTGGCGAACCGGCTGGCGGACATCGTCGGCGTCGACCACTACCCACGGCAGGCGGTGGTGGGCGCCCGGGGTTGGTCCCTATACCTCACGGGTGGCGCCGGCCGGGGTGGACGGCGAGCGCTGGGCCGGGTGGCGGCCAGCGCGCATCTATACAACCGGCGGTTGATGGTGACTGAGGGGCAGGCCGAGCCGTGGGAAACGTCGACGGTGCCACCGAACCCCTACGGACGATTCCTCAGCAGCTGCACGCCGGCCGACCTCGTCGACAACTACAACAGCTGTATGACCTGGGTCCGCCAGGCGCACATGGCCTTGGATGCCTTTCTCTTTTGGGGTGCCGAGTACTGGCTACTCCGCCAGCAGACGGGCGATCCCGGTTACCTCGAGGCCTTTCAGCGCATCCTGGCGGAGGCATGACCGACCTCCCACAGCCCGGAGCCTCGCACACCGACGAGCTCGCTGCGATCCCGTCGCCACGTGCGCTCTGGGCGGGGATGGCACGACGCTGGCCCGTTCTCGCCGACATGGTCCCTCCGCTCGTCTTGACCGGGTTCCTGCTCCCGGTGACGACGGCCGAGGCGCACTTCGCCGGTGGCGCGCACCGAATTGGCGTCGGAGGCTATCTGCTGCTGGTTGGCGCCGCGATGGCGCTGGCGCTCCGGCGGCGTCTGCCATTGCTCGCGTACGCCGGCTCGCTCGCATGTACCGGCGCCTACCTTCTCATCGGCGATCCCCCCGGGCCGATCCTGATCGCCCCATTTCTTGGACTCGTCGCCCTCCTGGTCGCGACGAGATCACTGCCAATCTGGATCACTTCGGCCGTGGGCGGTGCTGCCGTCCTGTCGGTGATTCACGGAGCCGTCAACGGGTGGACCTGGCCAGTCGCGGTCTTCGCGGGTGTCTGGTTGTGCGTAGCCGCGGCGGCGGCCGCCGTTCTGGACGCACGGCGGCGCTTACTGAGGGAATCGCAGGCCCGAGCCGCATGGACGCAGCGCAGCCGCGAAGAGGAGGCCCGGCGGCGCACCGTCGAAGAACGACTGCGGATCGCCCGCGAGATGCACGACGTGATCGGCCACAGTCTTGCGGTCATCACCCTGCAGGCCGGAGTGGCTGAGCATCTCCTCGCCAGCCGGCCCGACGAGGCGCGCAAAGCGGTCACCGCCATTCGCGGGGTGAGCAGGCAGGCGTTGACCGAGTTGCGCACCGAGCTGGCCGCGCTCCGTGGAGAGGGGCTGGCCGACGCCGACCGCCGCCCGACACCCGGGCTTTCGTCGGTCCCCGCGCTGGCGTCGCAGATGCGCGACGCTGGACTTCACATCGAGGTAGACCTTCCCAAGGGCGATTATGAAATCCCAGAGATCGTCTCGACGGCGGCGTATCGGATCGTGCAGGAATCGCTCACCAACGTGGCGCGGCACGCCGGCAGCGGCGCGACGGCGAGAGTGCGCGCCGTGCTCGAGCCGGACCGTCTGGAGTTGGAGATCGTCGATGACGGCAGCGGTGTGCGCACTCCCCCCACCGAAGGAGGTGGGCTCCAGGGGATGCGCGAGCGTGTCGCGGCCCTGGCCGGGGCCTTCTCGGCGGGCAGGCGGCCCGAGGGCGGATTCCGGGTATGGGCCTCGCTGCCTCTGGGGACGACATGAGCGTCCGCGTGGTGCTCGCCGACGACCAGGCTCTGATCAGAGTCGGGCTGCGTGCGCTCATCGACGCTGAAGCGGATATCGAAGTCGTGGGAGAGGCTTCGGATGGTGAGGAAGCGCTGCGCGTCGTGCGCCAGGAGCGACCCGATGTGGTGGTCATGGACATCCGCATGCCGGTCCTCGACGGACTGGAGGCGACGCGTCTCATCGCTGCCGACCCGCAGCTCTCCAGTGTTCGCGTGCTCGTCCTCACCACCTTCGAGATCGATGAGTACGTCTTCGAGGCGCTGCGCGCCGGGGCCGGAGGATTTCTGCTCAAGGATGCGGAGCCCACCGAGCTTTTGCGCGGCATCCGCGTCGTCGCGGCGGGTGATTCGCTGCTCTCTCCCGCCGTCACACGGCGCGTTATCGAGGCGTTCAGCGCCCGGCCGGCGCCAATCGCACCGCGTACGAAGCTATTAGTCGACCTCACTGCGCGTGAACGTGAGGTTGTGGCGCTGGCAGGCTGCGGGCTTTCCAATGACGAGATCGCCGAACGGCTCGTGATCAGCCCGGCGACGGCGCGTACCCACGTATCGCGATCCATGCAGAAACTCGGCGCACGCGATCGCGCACAGCTCGTGGTCTTCGCGTATGAAAGTGGGCTCGTTTCGCCGGGCCAAGCGCTCGCGTAAGGAAGTCGTCACTGAGCTACGCTGCGGAGCGTAGCCGATAGTGTCGCTTCCCGACGGACGACAGGACTACTGCGCGCCTCCGACGATGGTGCCGTTGACATCCAACACACAAATCGGAGGCACACGACATGCCCGGTTACTGGATCGGCGGCGGCTTCGGCTTTTGGTGGATCTTTCCGTTGGTCTTCGGCGCCCTGTGGCTCACCGTGATCTGCCTGTTCCTGTGGCGCGGTCGCCTATGGTGGAAGGGCGGCCATGGCACCACGCCAGACGCCAACGCGGTACTTCGCGAGCGGTTCGCGCGCGGCGAGATTGACACTGATGAATACCAGCGTCGCCTTCGCGTTCTCGAGGGGCGATGACCACGGTCGTCATCACGCAACTGGCCGGCGCGGTGTTCGGGCTGGCGCAATTCGCGACCGGGCTCGCCGCATGGACGCCGCAGCTGGCCATCTGTGAGGTCATTGACCGAGTGCAGCAACGACGCCTGCCCGGTACGAGTCCGAGCGATTAGGTTCGGGCGGACTGACGCTCGTGGTGCGATTCATCCGATGGCCTCGCGCTGGATCACGCATTCTGCGGGTCGCGAGCTTCAGTCTCGCAGGCGCTGCTGGACTCTGGGCTGCTGCCCTGCTTTTCACCACGGACCGTCGTGTCCCGCGGCTCGAACCTGCCACCCATGGTCCCCCCAGACCAGTGCTATTTCTGGCCGCCGGGCTGAATTCAGCTAGAGGGCTTTCGTCGAGAAATGGTCGGAAAGCGTGCGGCACCCCGCAAGTTGGAAACCGCTGGAACAGGCTGGAGTCTGCTGCAGCAGCGCGCAGCGATCCCGTCTGGATGCGGACGGAACTCGCGTAGCAACGCTGTCCCCCTATCGGTCGCTCGCCGGGAGCAGCCAATCTTCGGGTGGTCTGCCATGAGCGCCGGGTTGGGTCAGCCAGCTGTCAAGGGCAGTGATGAGCCACCCGCGAGCAGGTGGGTTTCGAGAAAGCGCTCGGCCGCGGCCCAGAACGCCAGACGGTTGGCGGGAATCACCAAGCCGTGGCCCTCGTCCGGATACAGTAGGTACTCGTAGGCTAAGCCCTTCGCCCGCAGAGCGGCGACGATCTGTTCCGACTCCTGCTGCTTGACGCGCGGGTCGTTGGCGCCCTGAGCGACCAACAGAGGGATGCGCATGTGGTCGACGCGCGAAAGCGGTGAGCGCGACCACATGAATTCTGCATCGACCGCGGGGTTGCCGACGCGGCGGTAGAACTGCTGCAGCACGCCGGCCCAGTACGGCGGCACTGACTCGATAAGCGTCTTCAGGTTGGATGGGCCGCAGAGGTCGACCGCGCAGCAGAAGCGGTCGGGCGTGAATGTGGCGCCGACGAGTGCCGCGTAGCCGCCGTATGAGCCTCCGAAGATAGCGATGCGCGATGGGTCGGCGACACCTGGCGCGACGAGATGGTCGACGGCATCGATGAGGTCGTCGTGCATGGAGGCGCCCCACTGCCGGTCGCCGAGGCTGACGAAGTCCTTGCCGTACCCGGTCGAGCCCCGGTAGTTGACCTGCACGCAGATATACCCGCGGTTGGCCATCCACTGCGCCACCGGGTTGTACCCCCACACGTCGCGCGCCCACGGGCCGCCTTGCACGAAGAGGATCGCCGGCAGGTTGCTGCGCTGGGCGTCCAGCGGGAACGTGCAGTAGCCGTGGACCTTGATCCCGTCGCGAGCCGTGAAGTCGAAGGGCTCCATGGGAGCAAGTCGGTAGGCGGCGAGGTCCGGGCGGTCTTCGAACAGCCGCCGCGCAGTGCGCGTGGACCGGTCGTAGAGGTAGGTCACGCCAGGACCGTCGTCGACGACCTCCGCCACGGTCCACAACCGGTCGGCGTGGTCACGGGAGGTGACGCTCAGATCGCCGCGGCACTGCTGCTGCAGCGCGTCCATGTCGGCCAGCACGCTGCGATCTTTGACGACATACGAGCGCCGGTCGCGCAAGTAAGTCACCAGCTCGACGGCACGCGTGTCGGGGTTGAGCACCGCGCTCTCTGCGTCGTACGCCGGGTTCTCGTCGATGACGGTTGTTGCACCTGAGCTCAGGTCGAGCCGGCACAGGCGCGCGGTGCGCGCGCCACGCGACGTGATCACGTACAGCGCGCTGCCATCTGCCGTCGTGTGCACCGGCCACGATGTGAGGCCATCCTCCATCGGTATGGTGAGCAGCAGGCGCCAGCCTTCGCCATCGGGCACGCACAGATCGAAGCCGCCGTCATCGCGGGAACGGAAACCAGTGCGCACCGCCAGATCGTCATCGATGACCCAGGCGCCTAAGAGCGCGCTGAACCCCGGATTGCGCATGACGAGCGTCAGTTCGCCCGATTCGAGGTCGGCGGCGTAGACGTCGTGGTAGCGCGGGTCGTCGCGATTGAGCCCAACCATCACGCTCGAGGGGCGCCGCTTGGAAAGCCCGAGTATCTGCGCTTGCACGCCTTCGAACGGTGTGAGATCGCGATCCTCGAGTGTTTGCAGGTCCAGCGCGTGCAGGCGCCAGTTCTCGTCGCCGCCGGTGTCCTGCACGTAGAGGAGGTGGCGGCCGTCGTGCGCCCAGGAGAACTTCTGGATGCCACGCACGGTGTCGTGTGCAACGGGCTGTGCGTCGCGCCCGTCAGACGCGCCGAGCCAGATGTTCAGGAGGCCGTCGACGGGCGCGAGAAGCGCAAGCCGGGTGCCGTCCGGCGAGATGGCGCCAGCCGCCCGCTCTGGGTTGCCGAAGAGCACCTCGAGCGGGATGCGCTTGACGGCGGTGCTCGTGGGCGCACTCATCGCGCGCAAATTCTACGCGGCAGGGCTACCCACCAGCCTCGTATGGGCTCAGGTGTGCAAGTCCACCTCACGCTTGACATATGACGTCGACCTCATGCTTGACGCTTGCCGAACCAACGACATCAACGGACGCAAGTCCGGACCGCGATGAGCGCGAAGATCCTGGCTCTGCCGGCAGAGCTTCGGCGCAGCGTGACCTGGGACGCCAACAACGCACTCTGGCGCATCGTCATGGTGCGCCTCACCCGTGATCAGCGCACCACCACCTACGTTTCCCCTCGCACCGCTGAGGGAATGGCCAAGCGCGACATCGTGCGTTGTCTCAAACGCTACGTAGCACGCGAGGTGTTCCCCGCGCTCCTGGCGACGACCCCGGCGTTGACGCGCATCAGTGCTTGACAAGGCATAGGAGCATCATTCCCGGATGCTGGCCTTCGCGACGGTGGTCCCACTCCGAGTGCGGTGTCAGGCTGGTACAACCCCGCGCAGGACTGGGCCTCGCATGTCGGAACAGGCCCACGAATCGGTCGCCTCGGGTTATCCAGCGCATGTGGGGATCCGCCTCGCAACCCGCACCGATCCTGGCTCAGCGAGCCTGTCGGTCTGACTGCTCAACGAGGTCGGTCCGCCCCAGCGAGTCCGCGAACTCGAGGCAGGCTGAACGAGTGAAGAGAATCCGGCCTGCCAACTATCGATTCGCGAGAAGATCGTGACGAAGTCGACGCCCTGCCCGACTGGGGCGGCGTTGCCGCCGCCCCAGAGGCAGAGCAATTGGCGTTGGACTATGGGACCAGGTTGATCGACGTCCCGAAGTTGGCGTACGTGTCTCTCGTCCCACCGCACGACGGATCGACCAACCAAGACGACGGGCTGCAGTTGGGGTACTGGATGTACTCCGAGGCGAAGTAGAACCCCTTGCCCGGGACGAATATTCCCGCCCCGTAGTCGCCCCACCGCGGTCGGAGGGGGCTGAGGTACTCGGTGAAGCCGTCCTGAGGCGCCTGTCCGAGGGCTGCGACCCTGACGGTTTTCCCGACGAGTCCGGCGGATTTTGGTGTCACCACGCCGTACGCGCTACTCGGGAAGAAGCCACCGTGATCGGCGGCCGTCGGTCCGCCGTCACCGGAGAGCGTGAAGGACATCACGGTTCCGGCAGAACTTGGGCCACCGATCATTGTCGGGAACTCGAGATCCTCATGCGCGGCCGCCACGTAGCCCTGGCTCGTCAGCGTGAGGTGAGATGAGCCGGTTCCGACGACCCAGTACGCGGCGCCGACGTGCACCTCGTTGCTCGAGCCGAACGTCTGGTCGATCAGTGTGCTGACCGCGAACCAGAGGTGGCCCGCCGAGTACGACACCTGGGTGACGCCGTCACCATTGGTCGCGAGGCCCTCTTCTGGGCACGGCTGTGAAAGCGAAAGCCCCGCGGTCGCGCAGTTCGTGCCGAGATCGACTATGCCATTCCGCTGAGCAGCCATGCCGCACGGGTTTCCGGCGCTCGCCGGGCAACCTGCACCGCTGTCCGTGTAGGACTCGAGCCCTGTGAAGAGCTGGCCGCCGAACGATATGAGGGAGCACGTCGAGCAGTTCAAACTGTTCAGGGCGGAAAGGCCGGTCCAGTAAAAGACGGCGGCTCGATTGTCCCCCGTTCCGTTTCCGAACGCGAACGAACCGAAGTCCAGCGTCGCAGCCATGAACCCCGTGCCGCCGGAATTGTTGTCGTACTCTCCGGCAGGCGCCGAGGCAGGGATGACCTGATACCAGCAGGTGACGCCGGCTCCCGCCCCACTGAAGCAATTGCCGTCGGGTGGCTGGATGGATGGGTCAGTGCCCATGTTCTCGTGCACGAGGTTGACGAAGGAGTACCCGAGCTCGAGGGCGCTCTTCTGGATCGCGAGCTCCTGAGCCCCATTGAAAGAGACGCAATCAAAAGCCGGGCACGTTGGATACGGGCCGGCCAGGTTGAACTCGTCGTAGAAGAACATCAACGCATCGCGCGTGGTGCCCATCTTCCCGTAGTCGTTGAGCAGGTATCCGGCACCGGTGTCGGTTGGGCTCAGGAGGTTCGGATCGATGAAGTAGACATTCCACGAGGTCGCCAGCGGATTGTTGGACGTGCTCACGGCGAGGCCCTCGCGACATGAATCCACAACTGCCGCGAAGCAACCGGTGAAGGGGCTCGTGGTTGTCGAGACGATCTCGGTGATGAACCAGTGTCCGCCATTGGCCGAGTCGTACTCGCAGTTGATGTCTCCGCCACTACTCCAGCCCAGCCCCGTGAGGCCCATGACCGTGGCGAGCGGCGTGATTCCCGTCAGAGGTTGCAGGCTGGCGTTGAAGACGCGGATCTGCCCGATGTTTGTCGACTCCATGACATAGCCGTTCCCCGCACAGAGGCCCTGGTCGGGGGGCTCGACATCACTACCGTACAACCCGCCATTGGCCGTCGCCGCGAGTCCGTAGCGGTTCGTCTTCGCACGGCTGTTCGTGCTGATGGCGTCGCATCCCGTTCTCGCGGGAGCGCAGCTCACGGTCGGAAACGAGAGGATCGGTGCCGTCGTGTGGCTCTTCGCCCCTCGGCTGACGCCGAGTTGAGGAAGCGACTGATGCGACGTGGCAGGCTTCACCGAGGCGGTCGTCGCCGCCGAAAAGACGTTGCTGGTGTGCCCGTGAAGCTGGATTTGACTCACCTGGAGGTGCGACGCGCCGGCTCCCCCCAGCGTGGTCGTGTGCACCGCGGCGGCCTTGGCGGCGACAGCCGCTGTCGGACCCGCAACCGCCACCACCGACCCCATCACGAGGCCTGCGGAGGCGACCAGGAGCGTTGCCCGGTTGCTGCGCCGGAGGCCGCGCCTCAGCGCCTCCGGCTTCTCGAAGGACTCCCCCCTCGGCCGTTTCCCCGTCCTCATCGATAGCCCTCCTCGCAACCTGCCGTTCGTGGCGAATGCGCTCAAATGAGCGAACGCACCGTAGTCCTCGCTCTAGCCGATTGTCAAGCATCTCCCTCAGTCCATTGTCAAGCGAATGGTTGGGTCGATTCGCGACGCCGATCCGAGGTCATTTGAGCGCGCATGTGACCGTGGGAAACCGCCGCCGGGCCTTCCGGCGTCGACGTTCTGGTGGGCGCACCTTATGCGCCTGCGGTGCTCCGCTCCCGAAAGCCTTGATTCAAGTCTCCGGATCGCCCCTGCAAAGCGCCGCAGATACTTCTGTGAGGGTTCAGGCGACGACGATGATCTTGATGCCCCAGAGGTATGACGGTGGGCCACAGAGTGGTGGACAGTGCGGGGACTGTGCAGCCTGAATCGTGGCGTCCCCGGGTCCCACGGCCACGAACGTCGCGCTGACACCACCGCCATCGGACCGCGACCCGCGCTTGAAGCGAACGATCTGGGCGGGGGTGCTCGAAGGCATCCCCCAAGGCGCGCTGAACGTCCCACCGGTCAGATCCACGCTGATCGTCGTGCCGATCTTCACCTCGTACGTTCCGCGGCTGTTGGCCGTGACGACGAGCGTGCCGCCGACCGGCGGAGGATTCAGGCTAGGGCTCGGGGAAGACGAGAGCTGTGGCGCCGGCGAGAGCCGAGCTGACTCGGACGGGCCCGATCCAGCCGCTATACCGCCGAGCCCCGAGTGGCCGCCGGTGTTCGCTGCCGGCACGACGGTTCCTGAAGCGCCGTTCTTATCCGCCCCTAACGACGCACCGGCTCGGTGCTGCTGCAGCGCCAGGATGCCCGCGGCGGAGACACCGCCGATCACCACGATGGCGGCGGCTGCTCCAAGCAAAGCCCCAAGCGAGCCGCCGAAGCGGTGCCACCTGCCCCGGCCGCGGCGACGTTCTCCCGAGCGCACGCGTCCGCGAACCTGTTCGGGGGACGGCCAGACATGTCGGCCGAGTTCTTCCAAATCGCGCTCGATGTCACTCATAGCTTTCCTCGTCGGACAGTCGGGTTCGCAGCCGCAGCCGCGCGCGCTTGAGATGCGTCCGGACCGTCTCAGGTGAAGAGCCCGCAGCCGCGGCGACCTCCTCGATAGGCAGTCCGTGGATGTGGTGGAGAATCAGTACGAGGCGTTGTTTGGGGCTGAGCGCCTCAAGGCCCCATTTCAGCCAGATCCGATTGACGCTATCGGCGACGTCGGTCGGGACCTCGACGGTCAACTGATCCTCGCGGCGTCGGCGTCGCCAGCTGGAAACGGCAAGACGAGTGGCGACCTTCGCGACCCACAGATCGGGACGGTTCATGGACCTGAGTGATCCCCACCGCGAGAGCGCCCGGATATATGCCTCTTGCACCGCATCCTCTGCGGCCGCCACGTCGCCGGTGGTCACCGTGACCAGGCCAACCACGAATTGGCAGGTGTCGGCGAAGAAACGATCGAACGCCCTGCCCTCGTCGCAGCGAGCGCCAAGGGACTGGGGCAACGCTCGGGACATGTCCACGAGAATGACACGCTCGACAGGGTCGCTACAGGGGACCCGTGCAGTGCCCCCGTTCGGCTCTGCCAGGGGGCTGAGCTTCGACACGGACGAGGTCCGTCGGCGATCTCGAGCGATGGTGTTCCCCCTGCGATTCTGACCACGCCAGGAGATATATCAGCGTGGAAGCGCCCCAGACGCGCTGACGGCTCTGCTTGGGCCCGTCGCCGAGGACGGGTCACCATTCGGACGCCCAACGAGGTCTATGCGCCCCAGGGAGCGCGCAAACTCGAGGCAGGTTGCCCGCCCAACACGGAGGTGCTTGCCAGGCGTCTGCCAACCGACCAGGTGCCCGTGAGCAACGGCTCGCCGGACCGTGGACCGCGAGACGCCAATGCATACGGCTGCTTGACCGGCCGTCAGAAAGTCGTCCGACGAAAGCGGCGTCAGGTCTCTCATGGAGACCGCCGCCAAGCCCGACCCGTCGGGCCCACATGAGGGGAGCCGCCGACGGGCGAGAGGCCTTCTCTGTTCATCCCACAACAGAGACGCGCGGCGGGCGCCCCAGGGGGGACAGGGGGCCCTCACGCCTCGCCATCGTCAGGGAGCGACCATCTTCGGTGGTTTGTGGCGGGACGCTGCTTGCTCTTCCTTATGCGGCTGCGCGATCTGGTCTCGCGAGGCTCGGTTTGCATTCGGCAGCCGAGGCGTTGAGAGCGCGGCGACGCGCGACTCCCTACAGGAAACGCGTTCCGAGGCCTCAAGCAGCGTGACACTTTCGCGGGCTTCCCCGCCGGATTCCGTCCTCCTCCGGCCAGGGTCTCACGTCAACGAGCGCGACGATACTCACGTGAGTTTCGTCTCGCTCGGGTTCCGTTCAGGTCAGACGGTGACGTGGCGCATGGTGGCGTAACCGCTGGCCACCAGCGCCGCCGCGAGTGCCGCGAGCAAGCCAGTCAACCCGGCCGCGCTGAGGGTGGTGAAGAACTGACCGATGGCCGGCCAGGCGTGTGCGTGGGTGATGGCGACGACGCCGACGACCATCCCGGCTACCAGGAGGACGGTAAACGCCACCAGGCCGAGCATGCCCCAGCGCCGGTAGATCAGCCCGACCCACAGACCGCAGACGAACATCAGGGCGAGCAGGACGAACGAGGTGATCCAGGTGAGGTACCACGGCCCGGGCAGGATGTAGGCAACCCGGAAGAAGTGCAGGCCGACGCCCCAGCCGCCGCTGGCCTGCTCGACGACCTGCAGCACCGCGAGCGCCAGCCCGTAGACCGCGGCGAGGCTGACCGCGAGCAGCACGGTCCCCGCGTAGTAGGAGCGCCGGCTGACACCGAGGGCAAACGCGAAGGGCATCGACCGTCCGATGCTCAGAATGCCCACGACGAAGAAAAACACGTAGATCGCTAACACCGCTCCGGTTGGGATCTGCACGGAGCCTCCTCCTCCCCACGCATCGGCGATGGCCAGCGATATCGTGAAATCGATCGCCAGGATGACCCAGGGCAGCGCCGTGAAGCTGAAGCGGTCGACCAGATGGAACCGGGCGACCTTGAACCATGTTGTCATGCGCGCGTCTCTTGTACCGCGTGTGTTTGGAGCCTTGTGGAGGCTTGGACCACGACCTGTTGCATGGACAGCGGTTCCAGGTGGAGGTGCAGCGCGGCGGCGCGAGCGTGGTCGGCCTGGTCCAGCGGGCCGGCAACCACCGCCGACTCCTGCGAGGCGATTCGCCGACTGCTCCACACCGTGCGTCCGGCAGTGAACTCAGCCACTGCAACGGCGGGGCCACTGACGCTCGTCGCAGCGCCGCGGATCTCGTCGGCGGCGGCGTCCAGCACGACCCGGCCGGAGTCGATCACCACAACCCGTTCCATCAGCCCGGCGGCTTCGTCGATCAGATGGGTGGACAGCAGCACGGTCCTCGGATGCTCGGCGTAGTCTGCGAGCAGCCGGTCATAGAACAGCTGCCGGGCCACCGAGTCCAGTCCGGCGTACGGCTCGTCGAACAACGTCACCTCGGCCCGGGCGGCCAGCCCGATCACGATGCCCAGCGCGGAGCGTGCACCGCGGGACAGGCGCTGGACGGCCCGGCCGGGCGGCAGGGCAAAGTCGGCGGCCAGCGACTCGGCCAGCCCGGCGTCCCAGTCCGGGTAGAACCAAGAAGCCGCTCGCAGCGCGTGCCAGACCTTGAAGCCCCCCGGGAGCCCATAGTTCGGGTAGCGCTGGTCCTCGCGGACGAACACCATCCGGTGCAGCAGCGCGTCGCTCTTGAACGGGCTGGCACCGAGCATGGTGACGCTGCCCGCCGAAGGAAATTCCGCGCCCGCGAGGATGCGTAGGAGCGTGGTTTTGCCCGCGCCGTTGCGGCCGAGGAGTCCAGTGATCGATCCCGGATCGATGTTGAAACTGACGTTGTCAAGGGCGAGCTGGCCGCGATACCGGCGCGACAGTCCGGCCACCGAGATCGCTGAGGTCATGGTCTGGTTCCCTCCTCTGCGTTGGTGGATGTACGGATCAGCGCGACCAGCTCATCGGCGTCAATCCCGAGTCGGCCGGCCTCAGCGACCAGCGGCCCCACATAGCGTTCGGCGAACTGCTTGCGGCGCTCGGCGAGCAGCCGCATGCGCGCGCCGGCGGCGACGAACATCCCGATGCCGCGGCGCTTCTCCAGCAGCTCGTCGTCGATCTGATCCATCGCATCGGGTGTCCTCCGTACGGGTTTGACATCCGGTGACCTTTGGGAGCCTCTGAAGCCTGCCGTCCGAAGACGCCGAATCGCAGCACCGAGGCGGCACCGAAGAGGATGGAGTAGAAAGCGATTGGATAGAGCGTCCTCGTCTTGAAGTAGAGCGACAA
The DNA here is from genome assembly GCA_035534875.1 of Saccharimonadales bacterium (SeqCode). Taxonomy (GTDB): domain Bacteria; phylum Chloroflexota; class Dormibacteria; order Aeolococcales; family Aeolococcaceae; genus Palsa-851. Next base: position 108,911 of record DATLRB010000019.1, read on the forward strand.
GAACAGCACCGCAAAGAGGGAGGTGGCCATGGCGGCGACGCTTCCTGCGACAAGTTGGCCCCTGGTGGCGTTGCCCAGCGGCCCCAGGAGGTCGGGGATCTTGAGGGCGCCGGCCGCAAAGATGACCGGCGTCGAGAGAAGGAACGAGAACCGCAAGGCGTTCTCGCGGCTGAGCCCGTGGAACATGCCGCCGACCATGGCGACACCCTCCCGACTGATCCCGGCCAGCAGGGCGAGTGCCTGTGCGGCTCCGACGATGCCACCCGTCGGCAGCCCAATATGCGACAGGTCCTTTTCGGCGGCGGCGTCCACCGGCACGATGCGGTCATCACGCAGTCGCTGGGCCGGCGATGGTCCGCTCCGCTCGACGAGTCAGGCGCAGGACGGGCGGTCGTACCTTCAACTTCCAAGCGCTCGGCGAGACCTTCGTTGCCACTGGGCATTGGAAGCCGACTCGGGCGGGGGTGGCGGTGAAACCACTCGCCGAGAAGGAGGATTCCGCAATTGAGCATGAGGAAGAGCGCGGCAGCGAGCGGCTTGGCGAACAGCACCCAGAACTCGTGCTCGAACGCAACCCCCAGAGCGCCGGCCGGGACGGTGGCGGTGACGATCAGCCAAGCGAGGCGTTCCGGTGGTCACTTCAGAGGGCCACATGGCCGCCGGCGGGTCACGGCCGCCGGTGCTCTACGAATCGGGGCTTAACTGGTCGTTAGCCTGCGCATAGCCCGACCATCACGTGCCGGCCTTTACCTTCCGAGTGGGTCTGCCAGAAGGTCCCTCGATTGATTGCAACATGTGTTTAGGGGAGGTCCGCTACTTGAGTACCAGGTTACGGATGCCGCGCCGGCCAGTTCGACGCCTTGGCGTTCCGGTGGTTGCCGCAGCGCTACTCGCAGGATGTGGAGCTGCAGCTGCCACCGGCGGCACGACGTCGCCGAGCTCGGGGCCCTCTGGGCCATGTGTCACTTCGGGCAACCAGCCGACTCCCGCTCCAACCACAGCGGGCGGCACGGGGACGGCGTCGACGCCGCTCCCGCTGCCATCGCCACCCGTACCCTTGATCGTGTACTCGGCACAGGGCTACGACAGCACGATGACCAAAGCCTTCACGAAGGCGACGGGCATCCCGGTGCAGCTCGACGACGACAGCACTGGGCCCCTGCTCGCCAAGGTGCAGGCCGAAAAGAACAACCCGAGCTGGGACGTGCTGTGGGTCGACGGCGACACCGCGTTTGCCGCGCTCGACCAGCAGGGCCAGCTGCTCTCCTACGAGCCTGCAGTTCAGCTGAACGCCGCGGGTCAGTCGCTGGTACCGGCAGATCATTCGTACGTGCCGGTCAGCACCACGATCATGGCCTCGGTCATCTACAACTCTGCAGCGGTGAGCGCCGTGCCGACAGGCTACGCGGACCTGCTGGGCTCGAAGTACACCGGCAAGGTGGGAATGAACGACCCCTCGCAATCGGGCCCCACGTTCCCGTTCATCGCAGGCTTGATGAACCAGCTCGGTGGCGAGTCGAACGGTGTGGCTGCTGGCGAGCGGTGCCTGACCGCGCTCAAAGCCAACGGACTGCACGTGTTCCCCACCAACGGC